>WYBX01000102.1 GCA_011525695.1 Verrucomicrobiia bacterium
CTCGCCGCCCCCGCGACCCCCGGCGGGGTAACTAACAAGAAAGCAAACTTCTCCTTTTCCTACCGATAATCTCATCCCTTCTCAACGTTCCCGCTTGACCGGTGCCTTCATAGCAGGGGCGCAGTCTTGCTGCGCCCGAAGTCGGTGCGGCTTTCCTTGCGCAACCAAGCATCCGTAGGGGCGCAGTCTTGCTGCGCCCGATCTTGAGAGACCGCACCCGATGTGAATGTGGATCTGTTCACCGCACTGGCGCTTGCCTGCGGTGAGGTTGTCGGATCCGCATGCTTCAAGGGAATTTCTTGCCTAAATTCCACAGCCATCGGCCCCGCGCCCGCTCCGGCTCGGGAAAATCGATTGCCGTATTGAGCCGGTCGTGACCCAACATTGAAGATGGGAGCAAATGTGTCCAGCGCTCCTCCGGTTCATCGTCGCCCTTGGCTGCACGGCAGCCGCTGCCTGGGCGCAGGCTCCCGAATCTGTCCTCATCCTCAAGCTCAATGCCTACGATCAGGATTCGGGAATCCAGATCACGCCGGCCGGTGCCGGATTCGGCGTCTACGTCACCCTCGACGCCTCCACCGTACCCATTCCGCCCGTCAACTTCCGCGCGCCCGACGGCCAGCTGCGCGCCCTCACGCGGGTCGGTTCGGTGGAATTCGAATTTTTTGAGGAATTCACCGATCGCGCGGCGATGGAGGCGGAATTTCCCAACGGCACCTACACCATTCTCAGCGGGAACCGCAGCACCCCGGTGACCGTCAGCGGCGGCTCGGGCGTCGCGCCGGTCCGGATCACGAATTTCGATCAGCTGCAGGGCCTCGTGGTGGATAGGTTGCAGGTCGAATGGGAACCGATCCCGGGCGCGACGACGGACGACTTCCTGAGCGTCTATGTCGAGGATCTCGAGGGCAACGAGCTGTTTTCCACGGCCGACTCGTTCCCGCCGACATCCACGAGCGTGTTGACCGGTTACCTGCCGCCGGCGGTTCCGCTGTTGGGTCATCTCAGTTTCATGAAGATCACGGGCTCCACGGGCGGGACTGGCACCACCGCGATCGGAGTCGCCCAGGGATTTCTCGTCCGGTTTCCGCTGCTTCGCCGCGAGCCGCCCCCGGTTTTCATTTATCCACCAAAGGGGATCGTCACCGTCATCGGCGCCAACCCTAGCTTCAGCACCCACGCGCAGGGTGCCTCCAGCTACGTCTGGCGCAAGGATGGCATCGTGCTTGATCGCAACACGCCGAATCTGCCCTTCTTTCCGGTGCAGGCGTCCGATGCCGGCACCTACACGGTGGAAATCATCAACACCGCCGGCAGGGTGACCTCGCCTCCCGCCGAGCTCGTCATCGCACCCTCGCTCTCGCTCACCGTGGCCGCGGGCCAGTTGGACTCGCCCGGAATGGCTGACGGCCCCGTCGCGACCGCGCAATTCTCGACGCTGACGGCTATTGCGAGCGACGCCGCGGGCCAGATCTTCGTGGTCGACGGCAATGCCGTTCGGAAGATTTCGGGCGGGATCGTCACGACCATTGCCGGCAGCGTGGACCAGGCCGGCGATCTCGACGGCCCGGCCGTCAGCGCCCGGTTTCGGAATCCGAGGGGGATCGCCATCGATGCCGCCGGGACGCTCTACATCGCGGATACCGGCAACCAGAGTGTCCGCCGGCTCACGTCCGACGGGCAGGTCTCGACGCTGGCCCGCGACTCCTTCAGCCCGCATGGGATCGCCGTCGATGCAACCGGTCGGGTCTTCGTCTCCTGCCCGGAAGAGCGTTATGTGGCGGCGATCACCCCCGGTGGCGCCGTGTCGCTCCTGTACCGCCGCGAGGATGCCCAGGTGGTGCTGAGCGTGCCGCGCGGGCTCGCGCTGGATCCAGCGGGTAACCTTTTCATAGCCGACCAGGGTACCGGTGAAATCGTGCGGATCGCCACGGACGGCACCGTGACGATCCATGCCGGGAACGCGACATCGTGGACGGGATGGAGCGAGACCTTGGGCGGGGTGGGGACGTCGGTGAACCTCCGTGGTGCGCTGGCCATCGCCGCCGGCTCCGACGGGCACCTGTTTGTGACAACGCAGTCGAGCCAGGTGTGGCGGATTTCGCCTTTGGGGGCGGTCGCGCGGCTGACCGAGACCGCCTGGCATTTCCAGGACATCGGCGGCGTGGCCGTGGATCCTTCCGGCGCAGTGCACGTGATCGATTCGGCGCGCTCCGTGATCCTGCGGGGGACGCCGGTAGACACCAGCCACGACCCCCGGGTGGCGGTCACCGAGGCGCCGGCGGCGCAGACGATGGCGATCGGGGAGCGCGTGGCCTTCCGGGTGACGGCCACCGGCCCCGGGCTTGCGTACCAATGGTTCAAGGACGGGAAGCTGATTCCGGGGGCCAACGATCCGCTGCTGGTGCTTCCGGCGACCGCCCCGGCGCAGATTTTCGTGCGGGTGGGCAACCCGATCGGCACGGTGGATTCGCCTACCGCGGCACTGGCCGTAAGCACCGGCGCGCCGAGCCGGCTGGTCAACCTCTCGCTGCGGGCGCCGGCCGGACTGGGGGCGGAGACCCTGATCATGGGCTTCGTGATCGACGGCGGTTCGCCTGGTACGAGCCGTTCACTCCTGTTGCGCGGCGTCGGACCCGGGCTGGAGCCGTATAGTGTGCCCGGCTATCTCCGCGATCCCCGGCTCTCGCTCCATGACGCCGGCGGTAGCCAGATCGCCTTCAATGACGACTGGGCTCGCACCGAGGCGCTGGAACAAATCACGCAGGCTGTGGGCGCTTTCGCGCTGTCGTCGGGAAGCAGGGATGCGGCATTGCTGGCGACGTTACCCACTGGACCGCACACCGTGCAGATCAATGGGGCCAATGACGCCACCGGAGTCGCGCTGGCCGAAGCCTATGATGCCGATCCCACCGGCCAGGGAGGCGCCAGGCTGACGAATGTCTCCGCGCGGACCCGCGTCGGTGCAGGCGACGACACGCTGACGGCCGGTTTCGTGATTGCAGGGGCAACGGCCAAGACGGTGCTGATCCGGGCCGTCGGACCGGCACTGAGGTACCACAACGTCACGGGCTGGGTGGTGAATCCGAAGCTCGAGGTGTTTCGCGGGCAGGAGCGGCTGGCCGAGAACAACGATTGGTCGGGCTCGCAATTACCGGCGCTCTTTTCCTCGGTCGGTGCCTTTCCGCTCAGTACGGACTCCCTTGATGCCGCGCTTGTCCTGACCCTGCCGCCCGGTCCGTATACCGTGCAGGTGACTGCGGCGCCGTTTGTGGGGGCAGTCGGTCTGCTCACGGGCATCGCGCTGGTGGAGGTGTACGAGGTGCCCTGATCCTGGCGCAATTGAGCGGCGCAGCCAGTAGGTCAGGTCTCCGACCGGTGGGCGTGTCGAACCAGCGCAATTTCGCACGGTTCATTCGAAAGCGGCCCGCCGGCAAGCCGGTTCGACAAGCTGCCGGCCAACTGTTTGCTCGGTCCGAAGGCCTCGAGCCGGTCGAGAGGTGTCGGCCCTGCAAGCCCGTTTCGCATTGGCAGGTCGAAGTCGCCCCTACCGCAGGCTCCGACTATGGCGCCGGGTCGACGGCGATCTGGGCGGTGACATCGGCGCCGTCCTGTTCCAGCCGGGCCCGGTTCTGCTGCGCCGGCTGCGGTCGTGCGTGCGAATCGAGTCCGTCCACGAACCGCAGCTGCGTAATTCCGCGCACCTGCACGGCGCGATGGTTGTCCTGGAAGAGATCGCCGCCGTGAATGCTCGTCTGCGGCGCGGAGCCGAAAACGAGCATCGGTGTGCCGTCATCGAACGCACTCAGGTTCCCGAGATAGACCGGTCCGGTGAACTCCACACCCGGCGCATAGACGCCGGTGATTCCCTTGTGGCCGAAGTAGCTGGCATTGGCCGTGAACAGTCCGCCGAACCGGCCGTTCTCGCTGAGGATCGCGACGAATCCGAGGTCGGCCATCCCGTCATATTCGGTCGAGCCGTGGCCCACGAAGAGCGGACTCCGGTTGTTGGCCGGCACATTCGTCTCGCTGATCGGCTTCATGAAGTCGAAGCCGTTCTGATCGCTTTCCGGATCATGCGCCGTCAGCCGGCCGACCGAAAACACCGTGAGATACGTGGTCTCGTCCGCACCGGTCACGACGATGCTGGCATGACCCTTCATGTAGGAGACCGACGGCTGCTCATAGTTGACTGGTGTCGCCGGCCCGGAAGCGGCATCCAGCACGACGGTCAGCGTCCCGGCGCCGCTGAACTCGACCTGCACGATGTCATCGGTGAGGTCGATGAAGGAGACCCGGACGACTTGCCCCGCGTCGGCGCGGGTGGTCACGCCGGTGCCCTGCAGCAGGATTTGATCGTAGAAACGCGTGTTGGGATGCTGGATGTCCGGCGTTTCGGCGCCGGCTCCAGCGCGCCGGGTGGAATCATCGAGTTGCACGCCCAGTACCGCCGGCGCGCTCACGGTGGCCGTCCCGCTGCTGGCCACGACCGTGTACAGCCCGGCCTGGGCCGGCTCAAGGTTCGGGATCGTCAGCGAGGAGCCAGTTGCTCCGGTGACGTCGGTGCCGTTATATTGCCACTGATACGTTGGTACCGGCTCGCCAGTGGCCGCCGCGGTGAAGGTGACGCTGCCGCCGGCCAGCGGCGACTGGCTGGCGGGCTGGGAGGTGAAGCTTACTGCCGGCAGCGCCCGGCCCGTTCGCCGGGCATTGTTTCGATATTGCGGCCAGGGGCCGGTGCCGGCGGCCGAGCCAATGTCGAAGGCGTACAGCTTGGCATCGTTGCTGCCGACGTAAAGAGTGGTGCCGGAGATGACGGGAGAGGAACGGATCCAATCGCCGGTGTCGAAGGTGCGCGCGAGCGTGCCATCGGCATTGATGGCATACAGCCGGCCGTCATAGCAGCCGATATAGACCACGCCATGGGCATCGATGGCCGGCGAACTGGCGCGCACCTCGTCCTCCAGCGGGTAGGTCCAGCGGGCCAGGCCGGTCGCGGTGTTCACGGCATGCAGCTTCCGGTCGTATCCGCCGTAATAGACGGTGCCGCCATCGGCACTGAGGCAGGCGGATGAACTGCTCGCGATGCTGGCGCCCTCGTAGATCCAGCGCAGCGAACCCGCAGGCGTCAGGCTGAACAGGTCGCCGGTGTTGAGGACGGAGAAGTACAGGTTTCCCGACGCATCGATGGCGGGAACGGTGTAGATGTCGCTGCCCTGCTGGTGCGAAAAGGCCCATTTCTGAGTTCCGTTGGGATTGATCGCGTAGAGCGTCCCATTCTCCGAGCCCTGGTAGATGGTCCCGTCGGCTGCGATGGCGGGACTCGCATAGCTGGTCGGCGCGTTCACGTTGAACCGCCATTTCTCCGTGCCGCTGGCGGGGTCGAGCGCATAGAGAAAGCCGTCGCCCGCCTTGATGTAGATGGTCCCATCGGCCGCGAGCGCCGGGCTGTTGGAGGCGGGAACGGCGAGCGTCCGGGTCCATTGCTGCGTGCCGTTCGGAGCCACCGCATAGAGCTGGCCGTCGTTCGATCCGATGTAAACGGTCCCGTCCGGTGCGATCGCGGGTGAGCAGGTGTCGATCAGCCCGCCGGTGGCCACGCTCCACTTGATGGTTCCGGCAGGCGAGACGGCATAGAGCGAACCATCGGTGCTGCCAAAATAGATCGTGCCGTCCGGCGCGACGGCCGGCGCGCCGGTGATGGCATCGCCGACAGCCGCCTGCCAGCGCGAGTCGGTGATGCTGAGGTTGAAATTGCCGACGGCGCTGACATCGCGCGAGTCGACGGTGATCATGTAGGTCGTCCCCTGGAGGGCCTCGATCGTGCAAAGGCTGCCGGAGCTCAGTGAGCCGGAATTGTCATTGGCATCCACGAGGTTGAGCGACGTAAGCGAAGTGCCCGTGTAGACGGCCAGGAGCGGATCGAAATCATCGCTGACGGCCGCCACCTGGAACCGGCCGGAGCGTGGAGCGGTCCAGCGGTACCAGAGCGAGGTGCCGCCATTGAAATTGAGGATCTTCGGTTCGCCGGATTCGCGGCTGGTGTTCGCATTCGAGGCGGTGATCTGCAGGCTTTCGCCGCTGAGCGTCACGGCGGCGGCGAAGGCATCGTTGGCCGGCGTGGTGCCGAGCCGGAGCAGCGTCAGCCCGCTGGCACCATTGCGACCGTCCACCGCAATCTGATACGTAACCCCGGCCTGAGCCTGGAAGGAGACGCGGCTGGTCAGGCTGGAACCGTCGTTGTCGTTGGCGGCCACTGGCGCGAGCGAACTCAGGACGGTGCCGGTGTAGACGGACAGTACGGTGTCGTAGCCGCTGCCGGTCGTCACGATGCTGACGTTGGCATCGGCGGGGGCGACCCATTCCCACCAGAGGCTGGCGCCGGCGAGCGCAGAGGCGTGGTTCGGCTCGCCGAACTCGCGGGTAGCACCGGTATTGCTGGCCCGCAGGGCGAGATTGTCGCTGGTGAATCGCGGCCGGCGGGAGAAGTTGTCGTTGAAGGGCCGGTTGCCGTCGGCGTCGGCCTCGGTCTGGAGCGCTCTCAGCACGTTCAACCGGCCGCCGGTCTGGGATTTTCCGACAAAGGAATAGTTCGGCTCCGGGTTGACGCTGGGCTCGGCTCCGCGGAGCAGCCGGTTGATCAGCTGCCGATAGCTGTCGTTGGGAAATCGGGCGCGGAGCAGGGCCAGGGCGCCCGAGACATGCGGTGCGGCCATCGAGGTGCCGCTGAATGTGACGGTGCCGGTGTTGCTGCTGTGGCGAAGCGAGATGATCTCCGAACCGGGCGCGAACAGGTCGACCGCGGAACCATAGTTGGTCGAGAGCGAAAGTTCGTCGCGGCGGGTGGAGTTGCCGACTGTGACGATGTTGTCGAGGGCATGGCTGGCCGGGTAGAAACGGGAAACATCCATGTTGGCAGCCGAATTGCCGGCGGCGGCCACGAAGATGATACCGGCCGAGCGGGCGGCCGCGATCGCCGAGAGCTCGGCCTGCGAAAACGAGGTGTTGGACAGCGCTCCGTAGCTGGCGTTGATGATGTGCGCCCCGTGCTCGATCGCGTAATGAATCGCGCCGACGATGTCCGAGGTGGAACCGGAGCCCGTCGCGGGAAACACCTTGAGCGCCATCAGCTTCACCCGCCATGCCACGCCCGCCACATCGCGGCCATTGTTCCCCACGGCCCCGATGGTTCCGGCGACATGCGTGCCATGGCCGTTGTCGTCGGCCGGATTGCCACTGACGATGGCACCGCGGCCACCGACGAAGTTCGCGCCGTTGATGTCGCCGCGGGTGGGGTGGGAGTTGACCCAGATGTTGCCCGCAAGATCGAGGTGGTTGACGTTGATCCCGGTGTCGACCACCGCGACGACGACTTCGGGAGCGTCGTGGATGATATCCCATGCGCCGGACGCGGCGATCCCTCCGATCATGCCGCCATCGGTGCCGGGTCCAGGATTCTTCATGCCCCAGAGTGCGCCGAACTGCGGGTCGTTCGGCTCCACTGCGATGTGGCGGATGTAGTCGGGCTCGACGAATTCATACGCTCCGCTCGCGCGCAGCCGGGCAATTGCGGCATCCGCGGAATCGGAGGACGGGAGCTCGAGGACGCGCAGGTTGCGCAACCGCTCGAAGGAACGGCGGATTCGGATCCCGGCCCGGGTCTCCTGGTCCTCGGCCAGTGCCTGCCGCGCCGCATGCGGCCGGGCAAGGATGACATGCTCCCGAAACCCCTGCGCGAGTTCCTTGGCGGTGAAGGGGGGAGGACTTGGATCGGGCGGGGTGATCGCGGCGTCCGCGACGGCCGCGAGGACCAGCCACGGGATGGAAAGCAGCCAAACGAGCCTGGAAAATCCACGGGTTCTGGGACGACATGAGCCATCGCGGCAGGCCTCGATGGTTGTTCGCCAGTTGGAGAGCGCCGCCAGCTGCCTTGGCTGCGAAGGCGGGGGCGGAACCTCAATCTGCGGAAATTGATGTTGTTGGGCTGGGACCTTTTTCAATGGACGAGAGGATGTGAACCGGCGCGCGCGCTGACAAGCTGCGGCGTGGCCGGTGCCGCTCGGGATGTGCAAGGCGGCAGGCCGCAGAATTTTCGCGAGATCGTGGGCAGTGCCACGCTTGAAGGCCGCGGCGCAAGTCGCGGGAGCGTGGAGTCCCGACGGCCTATGCGACCGGACCGGGATGCATCCGGGTTAGGTGCGCGGCGCGGGCGCGAGATGGCCGGCCTCGACCGAATCCTGGAGCATACGCTCGGCATGGCGCCACAGTTCAGCGCAGCCGTCGGCGATATGCCGGTTGCGCGCGACCACCCGGTCATGGGTGATGCCATGCCGGGCCCAGGCAGCACCCTGAGTCCGGCAGTTCTGCAGCACGGGCTGGAACCGATCGACGGCCGTGGCAAACCGGGACTCCGCCGTCGCCTTCGCCTCGAACTCGTCCCAGAGGCTGCGGAACTCGCGCGCCTGATCCTCCGGGAGCAGTCCGAAGATCCGCTCGGCGGCGACGGCCTCGCGCTCGTGCTGGCCCGCCATCCCGGCGACATCGTAGGCAAACGTGTCGCCCGCGTCGATTTCGACGAGGTCATGCACGATCAGCATCTTCAGGACGCGGAGAACATCGAGCTGCGGGGTGTTCGCATGTTCGGCGAGGACGATGACGCAGAGGCAGAGGTGCCAGGAATGCTCCGCATCGTTTTCCGCGCGGCGGCTTCCGGTGGTGATTGTCTGCCGGAAGACATCCTTCAACTTGTCGCACTCGGCGATGAATTCGATTTGCCGGGCGAGCCGGGCGGCGGGTGAGGCCGCGTCGGGCGCGGCGGCGTGCGTGGTGTCCACGCCGCCAATCCAAGCCGGGATTCTCCAGGCAGGCAATGCCCGGGACGATTCGCGATCAGATCGCGCAAGGGAGTCGACATCGTGATCAGCATATCCTCTGCTGGCGGTGTGAGCGCGCTGCTGCAGATCGCCGATCACCCAAGCGGGAAGGCCCCTCTTCGCAGCTATGACGGCAACATCGCGGCGCTCTTGAATGCCGATACCGGCGGCCTGGCGGCGGCGTATGACGGAGCGCGGCAGCGCGGAGATGGCCCAACCGCAAGGTTGGCCCGAAGGGCGCCGCCCTGCCGGCACCGCCCCAGCGGTGGCAGGGCAAGGCAATACACCGCCTTCGGCGAACCGCTCCGCGCCCAGTGCTTCGATCCAACCATGGCCGACAATCCCTTCCGGTTCTCGACGAAGTTCGTGGATTCGGAAACGGGCTTGGTGTACTACGGCCAAAGATACTACACGCCCCGCGAGGGCCGGTTCATCAACCAGGATCCGATCGAGGAGTCGGGCGGGCTGAATCTGTACGGGTTCGTGCTGAACGACCCTGTTAATCGCTGGGACTATTTGGGGATGGAGCCCGCCGCCTACCCACCAGAGCCCCAATTCACAGCGGGTGATTATGACGACTGGCTCGATGAGGAGTATGCCGACTGGCTGCAGGAAATGCGGCACCTCGAACGAGCTTGGGAACGGGAGATGGAGCGTGCGGTTATGGGCGGCTTTGACGACAGCCAATTCAGCAATCCGGGGATGGATTACAGCGTATACGTCAATGGCGAGTTCCAGGGAACGGTGAGCTCGTTGGGGGCAACGAGCTACCAGTTGGCTGAACATGTGCTCAACAATCCGCCGAGCGAGGTGGCCGTCGCCAGCAGCACGGGCCAGACATCGGTCAACGCGACCGGGCCCAATGGCGATTCGCCGACGGAGGCGCAAGGGGCTGCGACTACTACTGCCAGCACACCGGTGAATGGAGGGTCGTCACTCGGCGATGCACTTCGCAATATCCCGCTCGTTGGTGGTTTGCTTGGCGGTGTGGGCGACGTCGTGTCCGGCTTTGGGAATGTGGCTTTGGGAGCGCTGACGCTTGGAGCATCCGGCACATTGGAGACAGGTTTCAGTCAAATCGGTAGTGGCGTTGGAGGAGCGGTGACAATTCTCGCAACGGATGCAGTTGCTACGGTTGCTGGGGCAGTTGGGACAGTCGTTACAACGGCGACTGCCGTGGCTGACGTTGTCACATTGGGAAATGTCGTTAGTAGCGGTAACCCGTTAAAAGCGATCAGTAATCTGATCAAGAACGTCGCGATACCCGAATATGGGATGTTTGGAGGTTTGGGATGGGGAACAGCGCAGGATAGAGGTCAAAACGCGATTCTTAATCAAGGCGATGTGGCATCTTATAGTCACGACCTAAATAGAAACGAGATTCAGTGGATTAAGACAAACTACAGCACGAACCCGCAAGGGAATTGGGTGGGGCCCATGGGTGCGGCATACGCCTTACTCGGAACGATACCATTCGGCATTAAAGGCCTAATCGATGGGGAGCACTTTCCATGAAGCCGGTTCGGACGATTTTGGGTGTAGCTCTGTTTCTTTCCGCGTGCGCGTGGGAAGCCGGTCGCGTAATCGAGATCAAGCTGTCGCCTGTGGCAGATCGTTTGGCGCTCATTGACGGGCTGCGCGCCGTTGCGCGGGAGCTGGGTATGGTTGTGGAAAGCCCAGACGTGGGTCCAGCAGGAGTTGAATACCGTGCGACATATCAGAAGACATCACTCACACTTGATTTTCATATCAGCGTCCTAGAGGTTGGTAATCAAGTGAGCATTCTTATTAGAACACTCAATGTACAAACCGTGGATCCCTCTTTGGCTGAACGCGCTTTTGAACTCTTCCGTGTAGAGCTGGATAAGCGCGGGATGAAATATGAGGTGCGACGTGATTGATCAAGAGCAAAGGAATCCCACACCTGGGGTTTCGACATAGTGAGCACGATGGCCTCCGCTGGTGGCGTGGGCGCGCTCCTGCAAATCGCCGATCACCCCAGCGGGAAGACATACCTGCCCTCCTATGACGTGTTACCGATTTTTCGCTGGTCGCAAAAGTTGCCGATTTGTCGACGTAGGGATTCTTGGGTGATTGCCGGGCTGGCGTCGTGTTTTGCGGCCGGATTGCCGCGCTCTGGTCGTCTCGTCACGCCATAGCGAAGCGACGGCGGAAACCGACCAAGATCGCCGTCGCACCTTCGGCGCAGGCGGTGCGGATGGCCGTTCTGCCGTGGTAGTCGGCAGCTCGACCAAAGCGGTCGGCCTCCTTCGCCGGGCCTTCGGAGGACAGGTATGGATTTTCACCGAATTGCGATTGCATGCCGATCGAGGC
>WYBX01000103.1 GCA_011525695.1 Verrucomicrobiia bacterium
CGTCACGAGAGTTTATCGCACTTCCGAGCACGCAACGTCTCGGACCAGAACGCGCACAAACTCGAAGCCCACCTCGCCAGCGCCGTCTTCTACGCCCACAATTGAGCCAAACTTCAGGGGGCGCAGCCTTGCTGCGCCCCTGCGAGAATGACCGTCTGATTGATATCGCGGGCGCAGACGAGACTGCGCCCCTACGGGACGGGGGATCGAACGGGCAACGCGGGCGCACGCAAGGCTGCGCCCCTACGTTAACGGGTAATTGAAACCGGATCCTGGCAACGAAGAACTGATAACCGACAACCGCGCCGCAGGCGCACAAAAAAGCCCCGGCGGGAAACCCGCCGGGGCCGCTGAATCCATTTAATGAATTCGCACCCTGAGGTGCGAGTTCATCATCAGAACTTGTATTCCATGCCGACGGTCCACTTCGTGCCGGCGAAGCTGGAGTCCTCGACGAAGGCCGGGTAGCCCTGGTAGGAGACCTGCCAGCGGTCGGTGAGGTTCGTGGCGCTGGCGTAGATGCTGAGTCCCTTGCGGAACTCGTAGCTCATCTCGGCATCGACCCGTTCCTCGGCGGCATAGTACTCGTCGCTTTCAATGTTCGCACCGAGCCCCTCGACATAGTCGTCACGATACCGGTAATCGGCCCGGGCGCGGAATCCACCTCGGGCATACTCCAGCGATGCCGTGAAGATGTAGGGGGAAAATCCCGGGAGAGGAAGGTCCGTCCGGCCGTCACCACCAAGCTCAATCGTACGGTGAGGATACAGCGCCTCGCTTTCCGAGAACGTCGCGCTGGCGTTGGCGGTGATGTTCTTGAAGAACCATGGCAGCATCGTTAGCCGCTGGCGGGCGATGAGTTCGAGGCCGTATTGTTCCGCGCTTGCGCCATTCGACACCCGGCGATACCGCGGACCACTGGTTTGCCCGATGACGATGATCGGCTCGCCGCTCGCATCGAGTGTATTGAACCGAGTGTCCCACTGGAACGAGAAGTTCGTCACGTCCTTGTAGAACACGCCGATGGAATACAGCCCGCTGTTGGCGGTGTAGTACTCGATCTGCCAGTCGAAGTTGTGGGATTCGACCGGCTGGAGGTCGGGATTTCCGTCGGTGATATTGCCCACCAGGTTGCTGCCGCTGGGCCTGGCGATGATCCGCCCGAGCGTGAGCTGGCCGAGGTTGGGCTTGCCATAGCTCTTGTTGTAGCTCTCGCGCATGATGAGGTTCTTGCGCAGCTCGTGCCGCAGGTGCAGCCCCGGCAGCCAGAAGTCATAGGATCTCTTCAGGTCTTCCCTCTGCGGCGTGGCCACTCCGCCGATCACCGGCACCCGTACCCGCTGGCTTTCCCATTCATTCTTCTCGTATCGGACGCCGCCGAGGATCGTGTGCCGTCCGAAGCGGTACGTGCCCATGACATAGGCGGCCGTGGTGGACTCCTCCGCATCGTAATCGCGGATGTTGGTCTGCGTAATCGTCTCGTTTGAATCGAGATCAAAGAGCTCCGGATTGGACCTCAGCAGTGCCTGGCCTTTCTTGGGAACGACGTCATAATACTTGGGCTTCATGAACAACCAGACATCGACGGGAGTGACCACGCGATCATAGGGGAAGTCCTCGTCCATCTCGTACAGGGAGAGGGTCCGATCGTATTTGGGTGCGCTCATCCGCCACTTGGCGCCGGTCTTGAACGTGAAGACGCCCTTCTCGCGCTCGAATCTCTTCTCCCAGTCGAGCCGGGCGCTATAGATGTGCTCCTCCTTGACCGAGCTCACTTCTTCGAGCTCGCCCTCGCTCATCAGGCTGAGGTCGCTGATGTCGACTCCGTTGGTGACATGGACCTCGACGTCCCCCTTGTGGATCTTGTGAATCTTGTACTCCTGGACGATCCACGGATCATCGGGCTCCATCAGCATGTTGAGCTCGGTGTCGTCGGTGACGACATTCTTGCTGTACGAGTAGAAGAAGTCGTAGGTGAGCAGGCTGTCCGGCCGCTCGTGCTTGCCGCCGAAGTTGATCGAGTACAGGTCGTTGTAATTGTCCTCCTCGGTTCCGATCCAGCCGCGGGAACCACGGCTGCCGGAGCTGCCCGGGGTGGCGCCACCGGAGGTCGCGTTGAGGAACGCATAGGTCTTCCGTCCGCCCAGCTCGTCCTGGAAGCGGGTGTCGATATCCATGTCCGTTTCCGTCGTCGTTCCCTGCCGGCTGAAATGGCTGTAGAGCGGACGGAAATAGTACGAATTCTGGTCGTCGGTGCGGAAATCGATCGAACCGCTGAGCCCGTAGGTGTCCGTAACCCGCGTGTCGTACTCGAAGTGGGTGGACTCCCAGAACCAGACGGGCCGGCCGTAAAGCTGCTCCTCCTCCGCCAGATTTGGCAGCTGCGGATTGTTCTCCGGATTCACCTGGACCCAGTCCATGTCGGCGTTGATCGAATACCGGTTGGTGCTGTAGCTGCTGAGCGTCAGGCTGATGCCGAGGTTCTTATCGCCGCCCATGATGCTGAAGAGGTCGTTGTACTGCAGGCTGGCGGCATGGCCCCACTTCTTGGGAAGATCGCTGTAGACGCCGGCCAGCTTCAACTTGAAGTCGCGGCCGTCGCGCTGGAACGCGCTGCGGGAGACGACATTGATGATGCCGCCGATCGCGTCGCCGTCCTTGTCAGGGGTCGGCGCCTTGATCACCTCAATCGTGGTCACGCCGTCGGCCATGAACTGGTTCGAATTGAAGGACCGGCTCGTGCCGCCCGGGTTGGGGGCACGATTGCCGTCGATCTGGAACGAATTGTAGTCACCGGCGATGCCGCGAATGTTGATCCCCGCGGTCGAGCCGTCGTTGTCCTCGTTCACGCTCAAGCCGGGAAGCCGCTGAAGGGCGACACCGACGTTGGCGTCGGTCATCTGGCCGAAGGTTTCCTCGGAGACGATGTTCACGATGCCCGAGGCGACCTTCTGCATGTTGATCGCGAGCGACTGGCCGCGGACGGACTCCTGGACGACAAACGAGTCGAGTTGGAGGACGGTGCTGGTAAGGCCGACGTCGACCCGGGTGACCGTGCCGGCGCTGACGGTGACCGACTGGGTGGCGGTGTCCAAACCGACGTATTCGACCTCAATCTGGGCCTGACCGGCAGGCGCCGAGATTGAGAAATTGCCGGTCGTCGTCGTGTAATCGAGGGTATTGGTGCCGACAATCCGGACGACTGCGCCCTCGAGCGACTGTCCGGAACGCTCATCGTAAACGCGGCCGGTAATGGTGCCGAAGGACTGGGCAAGCAGCGATGCTGCGAGGAGGGGGAAAACGAAGGCTCCGACTAGGAGCCGACGGATACGGTGGGCTGTCGTTGGTCTTGGTGTCATTGTTTACTGGATCAGGGTTCACTGTCGCTCTCCGGATGTCCGGAGCCGACCTGCTGGGTTAAGAAAGCCTGCGGCTCGTTCGACGATCAGTCGGAGGCCGGGCCTGCGTTCAGACAGCCCAATCTACAGGAGCGCTCATGCCCTGTATGTCATCGTTCACTTGATTTGCGTGTCAGGTGAGGCACGGCAGCAGCCAGGGTCTGCGAGGTGCAATTCCATGTCGCAGCTGGGACGTGGAATCGCACCGCCAGGTGCACGTCCGGGCGCGGCGGGGGATCGGCCGCGGGCTGCGCCGGGATGCGGCTTCACGAGCGGGTTCGCTCGCCGGCGCACACGGCCTGCGGCTGCCCATTGACCCACCAAGGCAGGAAGTGTCGGCCGGCGTGGACTTCGCGGATAGCGTCGATGAGCTGGTCCTCGACCACGTTCTTGCACAGGTAGCCCATCGCACCGACCGCGAGGGAATCCAGGGCAATCTCCTCGTCATCGTAGCTCGAGATTACCAATGCGCGCGCCTCCGGGAATTCGGCGCGTAGCGCCTCGATGACGCGCACGCCACTCGTTTCCCGCAACCGCAGGTCCATCAAGACTACATCCGGGCGGCTTCGGCGAAAGAGCTCCATCACCTCCCGCCCATCCTCGGCCTCGGCCACGATGCTCATGTCGGGCTCGAGGTTGATTAATGCGGACATACCCTGCCGCACCAGCGGATGATCATCCACGATCATCACCGTGATTAGGGGGGGCGCATTCATGGGACTTGAGGCGATCGACGGCAGTCCCGTGGGGGTCGCCATCAATTGCCAATCCTACTGCAAAGGCCGCATCGCTGTCTGTCGTCGCCCACCCGATTTATCTGTCAGGTGAGGCATGGCACCCGGTCGGAAGCGTCGACAGCGTCGAGGGAGGCGAAGCCCCCCCGCCGGCCCATCCGAGACTTTGCGCCAGAGCTTGCCCGCGAAACACATCCAAAACACGAAACGGCCTTTATACGCAGCGTAGGGGCGCAGACTTGCTGCGCCCTCAGTAGCAGTCGAATCGTCCTGTGGGCGCAGCGAGACTGCGCCCCTGCTATGAAGGCACCGGTCAAGCGGGAACGTTGAGAAGGGATGAGATTATCGGTAGGAAAAGGAGAAGTTTGCTTTCTTGTTAGTTACCCCGCCGGGGGTCGCGGGGGCGGCGAG
>WYBX01000104.1 GCA_011525695.1 Verrucomicrobiia bacterium
CACTGCCTCCGTCACGAGAGTTTATCGCACTTCCGAGCACGCAACGTCTCGGACCAGAACGCGCACAAACTCGAAGCCCACCTCGCCAGCGCCGTCTTCTACGCCCACAATTGAGCCAAACTTCAGCGCCAGTCGGAGACTGGCGCTACTGGTCGCAGCTGTTTCCGGACGCGTGAAACATCCCGGTCGACGCGTTAGGCTGCGCATTACCTCCGGCCGAGCGGATTGGCCCGCCATTTCGACGGGGCAATGCCGGCGTAGCGGTTGAACATGCGGTTGAAATCGTGCTGCTGCAGGTAGCCGACGCGCGCGGCGATTTCCTTGATGCTGAGCGAGGTTTCCAGGAGGAGGCTCTTGGCGTGCTCCATTCGCAAATGCTGGAGCATCGTGCGCGGGGAGACGCCGAAGGTGGCGCGGAAGGCGTGCCGGACCGAGTCATAGTTGGGCGCGGCATAGAGCGCCTCGAGCTCGTCGTTGGGCTTGCTGACCGCGCTGTTGACCAGGTGCCACAGCCGCAGGACCTCGGGGTTGGCGGTGCTGGGCATGACGACGGTCTGCTCGCCCGAGCGCGAGGCCCAGCGGTTGACCATGACCAGGAGCAGCTGCAGCCAGGCGGAGGCGGCGGCGTCGCGATCCTCGCGGGAGCCCGAATGCTCGTTGAGCAGCTGGAGAAAGAGCCAGCGCACGGTGTCGAGCTGCTCGGATTTCAGCGACCAGGCGCGCTTCGCCGCATCCGGATCGCGCAGGTAGGGAAGTGCCTGATACATGCCCGAGCCGCCGCTGAAATGAATGACCCAGAACCGCGGCCGCTGCTGGGGCGAGGTCCACGCGCCGTGGCGCTCGCCCTGGTGATAATGGAGCAGGGTTCCCGCCGCGGTGTCGCGCCAGCCGGGAGGATAGCCGATCAGGCAGGCATCGTCGGTGACGAGGGTGAACTCCTCGAACTCATGGCTGTGCCACTCGTAGGTCGCGCCGGATTCGGCGGCGAGGCTGCGCATTGCGATCAGCTTCGGGCTGCAGGCGGATGGCAGGGCGGGCATGGGATGGGGTGGGGCGGGCGGGCTCAGTCCGCGCCGGGTTCCGCGCGGCCCGGTCGCGGCGCAGGCGCGTGCGCGCCGGCGGAGCGGAAGCTGTGGGGGAGATGCATGACGCGGCAGATCCAGTGGGGTCGGCGGCTGGCGGCGATTCTTTTCCGCGTCCGTGGCAGCAAATGGTCAGCCGTTACCAACTTTTGCGCATTGGTGGAATTGAAGTTTCACCCGGCGGAAGCCCGTATCGCCGCGCGGGGCCGCGGCTGGTTTCCGCAATTCGGAAATCACATTCCATCGGTGCTACAGACCCCGGGAGCGGAGACCGCTAGGCTGCAGCCGACCCTAGCCGGGTCGCATTCCAACGAGGACGGGTTCGCCCTTCTCGACTGCCCCGTGGTTCCGGCCAGTGCCGAGTTCCCAGTCCAACCGAACGCTCCCATCCCCCCGCGCGGAACGTTCGACCATCACCAGCCGGCGCTTGCGCGCGTTCTGCGCGCCATTCGTTCGGAGCAGTCATCCCGTCCCATGAACATCATCCCGCATCCTATCCGCGCGCGCCTGCTGGGCGTTGCTTTAGCCTGCATGGCCCTCCTGGGCAGTCCAGGTTCGGCCCAATCCACCGCCACCGGGTCCATCGAGGGCCGCGTCCAAGACATCACCCGCGGCAATTACCTCAACAACGCCCGGGTCACCGTCGAGGGCACCGCCCTGACCTCGCTGACGAATTCATTCGGCGAATACCGGATCTCCGGCGTGCCTGCCGGCGAGGTGCGCGTGACCGCATTCTACAGCGGGCTGGCGCCGGTTTCGGCCACCGTGGTGGTGGTCCCGGATGGCAACGTGATCCAAAACCTGGATCTCACCAGCAATGCCCCGGAAGACATCATCACGCTCGATGCCATGACGGTGACGAGCTCGCGCGAGATGTCGCAGGCGTCGATTGCGACCAACGAGCAGCGGTTTGCGCCAAACATGAAGACGGTACTCTCCGCCGACGAGTTCGGCGAGCAATCGGAGAACAATGTCGCGGAATTCCTGAAGCTGATGCCGGGCGTGCAGATCGACTATGTCGAGCAGGACGCCCGCAACGCCAGCCTGCGTGGCATGCCCGCTCATGCGACGATCGTGACGGCCAACGGGAACCAGCTGGCGAGCGCGGCTTCCGGCGGTGCGAGCCGGGTGTTCGAGTTCGAGCAGATTTCAATCAATGAGATTGCACGGGTCGAGGTGAACAAGTCGCTGATGCCCGACATGCCGGCGGAGGGGATCGGCGGCACGATCAACCTGATCACGAAGAGTGCATTCGAGCGCTCCCGGCCCGAGTTCAAGTTCCGGACCTATTTCAACTTCAACACCACCGCCATCGATTTCAAGAAGACGCCCGGCCCGTTCAAGCACGAGACCTTCAAGATCAAGCCGGGTTTCGATTTCACCTACATCAATCCGGTCACGAAGAACTTTGGCATCACCATCAGCGGATCGCATTCGGAAAAGTACAACCCACAGTGGTTTGCCGATCCGACCTGGGTGGCCAACCCTGACAGCTCCATCGGCTGGCAGAATCCGTACATGTCCCGATTCAATGCGTATGATGGACCGAAGTCGACGCAGCGGACTTCCGGCCGGATCAGCTTCGACTGGCGGTTTGCGCCCAACGACACGCTCAGCGTCGGGTTTTCCGAACAGTTCTACCGCGCCCTGATCGGCAATCGCCGTCACGTGGTCCAGACGGGCTCGCCCGCCGAGATCACCTCCGCATACGTGCAGGGGAAGCTGGGGGGCAGCAACACGCTGATGAACAATTCCCAGAACGACAAGAGCGGCACCACCTGGACGCCCGAGTTCAAGTATTTCCACAACGGGCCGATCTGGAAAATCGAGGCCGGCGGGGCGTACTCGCATGCCGGCAACGACTACATGGCCACCGAGAAGGGCTTCTTCAGCGGCGTGAACATGACGATGCGCACGCCCGACGCCAATGGCGTCCTGGTCAAGCCCGCCATCCGCCTGGACTACACCGCGGATTTCCTGCCCGAGGTCACCGCCGTCGGGCCGGACGGCGCCGTCCTCGATCCGCACGACATGGACAACTACTCGCTCGACAGCGTGCAGGCGCTGGACCGGAAGAGCTACGACATCAAGAAGACCCTCCGTTTGAATGCCGAGCGCCACTTTGATCTCTTCGTCCCGCTGCGGGTGAAGTTCGGCGGCGACATCCGCCAGGCAGTCCGCGACATCCGCGAGACCACGCCGAGCTGGAATTTCGTCGGGCCGGACGGCAAGACGGGCACCGCCGACAACATGGCGGGCTTGTACGACATTTACGACGAGAGCTACTCGAGCGTGGCACCGGTTTTCGGCCAGTCGCCGTACCGCTGGTTCGATACCTACGAGGTCTACGACATGTTCCTGGCGCATCCGGAATGGTTCACCCAGGACGCGGCGGCGCTGCACAACAACCTCGTCGACAAGTCCAAGAACATCGTCGAAACGATCTCCTCGGCGTACGTGCGGCTGGATACGTCGTTCTTCCGCAACCGGCTGCTCGTGAGCGGTGGCGTGCGCTTCCAGCGGTACGAGACCAAGACCGAATCCGGAGAGGTGAACGCCCTGGGAAAGTACCTGCTGGATGACGCGGGGGACATCGTGATTGATCCCGCGACCGGCAAGCCGGTCCTGATCCCTGGCAACGATCCGCTGGCCACGGCGGAGAATTCCAATGTGGAGCGTGGGATCAAGCGCTCGACCTCGCTGCCCGGCTACTATCCAAGCGTGAACGCCACGTTTGTCATTCGGGACGGGCTCCAGCTCCGCGCCTCGTTCGCCAAGTCGATCAATTACCCGCAGCTGTCGGAAATCCTGGCGGTCCAGACGGTCAGTGATCCCGGATCGACCTCGACCAAGCGGCTGACCACGAATCTGCCGCTGAATCCCTGGACGGCGAAGAACTACGATCTCGGGCTCGAATACTACACGCCGCACGGCGGCTCGTTCTCGGTCAGTTTCTGGCGGAAGGAGATGACCGGATTCATCACCACCGCCACGTACCGCGACGAGGCCGCAATCGAGCGACTGAGGCGCGACGGGCTCGAGGCGCTGATTCCGTTTGGCTACGAAGTGCGGGAGAAGTTCAACGCCGGCTATGCGGAGATGGACGGCTGGGAGTTTGCGCTGAACCACAAGCTCGATCCGTTCGTGCCCGATTGGGGACGGGGCGTGAACGTGTTCTTCAACACCTCGTACAAGGCGGCGCACCATGGCTCGGGCACCGCGGGGCTGGACGCGGTTTCGAAGCGCTCATTCAACTGGGGCGCCAGCTTCCACCGGGGCCGGTTCGCCGCGACCCTCAAGTGGAATCACGTCCAGGAGCCGAAGCGGCTGGTTTACAGCGCGACGGCAAGCCACGCGATGAGCCGGACCTTCACGGACGCCGACGTCAGTTTCCGGCTGACGAAGCGGCTGTCGCTCTTCGCGAGCGGCACGAACATCTTCGCCGTTCCCTACGAGAGCTATATCTATCCTCCCGGTGCTCCGGAATACTCGTTCCGGCGGGCGCACCGGCACTTCGGCGTGCAAGTGGTCGCCGGCTTGAAGGGAAATTTCTAGCAGCCCGTCACAAATAATTGCGCATCCTCTGGAGGGACGACCTCCGCGTCGTCCGCGGCCGGGGCAGAGCCCGGCCCTCCAACATGCGCAAAAATTAATGACGCTGTGTTTAGCCTGGGTAATTCCTACCGCGGCTCAGGGCTGCAACCAAAAGGGCCGCTCCGCCTGGTTCTCGTTCCTCGTCATCGTTCTTGGTCTCGATTGAATCCCGCAGGCACCAGAGAGAACGATTACGATTACGAGAATGAGCACGACTCCTTGGGTTGCGGCTGCCGCGCGAGGATTCTTTGGGGCTAGAGCGGTGGCGCTCTGCCCTTCGCAGTTGCCGCCCCGGGCCGGTTTCGGCCCGGGGCTTCTTTTAGGGCCCGACCGGCCATGGGCGGAACCGGATTTTACCAAGACGGAACGCCAGGGCCCGGCCGGACCGCCGGGTTCCACATTTTAGAAGAGCGATTCCATCGGAGCTACATACGGCCGGCCGGCTCGTGGCTACGCTGCGCCGTTCCTGGGCTGCAGCCGGTCCTGTCCGGTCGCGGCCCGCAAACCATGCCAAACCGGCCCCGCCCAAGCGCGGACGCCTGCCCTCAGCTGACAGTCAAATCCCCCCATGCACACGAACCCGCATCCTCTTCGGGCGAGACTCCTTGGTCTTGCCCTCGCCTGCCTGACCGCCTTTGCGAGTGTCCTTTCCGCCCAGTCTCCCGCCACCGGTTCGATCCAAGGCCGGGTCCAGGACGTGACCAAGGGCAATTACCTGAACAATGCCCGGGTGAGCGTCGCGGGCACCGGCCTGACCGCGCTCACGAATTCATTCGGTGAATACCGAATCGATGGCGTCCCCGCGGGAATTGCCCAGGTGACCGCGTTCTACAGCGGGCTCACCGCCGTGACGGTCACGGTCGAGGTCGGTGCAAACGGCACCGTGACCCAGAACATCGAACTGCAGAGCGCCACGGACGACATCATCAAGCTCGACGCGATGACGGTGACGAGCTCGCGCGAAATGTCGCAGGCATCGATCGCGACCAACGAGCAGCGGTTTGCCCCGAACATGAAAACGGTGCTCTCGGCCGACGAATTCGGCGAGCAGTCGGAGAACAACGTCGCGGAGTTCCTGAAGCTGATGCCCGGCGTGCAGATCTCGTATGTCGAGCAGGACGCGCGCAACGCCAGCCTGCGGGGGATGCCCGCCCACGCCACGATCGTGACGGCAAACGGGAACCAGCTCGCGAGCGCGGCTTCCGGCAGCGCCAGCCGGGTGTTCGAGTTCGAGCAGATCTCGATCAATGAGATCGCGCGGGTCGAAATCAACAAGTCGCTGATGCCCGACATGCCCGCAGAGGGAATCGGCGGCACGATCAACCTGATTACCAAGAGCGCGTTCGAGCGTTCGCGGCCGGAATTCAGGTCCCGGGCCTATTTCAATTTCAACACCACCGCGATGGATCTCAAGGAGACCCCCGGTCCGTTCAATGAGGATACTTACAAGCTCAAGCCGGGGTTCGATTTTACCTATATCAATCCGCTGACGAAGAATTTCGGCATCACCGTCAGCGGCTCGCACTCCGTCAAGTACAACCCGCAGTGGTTCGCCGACCCGACCTGGACGGCGAACCCGGACGCCAGCCAGGGTTGGACGAATCCCTACATGTCGCGGGTCAACATTTATGACGGGCCCAAGTCGACGCAGCGGACTTCCGCCCGGATCAGCGTGGACTGGCGATTCGCGCCCAACGACACCCTCAGCATCGGGTTTTCCGAGCAATTCTACCGCGCATTGATTGGGAACCGCCGCTTCGTGGTCCAGCCCGGTTCCTCGCCCACGACCGTCACGCCCGAGTACGTCCAGGGGCGGCCGGGCGCGAGCAATACGCTGATGAACAATTCGTTCAACGACAAGAGCGGCACCACCTGGACGCCCGAGTTCAAGTATTTCCACAATGGCCCGGTCTGGAAGATTGAGGCCGGCGGGGCGTATTCGCATGCGGGCAACGACTACATGGCCGAGGAAAAGGGCTTCTTCAGCGGCGTGAACATGACGCTGCGCCAGCCCAACGCCGCGGGCGCGCTGGTCACCCCGGCGGTGCGGCTCGACTACACCGGCGACTTCCTGCCCCAGATCACGGCGGTCAAGGCGGACGGCACCATCGTCGATCCGCGCGACATGGCCAACTACTCGCTCGACAGCGTTCAGGCGCTGGATCGGAAGAGCTATGATATCAAGAAGACGCTCCGGCTGAATGCCGAGCGCCACTTTGACGTGGTGATTCCGCTGCGGGTCAAGTTCGGCGGCGACATCCGCCAGGCGGTCCGCGACATCCGTGAGACCACCCCCAGCTGGAACTTCGTCGGTCCTGATCTGAAGACCGGAACGGCCGATAACATGGCCGGCCTTTATGATATCTTCGACTCCGACTACTCGAGCATCACTCCGATCATGGGCCAGAGTGGTTTCCGCTGGTTCGATGCCTTCAAGGTGTATGACTTGTTCCGGTCGAATCCGGGGTGGTTCCAGGGGAACGAGGCCAATCTGCACAACAACCTGGTCAATACGTCCAAGAACATCGTCGAGACGGTCACTTCCGGGTATGTTCGGCTCGACACTGCGCTCTTCCGCAACCGGCTTCTGCTGAGCGGCGGGGTGCGGTTCCAGGAGTACAAGACCAAGACCGAATCCGGCGAGGTGAACGAAATGGGCAAGTACCTGCTGGACGATGCCGGCGACATCGTGATCGATCCCGCCACCGGCAAGCCGGTCCTGATTCCCGGAATCGACCCGCTCGCCAATGCGCAGAACACAAACATCGAGCGCGGGATCAAGCGCAGCACGAACCTCCCCGGCTACTATCCCAGCGTGAATGCGATCTATCTGATCAAGGAGAACCTGCAGTTCCGCGCCTCGTTCGCCAAGTCGATCAACTACCCGCAGCTCTCCGAAATCCTGGCCGTCCAGACCGTCAGCGATCCGGGCTCGACCTCGACCAAGCGGCTGACCACGAACCTGCCGCTGGATCCCTGGACGGCCAAGAACTACGACATCGGACTCGAATATTACACGCGCGATGGCGGGGCGATCTCGCTCAGCTTCTGGAAGAAGGAGATGACCGGGTTCATCACCACGGCGACCTATCGCGACGAGGCGGCGAACGAGAAGCTGCGGCGCGACGGGCTCGAGGCGTTGATTCCGTTTGGCTATGAGGTGCGGGAGAAGTTCAACGCCGGCTATGCCGAGATGGACGGCTGGGAATTTGCGCTGAACCAGAAGCTCGATCCCATCGTGCCGGACTGGGCCCGTGGCATCACGGTGTTCTTCAATACCTCGTACAAGGCGGCGCACCGGGGAGACGGGGCATCCGGGATCGATGCGGAGTCCAAGCGTTCCTATAACTGGGGCGGGACCTACCATCGCGGCCGCTTTGCCACGACGCTCAAGTTCAACCATGTGCCGGATCCCCGGCCACTGGTCTACAGCGCGACGGCGACGCACGACATGAGCCGGACCTACACCGATGCCGATGTCACCTTCCGGTTGACCAGGCGACTGTCGCTCTTTGCCTCCGGCACGAACATCTTCGCGGTGCCGACCGAGACCTATGTGATCCCACCGGACTCGCCTGACTACTCGCACCGCCGGGCGCACCGGCACTTCGGCGTGCAGGTGGTCGCCGGCATCAAGGGCAATTTCTGAACCCGGATTCATCCATGAAACCCGCTTCGGCCTCCAGATGTACCCGCCGAAGCGCCGGGATCGTGGGTTGCGGAAAGTGAGTACGGTCTGTCCAGCAAGCTGAGGAGTGATTCCCCCAACCTGCAATTCAGCCCCACCGACCGCCGGTTCGCCGGCGGTCGGTTTCATTTTATCGAACCTACAACCGGTCGAGCAAGTCCGACAGAACTGGCAGTCGAACGAACCTCCGTCGTAGGGGCGCAGACTTGCTGCGCCCGTCTCAGCAATCGAATGATTCCGAGGGCGCAGCAAGACTGCGCCCCTACGGGCTTCCATCGTTTGGAAGAGCGATTCCATCGCTGCCATTTACGAGGTGAGCGGCAACCGTCTATGCTGTTACCGCGCTGCGACGCTGCCCGCCAGCGGGCCATTCCAATGCTCCCCCGGCGCGAGCCCCCATCTCATGAAAATCCCGTCCTCACTTGTCCGGCTGCTGCCGCTTCTGGCGTGCACCGCGCTCGTCCCGGTCCACGCGGCGCGCCCCGCCATCTTCCCGCTTCCACAGGAGATCGAGGTTCTCGATGCCGGACTCGCGCTCGACGACAACCTGGAAGTGCTCGTCCCGCTGCATCCCTCCGGCCAGGATCTGCTCCTGGCCCGGGAGATCACGGCCGAGTTGACCGGACGGTTTGGCGTGGCGCCGCAGTTGCGGCGAACGGACCGCGTGCCGGAGAGCGGCCGCGTCATCGTCATGGGCAGCGTGGCCAATCCGCTGGTACGGCAGCTGGTGGCGGAGCGGAAGATCGCGCTCGATTCCATGCAGCCGGGGCCCGAGGGCTATGTCTTGCAGGTCGACCACCGAATCGCGCTCGTCGCCGACAGCGATGATCGTGGGGCGTTCTACGGCATGCAGTCGCTCCGGCAGCTGGTCTCGCGCGATCAGCAGAGCATCATCGCCCAGGGCGTCCGGGTCCGCGACTGGCCACACAAGCCGTTCCGCGGGGTGAAGCTTTACCTGCCCGGGCCCGAGAACATCGGGTTTTTCAAGCGGTTCGTCCGCGATTTCATGGCGCTGAACAAGTACAACCAGCTGATCCTCGAGCTGAATGCCAACATGCGGCTGGACCGGCATCCGGAACTGAACGCCGGTGCGCTCGACCTCGCCACGGATCTCATCAACACGCGGCGGGATCGCGCCTTTGGTCCGAAGGGCGAGGGCCAGGACTCGGTCCACCATGACAATGCCGATGGAGCCATTCTGGAAAAAAGCGAGGTGGCGGAACTCGTCCGCTGGGCGCGGGAACTGCACATCGAGGTAATCCCGGAGCTGCCGACGCTCAGCCATGCCTATCACCTGCTGACGCGGCAGCGCGGCATCGCCGAGATGCAGGGGGCGGAATGGCCCGATGCCTACTGTCCTTCGAATCCGAAATCCTACGACATCGCCTTCGACGTTTTTGAGGAATACATCGAGGTCATGCAGCCCCGGATGATCCACGTGGGTCATGACGAGTGGCGGATTCGGCTCGGAGCCTGCCCGCGTTGCCGGGAGCGGGATATCCGCGAGTTGTTTGCCGAGGATCTCGGAAGAATTCACGGCTGGCTGGCGGCCCGGGGCATCCGGACGATGATCTGGGGCGACCACTTGATCGAGCGGCTGCGGGGCCAGCATGGCTACGATCAGCAGACCGCCGATGGGTTCAAATACCAGCGGCCTGGCGGGCTCACGGCGGAGATGGTCCAGGCCCGGATTCCGAAAGATATTTTGATTGCCAACTGGTTCTGGCAGGAGCCGCACGCCGGGCAGGGCGAGGTCAATGATCTCGATTTGGCCCAGTGGGGTTTCCAGCAGTTTTATGGCAACATGGAGCCGCACATCCAGAACTGGGGCCGCCGCAGCGCGAATCCCTCCGTGATTGGCGGCGCGCCCTCATCCTGGGCGGCGACGACCGAGTTCAATTTCGGCAAGGATCAGGTGCTGGACCTCATGGCCTGTGCCAACCTGCTCTGGTCGAGTCACTGGCCGGATCTCGAGGAGGTGACGGCCATCGTGCAGGCCGCGATGCCCGAGGTGCGGGCGCGGTTCAGCGGCCGCGCGCCCTTCAGCGCTTCGGGTGATCCGCAGGCCGCCGTCAGCCTGGCGGGCCGGGCGGCGTCAGCTGCGGGGCCGGAGGAGAAAGTGCGCGTGGGTGCAGTGAGCTTCCAACGGGAGCCGGCGGCGCCGATTCATGCGCGGGCGGGGGCGGCCAGCGCGCCGATTGCGATCGGCCGCGACGTGAGCAGCCTCGTTTTCCTGCATGCGAGCGAGCATCCGGGCGGCCGCGCCATGGCGTACCGGATCATCCATAATTTCGAGGACACCGCGGAACTGATTGGCCATTACGAGGTGCTCTACGAAGACGGGTTGGTGGTGACGGTGCCGCTGCGGCATGGGGTCAACATCATGGAACACGGCTGGAGCCCGGCGAGCCGTCCCCGGACCCACTGCTACCTCGGCGATCCGATCGATCTCGGCGAGGCCGGGACGTTCACCGCTTTCGAGTGGAGAAATCCACGGCTGGGCAAGCCGATCAAGTCGGTGACGCTGAAGTCGGCTTCGGGATTCATCACGCCCTACGGCCGGCCGGCGCGTGAGAACGGGGTGATGCTGCGGGCGATCACGGCGGTGCTGCCCCGACCGGTCCGGAAGGGCCAGCGGGTCACCACGGAAGATCTCGATGCGAACTAACGAGCCGGAGTGTCGGACCAGGGACCAAGGACCAAGGACTAGGGACTAGGGACTAGGGACTAGGGACCAGGGACCAGGGATAGAAACGCAACCATCCGATGAAACCGCGAATGAATGCGAATGGACGCCAATTTCATTTCATGAATATCCTCGGTTTTCGTCCGGTTTTCATCCTGGGCCTGATCACGGCCACGACGCTGGTGTCTCCCGCCGCGGTTCCGGCAGCTGCCGCACCGCCGCGCTTCTTTCCGCCGGATGCACCGGGCGCGGCGGCGTACACGCTGCCCGATCCTTTGCGGACGCTCGATGGCCGTACGATCACGACGGTTGCCGAATGGGAGAAGATCCGCCGACCGGAACTGCTCGAGCTGTTTCGGGCACAGGTTTACGGACGTGTGCCGGACACGGCGTACACCCAGGCATTCAGGGTGGTCAGCGAGAATTCGGGGGCGCTGGGCGGCGCCGCGACCCGGAAGGAGATTGAAATCACGGTGAGCGCGCGCGGAAAGGCGCTGGCGATCCGGCTTTTTCTCTTCACGCCAAACCATGCCACCAGCCCGGTGCCCGCCTTCCTCCTGATGGGAAACTCGAGCGTCGACCACTATGATCCGGCGGTGGCCAGGCCGAGCGGTTACTGGCCGGTTGAGACCGGGATTGCCCGCGGCTACGCGATGGCGGCGTTCTGGAGTTGGGATGCCGATCCGGACCAGAAGGCGGACGTTGATTTCAAGGATGGCGCGCATGCACTGCTCGATGCGGGGCCGCGGCAGCCGGATTCCTGGGCGACGATTGCCGCCTGGGCCTGGGGGATGAGTCGTTGTCTTGATTATCTGGTGACGGACCCTGCGATCGCGGCGGATCGGGTGGCGGTGGTGGGGCACTCGCGGGCGGGCAAGACGGCGCTGTGGGCGGCGGCCCAGGACGAGCGGTTCGCCATGGCGTGCTCGAACGATTCGGGCACCGGGGGCGCGGCCTTGAGCCGGCGGCGGACGAAGGAAAAGGAATCCGTGGAGGCGATCAACCGGCTGTTCCCGCACTGGTTCGCCACGAATTTCAAGGCCTTCGGGGGGCGCGAGCAGGAAATGCCGGTGGATCAGCACCTGCTGCTCGCGCTGATTGCGCCGCGGACGGTTTGCGTCGCCAGCGCGAGCCAGGATCTCTGGGCCGATCCCCGCGGGGAGTTTCTCAGCCTCGTGGCGACCCGGCCTGCGTACGAACTGTATGGACTTGGCGGATTGGGCGATCGCACGGAGATGCCGCCGATCGGCGAGCCACTGCATGGTGAAGGGGCCCATTATTGGATCCGCGAGGGACGGCACGCGCTGACAGCGGCCGATTGGAAGTTCTACTTCGATTCGGCGGATCTGGCCTTCGGCCGGGTTGCCCCGAAACCCATCCGCTGAAGAGTTGGCAGCGCTGAGCACCATGTCTGTCCCCTACGCAGTCAGTAGTTGGATACATGGAGGGCCGGGCTCCGTCACGGCCATGGACGACGCGGCGGTCGTCCCTTTAGCTGTGTTTTCCTACGGTCGAGTTTTCCTGGCCGGATTCGCGGCACTCGGCTGCACGCTTGCGCTTGCAGCCGGCGAGGTCCCGGCGGCGCCCGGAGCGTCAATCGCGGGCCGCACGATGTATACGGAGCTGCGACTCGGCACGATTGAGCCGCGCGGCTGGCTGCGCGACGAACTCGAACGGATGACGGCCGGGATGACGGGCCAGCTGGACGAGCTTTATCCCGAAGTCCTTGGCCCGAGGAACGGCTGGCTGGGTGGGGATGGCGACGCCTGGGAGCGCGGGCCTTATTGGATTGATGGGTTATATCCGTTGGCCGTCCTGACGGGATCGCCGGAGCTTCGCGCCAAGGCGATGAAGTGGATCGAATGGACGCTAACGAGCCAGCGGGAGGATGGGTATATCGGTCCTCGGCCGTCGGCCGAGCCGCCCGCGCGAGAGCAAGGGCTGCAGCGGAGTCCGCAGGAGGATTGGTGGCCCCGGATGGTGATGCTGAAGGTGCTGCAGCAGCATCATCAGGCAACCGGGGATCCGAGGGTGATCGCATGCCTGAGCCGGTATTTCCGCCACCAGCTCAACGAGCTGCCGCGGCATCCGCTCGGCCAATGGTCCTGGTGGGCCGTGCAGCGGGGAGCGGACAACGCCCTGGTGGTGCTCTGGCTGCATCGCCAGACGGGTGAGCCCTGGTTGCTCGAGCTCGCGCGATTGCTGCAGCAGCAGACGCTGCCCTACACCGATCTCTTTCTCGAGGGCCACTTGATCGCCCGGGAACGCGGGCAGCTCGGCGGCCCCTACACGCCGCAAGACTCCTTTCATTGCGTGAACCTCGCCCAGGGGATGAAGGCCCCGCTGGTTTTCAGCCTGGTCGATCCCGGACCGCGGCATCTCGCAGCGACGCGGCGGGCGCTGCGGGACCTGGTGGCGGTGCACGGGCAGCCGCATGGACTCTTCGGAGGGGACGAGGGGATGCACGGACGGGAGCTGGACCGCGGCAGCGAGCTCTGCACCGCGGTGGAGATGATGTTTTCGCTGGAGAAGATGGTGGAGATTTCCGGCGAAGTGGAGTTCGCCGATCGGCTCGAACAGATCGCCTTCAACGTGCTGCCGACTCAGGTGGCGGACGATTATTCGGGTCGGCAGTATTTCCAGCAGGCGAACCAGGTGCAGGTGACCCGGGGACATCGCCGTTTTCACGATCCCCAGGCCGGGCTGGCCCTCGTCTACGGGGTGCTGACCGGTTATCCCTGCTGCACGACGAATCTTCACCAGGGCTGGCCGAAGTTTGCCCAGCACCTGTGGATGCAATCCCGCGACGGTGGATTGGCCGCGATTGCTTACGCGCCCAGCCGCGTTCGGACTACGCTCGGCGGGCGATCCGTCGCCATCACGACCGAGACCGAATATCCTTTTGGGGATCGGATCCGTTTCGCACTCGAGGCCGACGGGCCCGCGGAGTTTCCGCTTTGGCTGCGGATTCCGGGTTGGTGTGAGGGAGCGAGGATCACCGTGAACGGCGAAACGGTGGGCCAACCCGCGGCGGGACAGTTTCACGTCCTGAGCCGGACGTGGCAGCCGGGGGATCGGATTGAACTGGTGCTGCCGATGGCGCTGCGAAAATCGTACTGGCACGAACGGAGCGTCGCGATTGAGCGGGGACCCTTGGTTTTCGCCCTGCGGATTGAGGAAGTGTGGTCGCAGGTGAATCCGGAGGATCGGCAGCGTGGCTACCGTGAATGCCGGCCGGCCACGCCCTGGAACTACGCCTTGCTCCGGAGTGGAATCGAGCGACTGGAAGACACTTTCGCCGTGGTGCAATCGCCGGGTCCGCTGGCGGCCAATCCCTGGACCCTGGCGGCCGCCCCGGTTGAATTGCGCGCACGCGCCGTCCGGCTGCCGCAGTGGACCCTGTATGACGACTCGGCCGGGCCGGTGCCGATGAGCCCGGCACCCATGCCGGCGGGTGCGGAGTTGGAATCCATCCGGCTGATACCGTATGGCTGCACGACGCTGCGGGTTGCCGCCTTTCCGTTTGTGGCGGACTGAACAGTCTGGGTCCGCTGCTGCACCGGTTTCGCATGAGCGGAGCGATGGAGGAGGAGCCGTTCAGATCGATTTTGTACCGATTCCTGACATGACCCCGTCACGAACCTGGAAAGCGGCCACGGCGTCCCACCGTGGAGACGCAGTGCGGGATGGATTTCAGCGGCGAGACGCCGCTGCCACGTTGCACGCTTGTCCGGAGGCGAGGGGCCTGCCACTGGTTTCCCATGACCAAGATCAACTGGGGCATTCTCAGCACCGCAAAGATTGGTTTCGGCAAGGTCATTCCGGCGCTGCAGCGCAGCAGCCTGGGAACGGTGACCGCGATCGCGTCACGCGACGCCGCCAGGGCGCGGGAGATTGCCGGGAAGCTGGGCATCGCCCGGGCGCACGGTTCCTACGAGGCATTGCTCGCGGATCCCGGCGTCGATGCCGTGTACATTCCGCTGCCGAATCACCTGCACGTGCCGTGGTCGATCAAGGCCCTGGAGGCGGGCAAGCATGTGCTTTGCGAGAAGCCGATCGCGCTTTCCGTCCGGGAGGCGCAGGCGCTGCTGGAGGCGGCGCAAAGGCATCCGCGGCTCAAGCTGATGGAAGGCTTCATGTACCGCCTTCATCCCCAGTGGCGACGTGCGCGCGACCTCGTGGTGGCGGGAGGGATCGGCAAGCTCCGGACCATCCAATCTTTCTTTTCGTATTGGAACGTCGACCCGAACAACATCCGCAACAATGCCGCCATCGGCGGGGGCGGCGGGATGATGGACATCGGCTGCTATTGCGTCTCGCTTGCCCGGTGGCTGTTTGAGGCGGAACCGGTGCGCGTGGCGGGCATGGCGGAAATGGATCCGGCGTTCAGGGTCGATCGGCTGGCTTCGGGGCTGCTTGATTTTGGCCACGGGACCGCGACGTTCACGTGTGCGACCCAGCTGTCGCCTTACCAGCGGGTGAACATCTTCGGGACCGAGGGCCGCATTGAAATCGAAATTCCGTTCAATGCGCCACCGGACAAGCCCTGCCGGCTCTGGCACCAGCGCGGTGCGGCGATCGAGGAAATCAGGTTCGAGATCTGCGACCAATACTCGATTCAGGGGGATCTGTTTGCCCGGGCCATCCTGGAAGACACTGCGGTGCCCACGCCAATCGAGGATGCGGTGGCCAACCTGAAGGTGGTGGAGAACCTGCTGGCGAGCGCGCAAGCGGGCACCTGGCTGCCGGGCTGAACCGCGAATGGCCGGAGGCGGTAGTCTGGCCCGATTGAAACCGTCCGAGATTTGCGTGAATTGGCGTCCATTGGCGGTTGAATGGATTGGCGGGGCGAGGAACCGCGAATGAACGCGAATGGACGCGAATGGCTATTGGCGGAGAATGGCCGCAGCTTTGGCGGCGACTCGCGCGGGATCGGTCTCCGGCAGCAGCATCACGGTAAACGAAAGCTCACCGGTGAGGAGATTTTCAAGATTCGAGAGCCGCCGGCCGAAGCCGAAGACCGTCATCGCGTTTTCCATGGGACGATACGAGACCGGCACATTGGGTGCACCGTGCGCAACCAGCAGTAGCGCGTGCCGGTGTCCGGCACTCACGAATGCCACCCAGGGTACGTCCTTCATCATTGCTTCCCAACGCTCGCTCAACGGGCTCACCTGGCCACCGGGCCGTACGCAGAGGTCGGCGGGATCGAAGCGGCCGCCGGGCGTGCCTTCGTAGAGAAACCAGAAGCGACCGTCGTCCGCCGGCACGCGGGTCATCCGCAGTCGCGCGCGATCCGGCAGGATTTCCCATTCGCATGCCCAGCGGCCGTCGCGTGATTGCGACCTCAATACCACGCGGTCCGGCGCAGCGGACGCGACGACGGTTTCTGAACCCTTCGGCCCGGCATGGCCGGGATGAAAGAAATTATTCCCGTCCTGGCCGCGCCGGAATACCGCATTCGGGATTCCGCGGTAATTTCCGGCTGCACCGCCGTCCGGCCGATAGCTGATCCAATCGTTGCCGGCCGGATCGAGCAGGCTGGAAAATCCCGCGCCTTCCCGATGGTAGACCCAGGTGGCCGACCGCGTTTCGATCCGGAAACTGGGCTGGCCCTGTTCGACGGTCTCGCGGACAATGATTCCCGCGGGGGCGGCGCAGGCCGTGACGGTTAGGCCTGCAAGCAGGAGGAGAAGGTGTCGGGTGAAGTTCATGTGTATGCTCCGTTAAATCCAGAGATCGGATCCGGCTCTTTCTCCGGGATCTTTCTCTTAATCTTTCTCCCGATCCCCACCGTAACCCCGACCAAGTCGGCCCGACAGGGTGCATCCATCACACCCCTGGGGGGTCTAGTGCCTATTCGAATCGTTCACGCCTGAGACGATTTGATCGTTCTCGTTCTCTCTGGTGCGTGCGGGATCTGATCGAGAACGAGAAAGAGTGCGAGGAACGAGTACGAGGCGGAGCCGCGGTAGGATGCAGGTCAAGTCACGGACCGGGAGAGTAAGAGAAAGATAAAGATCCAAGAGAAAGAGGTGTAGGTGTGAATCCGCGTGCTCGAATACTCCTCAATGCGCCGCGCCGGGCGGGGCGAACCGGGCGATGATCACGGCGCCGGGCCAGAGGACCTCGATGCCGTGATGCTCGGTCTTGCTCGCGGTGTAGAATTCGTTTTCTCCCGGCTTCAGGGCCGAGATCGGCAGGTCGATTTCATCGTAGCTCAGATCGTGGTTGAAGCCGATGTTTCCCACCAGCGCGGTGCCATTGATCCCGATCTCATCCGCCTGGTATCCATTCCATGAAGCCAGGATCAGTTTGGCGCCCTGCAATCCCGACAGATCGTCCGGCAGCGTGATTTTGCAGCTGTTCCGGCGGCCGGCGCGGGTCTGCCAGGCCTGCGGAATCGCGTGGCCGGCAAAGATCCTCGTGTGCGGAAAGCCCTTGAATTTCTCCAGCGTCACCGCCGCGGTCATCCGGCAGAGCCCGGTGTCGTCCTCGATCCGCGCCGTCACCTGGACCGGCGCGTCCTGGGCCGGGACATCGCGGGCATCCCACGCCACGTGCCAGGGGTGCAGAAAGGCGCTCCCGGCATGCCGGCGCAACCCGCCGAAGAAGGTCTGGGCATGCCATTTCTCCGCCACGCCCTCGCCGCGCCAGTCATAGCCCCGGTAATGGGCGAGGAAATCCACCCGGCGGATACTGCGGCCGGCGGCAGGCAATGGTTCCGCCAACAGCTCGATCGTGCCGTAGCGCCCCGGCACTCCGTGGGGGGCGACCACGCCGCCGGTGGGCGCCGGCTTGTCCGGCCCATAATAGATGCGAAAGACGACTCCGTACACGATCGATTGCGGCCAGCGCGAACCCAGCCCGGCCGCGCCGGATCGCGTGATGAACTCGAACCGGTTCCGGCCTGGTTGCAGCGCCGCGACTGGCACCTCAAATGTGGGATACAGCATCGTCAGCCACATTTCCGCCGGGCCCTCCTTCGTGCCGCGCCCGCCAGGGATCCGCGGCGATGAGGGCACGGGAAACCAGTCCTTCCCGTTGAGCCGCACGGCATGGCCCGTCGTCCCATAATGCGACTGCAGCAACTCGAGTTGGATTTCGGCCCGGATGGCGCCTGCCAGGTCGGCCAGTTCGATGTCGTTCACCGCATTGGGCAAATGCTCCTTTGCGCCAGCCATGGTCGCATCGGGACCGGTGATCCGCTGCCAGCGACCACCATTGGCCCAGACATAATCGCGGAAGATGTCCCCCGGCCGGGGCTCGGCGCGGAGCAGCGGCAGGGCGGAGGCGAGGGCAACCAGCAGGGCAAGGATACGGGGGAGGGACATGATGAGATTCATTCGAGGCCAAGTATCCGGCGGTTGGTGACTTTGTCGGCCCGGCCGCCGGCGAAATCGTCGAAGGCGGTTGTCGTGGCCTCGATCAGGTGGCGCTGGATGAACCCGGCGCCTTCGCGGGCACCCTGGGCCGGTGACTTGATGGCGCATTCCCATTCAAGGACAGCCCAGCCGCGGTAGCCGGCCTCGGTGAGCAGGGTGAAAACGCGCTTGAAATCGACCTGGCCGTCGCCGGGCGAGCGGAAGCGGCCTGGCCGACCGGCCCACGACTGGTAGCCGCCATACGCGCCGCCCCGGCCATCCGGCCGGAATTCGGCATCCTTGACGTGGAAGCCGGCGATCCGCGCGCCATACAGCCGGATGAACTCGAGGTAGTCGAGTTGCTGCAGGAGGAAATGGCTGGGATCGTAATTGATCGCCACCGCCGGATGATGGTTCACCTCAGCCAGGAATCGCTCGAACGTATGGCCGTCGTAGAGATCGGAACCGGGATGAAGTTCGAACGCGATTCGCAGGCCCAACTCGCCGGCGAGATCCAGGATCGGGCACCAGCGCCGGGCAAGTTCGCGAAACGCCTCGTCGATCAAACCCGCCGGCCGCTGCGGCCAGGGGTAGGCGAGATGCCAAGCGAGCCCGCCGGAAAGGACCGGCAGACACTTCGTGCCGAGCTTCGCGGCGGCACGCACGGATTTCTTCAACTGCGCGGTCGCCCACGCCACCCGCGCGGCAGCGTCGAGGCCCGGCGGATAGAACGGTTGGAATGCGACTTCGTACGCGGGATGAATCGCCATGACCTGGCCCGCGAGCGACGCATTCAGCTCGGTCAAGGCGAGCCCATGTCTGGCGAGTTTCGCCCGCCAGTCATCGCAATAGGCCGCCGATTCCGCGGCCTCATCGAGGTCGATCAGTCGCGGTGACTCCCATGCCGGCACCTGGACGCCGCGATAGCCGAGTTCCGCCGCCCAGCGGCAGATCCCATCAAACGTGTCAAAGGGCGGTTCGTTGCGCACGAACTGTGCGAGGAAGATCGCGGGACCTTGGATCGAATTCATGCTGCAAAGCGGGCTGGATTTTCAGGACGATTTCGGGACCTGGAGGGCCGTGCTCCGTCACGGCCGCAAGTTCGGAACGAAGGGCATGTTGCACTATTGGACGACGCGGAGGTCGTCCCTCCAGGACTGACATTCCTTTTGTATAGAGCAGGCATCTTCTTCGGTTGCGGCTGCCGCGTTAGGAAATGTCAGACGTAGGGGCGCAGTCTTGCTGCGCCCTGCTAGGCACTGGCATCCACTGGAGGCACGAGGGCCGTTTCGCGTCCATGCTGCGTCCGCACGGGCTCATTTCCGATCGATGCCCTGATTTTCGATCACCCACACCTTGTTGTTCGTGAATCCGATCGAAATGAGATCCTGATCGCCATCCCCATCGAGGTCGACCGCGATCACCCCGTCATGATGATCGATCACGTTGGATGGGCCCTGATCGATGACATGCTGCCGCCAGGAACCGCCCTTTCCATCGACGTTTTCGATCAGGATCACGCGGTTGTTCTTGTCGGGGTTGCGGTGCTCGCCGACCACGATGTCGATGTCGCCGTCATCATCGAAATCCGCCACGTCCATGCTGAATCCCTGACCGGGCACCTGGCCGACAACGTGCCGCCGCCATGGGCCGGTGGCGGCCGCGCCGGGGTGTTCGAACCACACGACATGCGTGTCGAGCTCGAGCGCGACGAGCGCGTCCAGCCAGCCGTCGCCGTTGATGTCCACGAGCCGGTTGCGGTCGGCCTCGGCCTTCGGGTTCAAATCCGCCAGCTGGCCGAGCTCATGCGCGGCCCAGTCGGTGCCGGTGTTGCGCAGCCAGTAATCACCGAGCAGCAGATCCGGCGCGCCATCGCGATCGACGTCACCAGCCGTCACCTGTTCGTTGCGGGTGAACGGCGAAAGGACGCTTAGTTTCCATTCGCCGGTGCGCGGATCGTTGGGGAAGACCAAAGCCTCGAGGCCGCTGGTGTTCTTGTGCCAGGACAACACGACCAGATTGGTGTTGTTCTGCAGCCGCGCGGTGGTCACTCCCTGGAGAAAATCGCCGCTGCCGGCAGGCAGATCCCGGCGCAGGGTGAATTTCCCGCGTCCATCATTGAAAGCGACGACGAACTGGTTGCCATGGAAGGCGCCGGTCGTGCCGAGGAGATCGATCGCGCCGTCCCGGTCGAAGTCATAGCCGGTCGCGAAATTGGCGAAGCCCTCGCCGAGGGGGAGTTTCTCCCACCGGCCGCCAATCCGGCCGGGATTCCGGTGCCATGCGCCGCCCGAGACGAGATCGCGGTGACCGTCACCATCGAGATCGTGCGCCTCGATGAAGAGTCGTTTGCCAGGCTGGACATCATCAATCAGGTGACGCTGCCAGCGATCGAGTGCGAGCGGAGCCTTGACCGGCCCCTCGTTCAGCCAGACCACGAGCCGCGGCGAGTTGTGGCGAAAGGGTTTCCCGAAAATGTCCAGCCGGCCATCGCCGTTGAGATCGGCGATCCGTGATTCGTGCACGCCCTGTCCATGGCTGACGATTTGCTTCCGGAAATTGCCGGCGCCATCTCCATAATAGATCATCACGCGGGCGGTCGGATTGTTCACCCGGCTGGTCCAGCTGCCCATTTCCCCGACGAACACGTCGAGGTGTCCGTCGCCGTCGATGTCGGCAATCTCGAGGCTGTGGCCATGGATGATATGCGGCTCCAGCACGTTCGTGATCCACTTCTTGCCATCCCACTGGTACCAGTTGATTGGGCCGTCCGCATCACCGGGTCCGAAGATGAGTTCAGGCCGTCCGCCTTTGATGAGCTGGCCGGCGGCGGTGCGGCTGTAGGCCATGGTTTGGTCGACGATGTTGGCGGCAAAACGGCCGCCGCCGGCATGCTTGAACCAGAAGCCGCCGCCAATGAGGTCGGTCACGCCGTCGCCATCAACGTCGGCCGCAGCCAGTCCCTCCGGAGGGATGCCATCGGTGCAGGAAAAGATGGTTTCGACCGGCCAGAGGGCATCCGTACGGGGATTGGCCGGAATCTGGAAACGCAGGAGTGAACGCGAACGCTGGTTCCACGCCACCAGCTCGGTTTTGCCGTCGCCGTCGAAATCGCCGAAGATCTGGTCGTGGTGCTGGATCATGGCGTCACGCTTGAGCACGCGGCGGGTCCAGCGGGCGGTCGCGGGGTGTGGATTCTCCCACCACCAGATTTCACCGCTGCGATAATCGCCGCCAAAGACCACGTCGGGATCCCCATCGCCGTCGATGTCATGGAAGGCGCCACCGGCCTCGATCCGCACATCATCCGGCTCGATTACCTCGGTGGTCCAGCGCCCGCCATCGTGCCGCCAGAGGATGATGGCGGGGCCGCTGTTGCGACCGGCAACAAGCAGATCGGCATCGCCATCCCGGTCCACGTCCAGGGTGAGCGCGGCGGTCGGTTCGACGTCGCGGGCCGGCGGCGGCAGTACGCCCGAGGGCGAGCTGTCGAGCCGCCGCCATGCGACATTGGCATCGAGGAGAGTGGCGGTGGCGAGGACAACGCCGGCGGTGAGGATCCGTTTCAGGAGCATGGCAGTTAAAGTGACAGTGGGTTCAGGACGTTAATCAGAACGTCATAAACAATGCGCCTCGTGGGAGGATGACGCCCCCGTCGTCCGCGGCCGAGACGGAGTCGGGCCCTCTAATCCCGACCGGATCGTAGGGGCGCAAACTTGCTACGCCCTCACTGAGTTTCCGAGCACATTCTGGGCGCAGCAAGCCTGCGCCCCTACGGCAGCCCAACGGTTGAAAACCGGCGCTACCCTTTCGAATGCCGACAAGTTTTTTGAGGCAGCGCATGGCAGCGAAAAGTTCCGAGCTATCCCCGGCCCGGGACGGTGACTGGATTCAAGACCTCAACCATGGTCTGCTTGAAACGATGGGTTTCGACGCCATGGACGATGGTGTGGACGCCACGTTCGGCGAGGCTGCGGGCGGCCCCCGTCGTCAGCGCCATCGTTCCGACGGGCTTGCCGGCATCCCGACATACCATGACGATCCGATCCATCAGGCGGACCAATTCCGGAGCGTCCATCCGGCCGGCGCAGCCGAGTGCGGCGGAAAGATCGTATCCGCCGATGTAGATCAGATCGATCCGGGGCATCCGGGCGATCTCCTCGATCCGCTCGGCGGCGGCGAGGGTCTCCACGATCGGCACGAACCACGGCCGGGCTGGTGCGGCACCCGGCGGGGGAGGCGAACCGTAGTTGCCGGCACGGACGAACGGGTTGAAGCCGCGGGTGCCGGTGGGGGCGTAGTCCATCATGGCGGCCGCCTGCGCGAAATCCTCCGGTGCGGCGAGCTGCGGAAACACCAGCCCGTGCGCGCCGAGATCGAGGCAGCGCTGCACTTCAACCCGATCGGTGCCGCTCACGCGGATCCAGGGGGCGCAGCCGTGCCGCTCACAGGCGAGGATGTCCGGCAGCAGCGTCGCGTAATCGTACGCGCCATGCTCGCAGTCGAGGATCTGGAAATCGAGCCCGGCCTGCGCCAGCAGCTCCGTGATCATGGGCGAGGGCGCGATCCGCCAGATCCCGTGGCGGATTTTGGCTGCGCCAAAATCCATGTGACTTTTCGCCCGGGGCGAAAAATCGGGGGAATTGGATTTTGTGGGTGCGTCTGGCATGATGAAGCTGGCGGTGTCGGGCGGGTCTGCGCGGCCAAGCCTAAGCTTTCCGCGCAGCGGAAAGCTCCTGGGCCACGTCGAGAATCCAGTCCTCCTGGCCGGCCATGGCCTTGCGGCGGCCGAGTTCGACCAGGATCTCGCGGGGATCGAGTCCGAACCGTTCGCCGGCGCGGCGGGCATGGAGCAGGAAGGTGGAATAAACCCCGGCGTAGCCGATGGTGATCGCGTCGCGATTGGGGATCGGCTGGAACGGCATCATCGGCGCCAGGACGTATTCGGCGGCATCGCACAGCTTGAACACATCGAGGCCGGGATTGAGCCCGAGCTTGTCGAGCACGGCGGCCAGCAGCTCCGTCGGCGCGTTTCCGGCGCCAGCGCCCAGCCCGCGCAGGCAGCCGTCGATCTGATCGGCCCCGGCATCGAGCGCGGCGAGGCTGTTGCCGATCGCGACGCCCAGGTTGTTGTGCGCGTGGAATCCGACCTGGCAGCGCAGCGTTCGCTTCAACTCCGCCACCCGGGCGGCCGCATCCGGCGGCAGCATCGCGCCGGCGGAATCGACGACGTAGACGCAGTCGGCCCCATATTGCTCCATCAGGCTGGCCTGCTCCGCCAGCACCGCGGGTGGCCGCATGTGCGCCATCATCAGGAATCCCACCGTCTCGAGCCCGAGCTCCTTCGCGAGCCCGAAGTGCTGCTCGGAGACATCGGCCTCGGTGCACTGGGTCGCGATCCGGACGATGCCCGCACCCCGTCGGGCGGCTTCGCGCAGTTCCTTCCGGGTGCCCACCCCGGGCAGCAGGAGCACGGCGATTTTCGCCCGCGTGCAGACGTCGCGGGCGGCGGCGATGAGTTCCATCTCGTCCACCAGGGAGAAGCCGTACTGCAGCGAGGAACCGCCGAGCCCGTCACCATGGGAGACCTCGATCACGGGCACGCCGGCCTCGTCGAGTGCGCGCGCCACCGTGCGAACCTGATCGACCGTGAACTGATGCCGCATCGGATGCGATCCGTCACGAAGGCTGCTATCCGTGATTTTCGGCTTCGCCGAAAATCTATTTTCTCCGCCGGAGGCGGAGAAAGGGCGAGTGGAGGATGGGACGGAATTACTCATGGGCTTGCCGTTTTCGCTCCGCGAAAACGCAGGTTTTGGCCGGAGGCCAAAACCTCGGCGAAAACCTGGGCGACCCGCCAGGCCGAGGCCGTCATGATGTCGAGATTGCCGGCGTACTTGGGCAGGTAATCGCCGGCGCCCTCCACCTCGAGCAATAGCGTCAGCATCTGGCGCGGGCCGGCGGGCGTCTTCACCTCGTCGACGAGCGGCGCCCCTTTCAGCCGGTAGCCCGGCACATAGGCGCGGACCTCGGCGACGGTGCGCTCGATCGAGGCGGTGACGGCGGCCAGATCAAAATCGCCTTCCGGCAGCACATAGACGGTGTTGCGCATCAGGAGCGGCGGCTCGGCCGGGTTCAGGATGATGATGGCCTTGGCCGACCGGGCGCCGCCGATGGTCTCGAGCCCGCGCGACGTGGCGAAGGTGAACTCGTCGATGTTCTGCCGCGTCCCGGGACCGGCCGACGCGCTGGCCACGGTGCTGACCATTTCGGCATACGCCACCGGAGTGACACGGCTGACGGCGTGCACGAGCGGAATCGTCGCCTGCCCGCCGCAGGTAATCAGATTCACATTACCAGCATCGAGATGGGCGCGCAGGTTGACGGGCGGGACGACTGCGGGTCCGCAGGCGGCGGGGGTGAGATCGATCGCGACCTTGCCGGCGGCGGCGAGAAGCGGCGCATGCCGCAGGTGGGCCCGGGCGCTGGTGGCGTCGAAGACCAGGGCGATTTCGGGCGAAGCGAGGATCGCGTCGATGCCGCCCGCGGTGACCGGGACGCCCAGGGCGCGCGCCCGGGCGAGCCCGTCGGAATTCGGATCGATGCCGGCGAAGAGTGCGAGTTCGAGGGCGCCGGGCTGGCGGAGCAGCTTGAACAACAGGTCGGTGCCAATGTTGCCCGTTCCGAGAATCGCCGCCTTGATTCGCCCGCCGGCAGATGGCGGGGAGCCGTCATTGGCTGCTGGGATGGCGGGGAGGGATGTCATGCCGCCGGGAGGAGGAGCACCTTCCCCGCCGCCTTCTGGGCAGCGAGATCAAAACCCTCCTGCCAGCGATCGAGCGGGAGGCGGTGGGTGATGAGATCACCGAGCCGCACGCGGCCCTGGGCCAGGATCTGCATCGAGCGATGCCAGGTGGCGGCGGTGTAGCCGACTGAGCCGAGGAACTGCACCTGGCGAAACGCCACGAGATCGAGCGGGACGGAGACTTCGCGACCGAAGTGGCCCACCTGGACATACTGGCCGAGCGGCCGGACGGCGCGCAGACAGTTGGCGGCCGAAGCGGCGGCGCCGGCGCATTCGAAGGCCAGATCGACGCCAATCCCATTGGTCTCCTCGCGGACGATGGTGGCGAGGTCGTCGCGCTGCACGTCCACGGCGACCGCGGCGCCCATGTTCCGGGCCAGGGCCAGCCTTGCCTGATCGCAGGTGGCGCCGGCCACGAGGGTCTTCACGCCGGCGGCCAGCAGGAGTTTGACACAAAGCAGTCCGATCGGTCCCGGACCGGATACGAGTGCGACATCGCCGGAGCGGACGCGGGCGATCTCCGCCACGGCGTGGACGGCGGCGGCAAACGGCTCGACCAACGCGCCCTCCTCGGTCGGCAACTCGTCCGGCAGGGCAAAGAGCTGATCGGGACGGGCGACGGCGTAACGGGTGAAGGCGCCGTTGACGCCGTGGCCCATGCCGCGACGTTCAGTGCAAAACATGAATTCTCCGGCGCGGCAGTAGACGCAGCGACCGCAGGTCACGGCGGAGGCGCCGAGCACGCAGTAGCGGCGGTTCCGCTCGATCCCGCGCACCTCGCGGCCGATTTCCACGGCGGGTCCGGCGAACTCATGGCCCAGGATGACCGGCGGGTAATTGCGAAACGTGTCATGGAGGACATGCAGGTCCGTGCCGCAGATCCCGCAGGCATTGACCTCGATCTTAACGTGGCCGGGTCCGCAGGCGGGCTCGGGCATTTCGAGCAGATCCACATTCCCCGGGCCGGGGGCCGTCTTGACGACCGCTCTCATCGCAGGACCGGTTCCTCGAGGGGAGCGATGGCCGCTTCCACGATGTTGCGGGCGCGAAGCCCGAACTTGTCCATCAATTCGCCGGCATGTCCCGATTCCCCAAATACATCGCGCATGCCGATGCGGCGGACGGTGGTGGGGTGGGCCTCGGCCACGGCGGAAGCGACCGCCTCGCCCAGCCCGCCGATGATGGAATGTTCCTCCGCCGTCACGATCAGGCGGGTGCTGCGGGCGGCCTCGAGGATGGCCGCGGTGTCGAGCGGCTTGATCGTGGGCAGGTGAAGCACCCGGGCCCCGATCCCGCGCTCCTCCAGCAGCGCCGCGGCGGCGAGCCCCTCGCTCACCATGATCCCGGTGGTGATGATGGCGACGTCGGTGCCCTCGCGGAGCACCTTGCCCCGGCCGATTTCGAACGCGCCGTGAATTTCCGGCACCACGGGATAATTGTCGCGGCCGAAGCGGAGGTAGACCGGCCCCGGATGGTTGGCGGCCGCATGGGTCGCCAGCCGGGCCTCCTCATAGTCGCCGGGCACCAGGATGGTCAGGTTGGGAATCGATCGGGCAATGGCGATATCCTCATTGGCCTGGTGCGAGGCGCCGTCCCCGCCGCAGGTCACCCCGCAATGCGTGGCCGCCACCTTGACGTTGGCCTCTGGATACGCGATCGAGTTGCGGAGCTGGTCGCCAGCGCGGCAGGTGATGAAGACGCCAAAGGTCGTGGCGAACGGCAGCAGCCCCTCCAGGGCGAGGCCGGCGGCGACCGAAAGCATGTTCTGCTCGGCGGCGCCGCAATTGAAGAAGCGATCCGGGTGCCGCTCGGCGAATTCACAGGTCTTGGTGGCCTTGGCGACATCGGCGTCGAGCACGACGAGGTCCTCGCGACGGGCGGCGAGCTCGAGCAGGGCGTCGACGTAACCCTGGCGGGTCTGTTTGAGGGCGGGCTTGGTCATGCGAGTTCCTGGAGCGCCAGGTCATGCTGTTCGCGGGTGGGCGGAGTGCCGTGCCAGAGGGCAACGTTCTCCATGAAGGAGACGCCCCTGCCTTTGATGGTGTTGGCGATGATCATCGCGGGACGGGAGGGATCGGCTTTCGCGGCGGTGACGGCAGCGACAATCTGATTGAAATCATGGCCGTCAATTTCCGCCGTCTGCCAGCCGAATGCGTCCCATTTTGCGCGCAGCGGCTCGAGCGGCATGACGTCCTCGGTGTTGCCGTCTGTCTGCAGCCGGTTGCGGTCGGTGAAGGCGATCAGGTTGCCGAGGCCGTACTTGTGCGCGAACAGGGCGGCTTCCCAGATCTGGCCCTCCTGGGACTCGCCGTCGCCGCAGAGCACATAGCAGAAATGGTCGCCGCCCCGCAGCTTTCCGGCCAGGGCCATGCCCGCGGCGGTGGAAAGCCCGAGCCCAAGGGTGCCGGTCGAGGCGTCCACCCCGGGTGTCTTTGGCTGGTACGGGTGGCCCTGGAGGCGCGAGCCCGGCCGGCGAAACGTGGCGAGTTCCTCCACGGGAAAGTAGCCCGCCTCGGCCAGCGTCGCGTAAAGGACCGGCGTGCAATGGCCCTTGGAAAGGATGAAGCGATCGCGTCCGGTCCAGCCCGGCTGGGCGGGATCATGGCGCATGAGATGAAAATAGAGCGCGACGAGCAGGTCCGCGGCACCGAGGCTTCCGCCCACATGGCCCGAGTTGGCGCGATGCACCATCCGGACGATGTGCTGTCTGACGGCATTCGCGCGTGCATGGAGCGCGGTGAGGGTGGAGGAGTCGAGCATCGGAAGTGGTGCGGTCGCAGTTCGACCAGCGTATCCGGGACGATAACGGAAGGGTTCTGGATGGTCTTTAGCCATGGTGGAATCTCATTTCCACCCCGCGGAAGGGGGCTCAGCGCACGTTCGATGATCGCTCGGCTACAAGTGAATACATCTGCTCGCGGCCATAGGAGCCCGAGTTGAAAAATATCCGGGTTCGGCCCTGCGGCGTGATCAGCAGGTGATGGCGCCAGAAGTTCACGCCGAGTCCCGCCGCGAGTTCATCCGGTGCAAGCTGTTCCGGTCGACGGAACGGCGGGCGGTCGGGATCGATTTGCCAGCTTCCCGTCAGCGGATCGCCGTCGCATGCCACCCAGCCGCCCAGCGACGGCGCCGGCTCCCGGTGGCTGCGATCCGCCGGTGGCGTGGGGCTGCCGTTGTGAAGCCCGTACCAGCCGCCAGTGCCGGCTGAATAAAAAAGCTGGATACTGCTCATCCAACCCTGGTTCCAGGCGTCCGCTTGCCCCGCCCGCATGACGATCGTTTCCTTGCGGGCGTGGGTCTCGCGCGGATGCCAGGTGGCCAGGATCGTCCCGGAGCCGAAGGGGGCCCGCGGTTGCGATGGCTGCGGTTCGGCGGGATAACCCTTGTAGAAAATCGCGATTCGCTGCCGGTCCTCGAACCAGAAGGCGGACGGGGTGTCGGCATGCAACGCATCGAGCGCGTCACCCTCACCGGGGGCCACAATCGGCTCCGCCACGAGCGTCCAGGGCCCGGCCAGCGTCTCGGCGGAAGCGGCCTGGAGGTGTTTCTGAAGGCGCCCGTCCGGCATTCGTCTGGAGGCGGTGAAGATGGACCAGTAGCGGCCGTCGATTAGGGCCGCCCGGTTCGGGCGCATGGCGTCCATCACGACCCACCATTTGTGGTAGTCGTTGGGATTGATCAGCGCGGCGGGATTCGAGAAGGGGACCAGCCCCAGCTTCCGCCAATCCCCGGGACCGATGGCTTCGGCGCCGGCGGCCAGTGCCATCGCCGTGCGCGGTCCACGGGCGCCGGTTTCCGGGTGAACGCCGGAAGCGAAGTAGAACATCCGCCACGTGTTGACGGTGTCGTCCCAGACAATGCAGGGATCACCGACGACGCCGCGATCCAGCGAGTCGGCGCCGCCCCGGGTGAGAACCGGCTGCGGATCGATTTGCCATGCAAAGCCGCGAAAATCAGGGAGCGCAGGATCCGCTGCCGCCGGCGCCGCGGTGGCATGACTTGCGGCGATGGCCAGGGAGATCAGGCCGGTGAAGGACCACGCGGAAAAACGGGGGCGTTCCATTCCGCGCATATGCAACGGCCGGGCAGCTGAATCAACGGGCAAAGGCCATTGCTTCCGTTGGGGGAGAGACCTTTTCCGCTGGCGCCATGGAGCAACCGCGAATGGACGCGAATTCAGAGTGGATCGTCAGTTTGCCCTTCATTTGCGGTTCCTCTCCCCGCCAATCCATGCAACCGCCAATGGACGCCAATTCACGCGAAGGGGAGCCGGACATGCGCCGCAAATCACCTCCTGGCCATTCGCGTCCCTTGGCGTCTATTCGCGGTTCTCCGCCGGCCGGACTGGCATCCCTTGGCGTCCATTCGCGGTTGAACGGCGCGGCAGAGTTCTTGCGGATTGCCCTGGGGCGGGCACGCTGGCCGGCATGAGTGTTTCCATCGTTCGACTCGGGACGCCGCGCCGGCGTGGGGAGGGCATCCGGATTGGAACGGTCCGTCGACCACCCCGCGGGGTGCCGAAGTCCAGGTTTGCCAGCGACGACTGGTACGATGTCTGGTTTCCGAACCTTGCGCCTAGCATCGAGACCATGAAGATTGGGCTCGCGGCGGAGTCACCGGCGGATTGGTCGAAGTTTGCGAGGAAATACAAGGCTGAGATGGCCGCGCCGGCGGCGAAGCACGACCTGGCGCTGCTGGCAGTGCTGTCCCAGGCCACGAATTTTTCCGTGGGCTGCTATTGTGAGCGGGAAGACCGCTGTCACCGATCGATTCTGCGGCAGCTGCTGATCGAGAACGGTGCTGAAGTTGTTGGCTGAGCTGGATGGGATTGAGCCGTGGGCAACCGCGAGTGGCGGAGACGCGGCGCTACTTGCACGGTCAATCGGTGAGACGGTAAAAACTGTGAGGCCGTGAAACCGTGAGGCGGTGAGACGGTGAGGCCGGCGGCGCTTCATCGACCACCGATTCACCGAAAGTCGCGATTGCGGACCGGCGCGTCCGCTGGCAGACCGGTGCTCGTGAAAACACCTCAGGTTCGTGCACGTGCACGGGTGGCTGGCATTGCAACACTGATCGCATCGATGGTTTCCGGTCTCGCGGTGCTGGCGGTATCAATCCTCTTCGGGATCGAGGCGCAGGCGGCGCCTGCCGCCTCGCCGGTACGCGAACGGCTGGCGCTGTGGAACGGCCGGGATCTGGAGGGATGGAGGCTTTTCATTGGCGATGGCTCGATCGCCGCGAAATCAACCTGGAGTGCGCAGGATGGGGTGCTGCGTTTCGACACGAAGGCGAACGGTTATCTCAGGACGGAGCGGTCGTTCTCGAACTATCATCTGCATGTCGAGTGGCGCTGGCCCGGGACGGCCGCGGCGAACAGCAACAGCGGCGTCCTGCTGCATGTGCAGCCGGCAGATGCGATCTGGCCCCAGTGCTTCGAGGCCCAACTGCGTGCGGGCAACGCCGGGCAGGTGGTCGGCATGGGTTTCGACATTCCCGGTGCGCCGCTGCTCAACAACCGGAAGCGGGCACCGCGGATTGCCGAACCATCGGAGCGGCCGTTTGGGGAATGGAACGCCTACGACATCCACGTGCGGGCCGACACCATCGAGGTGTTCGTAAATGGCGTGAAGCAGAACCGGGTGGAGCAGCTGCCCGCGCGCGCCGGCTCGATTGCCCTGCAGATGGAAGGCCACCCAATCGAGTTTCGGAACGTGTGGCTCGAACCGGTGGATTGAACGCGCGCCCGGTAGCGAGCATCGACGGCTCGCAGGGATTACGGCCGGGGCGGAGCCCGGCCCTCCATGAATCCAAGTCGGATCCCAGGAATGCTGATCCCCATCATGGAGGGACGACTCCCTCGGCAGGCTCGGGACCGTGAGCCCTTCGGCGGGCTCAGGATTTTCAACTCGTCGAACCGGCTCCGTGTCGTCCATTTCCGGCGCCCGCCATGCCTCATGTTTCGTTCGAGCAGAGGCATGCCATGTTTCCTATCGGATCGGTTCGCGTCCCATGAATCTCACGTGGGTGATCAGTCCGTCCTTCACCTTGTAGACGGCGATGGTCCGGAATGGTCCGCCGTTGCGGCCATCGATCCGCTCCTCATCCACGGCAAAATCACCCACGATGATCCGCTGTAGGCTGGTTGCACGATTCGCAGGGTAGCGCTTGAACATCGCCGCGTAGCGTTCGCGCATCCCCTCGCGGCCGACCTGGGTCGAGCCATCCTCCTCGCGGACGATGATCACATCGGCGGCGTAGCAGGCCACGAACGCCTCGATGTCCTGGGCGTTGTAGGCATCGAGCTGCCGCTGGACGACGGCGGCGACCGGCGATGGCTGGAGTTGGGCGGCGGGACTGGCGTTGAGCATGGGAAGAAAAACCAGCAGGCAGCAGAGCAGGCGCATAGGTGCAATTACGAGCGGTAAGCGATCGGGATCAACGATCATGCCGATCCTGGGTCGGATCGTTCATGTTGGCGACGATTTGATCATTCCCGGTGAATTGGAACGCGTTTCGCCGGTTGAAAACCGGCGCTACCCCCCGGCCGCCGCACGCACCAATGCTATGTATACTCCGGCTCAGACAGGCGTCGCCCCGTAGGCCGCGGGCGCTTCGGATGCCCCGCTGGTGGTCGCAGCCCGGCTGGCATCGAGCAGCGCGATGATCCGCTCCGGATCGTAGACGCATCCGCCCCACGGGCCGCCGCCTGCATTCTGGAGCGCGGCCCAGAGGCGTGTCTCCGCGGGCAGCGCCGGATCGGGAGCCAGCGCGGGATGCGGTTGGCGCTGCGCCAGAACGGCTGCGGCGGCGGCGGGCTCCAGCGGCTCCTCGAGAGTGCCGACGAAGTTCACCTCGCCGAAGAGCTGCCCGCGATCCACGACGACGCGAATGCGATCGCCGTCACGCAGTTTGCCCAGCGGGCCGCCGGCGAGCGCCTCGGGCGCGATGTGGCCAATGCAGGCCCCGGTGGATACACCGGAGAAGCGAGCATCCGTCAGCAGCGCGACCTGCTTGCCAAAGGGCAGGTGGCGCAATGCGGCGGTGAGCTGGTAGGTCTCCTCCATCCCGCTGCCGAGCGGTCCGCGGCCGGCCAGCACCAGCACATCGCCCGCCCGGATGGTGCCGTCCTTGATGGCCCGAATCGCATCCGTCTCGCGCGTGAAGACCCGCGCGGGGCCCTCGTGGCGAAAAACATTGTCGGCACCGACCACGCTCGGATCCAGGGCGGTTGCCTTGATTACGGAGCCGTCGGGCGCGAGATTCCCGCGGGGGAAGACCACGGTGGAGGCGAGCCCGGCCGCGCGCGCCCGCACAGGCGAGAAGATCACCTGGTCGGGATCGACGCCGTCCTGCTCGCGCAGGATGGAGCGGAAACGCTCGCGCCGCTCGCTGCCGGACCAGGCATCGAGTTCCTCGCCCACCGTGCGGCCCGAAACGGTCAGGGCCGCGGTTTCGATCAATCCGAGTTCGCGCAGGTGCAGCATCACCTCGGGCACGCCACCGGCGAGGAACACCTGCACGGTGGGATGGTTGCGGGGGCCGTTGGGAAGAACATCGACGAGTCGCGAAACCCGGCGGTTGATCTCGATCCAATCGTCGACCGTCGGACGGCGGAGCCCGGCGGCGTGCGCAATCGCAGGAATGTGAAGGAGCAGGTTCGTCGACCCGCCAAAGGCGGCGTGGACCACCATCGCGTTGCGAATGCTCGCGTCGGTCAGGAGGTCCCGACCGCGCAGCCCGCGTTTTTCCAGTTGCACCAGTGCCCCGGCGGATCGGCTGGCGAGGTCCAGCCACACCTGTTCGCCCGATGGTGCGAGGGCCGAGTGGGAGACGGCCAGCCCGAGCGCCTCGGCCACCACCTGCGAGGTCGCCGCCGTGCCGAGGAACTGGCAGCCGCCGCCGGGCGTCCCGCAGGCGCGACAGCCCATTTCCGCGGCATCCTCCAGCGAGATCAGCCCGTGGGCAAACCGGGCGCCGAGCGACTGGACCTTGCCCGCATCCTCGCCGTGCTCCGGCGGGAGAGTGACGCCGCCGGGGACGAGCACCGCAGGGAGATCGCGGGCGGCGGCTAGCGCCATCATCATTGCCGGAAGTCCCTTGTCGCAGGTCGCCACGCCGAGGACACCCCGCCGGGTGGGCAGGGAGCGGATGAGTCGTCCGAAGACGAGGGCGGCATCGTTGCGGTAGGGCAGGCTGTCATACATCCCCGGAGTGCCCTGGGTTCGACCGTCACAGGGGTCGGAGCAATAGGCGGCGAACGGAATCACACCCTGGGCGCGAAGTTCGCGGGCCGCCTCGGCGACGAGCAGCCCGATTTCCCAATGGCCGGTGTGGTAGCCCAGCGCGATCGGCGAGCCATCGGGGGCACGCATCCCGCCCTGAGTGCTGAGGATCAGGAACTGCTTCCGCCACAACTCGGCGGGTGACCAGCCCATGCCCGCGTTTTGCGTGAGTCCGAAGACATCACCGCTCGGGCCGTCGCGCAGCATTTCGGGAGTCAGCGGCAGCCGTCCCGCCGGGCCCGGGGCCTTGGTGCGCACACAGTAGATCTTCTGATTGCTCATGATTGGTGGATTGCTGCCGGCTGGAACCGGCTGGGGAGAACGTTGAAGGATAGGTTCTCCGGGATGCGAGCGTCTTCCCCCACGATGGAAAATGATGGCCCAAGCGTGGAACATGCGGGCTTGCCGTCGGGTGACCACGACTGTTTTCCGCATCTGTGTGGTGTGATTCCGTCGTCGCTACAGACGATTCCTGCGGTCTTGGGTACGCTTGGAGGATGGCGGCGAACGGGCGGGAAAGCTCGCGGATTCGGACGCCGCCATCCGCCTCGGCAGCCCAGATCCGTGGCGGTGTCCAAACTGTACGCTTTCCAACCGGCTTCCTTATCTCCCAAGCTGTAATCGATGAAGATCCTACGATTCGCCGACCAGCACGGCACGATCCGCCACGGACGCCAGCTAGACCCGCAGACGGCCGAGATTCTCGACGGAGATCTCTTGGCCGGGCTGAAGCCGACCGGCCAATCCGCGCGGATTGGCAAGCTCCTCGCACCGCTCGTGCCCTCCCAGATTTTGGGCGTGGGTCTGAACTACCGCCAGCATGCGAAGGAGTCCGGGTTTCCCATCCCGGAGCTGCCGGTGCTGTTTGTGAAGGGGCTGAACACGCTGCAGAATCCCGGCGATCCGATCCTGTTGCCGCGGACGCTGCGCAGCGACGAGGTCGACTATGAATGCGAGCTGGCCGTGGTGATCGGGCGGGTGGCGAAGAATGTGTCGCGGGAAAAGGCCCTCGATTATGTGCTGGGCTACACCTGTGCGAACGACGTGTCGGCGCGCGACTGGCAGCTGCGGCGTGGCGGCGGGCAGTGGTGCCGCGGCAAATTCTTCGACACGTTTGCGCCGCTCGGGCCCTGCCTGGTGACGCCCGACGATATTCCGAATCCGAATACGCTGAAAATCCGCACGCTGCTCAACGGGGAAGCGGTCCAGGACTGGAACACCAACGACATGATCTTCAACGTGCCGACGCTGATCGAGTTCCTGAGCGCCAGCACGACGCTGCTGCCGGGCACGGTCATCCTCACGGGGACGCCCCAGGGGGTCGGCATGGCGGCGAAACCCCAGCCGCGCTGGCTGCGGCCGGGTGACAGCGTCGCGATCGAGATCGAGGGCATCGGCACCCTGCAGAATCCCGTGGCCGAGGAAGGCCAGGCCGGCTGAGGCGCCGGCCGGACCGTTCATTCTTCAACCCATCTCATCATGGCACGCACGTCCACCGTCCTGAAATATCCTGTCGGGCTGATTGGCCTGGGTCTCCTGGGCCGTGGCATCGCCGCCTGCCTGCTGGCGCAGGGCGTGAGCGTGGTGGGTTACAGCCGATCGGAGCGGACGCGCCGCGAGAGCCTGGCGCATGTCGAGCATGCGTTGAAGGAACTCGTGAAGCGGGGAATCGTCCCGGCGGCGCGGGCGCGGGGCTGGCGGGATCGCTACCGGCTGGTGGCATCGCTCGCGGAACTCGGGGAGTGCCGTTTCCTGATCGAGTCGGTGAAGGAGGATTTCACGCTGAAGCGGACGATCTTCGAGGATCTGGAGCAGATTGTGCCGGCGGATGCCGTGATCGCCTCGAACACGTCGAGCATCCCGATCTCGGTGTTGCAGGCGGGGCTGGAGCAGCCGGATCGGCTGGTGGGCATGCACTGGGGTGAACCGGCGCACATCCTGCGCTACCTCGAGATCATTCCCGGCCGCCGGACTTCGCGCCGCACGATGCAGCGCACCCAGCGGCTGGCGCGGATTTGCGGCAAGGAGCCCACGGTGCTGAACGAGGACATCCGCGGTTTCCTCTCCAACCGGATGATGTATGCGATGATTCGCGAGGCGTTTCACCTGGTGGAAGCCGGGATTGCCGACATCGAGACGGTGGATCGCTCGTTCCGCAATGACATCGGCTGGTGGTCGCTGCTCGCCGGGCCGTTCCGCTGGATGGACCTGACTGGCATTCCGGCCTACGCGCTGGTGATGGAGGAACTGCTCCCGGAACTTTCCACGGGAAAGCAGATCCCTGCGCTCATGCGGTCGATGGTGGGCAGCGGGGCGAAGGGCATTTCGAACGCGCGTGGCTTCTACCCCTATACCAAGCGCAGCGCCGCCCAGTGGGAGAAAAAATGGGTGGAGTTCACCTATGACATCCGGAAGCTGGCGGACAAGTATGCCGAGCGGGGCGCGACGCGCGGGCGGCCGCGCCCGACCGGCAACCCGGTGGGTGCGCGGCCCGTCGCGGAGGTGCAGGCGCCTGCGGCCGCGCTCACGGCCAGCGCCGCACCGAGCGTGCGTTCGCGTCCGCGGCCACGGAGGCTTTCCTGATGAAGACCGAGATCAAGCATCCCGACAAACGCGCCTCGACCGGCGCCTATTCCGCCGCCGTTGAAATCGACGGCTGGGTTTTTGTCAGCGGCCAGGGGCCCCTGGATTTGAAAACGGGCACGGTGTGCGTGGGCACGATTGAAGAGGAGACCCGACTCACGATGCGGCATATCGGCCGAATCCTGGAGGAGGCGGGCTGCACCTTTGCCGACGTCGTGCGCTGTGGCTGCCATCTTGCCAGCATCAAGGACTTCGATGGGTTCAACCGTGCCTATGCCGAGTTTTTCACCGGCGTCTTCCCGGCCCGCACAACGGTCGAATCGGGGCTGCAGGGCATCAAGGTCGAGATCGACTGCATCGCCCGGCGGCCGGAACGGCGGCGGACGCCGGTTCGGAAGCGGCGGCCGGCAGCGAAGGGGAAATCCCGGTAAGCGCGAGCCGGCGCGTGTCGCCCGATGGGGCACGCCGGCCGGTGGCAGAGCCTCCTCCAACCTCAGTTACGCAGCGACCCGATGAGCCAGTCCTTCCCGAAATCAGCCGCCGTCCTGGCGCAGAGCCGCCGGTACATCCCGGGCGGCGTCAATTCCATCAATCGCGCGATCCGGCCGGAGGTCACCTTCGTCCGGGGCGACGGCGCGTACATCCATGACGCAGAGGGCCGCCGGTACCTCGATTACCATGCGGCCTTCTCGCCGCATTTCCTCGGGCACAACGACCCCCACGTTCGCGACGCCGTCATCCGCACGCTGCAGGGCGGGGACAGCCTCTTCGGTGCCGGCAGCACCGTGATGGAGGGGCGGCTGGCCGAATTGATCTGCACCCGGATCCCCTGGGTCGAGTCGCTCCAGATTCTGAATACAGGGAGCGAGGCGACGTGCCAGGCGATCCGGCTGGCCCGCGCGGTCACCGGCCGCGACCACGTGATCGTGATGCAGGGGGGCTACAACGGCTGGCACAATGATGTGGCGTGCAACCTCATGACGCCGCTGGATCGGCTCGGGCCGCGGCGCTCGCCCGGCGAATATCCATTCCTGCCGATCAGCGCCGGGATTCCGGCGGCGCACCAGGCGCTGGTGCATCCGATCAACTTCAATGATCTCGATTCGGTCCGTTGGGTGTGCGAGCGGCAGCCGGTGGCCGCGCTCATCACCGAGCCGATCCTCCAGAACATCGGCGTCGTGAAGCCGCAGCCCGGCTACCTCGCGGGGCTGCGCCGGCTGGCGGACGAGTTCGGGTTCGTGCTGATCTTCGACGAGGTGAAGACGGGGTTCCGCCATGCGCTGGGCGGGTATGCGGCGGTCAGCGGCGTGCGGCCCGATCTCGTCGTCTACGGCAAGGCGGTGGCGAACGGCTTCCCGATCGCGATTATTGGTGGACGGCGCGACTACCTGGACTGGTTCGTACATGCCGATCCGGCGAAGCGCGTGCTCGCGGCGGGCACGTACAACGGGCACCCGGTGCCGGTGGCTGCGGCCATCGCCACGATCGAGCGGTTGTTGCAGGAGGACGGCGCGGCCTACCGCCATGTCGAGGCGCTGGGCGCGCGGATGCAGCAAGGGCTCGAGGACATCATTCGTCGCCGCCAGCTCAAGGCGGTCGTGGCCCGCCAAGGTTCCGCCTTCTGCGTCTATTACATGGATCACCTCCCGGTCGACTGGCATGACCTTGCGCAGCATCACGATTTCGCGCGGGACGAGGCGATGCGGCAGGCGGCGATTCAGCGCGGCATTTTCTGCTTTCCGCTGGCGACGAAGCAATGGTCGCTTTCGGTCGCGCACACGGCGGAGGATGTCGACCTCACGCTGCGGGCGATCGACGAGGCCTGGCAGGAGGTCCTGCCGGCGGCAGGCTGAACGTCTTCCGGCCCCGGTTCCGCCCACGACGAAACCCCGACCCCTGAACCGATGAAATCATGGCTGTTGCTGTTTGCCTGCAACCTGATGTGGGCGCTCCAGTTTACCTGCATCAAGCTGGTGGAGGATCAGGTGGGGCCGATGTTCACCGTCTGGGGACCGATGTTCATTGCCACGGTGCTGCTTTACCCGCTCGTCCGGGCGGAGCGGGTTGAGCCGGCGACGCAAACCCATTCCAAGGCGTCGAATTTCCGGCTGTATGCGGCCCTGATTGTGCTCGGAGTCTTTCCCGGCCAGATGCTGCTGACGTGGGGCACGCGCTGGACGCTGGCGAGCAATGCCGCGCTGATCTCGCTGACGCTGCCGGTCTGCACGGCGGTGATGGCGTTTTTGTTCCTGGGCGAGCGGATGACGCGGCTCCGCTGGGTGAGCTTCGGGCTGGCGATCGTGGGGGTGGCGATGTGCGCGGGGCGGGATTTGGCGGGGCTGGAATTCAACCGCGCCAATTTCTTCGGCAATTTCCTCATCCTGTTGGGCAACCTGGGAAGCGCATTCTACAATTCCTATGGGAAGAAGGCGCTGGAGCGGCATTCGCCGCTGCGGATGCTGTTCTATACCTATGTCGGGATGCTGGTGCTGATGTTTCCCTTCGTGGTGGTGCAGGAGCGGGATTTGTTCTCGCGGCTGCCGCAATTCACGACCCAGACATGGATTGGGCTCGGACTGCTGGCCTTCTTCCACAATTTTCTCTCCATGGTACTGTTCCTCAAGGCGCTGAAGGTGCTGCATGCGATCCAGGCCGCGCTTTCGAACTACCTCATCTCCGCCTTTGGCGTGCCGATCGCCGTCATCTGGCTGGGCGAGCGTTTCACGCCCATGGGCGTGATTGGCGGAATCCTGGTGCTCGGCAGCACGCTGCTGATCACGCTGCGCGAGGAGTTCGGACGGCGCAATCCCGTCCCCGCCTGAAGCCAGATGGCGGAATTGAGCCACAGCCGCAACCGTTCGAGCCATTCAAGCCATGGTCACAGAGCACACAGAGATCAATCGGAGGCCACCGAGGAGGAAATCAGGCTCGAGCGGCTCAGGACTCTCTGTGTCCTCCGGCCCGATCGCTGTGTCCGCTGTGTCGAGGGATTGGGATCGCGGAAGGACCTACGGGCAATTTTCCCATGAGCGCTGAAGCCAGGATGAAATCGAATGACGCTCCCTGGTATCAGGTGGAGAACGTGGACGAGGTCGCCTCGCCGGCGGTGCTCGTGTATTTCGACCGGGTCGAGGCGAACCTGCGGCGGATGATCGCGATCGCGGGGGGAGTCGACCGGCTCTGTCCGCATGTGAAAACGCACAAGCTGCCGGAGATCGTGCGGCTGCAGCGTGCTCTTGGGATCTCCCGGTTCAAGTGTGCGACGATCGCAGAGGCGGAAATGGTCGCCGGATGTGGCGCGCCGCAGGTCCTGCTGGCCTACCAGCCCGTGGGTCCGAACGTGCGGCGGCTGGCGGAACTCGCGGAGGCGTTTCCCGCGACGGAATTTGCGGCCGTGGTGGACAATCCCGACTCCGCCCGGAGGATCGCCACGGAGATGCACCGTCGTGGACGTGCGATCGCGTTGTTGGTGGATCTCGACTGTGGCATGCAGCGGACGGGGATCGCTCCGGGTCCGGCGGCGGTGGCGCTTTACCGGTTGCTCGCGGAATTGTCGGGAGTGAAGCCGGGCGGGTTGCACGCTTACGACGGGCACATCCATGATACGGATCTAGGCGTGCGGAGTGCCCGGGTGTCGGCAGGGATGGCGCCGGTCTTTGCGCTCCGGGCGGAACTGCGCACGCTTGGACTGCCGGTCCCCAGACTCGTGGCCGGGGGCACGCCAACCTTCCCCCTTCACGCGCGCACTCCGGACGGGGAATGCAGCCCAGGGACCTGCGTGCTTTGGGACGGATCCTCCACCGCCAAGCTGCCCGATCTGGAGTTTTTGCCGGCAGCCCTGCTGCTGACGCGGATTATCAGCAAACCCGGCACCAACCGGCTGTGCGTCGACCTCGGCCACAAGGCGGTGGCCTCCGAGATGCCTCATCCGCGGATCCAATTCCTGGAACTGCCCGACGCAAAGGCTGTGATCCACAGCGAGGAGCACCTGGTCGTTGAATGCGCGGACGCGGCAAAGTTTGCGGTGGGGGACGTGCTCCATGGAGTGCCGTGGCATATCTGCCCGACGATGGCGCTGCATGCATCGGTCGCCGTCGTGCGGGCGGGCCGAGTGACGGAGCGGTGGCGGGTCGTCGCGCGCGATCGCGTCCTGACCGTGTGACCTTCCCATGCTGATTTTCGACGCTCATCTGGATCTCAGTCTCAATGCGCTGGAGTATAACCGGGACCTCACGCGACCGATCGGCGAAATTCGCGCCCGCGAAAAGGGGCTTGCGGACAAGCAGGGCCGCGGTCAGGGCACGGTGTGCCTGCCCGAGATGCGCCGGGCGAAGATCGGAATCTGTGTCGCGACGCAGATCGCGCGGTTCGTGAAGCCGGGCAACCCGCTGCCGGGTTGGAAGTCGCCCGCGCAGGCCTGGGCGCAGACGCAGGGCCAGCTGGCCTGGTACCGGGCGATGGAGGAGGCCGGCGAGATGGTGCCTATCACCGGGCTGGCCGGGCTGGAGCGACACGTGGAGCTCTGGACCGGCAATCCGCCGGCGTCGGCACCGATCGGATACATCCTCAGCCTGGAGGGCGCGGATTCGATCCTGACGCTGCGTCATCTCGAACGCGCCCATGTGCAGGGGCTGCGCGCAGTGGGTCCGGCGCACTACGGACCGGGCACCTATGCCCAGGGCACGAACGCGAGCGGCGGAATCGGCACCCGCGGACGCGAGTTGCTGGCCGAGATGGACCGGCTGGGAATCATCCTGGATGCCACGCATCTGTGCGACGACAGCTTCTGGGAGGCGCTGGATCATTTTGAGGGGCCGGTGTGGGCGAGCCACTCAAACTGCCGGGCGCTCGTGCCGCACAACCGGCAGTTCACGGATGAGCAGATTCGCGCGTTGATCGCGCGCGGTGCCGTCATCGGCGGCGTGCTCGATGCCTGGATGATGCGGCCCGGCTGGATCCTCGGCGAGAGTACGCCGCAATCCGCCGGCGTGCGGATGGAGCACCTGGTCGATCATGTGGATCACATCTGCCAGCTGGCGGGCAACGCCCGGCATTGCGGGATCGGGACGGATCTCGACGGAGAGTTTGGCCGCGAACAGAGCCCGGAGGATCTGGATACGATTGGGGATCTGCCCCGCTATCGCGAGCTGTTCGCCGCCCGGGGTTTTTCAGCGGCGGACATCGAAGGGATCATGCACGGAAATTACCTGCGCTTCCTCCGCGAGGCGTGGAAGTAAATCCGATGCCCCCGGAACGAGCAGCCGTTGGTCCGACATGCTGCAGGCTAACCGCTCAGGACTTCGATCTCGCGGTCGGGGCCGGACAAGGGCAGGTCGATCCAAGCGGAATTCCGACGATGCGATGCATGAAATCCCACGATGGCTTCTAGGATGTGCACGGCGTCCTCGGGAGCGCAGGGGAATGGGCTGCATTGGTCCAGATGACCGACGATTTCCGTCACCGCACGGTCCATGCTCGAGATTCCACCGGACTCGGCCGGCCAATGCTCGACCCGCCCGGTGCTGTCCTCGATGGTCACGCTCCGGTCAGTCATGGTCGCACGGCCCTTGGTGCCCACGACCTGGGTGTGAAATGGCTTCCCTTTGGCGAAGTCGGCCGCGTTGACGGTGGCCATGAGCCCGCGTTCCATGCGGAGGACGCCCCATCCGCCCGGATCCCGGAAATCCGGACCCCGGCAATCGGGCCTGCCCGCGCGATCGAGGGTTCCGGATACCGCTTCGAAGCGACGCCCGGTAATCATCGAAAGGGCATCGAGCAGATGAGTGCCGACGTTGCCCAGCCGGCCGGTGCCCCACTGCACATGAGCCGTGATTAGATCGCCAAGTTGGCCTTCGGAAAGAAACGTGCTCAGCCGCCGATGGTTCAGATCGAAACGCCGCTGATGATTGACGACGAGGAGCGTATTGTGCCGGCGGCATGCCTCGAGCATCTGTTCGGCGTCGCCCAGCCGGGTGGCCAGCGGCTTTTCGCAGTAGATGACGGGGATGCCGCGACTGGCACACGCGGTGGTAATCTCGGAATGAACGGGTGAGTATGAGGCGACGCTGACGATATCGATCGACTCTCGTTCGATCATCTCCCGCCAATCGAGGTATGTCCTGACTCCGGTTCGTGCTTCAAAACGCTGCCGACGTCCCGCGTCCCTTGAGGACCCGGCGACAAGCTTGATGCGCGGATTTTTCAGATAGGCACCGGCATGGGTGCCGTCCATGTTCTCGACCCTTTGTCCCAGCGCATCCGCCGAGACCGGGTCGGCACCCCCGATCATTCCCAAGCCGACAATTGCCGCCTGATAATATTCCCTTGTCATGGGCTCAGCCGGCATCTTTCACCCGTCTCGTGAAAGTCGGGCTAGGCTTTTCGCCAATGGGGAATCGGGATGTTGTTCGGCGTCAACAGCCCGGCGGGCGCGGCAATGACCCGCGGGATCGAGTTGACCGTAGCCGCGGCGGTCGCGACGTCGCCGTGGAGTCCGCCCACGATGGTCGAGGTGATGCTTGGAGTGCCATCGATTGTCACCGTGTCATGCGACTTGGGTGCTCCCACATAGGCCACCAGTTCCAACGTGATTCGCTCCTCGCCGTTGACGAAGCCACGCCCCGCCTGATTCAGGCCGGCCACCGATCCCGCCTTGGCGGTCAGGAATGGCGTGGTGACGTCCGTATCGGCGATCACCGGTTCGATTGATTCGCGATAATCGCTGAGCTTCCAGCCAAGGGAGTCAGCGATCATCGTCACGGACTCGCGCAACCCGACATGCCGCACAGAGCCGGAGTCGACGCGCTTTTGGAATTCCTCGCGCGTGATGCCGGCGCCGATTTTCTGCTGGAAGGGGAGCCGGCGGACGCTGGCGTCCTGCATCCGCATCACATGGATTTTCTTCACCTCGGCGCAGGGGGCCGTGAGCATCAGCGGCAGTGCATCCATCGTGAATCCGGGGTTGACGCCGGTGCCATACACTGCGACGCCGTGTTCCTTGGCGAGCGCATCCAGCTCCGCGACCAAATCGGCGTTATGAGCTTTCGGGTACGACAGCTCCTCGCAGGTCGAGACGATGGGCAGCCCGGCTTTGACGATCTGCTCGATCTGTCCTTTGATCTTCTTGAGCGAGGAGGCCGTCGTGAGCACCACGATGTCGGCCTTGCTGCGGTCCAGGACGTCCGCGGGATTCCCCGTGACGTTGACGCCCAGTTTCCGGCCATTGCCGAGCAGTTCGCCCAGATCCTTGCCGATCTTAACCGGGTCAATGTCGATCGCGCCGACAATCTGCATGTCGCCGCGCTGGGCGATCAACTTCGCCACGCCGATGCCAATGGGGCCAAGTCCGAAGTGGATCAAACGAATCATCGCTTCTCCTTGATGGTTTTGTTGAGTTCATCCTGCCGTCCCGGATATATTTCCCGGGCAGCTCGGATGGGCCGAGGATTCCGGGGGTGCCGGCGCAAAGCAAGAAAAGGTGTGGATTGCGCTCTGACATGCGCACGTTCCAGGGCCGTGACGGCTGAACGCCATCGGGACCGGCGGCGTACCCTATTGGAGGCCCGGCAACTTCAGCCGGCAGCACCGCCGGCGAGTTCCCGGTTCGTCTCGGCAAAGGCGTGGATGGCAAAGGTCAGGTCCTCCCGCGTGTGGGCGGCGCTGACCTGGGTCCGAATCCGGGCGGCGCCCTGCGGGACGACGGGGTAGGAGAAGCCGATCACATAGACGCCCTTCTCGAGCATCCGGGTGGCAAACCGCTGGGCCAGCGCGGCGTCGCCGAGCATCACGGGAACGATCGGATGGCTGCCGGGCCGGAGCGCCAGTCCCGCCTGCTCGAGGCCCGTCCGGAAGAACTGCGTGTTCTCCTGGAGGCGATCCCGCAGCGCCGTGCTGCCGGAGATCAGCTTCAGCGCCGCCAGCGAGGCCGCCGTGATCGCGGGCGCCAGCGTATTCGAGAACAAGTACGGCCGGGAGCGCTGCCGCAGGAGGTCGACAATGGGCCGGCGGCCGCTGATGTAGCCCCCGCTCGCGCCGCCCAGCGCCTTGCCGAGCGTGCCGCTGATGAGATCGATCCGGCCCATCACGCCGCAATGCTCGTGGGTCCCGCGGCCCTTCGCGCCCATGAATCCCACCGCATGGCTGTCGTCGACCATCACCAGGGCGCCGTACTGTTCCGCGAGATCGCAGATCCCGCGGAGCGGCGCGATGAAGCCATCCATCGAGAAGACGCCATCGGTCACGATCAGCTTGAACCGGGCGTGCTTCGCGTCCGCCTCGCGCAGCCGGGCCTCGAGGTCCGAGAGATCGCAGTTGCGGTAGCGGTAGCGCTGCGCCTTGCACAGCCGGATGCCGTCGATGATCGAGGCATGGTTCAGCTCGTCGCTGATCACGGCGTCCTCGGCGGAAAGCAGCGTCTCGAAGACGCCGCCGTTGGCATCGAAGCAGGACGAATAGAGGATGGTGTCATCCAGCCCGAGGAAGGCGCTGAGCGCCGCCTCGAGTTCCCGGTGAATCTCCTGGGTGCCGCAGATGAACCGGACGGAGGACAGCCCGTAGCCCCACCGATCGAGGGCGGCATGGGCGGCGCGGACGAGTTCCGGGTGGCCGGAAAGCCCGAGATAATTGTTGGCGCAAAAATTCAGGACCGGGCGGCCGGGGGCATGCGACGCCACACCAATCCTGGTTCCCTGCGGCGTGGTCAGGATCCGTTCCCGTTTGGAAAGACCGGCGGCTTCAATCTCCCGCAGGATCGTCTCGAGGTGGGCTTGAAAGGCGGGGTTCATCGGGTAATCCGTGGCTCAATCCCAGTTCAGCACGATTTTTCCGCTCTTGCCCGAATTCATCAGTTCGAACGCGGCCTGGAACTCCGTGAAATGCATCCGGTGGGTGATGACCGGTGAAATGTCCAGGCCGCTCTGGATCAGGGCCGTCATCTTGTACCAGGTCTCGTACATCTCACGACCGTAAACGCCGCGGATCGTGAGCATGTTGAAGACGACCTTGTTCCAGTCGATCGCCGCCTTCTCGGGCATGATGCCGAGCAGCGCGATTCGGCCCCCGTGAAACATGTTGTCGATCATGTCGGCCAGCGCGCGGGGGCTGCCGGACATTTCGAGACCGACATCGAATCCCTCCTTCATGCCGAGTTCACGCTGGATGTCGGGCAGGCTCTGCCGCGAGATATCGACCACGCGGGTCGCGCCCAGCCGGCGGGCAAGCGCAAGCCGGTCCGGGTTGATGTCGGTGACGACCACGTTGCGGGCTCCGGCCTTGCGGGCGATCGCCGCCGCCATGCAGCCGATCGGCCCCGCTCCGGTGATGAGCACGTCCTCGCCCACCAGGTCGTATTGCAGCGCCGTGTGGACGGCGTTGCCGAGCGGATCGAAGCAGGAGAGCACATCGAGCGGAATCGCCGGATCGACCAGCACCGCGTTGGTTGCGGGGATGCAGAGAAACTCGGCGAAGGCGCCGTCGCGGTTCACGCCCACGCCCATCGTGTTCTGGCAGAGATGGCGGCGGCCGGCGAGGCAGTTGCGGCACCGGCCGCAGACGATGTGGCCCTCGCCATCGACGAGATCGCCGGGCTTGAATCCGTGCACATTGGAACCGACCTCGGCGATCACTCCCACGAATTCGTGGCCGATGACCATCGGTGGGTGGATGGTCTTTGCCGCCCAGGCATCCCAGTTGAAGATATGGACGTCCGTGCCGCAAATGCTGGTCCGCTTCACCTGGATCAGTACATCGTTGATTCCCGGGGTAGGGACAGGGACCTCCGTCATGTCAAGCCCGGGTCCTGGCCGCAGCTTGGCGATCGCACGCATTTTCTTCATGGGCGAACGATAGCAGCGGCCCGGCAGGTGTCGAGTGACCGGGGGCAAACGATACCAGTAGCGAGCACCTGGGGCAAAAAAAGGCGCCGGTCAGGTGACCGGCGCCGGAAATGCGGAGTGTTAGTCGCAGCGGGTTACTTCGAACCGAACACCTCGACTTCGCAGTAATGATTCAGCTCGTCCGACGTGTTGCCATTGCTGTAGAGCCGGACATAGCGGCCGCTCGTGCCCTTGCCGTCGATGATCCGGCCGCTGAAGGTCTCGATGTATGACGGATCGCTGCCCTTGCCGAGCTTGGACGAGTTGTCGTCGTCATTGTTGAAGACGGTGACAACGCCTTGCTTGAACTGGGGATCGTTGGAGATCTGCACGACGACGTCGTGATACACCCGGGCCTGGGAGTGGAAGTGCCACACGACGATGGCGGCGACATTGGCGGTGGCTCCGAGATCGACCTGGACCCACTGGGTGTCGGGCCCGAGTTCCACGTAGGTGCCATCGGTGCCGGTCTTGTCGCCGTCGGTGATGAACTCCAGTTCGCCGATGACCGGCAGCGGATCGCTGCTGGTGACCTTGGCGCCCTCGGAGAGCAGTTTCGTTCCCGCCGGGACCATGAAGTCCGGGCGCTTGCCGGAGGTGGCGGGCTCGAGGTTGGAGATGCCGGTGATCGGCTTCGGCGTGCCCGCAAAGAGCGGGCGTGGCAGTTCAAGCTGCAACGGCACTTTATCCGCGGCAAAGGCGATCGCGGTGATGGCGAGAGATGCCAGGAGGAGTGGAAGTTTGCGGGTCATTGAGATAAGGAAACGTGTGGTTAAATCCGCGGATGCGAGCGCATCAACACTAATGAGACGTTCGCGGCGGGAAGAGGATTCAGAATCAATCTGCCGGCGTCCTGGAACCTCAGGCTCCGTTGACGATGAAATCCTCCGGGGAGAACTTGAGCATCTTCTGGGCAGCGACCGCCTGGTTGACACTGAGCACCGTGACGGCGCTGGCAAAGGCCTGCTCGCCGGGACAGTTCAGCTTCGTGCCATGGCGGATCGCATCGAAGAAATTCTCCAAATGCGGCTGGTGGATGGTCTTGTCGCCCAGCTCCACGGGAATTTCGAAGGCATCGAGGGCCTTGCTCTCGCGGACATCCACGACCGCCGGTCCGGTGCCGGCTGAGGCGTAGACCTTGGGTTGCATCAGTTTCGGCCGCGGCTTTTCCCAGGGCTTGAGTCCGGCGATTGCGCCCTCGCCCGTATCCGGACGGGAGATCAGCTTGGCCTGCACGAACGGATCCCAGTCCGGTGCGCGGGCTTCGCGGTAGACACGCGTCAATTTCGGGTTCTCGGAGATCTTCATGGCACCCTCGTCGCCCATGAAGTATTCATGATAGCCGCCGCCGGCGCTCGTGGTGGTGAGCACATCGTAGGCGGCGCGGACGACGCCGTCCTTGGTCGGATAGGAGAAGATCGCGAACACGTTGTCGTGCCACTCGTGGGTCGTGTAGTAATCGACGCCGCCGCCGGCAATGACGTCGCTCGGATTCGCCCCGAGCATCCAGTTGTAGATGTCGATTTGGTGGGCGCCCAGGTCGGAGATGGGCCCGCCGGCGTATTTCTTGAACCAGCGCCAGTTCCGGAACTCGTGCATGTTCCCGAATCCGTACTTGTTGAGCTTCTCCTCCGGGATCGCGTAACGCGGGACGAAGCCGAGATCGTCGGACACCGCCCGGTGCCACTCGCCGGTGACATTCGTGATCCGTCCGAGCAACCGGGCTTCGCGGACGATCTTCTCGCGGGCGTGGATGTAACGGGGATTGCTCCGGCGCTGGTGGCCGATTTGGAGCAGCTTTCCGGTTTCCTTGGCCGTCTGCACCATCGAACGGGCGCCCTCGACCGTGTTGGACATCAGTTTCTCGCAATAGACATGCTTGCCGGCGCGGAGCGCGGCATTGGTGTGCTCCGCATGCTTGAAGTCCGGGGTCGCGATGAGCACCGCGTCGATCTCCTTCACAGTGGCGAGCATCTCCTGGTAATCCTCGAACGGCTTCGGATCGTGCTCGTACTTCTTCAGCAGCCGCTCGGCGGGCGTGAGCTTGAAGGGCCAGATGTCGCACACCGCGACGAACCGGATTCCGGGGACATTGAGGGCGGCCTTGGTCAGGATGCTGCCCTGTTCGCCGCAGCCGATGACGGCAATGTTGAGCGTATCGCCCTTGGCGCCCAGCTCGGCGGCACGTGAAATGTAGGGAGCGGCCGCAATCACCGTGCCGAGCTTGGCGCTCGAGCTGAGGAAACTGCGACGGGTCAGGGTGGGAAACTTTTTGTCAGGCATGACGGTGCGAAAAAGAGGATTGGAAGGATGCCGGCTCTCACCGGCCTGGCCCAGGGTGCGGCGCCAGCGCCACTCCTGGATTCACGTTGTTCAGTCGCGCCAGATCGCAAGCCGCTCGTTGCGGACCAGGAGCAAGGCGACCACGAACATCAGCACCTGCATGCCAATCCAGGCCACGCCTTCGCCCTCCTGGACGGCCATCAATCCGAACCCGAGACTCACATACACCAGCCCGGTGACGAACAGCGTCAGCCGGGACTTCAGGCCGAGGATCAGGGCGAGCCCGAGGATCGTCAGGACGTACCCGAGCGACATCGCGTAGAGTTTCGCCCCCCAGATCGGAATGAAGGAGTTGTTGGCAATCCCGGTCGCCATCCGGTCCATGTTCTCGTAATAATTGGAGAACGAATACGTCTTGTTCGCCTCGTACTTCTCGACGCCGGCGAGGAGGGTGCGCAGCCCGAGGAAGAGCCGGAGCAGCAGGAACGCCCCGGTGTATTCCAAGGGGGCGGCGGTGGTGACGGTGGCGCCGGAGTTGGCGGCGCGCGAGGCAACGGTGGAGGATTCGCTCATGAAGGGAAAGGGGGCGGAGGATTTCGGTTGAAGCGGCAGGGCTTGGATTGCGGCGATTAGCGGGCGGAGGCGACGGCGGGGGTGGTGACGCCGAATCCGGGCCGGTAAGTCTTGGTGAGGAGCGCATTGGCCTCGGGCAGGTTGGTCACGCGCATTCCCGCGGCATCCCACTCCAGCGGACGGCGGGCACGGACCGCCACGTTGCTGAGCAGGCAGAGCTCGGTGAGTTTCGAGGCAATTTCGAAATTGGAGCCGGCGGCGGGCCCGCCCTTGCAGGCGCGAACCCATTCCGCGAAATGGTCACCGCCCTCGATCCGGGCGATTGTCTTGGGCGGCAGGCTGGGGGCCATTTCCTGGCGCCTGACTTCGGGAATGATCCGGACGCTCCGGTAATAGAGGCTGGCAAACACCGTCGCCTTCGAGCCGATGATCAACGTGCCATTGTCGGGGAGCGCCTTGCCCTCGTATTCGGGCGGCGGGGGCGGAATCAGCCCGCCATCGAACCACTTCAGCGTCAGCGGGGCGAGCGAGCCGCGGGCCGGGAACTTGAAGGTGATCATCGACGAACTCGGGCCGGTGAGCTCGTTGTGGAAGGCGCTGACCGCCTCGATGTGCGACGGTGCGTCCAGCTGCAGCGCCCAGTGCACGCCATCGAGCAGGTGGCAGCCCATGTCGCCCAGCGCGCCGGTGCCGTAATCCCAGAAGCCGCGCCAGAAGAACGGCAGGAAGCTCGGGTCGTAGGCCCGTTCGGGGGCGACGCCCTGCCAGACATCCCAATTGAGGGTGGGCGGCACGACGGGGATGAACTTCGAGTGATCCGGCCCCTTGGCGTTGACCGAACCCTGCGGCCAGTGGCTGAGCGGCCGGTTGGTCCAGCTTTGCACCTCGCGCACCTCGCCGAGCACGCCGGCATCGATCCACTCCTTCAACGAGCGGACGCCGTCGCTGGCATGGCCCTGGTTGCCCATCTGGGTCGCAACCTTCTTTTCCCGGGCAAGCCGGGCGAGGTCACGGGCCTCCCAGATGGTGTGCGTCATCGGCTTCTCCACGAACACATGCTTGCCCATCTGCAGCGCCGCGAGGGCGATGGGATAGTGCATGTGATCGGGGGTCGAGACCGTGACCGCGTCGATCTGGTTGCCCAGCTGATCGAACATCCGCCGGTAATCGCTGAACCGCGGCACGCCGGGGTATTCCGTGAAGGTCTCGGCCGCGCGAACCTCGTCGACATCGGCGAACGCGACGAAGTTCTCGTCCTTGAGCCCGGTGATGGCCGCCCGCCCGCGACCGCCGACGCCGACCAGCGCGATGTTGAGTTTCTGATTCGGGCTCCCGCCTTGCTGGCTGCGCATCAAATTGGGGAACGAAATGGCCGCTGAAGCCAGGGTCGCCGATTTCAGAAACGAACGGCGCGAAAGCGGAGGCAGGTTCATAAATGGAAATGAAGGGCGGAACGTACGGAACCGCGCGCAATGATGGCAAGCGGACAGAAAGTAATACCGACGAAAAACGGACGCGGTCCAGCCTTTGTACGGCGTCCGCCAAGAAATGCGGCCACTCCGCAAATATCCGCACAGGTGCGCGGCACCCAGGGGCGCGGCTCAATCGACGTACAACTCGCTGATGCTCCAGGACGAATCGCTGCGGTCCGCGGTGTTCCTGATGATCACGTAGCGGCCGCGAGTTCCCGCGGGCAGCGCGATCGTGGTCCGCATCCGCTGGCCGGCGCCGCTGGCGCGGGCGGCTCCCGGCGCGCGGGGATCGTCGGTGACGAACACCTCGTAGCGCTCGGGAAATTCGGCCACGCGCCCGGTTTGATCGAGAATCAGCGTCTGCAGCGGCCGGCGGCGGCGGAAATCGATTTCGAGCCATTCATCGCCATTGGCGGCGACACTCCAACGCGTGCCCGTCCGTCCATCCATGATGTTCTTCAGGTTGCGCTGGTTGCCCGAGCCGCGTGCGTTCGGCGGGCCGGCACGATTGGCCTCGATGACGTCGATGGCTTCCCGGCCCGCCTCGGCAAGGGACGGGTTGGAGGAGATGGATTTGGCGATGCGTATGGCGGCGCGGTCGTTCGCGCGGCGCAGCAGGGTCAGGATTCGGGCCTGGGACTCGAGCTCGGTGGCCGCACCAGCCAGCCGCGCGATCAGCTTCGTCGAATCCGGGTTCCACGGCTCGCGATTCCGTTCCAGGTAACGAAGTGCTCCGTCCAGTGCCGCACGACGGATATCGGGTGCCGGCGCCTTTTCCGCGACGGTCGCGAGCGAATCGAGCGCACTGCCGTCGGTCCAGCGGGCGAGCGTGTCGACGGCAGGTTCGGCGAGGCTGGAATCTTCCCTGAGGGCGAGTCGGGCGGCACAGCCGGCGTTGGCGCGTCCGCCGAGCCGCGAAAGCACCGGCAGCAGCTGCCGGCCGAGTTCGGGCGGAGCCTTCTCCACCGCAGCATGGATCGCCGCCCCACGGGCTTCGGAGTCGGGATTCCGCAACGTCAAATTCGCCAATGCCCGGATCGCGCGGGTCCGTTCCTCCTCGGCCGACGCTGCCTGCACCCATGCGATCAAAGCGGGCTGCTCGGCCATCGAGCCGAGTTCGCCCAAGGCATCGACGGCAGCGATCCGGACCTCTCCATCGGGCTCGTTTCGGCAGCGGAGCAGCAGCGACACGGCTTCACCGATTGCGCGCGAGGCGAGTTGCTCGATATAAACCACCCGCAGCGCCGGCTCGCCCCGTTCCGCCTCGGAAAGCACCGTCCGGTTGACATCGGGACCATCCAGCCGCGTGAGGCTTGCCCGTGCTGCGCGCGCCTCCGCGCCTTCCGCCCGGCTCGCAATGAGCGCGAGCTGGCGCGCGATGTCCGCGTTGCCGGGGAGGAAGCCGAGGGTGGCAATGGCCGCCTGGCGCACCGCCGAGTCCTCATTTGCGGCTGCATTGACCGTGGCTGGCACGGCGGCCGCGTGTCCAGCCCGGGTGAAGCTGGCGAGGACTGCAACCTGGGTCGCGGGATCCCAACCGGCGAGTTTCGCCGCGAGCTTTGGCACGATGGCATCGGCCGACAGCCCGGAAACCGCTTCGAGCGCGGCGGCCTTGAAGTCCCAATCGTCACCGTCGAGCACCGCGAGGATCCGATCGCCGGCGGCGGCTGGTTCGGCATCGAGCGAAATCCGGAATGCGGCAGCGCGAAGGTGCTTCGCGACCGCGCGGTCCTCCTGGATTGCCCGCAGGATCGGAATGGCGTCGCTACGAGGCACGCGGCGGAGTGCCTGGAGCTTGGCCTGGGTTATCGCAACGGCATGTTTCGTCGGCACCTGTGCCAGGGCCTCGACGGAGCCTGGACCGCCGGTCTCGCCCAGGGCCGAGACTGCGGCGGTCGCGAGTTCGTCATCCGGACTGCGGGCGAGTCCGGCCAGCGCCGGAACGGCATTTTCGCTGTGGCGGCGGCCAAGCATCTGCACGAGCCCCAGCCGGGCGCGGCCGCCCGCTCTTTCCAATGCCTCCAGAATGACGGCATCCACCGCGCTCCCGGGAACAGATTCAAGCGCGAGCCGCGCGAGGTCGACGTCGCGATCGTCCGTGAGCAGGGGTCGCAAGGCCCGGAGTGCCGCGGTGAGACTTTCCGATGGCGCGGCGGGCAACAGCAGCCCGAGCCGCTGGCATGCCGCCTGCCGGGCGGCGAAGGTGCTTTCGTCATCGCGCACCACGGCGATCAATCGCTGCTGCAGGGCCGCCAGTTTTGTTGGATCCTGCCGGGCTGCCGCCAACTCGGTGTCCAGCGCGGCGAGGGCCGCCTGATTCCCGGAGTAATCCAGGGTCGCGAGATCAGATGTCGGTTCAGCCGCATTGGCGGCACGGACCAGGGGACTGCCGATCAGGGCGGCTGCGCCCAGGAGCACGCCGGAAAACCAGCGGCGGAGCGGAAAGTGGGAGAAGGCATTCATAGCGCGTAGGGAGTCCGACGTGGCCGATCGAGCAGGCTGGAGGCGATGGGATCGTCCAGGATCTCCTCGCGTACCGGATCCCAGCGGATGGGCCGGCGCAGCTGGGCGGCGATGCCGCTCAGATGGCAGACCGTGGCCGTGCGATGGCCGACCTCGACATCGCAGATCGGACGCTGCCGGGTGCGGACGCACTCCAGGAAGTCGCCCTCGTGGTCATCGCTCGCATACAGGTGGACGGCATCGGGTGGCAGCGGCCGGTGGGCGAGATCAACCGGGTCGGTTTCGAGAAAGTCGCCCCGTCCCACCCGGACCGCCCCCTTCGTTCCCTGAAATTCGATCATCGCCGGTTGGTCACCGTCGTCGCGAACGACGCGGGTGCCGTCGGCGTAGACATGGGTCTGGAACTCAGCGCCTTCATAGCCCTTGGGGATATATTCCACCGCTCCGGAGCCGTCCTGGCCGAGTGCCCACTGGATGATGTCGAAGTGGTGCGCGCCCCAGTCGCCATTCTTGCGGCCGCCATATTCGAGGAAACAGCGCCAGCCGCCGCCGTAGTCTCCCTTGACCCGGTCGGGATGGAAGGGCCGCCAGGGCGTGGGTCCCAGCCAGCGATCATAATCGAGATCGGGTGGCAGCGGTTCCGCCGGAAGGGCGGGGACCGCGGGGAAATGGCCGAGCCGCGTGCGGATGAGCTTGATCTCGCCGATGGCGCCGTTGCGCACGAGTTCGGCCGCCTTGCGGAACGACTTGTTGGAACGCTGCTGCGTGCCCGTCTGGAGCACGCGGCCGTACCGGCGGGCCGTCTCCACCAGGACGCGGCCCTCGCGGACGGTGAGCGTGAGCGGCTTCTGGCAATAGACGTCCTTGCCGGCCTTCATCGCGTCGTTGGCGATCGCGGCATGCCAGTGATCGGGCGTGCAGACAAACACCGCATCGATGTCGTGGCGGGCCAGCAGTTCCTCGTGGCGGAAATGGAGGTCGATACCGCCGGCATCGCCGTACGCGCGGGCGACCTTTTCGCGCATCTTCTCCGCCTGGCTCCGCCAGACATCGCAGAGCGCCACGATCCGGCAGTCGTCCCGGCCGGTGAGGGAGCCGACATGCTCGTTGCAGATCAGTCCATTGCCGATCATGCCGATCGTGAGCCGGTTGCTCGGTGCCGTGCGGCCAAAGAGCCGCGCGGGAAAGAAATGGGGCGCGATGCCGTAGGCGAGGATGCCGGCTAGGCCGCGTTTCAGCGCCATGCGCCGGGTGAGTCTGCCGGGGACGGGAGGAGTCGGGGTCATGAGCAGGTGGCCGAGGTTCGCACCGAGTGGAAGGTTCCTTGCGGGTGGCGTCAACGATGCTGCAGCGAATCCGGGCGGAACAAGAAATGCGGAACACTTCGCAAGCGAGTCACTGGATTCAACGTGGCCAATTCGGGCCGGAAACCGCTCGAATCAGGCCCAACCATTCGATGGCCGGTGACACGGCTGATTCTCCCATGAAGCTTTCTCGACGCACGTTTCTCAAGCTGAGTGCGGCCGGACTGGTAGGCGCGGTCGTGATTGAGCGGGCGCACGACACCTGGTCCGAAAGCAGCGTGCGGGGAAAAATCGTGATCATTGGTGGCGGCGCCGCGGGGATCACGATGGCGGCGCATCTCGCTGACCGGCTGCGGCATGATGACATCACGATCATCGAGCCGGAATCGATGCATCGATACCAGCCGGGCTACACGTTGATCGCCGCCGGCATCTTCCAGCCGTCGGAAATCGAGCGGCCGACCGCCGCCCTGATGCCCACTGGCGTAAAATGGTTGAAAGACCGTGTCGTGGCCCTCGAGCCGGATCGGAACCGGGTCATCACCGCGGCAAACGGGCCGGTCGGCTATGACTTCCTGGTCGTGGCGCCGGGCTGCCAGGTCGATTTCAACCTCGTTGAAGGCATCACGGCGGCCAGCCTCGGCAGCGGCGGCGCGCACTCAATCTACGACTTCGTGGGGGCGCAGCGCTGTGGCGAAGCCATGCGGAAGCTGCCGGCGATGAAGGAGGGACGGCTCGTATTCACGGATACGTACACGAAGATGAAGTGCGGCGGCGCCCCCAAGAAAATCGCACTGCTGACGGAGGATCTCCTGCGCAGGAACGGCGTCCGCGAGCGGTTTGTCTGCACCTACTTCAACAACGACACGGTCCTGATGAAGCCGAAGCCCTTCGGCGACCGGCTCGAGGCCATTTATGCCGCGCGTGCGATTGAGCTGCGGCCGTTGCACCGGCTGGCCTCGATCGATCCGGTGGCGCGAAAGGCGGTGTTCCACCGGTTGCCGAAGGCTTCCTCCACCCCGCTACCGGCTGGCCACACCTTCGAGGCAGTGACCATGGAGTATGATTTCCTGCATTTCGTCCCGCCCATGGCCGCGCCGGACTTCGTGCGTGACTCCCCCCTGGTGCCAACCGAGCAGCGTCTCGCCGGAGGCTGGGTTCCTGTCGACAAGGGCACGCTGGTGCACGCGCGATATCAGAATGTCATCGCGCTCGGCGATGTCGCCGGGATTCCGGCGAGCAAGACGGGCGCGGCGATTCGGATGCAGGCTCCGGTTGCGGCCGCCAACCTGATCTCGCTGATGGAGGGGAGGGAACCCGGTGTGATTTACAATGGCTACTCGGCGTGTCCCATCATCACGGAATATGGCAAGCTGATGATGTGTGAATTCGGCTATGACGAGAAGCTCCTGCCGACGATCCCATTCCTCGATCCGGCGATCGAGCGGGGAATGTGGTGGACGTTGAAAGTCCACGGACTGATGCCGATGTATTATCATGGCATGCTGAAGGGGCGGATGTAGCATGCGTCCCTCCACTCATGAAAATTCGCACACTTCGCACTGCCGTCTGCGCGCTGCTTCTTCCCGTCGGTTTGGTCTGGTCGGCCGATGTTCCGCAGTTCCGTGATTTGTTCAACGGCCGGGATCTCACCGGCTGGGTCGACGTCAACACCTCGAAGGAAACCTGGGCCGTGAAGGACGGGCTGCTGATCTGCAAGGGGCAGCCGATCGGGGTCATGCGCACCGACCGGCAGTACGAGAATTTCATCCTGCACATCGAGTGGCGGCACATGGAGCCGGGCGGCAATTCCGGGGTGTTCGTCTGGAGCGAGGGCGTGCCGGCTCCCGGCAAACAGCTGCCCAAGGGCTGCGAGGTGCAGATGCTGGAACTCGAATATCCCTTCATCAATCGCCAGCCGGACGGCAGTCCGCGGCCGCTGGCCTACGTCCACGGCGAGGTCTGGGGCACAAATGGCATGACGACCGTACCGGACAATCCTCGCGGGAATCGGAGCATGTCGCTCGAAAACCGCTGCAAGGGCCGGGGCGAGTGGAACACCTATGACATCGTGGCGGTGGACGGCGTGATCAAGCTGGCCGTCAACGGCAAGTTCGTGAACGGCGTGAGCCAGGCCACGGTGCGCAAGGGTTATCTCTGCCTGGAGTCCGAGGGGGCCGAGATCCATTTCCGCAACATCCGGATCATGGAACTGCCCCCGGGGCTCGCCGGACCCGAGCGGACCGCGCCGCTGGTGGGCGAATAAGCTTCGGCGGCGGTGCTCCTGAATTCATTTCAGGGATACGACTGGGCGGGTGCGGAGCCGCCCCGTCGGTTGCGGCTGCCGCGGTGTGATCGATGCAGGTTAAGTGGAGAAATGAAGCGGAGAAAAACTCCATCGGGACTTGACTAGGACAGGTGTCCTTCCAAGGTGCGGTCGAAAGCGTAGGTGCCCGCTTTCCCAACCCCGTATTCCCATGCACAATCAAGATTGCCTACGCACCTGCCTGCCCGGATGGATCTGCTCCACCTGGATATCGATTAACCGAGCCGCGAGCCATTGCCGAATCCGCAATGCCATGATCGCGGCGATTTTCACCCCGATCCTGATGTCGGCCGCGGCATCGAGCGCGCAAGCCCAGAATGCCGGGATGGTATCGGGCAGCGTACTGAATGCCGGAACGGGAAGTTACCTGGAGGGAGCGTTGGTCTCGGTCGAGGGCACCGGGATCGCGACGCTAAGCGACCGTGCCGGCCGCTTCCAGTTGCGGAGTGTGCCCACTGGCCAGCAGACCCTGGTCGTGACCTACACCGGGCTGGACGAGGCGCGGGTGCCGGTGCAGGTGCGACCGGGAAGCAATGCAATCGCCACCGTGCAGATGAACTCCGACGTGTATGTTCTGGAGGAGTTCCGCGTGGCGGGTGAACGCGAAGGCAGCGCCGCCGCCATCACGGCCCAGCGGCACGCCCCGAACGTCAAGTCGGTGGTCGCCACCGAGGCCTTCGGCAACATCGTCGATGGGAACATCGGCGAGTTCCTCAAACGCACGTCCGGGATTGCGACGGAGCTGAACGAGGGTGAGGTCAGCCGGATCTTCGTCCGCGGGATCGGTGCCGGATTCAGCGCGGTGACCCTGGATGGAACCCGGCTGCCGAGCCCGTCGTTCGGCAAGACGGACCGAAGCTTCCGGGTGGACAAGCTGCCGGCCGACTACATCGAGTCGATCGAGGTGTTCAAGGCGCCGACGCCCGACATGGACGCCGATTCGGTCGGCGGGGCGGTCAACCTCGTCACCAAGTCCGCCTTCGATCTCGATCGCCGTTCGCTGACCTACAATTTCGTGCTCAGCCACAAGACCCTGCATGACAAGACGTCGTACTCCGGTGGTATCCAATATTCGGATGTGCTGGGCGAGAAGAACAACCTGGGGCTGTTCTTCACGTCGAGCTACAACGAGGTTTATGTGCCGCAGGACAACAGCCAGATGGACTTTGCGGGCCCGGCCGATCGCAACGGGAACGTGACCGACCATTGGATGTGGCGGTTTCGCGTGGCGGACGGCGATCACCTTCGCACGCGTTCGGGACACGGGCTGAAGCTCGACTACCGGCTGAGCGAGCAAACGACCCTGTTTGCCAGCCTGATGTACAACTACTTCGAGGACAACAACGACAACAGCCGTTACACATGGCAGGGGCGGGACGACCGGACCGGCGGGCTCGAGCCCGGCTACACCTCGCTGGATACCACCCATACCGACGCCCGGTACGAGACGTTCAACACCGAGCGGCGGGAACGCCAGGATCTCTACCAGTTCCAAATTGGCGGGGAGACCGAACTGGAGGACTACACGATCGACTATTCCGCCTCCTACGCTCCCGCCGAGGAAACGCTCGATCGGAACGATTTCAGCTTCCAGACGGGTCGGAAACACACCGTGCGGATGACGCGGGACTCGTTTTCGGATCACTATGGTGAGGCGATCGTGATCGATGGCCCGGATGTGAACGACCTCAATGACCTGGGCGCTCCGAATCTCTCCCGGCAGTTCGGCGGGTCGACGGAGACGATTTGGGGCGGGGAGCTGAATGTGAAACGGTTCTTCGATCAGGAAACGGACACGTTTCTGAAGACCGGCATCCGCTATCGGGGCCAGGAGCTGGACATCGATACGAACCGCACCCGGAATGAATACGTCGGCGACGGCGACTATAACGAACTGTTTGCCAAGAAGGATTGGACCCGGCTGCCCAACGAAGGCCGGCATCCGCTCCACACCTGGCCTGATGCCGAAGCGGCCCGCAGTTCCCTGTTCTCGGATCCCGCCAATTGGGAGACCGACGCCGTTGCGGCGATCGAGGAGTCCCTGACGTCAGACGGAAAGGCCCGGGAAGATGTCTATGCCGCATATCTGATGGGCAACCGTCGCTTCCACCGGCTCAATGTCCTGGCCGGAATCCGGTTCGAGAAGACCGACGTCACGGCCACCGGGCCGCTGGTCCAGGAGCTGACGACGCCCGAGCCCGACGATGCGACCGAGGAACAGTTGATTGAGCGCGCCCGGCTCCAGTTCGGCGGTCGCCAGACCAACGAGAGCAGCTACCAGAACTGGTTTCCCGGGGTGCATTTCCGCTATGATTTCGATGGTGGCCTGGTTGCACGGGCCAGCTACTCGACGAGCATCGGCCGGCCGGACTTCGGCGACATCATTCCTACGACCGATGTGAGTCTGGAGTCCGAGCGGGTCCGGCAGAACAACACCGGACTCCAGCCACAGGAAGCGGACAACTTCGACCTTGGGCTGGAGTTCTATTTCGAACCGGTGGGCGTGTTGTCCGCCGGAGTCTTCCACAAGGAAATCCGGAACTTCATCTTCACCGATGTGACGACGATCCCGTCGGGACCCGACAACGGATTCGGGGGAGATTATGCGCAGTACGAGCTCGTCACCCAGCGCAATGGCGGAACGGCGACCGTGACGGGAGTGGAGTTCAACTACAACCAGCAGCTCGGCGGCTACGCAGACTGGCTGCAGGGTTTCAGTGTATTTGCCAACATGACGCACATCGAAGCCGAGGGAAATTACAACACCGAGGGCGGCGAATCGAACAGCCAGCTGGTGGAGTTCGTGCCGAATTCGGGCAATGCGGGGATCGTGTATGACCGCAACAAGTGGACGATCCGCTTCCAGATGAACTACAACGACCGCTATCTCAACGAATACATCTCCGATCCGAACCTGCGGATCTACGACGATGAGCGTTGGGACGGAGAGGTGCGGTTGAAGTATGCGTTCTCGCGCAAGTTCGCGGTGTTCGCGGAAATGTTCAACGCGTTCAACCCGCCCATCGTCCGCTCCCAGGGGCTCGGCCTCTATTGGCCGCAGAAAATCCGGTACAACGGCCGGCGGATCAACTTCGGCATCAGCGGCCGGTTCTGATCGCGGACCAGCCCGGTCCCGCTTGCGTCCGTTCAGCGCTCGCGGCGGGTTCCGGGCAGGTCAGCGCCTGCCGAGCGGGGTGACGCGCACCCGCTGGTTCACGTCGAGGATGGTCATCCAGAATCCGCCGAGCGATGCGGGTTCGATCTTCACCTTCGGATTCTCGATCGGCCGCGTGTAGTACGTGCTGTCGGCGTGCGACACGCGCCACCGTTCGCCGTTTTCGAGGGCGAAGACCGTCCGGCCGTTCCAGCCGGTGAAGCGGCCCACAATCCGGGTCTCGATTGCAAGGCTTGGCCGGAGCCGATCCTCGAGTTGCTCCAGAGTGGCTGCCGGAGCGCCAGCGCCGCCCCGTTCAGGCTGAGCTTTGGGATTCGGCTGGGTTGCGCGGGTGGTGGTCGCCGTTCCCGCGGAATCCGGGCCGACCTTGTATTCGCGCACCAATGCATCGAGCCGGGCCAGTTCGGCGGGCGTGAGTTTTTCGAGTCCCGCCGCCACGAACGCTTCCCGTGGCACCGTGCGGGAGAAATCGTTCTCCGCCGCCACCGCCGCCGTCATGAGTGCAAGGCTCGTGCAACCGATCCACAGGCTTCTTTTCATGTCTCCAGCCCACCGGGCCGCCGGCCCGGCGGCAATGCATTTGCGGCTGGCAACCCCGCGGAGATTCGGTCCCCATGGCCCCGGTGATGGCAGCCGTGGCTGCCAGCGTGCGCATCGACTTTGGGGCAAGAACCAGATGACGACCCGGAACGAACATCCCCATGGCCGGCGCAGCCTGTGTGTTGAGAATTTCAGACTCACTCCCATGAAATCCGTCGCCTTGATCTTGTCGGTCCTCTGCGCCACGCCGATCCTCGCCCAGGAAAAATTTGATCCGGTCCGGAATGTCACCGATCCCGGGGTGGTGGTGACACGGCAGGCTATCACGCCGGCGGGCGTGCAAAGCGTCTTTGATGGCCGGGTTTATGCCGTGGCATTCGGCGCGGAGCCGGACGAGGTGTGGGCGTTGAGCGCCAGCCGGCTGATCGCGCTCGACTGGCGGGCGAACCGGCTTCTCACGTCGCTGCCCATTGGCACGGCGGGCGAGCCTCCCGTCCGGCAGCGGGCCGACGATCCGGAGGTCAACGCCTCGGTCGCTTTCACCGGCAAGCCCGGGATCCAGGGACTGGCGGTGGATTCGCAGGACCGGCCGTACCTCACCGCGGCCAACGCCGGGGACGTCCGGCTCCTGACGGTCGAAGCGGGGACGGTGCGCACGGTCGCGAGCGGGCTGGGCGCACAGGTCACGGGCACGATTGCCCTTGCGGCGCGTCCGAACAGCGCGGGCGAGCGGCTCGCCGTGGTCCCCATCATCGCGCAGAACGTGGCGGCGATCATCGATGTCGAGACCGGGAAGCAGCTCGCCGCCGTGCCGACCGGGATCGCGCCCATCGGGGCCGCGATCGATGCCGCCGGCACCACCGCCTATGTCAGCAACTGGGGCGGACGCGTGGCGGTACCCGGCGATCGGACCGCCCCGACCGGTCTGGCCAAGGATGCAGACCAGGTTGTCATTGATGCCCGCGGGATCGCCGCCACGGGGACCGTGACCAGGATCGATCTGCGCGCGCGGCGGGCCGTTGCCACGATCGCGGTGGAGTTGCATCCGACGGCGCTCGCGTGGGATGAGCCCCGCCAGCGGCTCTACGTGGCCAACGGCAACAGCGACACGGTCTCGGTCATCGATGTACGGACGGACCGGGTACGCGAGACCATCACCCTGCGCCCATTTGGCGAGGCTGCGGTAGGGGTTGCCCCCACGGCATTGGCCGTGTCGGCGGATGGGGCCACCCTGTTCGTGGCCTGCGGCGGAATCAACGCCGTCGCGGTAATCGCGACGGCGGACGGGAGCACGCAAGGCCTGATCCCCACCGCGTGGTATCCGAACGGGCTCGCATTGAGCAGCGATGGGCGGAACCTGGCCGTATCGACGCTGCTGGGAGTGGGTTCGGGTTCCCGCGGCGGGAGGGAAAACCGCTTCGTGCACGCTTACCGGGGATCGATCAGCGTCCTGCCGGTGCCGGATGCGGCGCAGCTTGCCAGCTACACGACTGCCGTGGCCGAGAACAATCACCTGCCGATCCGCGGCGCTGCGGCCCGGACGGCACGCGGCGCACGGCCGGCGGCGAGTGCCATCCCTCGACGGGCCGGCGACCCGTCGCTGATCGAACACGTCGTTTACGTAATCAAGGAGAACCGGACCTACGATCAGGTGTTCGGCGACATGAAGAAGGGCAATGGTGATCCGTCGCTGGTCATGTTTGGCGAGGGCATCACTCCCAACCAGCACCGGCTCGCGGATCAATTTGTCCTGCTCGACAACTTCTATGCCTCCGGCGGCAACAGTGGCGACGGCCACCAATGGATCACCCAGTCCAATGAGACCGACTATGCCATGTGGCCGGGCTGGGCGGGCCGCAGCTATCCCTTCGACGGCACCGACCCGGTAGCCTATGCCTCGGGAGGATTCCTCTGGGATTATGCCGTGCGGGCGAAGAAGTCGGTCCGGGTTTTTGGGGAATTCGCACCCCGGATCACACGGGGCCCCGGGGATCCCAGCCGGATGGAGTTGTTCGCCCAATGGCGCGACGGCCAGTCCTTCGAGCACACCTGGCAGACCCGATCCCCGATCCCGCCGCTCGACGGGTTGCTCGTCCGGAATTTTCCCGGCTATTCCACGAACATTCCCGATGTCATCCGCGCCCGGCTCTTCATTGCCGAGCTGAGGAAGTGGGAGGCGGCCGGACGGATGCCGAACCTGGTTTTCCTGCAATTGCCCAGCAACCATACCAACGGCACCTCGCCCGGCGCGAACACTCCGAAGGCAATGGTGGCGGACAACGACCTCGCGCTCGGCCAGGTCGTCGAGGCGCTGACGCACTCGCCGTTCTGGAGGAAGATGGCCATCTTCGTCGTCGAGGATGATGCGCAGAACGGCGTCGATCATGTGGACGGCCACCGGACCGTCGCGCTCGCGATCAGCCCCTACGTCCGTCGCAACCATGTCGACTCGACCTTCTACGCCCATCCCAGCATTGCCAAGACGATCGAACTGATCCTTGGACTGCCAACGATGTCGTTGTTCGACCTCATCGCGAATGACATGCGGGCGAGCTTTCAGGATCAGCCGGACTATGCCCCGTACGCGGCGGTTCAACCGACACAGTCGCTCGAGGAGATGAATCCTCCGGCCAAGTCATTGAGCGGTCCGGCGCGCGAGGCGGCCGAAGCCTCGGCGGAAATGCGTTTCGACGTTCCCGATGCCGCGCCCACCGAGCGACTGAACCGGATCGTATGGCACGACGTCCGGGGCTGGAATGTGCCGTATCCGGCGGTAAAGCACGGGGCCTTTGCGCCGCTTTCGGTCGACATCGACGACGTCGACCGCTGAGCGGACAGAACCATCATGCAGCGCGCCCTCCTGCTGAAAGGAAAGTGACTGAAAGGAAACTGCGATCCGCCCGGCGAGTCGTTCAACCGCGAATCCACGCCAGCGTTCGTCCGCGCCTTCGTGCAGTCGAGGAGCCGCGCAGGAAGGATGTCACATTGGGTCTGTGGACGACACGGAGGTCGTCCCTCGTGCGCCTGTGAGGGCGTCCACACAGCGGGGTGCAAGTCCCCGTCAGGCGGAACGTTCACCCGCCTGCAACCGAAGGCTACTGCGTCGTGGCAACACGG
>WYBX01000105.1 GCA_011525695.1 Verrucomicrobiia bacterium
CTCGCCGCCCCCGCGACCCCCGGCGGGGTAACTAACAAGAAAGCAAACTTCTCCTTTTCCTACCGATAATCTCATCCCTTCTCAACGTTCCCGCTTGACCGGTGCCTTCATAGCAGGGGCGCAGACTCGCTGCGCCCGCATGATGTTCGAAGTGCCTTCCGGGCGCAGCAAGTCTGCGCCCCTACGAAGATCCGGTGAGCACGAACTCGTCGAACGGTAGATTTGCGCACCGCTACCCGCTATGCTCGCTACTCACTACCCGCTACTCGCTACTGTTTCACCACCCGCTACTCGCGCCTGTTCTCCCCCGGTTCGCCTCGAAGAGCGCCTTGTCGATCTTGTTGGCGACAATCACGCCGTAATTGATCGTCCCGAGCCAGCCGGACATGATGATGCCGACAGAGCCCGCATGGTAGAGGCCGGGAAGCTTGTCCGGCAGATCCATCGACACCTTGAGCCCCTCGAATTTCGTGCCGAACGAGGTTCCGGCCGCATGCCGCGTGTACCGCTCGATCGTCCGCGGCGTCGCTGCCTCCTGCCAGTCGATTTTTCCGCGCACGCCGGGGATGTATCGCTCCAGGGCCGCGATCGACTCTTCGATCAACCGCTGCTTTTCCCGTTCGTACGCGGCTTCGTCGAGCTTCGCCCAGTCCCCGTACTGGCCATTCAGCGACACGACCACCGTGTACCGGTCCGTGCCCGGCCGGGTCTCGGGATAATAGACCGAAAACGTCCGGCTGGTGGTGTGAAAATCCGTCAGCTCGCGGCTCGTGAAGTGCGGATTCTCCGACGTGAACACCAGATCGCCGATATGCGGGATGCTCTCCCCCTTGCGGATGCCGAGGTAAACCTGGCAGGAACTCGAGTTGATTCGCACCGCCCGGGCGGCGCTAATGAAATCGGCCGGGAAATGCTCCTCCCCGGCCAGCCGGAAGATCGTGTTATGCAGGTTCGCGTTCGAAAGCACCGCCCGGGCCCGGACCACGCGTCCGTTCTGCGCCACGATCCCGCAGGCGATTTTGCGGCCGTCACGTTCCTCCACGAGGATGCGATCGACCAGCACCTTCTTGCGCAACTCGGCACCGTTGCGCCGGAGTTCCGCGGTCATTTTCTCGATCAGGAGATCCGAACCCCCGCGGAACGTGAACACGCCCGCGCCCATGAAGTTCGAGAAAACGATTCCGTAGGTGATCGCCGGATCATCGAGGGTGGATCCGTTCGCGTAGGCAATCGGCTCCATCAGGAGCCGCTTCACGTCGTCCCGGCCCGGGAAGAAACGCTCGAGCATCTCGCCGGTGGTCTCGGGATTGTTGTCATAGAAATTCATCGACCGGAGATGGTCGTAGAACGACTCTACCTGCGCCCGTGCGAGCCCGAACTGCTCGACCAGCACGCGGGTGTAATCCTCCCGCGTGAAGGTGGTCCAAACATCCATTTGCGGATTCACGAACCGGATGTGCTTCAACTGGACGATCGAGTCCGCGATCTCCTTCGTCCAGTACTTGCGGCACGACTTGATCATCCCGCTGGGAAACCCGTGGAGTGAGATGTCGAAGATGTGTCCGCCCTTGCGGGTGAACCACGTGGCGAGCCCGCCAAACTGGTAATGGTGCTCCAGCAGGAGCACGCGATGGCCGGCCTTCGCGAGCACGTTGGCCCCCGTGAGCCCGCCCAACCCACTGCCAATGACGATCACGTCGTACTCGTCGGCGACACCCTTTAGCCAGTCGTAAGCCATGAACCGGCGAGAGTGAAAGCCCGCCCCGTTGAAGGGCAATGCGGATTGTTCACGGGCGGCTCGAAACAACTGCACCAAAACTCCCAAGCCAGCGTTGTGTGTCGATCGACACAGAACGCTGGCTTGGGAGTTTCGAAGCGTTCGGGGAAGCCTTCAGGAGATGGGGCGAAAGCTGGGCTTCACCTTTCGTTGCGACCTGACGTACCGCGCCTCGGAAGATGCGGGCCATCAACTCCGCTTTTGCAGGATGTGATAGTTCGCCATCGAGATTCCGCTCAACATCGCGCCGACGATCCCCAAAAAACCCTGATCCGTCCCGCAAAGGTAGAGATTCTCCAGCCGGGTCCGGCCCTGCCGGTGCTTGGCCGCCGCGCCGTAAATCGCGCCGCCAATGTGGCCGGTGAACTTCGTAATCGTCCTGGGAGTGAACATGTCGGTCGCAACCGTTGCCCGCTCGAAGGCATCGGGTTGCTCCAACGGCGGCAGGAACCGCCGGGCGCTCCGCTGGATAATCCCGAACCAGCGCTGCTTTGCCGTCTGGTACTCACCTTCCGGCAGGTGCGCCCAGCGTTCGTAGTTCGCCAGGCAGGTCACCCGCACGATGCCTTCCGGCAGTTCACGCCCCGGGCCGTATTGGAAATTGTTCGGAATACAAATCACCCCGCTGCGCGGATCCACGTCCGCCTCCGGCCGGGCATAGTCGAATCGCACCGAATCGTTGAAGAACACGATCGTGTCATCCCCCCAGCCAAGCGCAGCGGGCTGCCGGTCGAGGATGGAGATCGTCTCCACGAACGAGAGCCGACCGGGGGCGGCCTGGGAATTGAAATTTGAGATTGCGGATTGGCGAGAGGGAGTCCCGGCAGACGGCTCCGACCCTCCAGCGCGCACCCGCCATTCCCCTTCTGCCGCATTTCCCGGTGGAACCGCGCCGCCGTCGTCAACCACGTCCGGACCCACCAGCAGCCGTTCGGTTTCGAGCGCACCAATCGACGACAGCACATGATCCGCGGTGACTTCGCTCCCGTCATCGAGCACCAGCGCGCTGGCCCGGCCCTGGTTGGCCACGATGCGCGCCACGCCGCATTTCATCCGTCGCTCGCCGCCGGCGGCCCGGTACTTCTCGAGCAGAACGCGGATCACCGTCCGGACGCCCTCGAAGGGCCGGGCAAAGCCCTCCAGGAACAGCGCCTTGAACATGATGACGAACTGGCCGAATTCCAGGTCGTGCTCGGTGGCGCTGCCGTAATACATCACGGGACAGAACAGCATGTCCTCGAGCAGCGGGTCGGTCACATGGGTCCGCACCACTGCCCGGGCCGATTCGGCGGTGGCATCCAAGGAGACATCATCGTACTGCCTGACCACCGCTACCAGCCGGCGGAAACCGTCGATCTGGGCCGGGAAGGCGCGCGCCACCTCGCTCTCGAAAAGCGCGAACTCATTCGAAAACGCGAGCGTGGTTTCGCCGCACGGTCCAAAGGCGATTCGTGAACGCTTCTGCTCGCACAGCGCAAACTCCGCCCGGTCGATCCGCAGCTGGCGCAGGAGTTTCGTCAATGGCGTGCCCTTGACGCCCGGCCGGACGAAATTGGTCATCGCGTGCAGCCCGACGTCGAACTTCCGGCCACCGCGGCTGTAAAAGCTGTTCAGTCCACCCGGCGCGTTGTGCCGTTCGAAGATGCACACCTTCTTCCCGAAATGCGCGAGCCGGATCCCCGCCGCCAGGCCCGACATCCCGGCCCCGATGATGGCGACGTCGTAGTGGGTCCGGGTGTTCAACCCTTCGCCGCCAGCGCGTTGAATTTCGGCGTGAGGTACTCCGCCGAGCTGTCCAACGACGCCAGCTGCAGGTAATCCGCCTCGGGCACCTCAATCCCATGGCGTTTGCGGAGTTCCATGACGATGTCGAGGAAGTCCATGCTATCGAGCTGCAGCTGGTCACGAAGGCGCACGTCCGGCTTGACGTTGCTCAAGTCCTCATCGGGCGCGATGTCCGCGATGATATCGAGCACCACCTTCTTGCATTCTTCTTTGGTCATAGTCGGCTTGGCGCGGAATTAGGGGACAAACCGCCTAACAATCAACGTGGAATTTATCCCCAGCATGCCGAAGGAATTGTTCAGGATTGTGTCCACCCTCGGCACCCGGCGCGGCTGGTTGAGGACGAGCCCGGGGAGCGCACACTGCGGGTCCAGGTCGTCCACATTGATCGTCGGGTGCACGTTCAAATCGTCAAACGACGGCAGGTTTCCCGCCAGTTCCAAAGCTCCGGCCGCACCCATCGCGTGGCCGATGAAGCTCTTGGTGTTGTTGACGAACGTGTCGGGGCAGCCCTCGCCAAACACCGCGCGGATCGCCTCGCATTCCTGGATGTCGCCCTGCGGCGTCGCCGTGGCATGTGTATTGACGATATGGATTTCGCGCGGCTCCAGCCCGGCGCGGCGGAGGGAGGCGCGGACGCACTCCTGCTGGCGGATGGGATTGGGCAGCACGTAGTCGCTGGCATCGCTGTTGACGTGGTAGCCGGCGATTTCGCCATAGATTCGGGCGCCGCGCGCCCGGGCGTCCTCCAGCCGTTCGAGGGTGTAGAGGCAGCCTCCTTCGGAGATCACGATGCCGTTGCGCGCCCGATCGAACGGTCGCGAGGCCTTTTTCGGATCCTCGTGGCTGGCGAGGGCGTTCTGGGATTTGAAGCCCGCAAAGATGCCGAAGGTGTGGATGCTTTCGCTCACGCCGCCGCAAATCGCGAAATCCACCTCCCCAAGCCGGAGCATCTGCGTGGCATGAATCAGCCCCATGTTCCCCGCGGCGCAGGCTGCACCAATCGTGTAGGCGGGTCCCGTGACCCCGAGGTTGAGCGAGGTTTCCCCCGCCGGGTTGTTCGCGACCGTTCGCGGATTGTGATAGTGCGACCAGTACTTCGTGTCGTAATCGAATTTGGAGATGTTATAGATCTCGTTCTCAGTCGCCACGTTGCCGTGTTCGGTGCACCCAATGTAAATCCCTATCCGATCCTTGGGCATCCGTTCGAAATCCACCCTGCTGTCCGCCAGCGCTTCACGGGCGCAATAAATGGAAATGCTGCCCGCGCGGGTGCCGACGCGCACCTCCTTCTTCTTCTGGTGGCGCAGTGGATCGAAATGGCAGACCCCCGCCAGTTGCGGTCCCATGTAGCGAATCTCGATCCGCTCGATGCCGGCCACGCCTCCGAGGAGATTCTGCCGGAACTCCATGAGCGAATTGCCATTCGGGGCGGTCAATCCCACCCCTGTGATCACGATGCGCGACGGGTTCATTCGATGAAACGGCAATCGCTACCCATGACCGGCCCGAACGCAATGGGGAAGCCTCCCGTGCATGCAAATTCGGATCCGCAGGGGTTTCGCCCCGGCCGCGGAGGTCGTCCCTCCAAAGAATGCGCAATTATTTGTGACGTGCTGCTTAGTTTCCGACGGTCCAGACCGCCGGAAGCTTCGCGAGGACCGCGTTCACCCTGACCGTCGCCCCTTCCATCAACCAATAGCGGCATTCCCCGTTGACCGAATTCTGCCAAATTATGTCCGTCTGCCCGTCCTGATTCAGATCGCCCGTGCCGACGATGAGCCAGTTCTTCGACACCTTGTTCAACGCAACCGTACCGCGAGCCTGCACCCCGCTCATCAATTGGACTTCCGAGCGACCGGTGGACGTGTTCTGCCAGAGCACATCGGGATTGCCGTCGCCGTCAATATCCCCCGCTCCTGCCAGCCGCCAGGGCAACCGCCTGGTGGGCAGAGAGTGGGTATCACCCCGATCCGTGCCGTTCATCAGCCAAATCCTCACTTCACCGTTCACTTGGTTGTGCCAGAGCAGGTCCGAGTTGCCGTCCTGGTTGAAGTCGGCCGTGCCGCTCAAGCGCCATTCCGGTGCGTAGGTCCCCAGCGTCACAATTCGTCCGGCTTCGGCACCAGCCATCAACCAAACGGTATGTTCGTCCGTACTGCGATTGCGCCACACGATGTCGACGGCGGCATCGCCGTTAAAATTACCCGTCGTGATCAGCTCCCACTGCGGCCCGACATTGCCCAGTTCCACGACGGAGCCAACGTCCGTCCCATCGAGCAGCCAGGCCTCCAGTTCACCGGAAACGGTGTTGCTCGCCAGGATGTCCGTCCGGCCGTCACCGTCGAAATCGAAACGCAGCGATGGGGAGACCGGTTCGGTTGCGAGCACAGCCAGGGTGGCAGCGGCGCCGGTGGCGGAACCCGCCGGGTTCGACACCTCCACCAGATAGGAGCCTGCATCCGCTGCGGTCACGCTGGCAATCGTGTGGGACGACCCGGTGGCTCCAAGAATCGCCGCGCCATCCTTGAACCACTGATACGCGGGAGCAGGGTCGCCCGCTGCCTCGACGGAAAAGGTCACCGTGCTCCCCTCCGGAACGGACTGGGAATTCGGCTGCGTGGTGATGACCGGCGCCGAGTTGACGGCCAGGATGGCGGCGTTGCTGACTGCCTGCCCGGCCGAATTCGTCGCGACCACATCGTAGCTGCCAGCGTCCTCCGACGAGGCATTGGCCAGCGAGTAGGTCGCCGCGTTGGCACCGGGAATGTCGACCCCGTCGCGGCGCCACTGGAGCGCCGGCGGAGGATCCCCGGCCACGGTGACCTCAAACGTGACTGAATCTCCGGTGGCAATCGTGGCATCCGCCGGATGCCGGGTGAACGAAGGCGCCGTCGCCGGCGCCGGTGCCGCGCCATCGCTGTTCACCGTGCTGCTTGCGTAGAGCGTCGTCCCCGCCCACAGCGAGTAGGCCCGGGCCTCGATCGAGTGTGCGCCCCCATCCGAGGTCCAGGCCACCGCGTAGGGCGCGTCGTGGTCAAGCCCCACAGGCCGGCCATCGACGAGAAACTCGACCATCCGGACCGCGTCGGGATTCCCAACGGTCGCAGTCAGCGTGACTGAACCGGAAGGGAGCGCGGCGGAAGTCGTGTTGCTGACGGTGACCGGCTGCGCGTAGGCATGCGGCAATGCTCCGATGTCGTCCATCCCCTTGACCCGTATCGGGTCCCCGGCTGCCCAGGTTCTCGCGGCAGCAAGTGTCACCACATTGGCGGCATAATCAATCGACGCGATGCGCACAAACTCCCCGGCGCCAATCCGGATGATGTCTCCCTCCGCGATTCCCCAGCCATCGAACAGCCCGCCGGCGTCGGCCACGGAAAGCGAGGTCGCATTGCTACCGGAACTCGTCGCGGTCGTGAGCGGGCCGCCGCGGGCCCGCAGCGGCGATCCGGACTGCAGGCGATAGTCGCCGCCTGAACGCGCGACAAAGAGCGGATCCGAATCGGGCACATTGTTCACGCCGGCCGGAAGGGCCCCGGCGTCGAAGCGGTGTTGAAAGTCGGCGCTGAACCCGGTCGGCGCATAGGTCGATGTGAAGATGCCGCTGGCCGTATTCGGCGCGAAGGCCCAGGTGTTATTCCGCCACTGGTGCAGGTGGCCGCCGCCGGGCGAGTCATACGTGACGGCCGAGCGCCAGATTCCGGAAGCTCCGCTCTGCATGGCAACGGAAGTCAGGTTGTAACCGTAAATGCCATCGACATTCTGGAACTGATACGCGGTGCCGCCCGTGCGCAGCAGGACATTGAAGCGCAGGATGGCCCAGCCGAATTCCGAACTCGATCCGGCCTGGATGAGCACGCCGTGCGCGTTCGTGCCGGCGACAGAGTCCAGATTGTCCTGATCCCAGTTGCGCTCGTAGAGGAACTGGCGGAGCGGGCGCGTGGACTCGTAGCTCTGGAACGAGTCGGTGTGATGGGGAAAAGGGGAACTGTTCGGGTAATGGCTGGGATCGGTCGGCCCAAAGTAGTTGTTCCGGATCACATTGCCGGTGCCGAAGGCCCGCGTCCGATCCAGGCTCTTCGTGATCGCATTGTATTCGACGAGATTGAAATCACCGAACAGCGAAATCACCGGCGCGCCCGTGAGTCCGCCGCTTGCGCCGGTGACATCGTCAAACGTGTTGGCGCGGACAATATTTCTCGTGTTCACCGTGCCATAGGCGCCGGACACGCCGCCCGAGTATGTCCGCTGGATGAGGTTGTCCTGGATAAGCCAGCCGTCGCTGCCGGCCAGCCGGATTGCCTCGTAATTGTGAACCGAGGAGGTGTGCGTGATCTCGAAACCGATCACGGCCACATAATCGTGGGAGCCTCCGTTGATCCCGCGAATCACCGGCCGGCCGATCCCCTGCAACGTGATCCGTGCCGTCGGTGAAGTGCCGCTCCGGCCAATCGCCACCCGCTCGTCGAATGGCCCGCCGCGAACTTCGACCACATCCCCCGGGGCCAGGGAGGCCCACGCGATGTCGGCCATCCGGCGCCACGCGTCCGCCTGCGCCGCCCCATTTCCGCTCCCGGTGGCAGCGCTGTCCACATACCAGGTTTTTGCAATAACCGGCGTGCCTGCAACAAGCAGCGCGGCCAGTGCGGGGAGGAGCAACACGCGCCTCCTGGTTATGTTTCCGGCCCGTGCGAACGGTGTCCCATGCTTCCCTGTAGGTGTTTTCATGACAGTTGGATACGACAACACAACGGATGACGGATGCGGTCATCATGGCGCGGCGTGCTGGAGTGCGCCCGAGGCGACATCGACAGCCCGCAATGGGGTCCGTTACCCGGTCCTTATTACAGACAATTGACGGGAAGAAGTCGCAGGGACCGGGGGAGGATCCCCCTGAACGGAACCAGGGCGGATCCGCACATGCGTCTCGGCAGACCCTTCTACACCTCTCGCTGAAAACGAGATTCGGAACGCTTTTCGCCGGTTAAAACCGGCGCTACCCCAGGCAGCCGCACGCGCCAATGCATCTCCGAACGCACCAGAGGGCCGGCCCGCCGTAGCGCCGCATCTCCGACCGGCGAAATTCCATGCGAATTGCATTCTCTTTCACCTCGCCGAATGCGAATCCTGGAGGGACGACCTCCGCGTCGTCCAAAAACCGAATCGAAAACACATTCTGCCCCGCTCAGCATTCCAGCGGCCGGGGCGGCCTGTCCGCCGTAGGTCCGGCGAAGGAGGGAGTCGGGCCCCCAAATACGATTCTGAAAACAGGATCCGCACATCCATTCTGATCATCCCGGCGCCTAGCCCGGATGCATCGCACATCCATTCTGATCATCCCGGCGCCTAGCCCGGATGCATCACAGTTTTTTCAAAGTGTCGTATCCGCTTTCCGCACTCTGCTAGTGCGGAAAGGCGACTTCGTCGCGGTCAGCCCCTACCTTGTCGGCCCGACAGGATGCATCCAGCACACCTCTGGGTGTGATGGATGCAGGCTAGCATCCCTCCTAACTCAGTCGATCCCTGATGCAGCGCCAACCGTCATCAATGGAACACTGGGGTCAACGGCCTCGAAGGGCTCCGCGATGGCGATCCTCCAAGACCTGCCGCCGTGGGCAATCCGCAGCACGCCATCGTTGAAGCTGGTTTCCGGAGGCTGGGCCGCCAGATCCGGCAGCACGCTCATGATCACAAGAAAAGTCATCCGTCCATTCGACTCCGCCTCGAGCGACAGCGTCGTCAGCTCTCCATCAGTGCCGGAGGCGCGCATCGGACGCGTGGCAATGTGGGCTTCGTGACGCAACGGCCGGAGCGGCTGAATCGCGAGCCGGACTCCCCCGTTCGCAATTTCGAATGAATCCGGACTCGTCCGCTCCGCATGTTTCTGCGCCTGGATCAGCCACTCCAATTGCGCCGCGCTGCGCGTGGCGACATCGTCGAGGATCACGACCACTGCCGGTTTCAAAAAAAGCAGGTGCCGGCGAAAGTGCTGAAGCCCGGCCTCGTCGGGGTACACGTTGCCCGCGTCGCCAATCACATAGTCGTACTCTGGTGTTGAGACCGCGTGCAGAATCCGCGGGGCCGGCTCACGATTCTGGAACGCCATGTAATCGAGCCATTCCCGGCCCTCCCCCACCTGTCCCTGGTCATTGATGAGGAGCGTGTTTTCGTCCCGCGTCCACTTTGGCCTGGCATAACCGGGATCCAGCGCCAGCCACCGACCGTGCGCAAAGAGGCTGAAGCTGTTGATATCCGGATGGGCATGGCCGGGTCCGAAACCCCGGCGCTCGATCCGGCGCGGGTCGGCCTGGTTGCGATGGCCCGGCCCCGGCCCGCAATGGAAGGCCACGAGCGTCGCATCGGGATTCCACCCGCTGCGCATCACGACGAACCCATTGTCCTCGAAGTGGTGGAAGGGCGGCAGCGTGGTGAAGTCCACCGGCGCAACGGTCGGATCGAACGTGATGAAATCCAACCAGCTGAACTTGTACACATGCCGCGACCGGGTCCGGTTGCCGTAATCCTGGAAGTACCCGTTCCGGTACACCGATGCCGGGAGGTAATGGAGGAAGCCCGCGAAATAGCCGTAGTCGCCGCTGTCTCCGAAGTTCACCGTCTCCTCGGGAGATCCCGGGAGGGAAAAGTGAATGGGGAAAAAGCCCGTCTGCCGCAGCCAGTCGTAGCGCGGGTAGTAATCGTGATACCCAGCGGTCTTCGCCGCCTCAAGGTAGCGCAGGAAATATCCCAGCCCGTACTGCCAGTATTGGATGCCCTCGCCCCAGGATCCGTCGAGCGGCGCATGCTCGATGATCAGATCGGATCGGGTCCTCGCCTCCCGCAGGAATTCCTCCGCCCGTCCGTGCTCCCCTTGAAGCGAGAGCCCGACCATGCCCATTGCGGCGACCTCAATCAGGCAATGGTTGCTCAGCAGCCGCCAGTACGACGTTCGCTCCAGCAGGATTCCCGCCTCGGCCGCAAGGCGGTCGCGGACCTGTGCGCGCGTGGCCGGCGGAAGGACGTCGTGAAGCCAGTCGTACAGCAAGGCCGCACCCATCGCCCAGGCGGATCGGCCGAGGTTCTGGCTGCCATCCCAATCCGCAACGGCGAGGATCGCCTGCAGCCACCGATCGGCGGCCTCCACATAGCGGCGGTCGCCCGTCATGTGCCAGGCCAGCCCGAGCGCCGGCATCGTGTCGCCGAAAGTCCGGTACCGGTTGTGGGCCTGCGGCATGCTGGGAATCGCTATGGCGGCGAAATCGTCCGCGCTCTGCCGGGCTGCCGGCCAGAAGTCCTTCCGCACGGTTTCGCGCTCCGCCTGCAGCGCAAGGATCCGCTCGGGCGTGAGGATCAGCCGCGGGTGCCGCAGCGGTGGGGCTTCCGCCGCCCGCAGGGCGACCGAAAACAGCGCGATGGCGAGGAGTCTGCCCACCATGACCACGGACGACGCAGCGGTCGTCCGTCCAAAGCATCCACAATCAACTCTGACCTTTGGTCCAGTCGTCATGGCTGCGGAGATGAAATCGGGATTGGCGTCGCGCTTCGAGTCGCTTCTGGTACTTTCAGCCATGAACGTACTCGTCGTTGGAGGTGCCGGCTACATCGGCAGTCACTGTGTTCGCCAGCTGATCGCCGCCGGACACCGGCCCGTCGTGCTCGACAACTTTGTCTATGGCCACCGCGCCGCCGTCGCCCCCGATCTCAAAGTCTACGACGGCAACCTCGGCGACGAAGCCCTGGTCGGCCGGATCCTGCGCGATGAACGGATCGATATCGTCATGCACTTCGCCGCCTACTGCTACGTGGGCGAGTCGGTCACTGCTCCCCTCAAGTACTATTTCAACAACGTCGTCGCCACCCTTCATCTCCTGAATGCGATGATCGAGGCCGGCGTCAGGAAATTCGTGTTTTCCTCCACCTGCGCGACCTTCGGGATCCCCGCCACGCTCCCCATACACGAAAACCTGCCGCAGGCTCCGATCAATCCCTATGGCCAGACGAAGCTCGACATCGAAAATGCGCTCAAGTCGCTCGCGACGGCCCATGGACTGAGCTTCGCAGCCTTCCGGTACTTCAACGCCGCCGGCGCCGCCGAGGACGGCAGCATCGGCGAGGACCACGATCCCGAGACCCACCTCATCCCCGTTGCCATCGATGTCGCCACCGGGCGCCGTCCGCACCTCGAGCTTTTCGGCACGGATTACCCCACCCCCGACGGCACGTGCCTCCGCGACTACATCCATGTGGACGACTTGAGCCGGGCGCACATCGCCGTCTTCGAGCAACTGGCAGCTCCCGGCGCCCAGCTCTTCTACAACCTCGGCACGGGCACTCCGACTTCGAACCGGGCTGTGATTCGCGCCGTCGAACAGGCGACCGGCCGGCGCGTGAAAGTCGTGGAAGGTCCGCGGCGGGCCGGAGACCCGCCTGCCCTCTACGCCGACTCCTCCAAGGCTCAGCGAGAGCTTGGCTGGAAGGTGAAGTTCCCCGGGATCGACGCCATCGTCGCGAGCGCCTGGAAATGGCACGCGTCACATCCCGACGGATATGCGGATCGAAAGCGTCCCGGCACTCGCGCCTGACTGGAAGCGACTGACGCCCCCCGGATGGTCGCTCTTTTCACCCTCACGATCTTCGTTGGCTCGGCGTTGCTGTTCCTGATCCAGCCGATGTTTGCGCGGCTGGTCCTGCCCACCCTGGGCGGGGCGCCATCGGTTTGGAACACCGCCATGGTGTTTTACCAGGCGGTCCTGCTCGCCGGCTACGGCTGCGCGCACCTGACCATGCGCTGGCTGGGTCCCCGCCGCCAGGTGCTCTGGCAATTGCCGCTGCTTCTCCTGGTCCTTCCCTTTCTTCCCGTCGCCATGCCGTCCGGCTGGACGCCGCCCACCGAGAGCAACCCGGTGCCATGGCTCTTGGCGCTTATGACCGTCGCGGTCGCGGTGCCATTCCTGGCGGTATCCACCCTCAGTCCGGTCCTGCAAAAGTGGTTTTCGGTCCTCCCCCACCCCCGCAGCGGCGATCCGTATTTTCTCTACGCCGCCAGCAATGCCGGCAGCATCCTCGGGCTTCTGAGTTATCCCTTGTGGATTGAGCCTAACTGGACGCTCGAGCAGCAGGCGCACGGCTGGATGTGGGGCTTCCGGGGCCTGCTGCTGCTTGTGCTGGCATGCGCTGGCTGTGTCTGGCGCCGGGCAGCCACTGCGTCCGTCCCTGGATGGGTTCCGTCGGCGTCACCCGATTCAACGGCACCCATTTCCGCGCCAACCGCCCGGCGCCGGCTGTACTGGATCGTGCTCGCCTTCGTGCCGTCGAGCCTCGTGCTGGGAGTCACGACCTTTCTCTCATCCGAGATCGCGGTGGTGCCGCTGCTCTGGGTCGTGCCGCTGACCATCTACCTCCTGACGTTCGTGCTCGCGTTCAGCCGCCATGGGACGCTCCTCGCCTCCATGGCTGTTCGCGCGCTGCCGATCGGCGTAGTCGGGATTGTGGTCGCCCTGAACCTGCGCGCCACCGAGCCGCTCGGCTGGTTGATCCTGTTGCATCTTGCGGTCTTCTTTGCCGCGGCACTGCTCTGCCACTGGCGGCTCGCCCAGGACCGACCTGCGCCGTCCCATCTCACCGAATATTATCTGTGGCTGTCGGTGGGCGGCGTGCTGGGCGGCATCTTCAACGGGCTGGTGGCACCGGTCGCCTTCGATTCGCTGGCCGAATATCCGCTCGCGATCGTCCTTGCCTGCCTCGTCGCATTGCCCGATCGCAGCAAACCGGCCAGCCGCC
>WYBX01000106.1 GCA_011525695.1 Verrucomicrobiia bacterium
GTCTATCCAGCGCAGGCGTCCGAGGCAGGGTGAGCAACGGTTTTGTGTGGCCGACCTGAGGGCTCCTGGCTGCACAAGTACCTGACAGACTGAGATCGGTCCTCCTACCGTGCGAAACTCGGGCTAACGAGCCGCTCGCCGTCGCCTTATTCGACCACCACCGATTCCCAGTTGCCTTCAAGCGTTGAGCGGTTTGAGGCTGCGCCTCGTTAGTCCTTGAACAGGACGACGACGCCCTGCGCCCGGCTGCGGAAGAACGCGCGCAGGAGCCGGAGCAGGCTGAGGAACTTGCGGCCACGAAGATCCGCGGAACTGGAGGCCTTCGCATAGCCCGGGCGATAGACGGACCGGAGGTGGAACCAGGGCCAGGGCAGGACGAGGTGGCGGTGAAATCCGGCGGCCCGGCCGACCCGGATGATGTGGCGCGGCGGCATCTCCTTCTCGTGGACGCCGAATTCCTCCACCGCGCGACGGGAGGCGGGTGACTGGCTGTGACCGTCGCCGGGCTCGATGCAAATCGCGGCGCCTGCCGGGTTGAGCGCGGCATGGGCGGCCCGCAGTGCGGCGAGCTCGGACTCGGCATGATGCAGCGCATCGTGAAAGATTACATAATCCACCGGCGGCTCCGCCCGGAAGGTCTCATAGTCGGCGGCCTCGAAGCGAACGCCGGTGAGCTGGCGCTCCGCCCGCGCCTGCTCGGCCAGCGCGATCGCGTCGGGGGAGATATCGACGCCGGTGACGTCGTAGCCGCGCTCGGCGAGAAGCAGGCTCAGCCAGCCGCTGCCGCAGCCAAACTCGATGACGCGAGCCGGAGGCGGACGCATGAGCGACATGAACGCAGCGAGGTTCATCACATACTGGAGGCAGTGTTCGTCGCCGAAGGGCTTGCGTTGAGCGTGCCGGCGGCCCGCCTCGCCGATGCGGGCAAAGTATTCGCGCTCGCCTTGCTTGGGATCAATCATGCTGGCAGCGTGGCGGGCGAATCAGAAGGAGGCGATGCACTCGAGCCGGCGGCGGTAGCAGGTGCCAATGACCGCGGGCGCGAAGCGGTGCTCAATCGTGGTGCGGGCGGCGGCGCCGATTCGGGCGCCGAGCGCGCGATCAGCAGTCAGGGTGCGCATCCAGTCCGCCGCCTCGGTCGGATCCGGGTCCGCCCAGATGGAACCCCGGGCGTAGGGGCCATGGGTTTCCTCGAGTGTCACCAACCGCGCGCGCACGGGGCAGCCGTTTTCGCGATTCACGAACTCGGCCGGAGCCGACCAGTCGGTGGAGATGACCGGCTTGCCCAGGTACATGCACTCGGCGAGGGCGAGGCCGAAACCCTCCGAACGGTGCAGCGAAACAAAGGCGTCACAGGCCGCCTCGAGCGCATAGATCTCGGCCCGGGCGAGCGTGCCGGTGAGGAGGATGACTCCAGGGAGATCGCGGACGCTTTGCTGGAGGGCGGCGAAATCGGCTTCGTTGCCCTCGGCATTCTGGACCTTGATGACAAGGCCCGCGGCGCCGGGCCCGGCAGCCGGCAGGCCGGCCTGGCGAAAGGCGGCAATCGCCGCGCGCGGGTTCTTGCGCGCCGAGTAGGAGTTGAGATCGAACAGCGTGAGGAAGAGGAAGGCTCCAGGGGGAAGGGCGAAGCGCGTGCGCAGCTGATCGGCGGTTTCCGCCGGACGGGGAAAGGCAATCGCGTGCGGCATGGTGAGAACCGGCACGGGGGCCTTCAGCCGGATCGCGTTGGCGGTGAAATCGCTCGGGCACCAGATCTCGTCGTAGTAATCGAGCGCCGGCAGCCACGCGTCCGGGAACTCCGGGAGTTCCCAGGCAAAATAACCGATGTTGTACCGGTCGGCCCGGAACCCGGGCCCATGGTGGTGATCGATGTCGCGGGAGGCGGGAGGGTCGACATGGATGACGTTGACCGGGTGCGGATTCGCTTCCTGCAGCCGGTCGGCGTAGGTCTGGTCGCCGAGCCGGTTCTTGCAGTTGAGCTTGAGCGGCACCAGTGCGGCCGGCAGGCCGGCGGCGTCGGCTGCCCGGACCATGCAGCGGGCGGATTCGCCGACGCCGAGATCGGCGGTGAGGAAACCGACGATGTTGAGCCCGAGCCGGGCGTGCCTGCGAATGTAGTCTGCGGATACAGGGGAGTCGCGGCGGGAGAAGTCGAAGATCGGCTCACCGGTGGCGGTGACCAGGGCGAGCAGCCGGAGCTGCCGGTTCTTGTGCTGGGCGCGAAACCGCTGCAGGGGGCCGAGGCCGGTGATCCGGCCCAGCCAGGCGAGCGCATTGCTCCAGCCGACGCCGGTGAGTTGCAGGGTGATGCGCACTGCGGCATCCGCCGGAAGCCGGAGGGGAAGTTCCCAGGGGCCTGGCTGGACGCGGGCGAGGGAACCGGCCGGGCGGCCGTTGACGGCGACCTCCAGCCCGGGGGCGCGGACTTCGAGCCCGCGGGCGGCCGGATGGGGCCGGAATGCGCCGCGCAGCACCACTTCCTGCACCTCTCCGCAGCGGGGCAGCTCCAGGCACGCGTCCTCGCGGATCCAGGCGGAGTGCGTCTCGAACTCGTCGAAATAGATCCCGGAGTAGGCGGCGAAATGGCGGCGGAACCCGCCGCCGAAGGGAGTCATGCGAGAGGCGGAGCCCATGGCTGGCGATCGAGGCAAGGAGGGGAACGCGCCATTGGCAAAGGCTTTGTTGACCATCCTGCGGAGGGCCGGGCCATTTTTGCCGGTGACCCTGGGGCGAGTGGCGCCAAGCGCGGCTTGCATAACCATTTTGATCCAAGTCTTCGCCGCAAGAAAGCGCAAGAGGCGCAAGGGAACCAAGCCGGGGCGACACCTGTGTTTGAGAGGGAACTCACGTCGAGGAGCGGTCAATGACCACTATCCCGCCGGCCCATGATCGTCCCATTCCAACCCCTGGCCACGAACGTTGCACGCGGTTCGTGGGATGTTCGGGTCGCGCCGAACCCGACGGTCAGGGCTGGCGGCCGGTCGCCTCGCCGGGTGTCGCGGTGGAACCCTGGGCGGGCGCCGGCACGACGATCACGCGGCTGGCCCGGTCCGCCGGCAGGTAAGCCCTTGCCAGCTCGCCGATCTCGGCCGTGGTGATCGCCAGGTTGTCCGCGTACCGCGAACGCGACCACTCGAGCACCTCCGGCTTTTCCTGGGCCCGCGAAAGCACCGCCGTCAGCCAGTACTGGTTCGTCCGCGCACTCTCCCGCAGGCTGGTCAGCACCGGTTGCTTCGCCCGCTCCAGCTCGTCCTCCGTCACCCCGGAGGTGGCGAGCTCGTCCGCGATTTCCACGATGATGTCCGCCACCTGCCGCGCCCGGGGCGGATCGATCGCGACCCCGGCCTGGATGTATCCATAACCAGGATAGGTGTCGCTCGCCGCACTGCCGGCACCCGGACTGTAGGCGTCGCCCAGCTCCTCCCGCACCTTCAGCCGGAGCCGGTCGTTCAGCACCTCGGCGAGCATGTTCAACCGCCGGGCGCGGTGGATCTCGCGCCCGTCGGTGGTCGGCCAGTACAGGGCGACGGTGCCCTTGGGAATCTCGCTGTCGATCGTGTAGGATCGCTCGATGGGCCGATCGGGGAACTCCACCTGGCGGAGTTCGTCCCAGGCCGGCTTGGCGGCGCGTGAGGGAAGCGTGCCGAGGGTCCGGGCGACGGCATCGATGGTGGCCTCGGGATCGAGATCGCCGACGAGGGCAATTTCAACCGGCCCGTGCGCCAGTTCCGGGCCCAGCCAGGCCTTCACCTCGTCGAGATTCCGCTCGAGCATCACGTCCTTGGGCGGCAGGCCGAACCGGTGATCTCCGCTCGCCAGCAGTCGCGCGACCTCCAGGGTGAAGGGGCCGCTCGCGGTATGGGCGAAGCCCAGATACATTTGATCGATGGCTTTCCGGGCCTGCCGGGCGGCCTCCGGACGATAGCCGGGATCCGTGATCCGGGCGGTGATCAGCTGGAGCTGGAGGAGCAGGTCCTGCCGGTTGGTCGCACCGGCAATCACGAAGGCCTCGCTGCTCACATTGAACCCGGTTCCCACCGTCCGGCCCGCGAGGATCCGGCGCAGGTCGTCGACCGAATGCTGCCCGAGCCCGCCTTCGGTGAACGTCTGGCCGGCGTAGAAGGCGAGACCCGGTTTGTCCGCGGGCTCCGTGAGCTGGCCACTGCCGATCCGGACGGTCATCCGGATCCGGTTGGCCTCGAAATCCGTCGGCTTGAGGTTGAGCCGGACGCCATTGGCAAAGGTGATCAACGTTGTCTGCAGATCGGCCACGTGTTCACGCCGGACGACCTTTCGTGGCGCGCCGAAGTCCCCATAGGCCCAGGTCGCGTCGCCCTGGTCGTCCGGGGGCGTCACTTCCTGGGCATTCGACTGTTCATAGGCGGCGGTGATCGCCTCGTTCGCCGGGGCGGGAATCGGTGCATTGCCAGTGACGAGCACCAGCCGGTGCTCCGGCTGCCAGGCCTGCCGCAGCGCCTCGGCGCAGTCTGCGACGGTGACTTTCTCCAGGGCCGGCCCGAACAGCGCCAGATCGTCCTCGGGCGTGGTGAAGACATCGCGCTCGAGCAGCAGGTTCGCAATCTCGTCAGCCAGGGCGTCGGAGCGGCGGGTGCTGGCGGTTTGGACCGCCTGCTCCAGGCTGTTCCGGAAATCAGCGGCCACCTCCTGCAACTCCGCGGGATGGAAACCATGTTGCAGCGCCCGGCGCAGTTCCTGGTCCGCCACGCCGAGGGCAGCGACCCACTGGTCGCCGCGGCAATTGAGCGAAATGGCGGTCTGCCGGTAGAAATTGTAGCCCTCGCCCGCGCCGGCGCTGCCGCCGGTGAAGGGAGCCCCTTCCTGCTTCGCCAAGACCGACAGCCGCCGGTTCAGCATCGCATGCGCCAGGCTGCGGGGCAGGTACTTGAGCCGGGTGGCAGCCGTATCCGGTTCCTTGGCATACGGCGTGATCGTCGCGATGGTCACGCTGGTGCTGGGCGCCTCGGGCTCGGGATGGTGGAAAACGTGCAGCCCCCTGCGTTCCGGCAGCCGGCCAAGATCGGGCGCCGGCCGCGCCGGGGCGCGGGGTTCCAATGGCGTGAAGGCGGCGATGATCTGCTCCTCCATTGCAGCCGGATCGATGTCACCCACCACGACCACCGACATGAGTTCCGGCCGGTACCAGGTGTGGTAGTAGTCGAGGAATTCGTCGCGTCCGACCTCCGTCAGGACCCCCGTGGGTCCAATCACGTCGCGGCGCTCGAACATCGTGCCCTCCAGGAGAAAATTCCGCGTGGCCACGCTCGTGCGGTAGCCGACGGAATCCCGGGTGCGCTTCTCGCTGAGGATGATCCCGCGCTCCTTTTCGATTTCCTCGGGCAGCAGGAGCAGCCCGCCGGCGTAGTCCCGGAAAACCTTCAGGCCCTCCGCCAGCGTTGCCGGCCGGGTGTCGGGCAGCTCGAGCAGGTAGAGCGTACGGGTGAACCACGTGCTGGCATTGGTGTCGCCGCCGAAGTTCATCCCCATCCGCTGGAAGAACTCGATCAGGGTGCCGGGAGGGTAATGCTCGCTGCCGTTGAATGCCAGGTGTTCGAGGAAGTGGGCGAGGCCTTGCTGCGCGTCGGTCTCGTGCACGGCGCCGGCCTCGATCAGCAGCCGCAGCGAGGCCCGTTCCTTTGGTTCGCGATTGGGGCGGACGACATACCGCATGCCGTTCGGCAGCGTCCCGAACCGCGCCTGCGGGTCGGGTCGCAGATCGCTTTCAGACTGCGGGAACGGAATCGCGGCCGGCAGCGTGGGCAGCAGGAACCCGGCGGCCAGGAGCAGCAAGGGAAGGACGCGGCGGATCGGCATAGGTCCGCAAGGAGACCCAGAATCCGGAAAAAGAAAACTCCCGCGCGGACATTCCGGGGGCAGGAGGGCCGGATTCCCCACGGGTGCTGGCGGCGCGGACAAGGGATTGGACGTGCGTGCGCAAACCGCGGGATTGCTTCGGCGCCCGGCAACTCGCAATCACATGCAGCGACGATGCTCTGGCTTTACCGGCTGTTTTTCATTCCTGCCCTGGTGGTGCTGGCCCCCCGGTACCTGCTGCGGATGCGGCGGCGGGGGGGATACCGCGAGAATTTTGGACATCGGTTCGGCAATTATCGCGGGTTGCCCGCGCCCCGGCCCGGGGTCCCGCGCGTCTGGCTCCAGGCCGTCAGCGTCGGCGAATTGCTGGCGATCGGACCCATCCTCCAGGCGCTGCAGCGGGACAAGATCGAGGTATTCCTCACGACGACGACGAGCACGGGGTTCCGGCTGGCGCAGGAGCACTACCGGGATCTCACCGTGGGCATCGGATACTTTCCGCTCGACTGGTGGCCGTTCTCAGCGCGGGCATGGCGGCGGATTGCCGCGGATCTCGCCATCATCACGGAGGGTGAACGCTGGCCCGAGCACCTCGCGCAGGCCCGGCGCCGCGGCGTGCCCCTGCTTTGCATCAATGCGCGGCTTTCCGATCGCAGTTACCGCCGGCTGCGGCGCTTCCCGGCGGCCGCGGGGATGATGCTGGACGGGATCACGCGGCTGCTGCCCGGCTCGGCCCAGGACGAGACGCGTTTCGCCGAACTGGGCATGCCGCGTAATCGGATTATTGCGACGGGCAACCTCAAGCTCGACGTGCAGATCCCGCGGTTGACCGACGCCGCGCGCGACGCCCTGCGCCAGGCGCTGGGTTTGCCGGCCGATCGGCTGGTCCTGCTCGGATCGTCGACGTGGCCCGGCGAGGAAGCCGCACTGCTGGCGGCGTGGCAGCGGGTGCATGAACGCGGTCCGGGATGCTCGCTGCTGATCGTTCCGCGCCACGCTGAGCGCCGGGAGGAAATCGCCCAGCTGCTCCAGCAGGCACGGGTGCGGTGTCATTTTCGCTCGCGCGGAACCGCCGCAGCCGAGGTGGATGTGGCCGTCGCGGATACGACGGGCGAACTCCGGCAGCTGACCCAGCTGGCGGATCTGGTCTTCGTCGGGAAGAGCCTGCCTCCCCACACGGGTGGGCAGACGCCGGTCGAGGCCGCGGCGCTCGAGAAGCCGATTTTGTTCGGTCCGGGGATGGGCAACTTCCGGGAGATTGCGCAGGATCTGGTCTCGCGGGGGGCGGCGCACGAAATTGCGGATGCGAAGGCGCTCGTCGAAGACGTCGAGGTGCTGCTGCGGGATCCGGTTCGCCGGGCCGCGCTGGCGGCCGCCGCCGGCCGGTGGCGGCGGGACAATGTGGGGGCGGTGGCGCGGACGCTCGACGTGATTCGACTCGAGCTTGCCGCCGTGCGAATGGCTGGCCGGCGCTGACGTGCGGGTGGATGGGCGGAAGGTTTGATCCCGCGGCACCTTGATGGCGGGGGCTGAAAAACGCGCGGGCCGGAGCGGGAGCGATGGGCGGGAAATTTTGTTGAATTAGGGATTGCACCAACCCTCGCGAATTCTACGGTCGCCGCTTTTAGTCTGATGCAGTCTCACGGACCAAAGCGTGTCTATACCCCGCATTCGCTGGAGTTCTGGTTTTCTAAACTGGAGAATGACTGGGCTGAGGCGTTCACAGACAATCAGTTGGAACAGGGGCGCCAGATTTATCGGGACGGTCAGGTGAGGGAGTTGGAACTCACCGACAAGGATGCGATTGTCCACCGGCGGGTCGAGAAGAAGGACGAATATGCCGTGATCGAGTGGGCGGGGGAGCTGGTGACAGTGCGCTCGTCGTCGACCGACCGGGATCTGGCCCACGCGCTGGCGGTCGCCGGCCTGCATGAAATCGAGGAACTGGTGGCGGATGAGATTTCGCCGCTGCCGGGGGATTCGCCGCCAGCGGGTCGCGAACCCGCGGCGCGCAACGGAGCGGCTTTCGGAGGAGGGATGGCAAAGGCTCCGACGTCGGGGGCGCCCGCGGCGGCGCCGGGTGCCACCAAGAACGGCTCGGATGCTGCCAGTGCGAACAGCCCCTCACGAACGCTCGTGCTGGTCTTCAAGATCAAGACGGCAGGGCTCACGTTCCAGGCGACCTGGCTGGAGGCGGACCGGAAAACCAAGCACCCGGCGTTGGGCCCGCATGCCCATGCCAATGGCAATGGTCATGTCTCCTCGGCCGAGCGCGCGAAGCTGATCGGGCTCGCGGCCTATGCCCGGAAGGCGCATTTCCAGTACAACAACGACACGGGCGTCTACTCGATGGAGTCGTTGGTGGAGATCCCGAATTTCCTGAAGACGGTGCTGCCAGCCTGGCGGCGGCTGTTCACAATCGAACTGGATGACAAGGCGGCGCACCTGCTGAAGGGCACGCGGACGGTTGAAATCGAAGCCGTGGCCGAACGCGCCGCGGGCCGGGAGCCGGCGGGCGCCGCTGCCGGAGTCGGGGGCGGGGGGACGGCGCTCAACCTCCGGTGGATTTTCCGCGCCGGCGAACGGATGCTGACCGACACGGAGGTGAACGCGCTGCTCAAGCGCGGCGGCCAGCCGGTCATCCTGCCGAACCTGGGCATTGTGGCGCTCCCGGCGGAGAAGTGGGAAAGCTACAGCGCCTGGCAGCGCAACGTGGCGGAGACGCACGGCACGAGCGCGCGGGAGCACGGGGAGGTGTCCCCGTACCTCATCTTTTCCCTGTTCAACGATGCACGGCTCAAGCTGACGCTTTCGCCCGAAATCGAGGCGTGGCGTCGCAGTGTCCTCGCCGCGCCACCCGCGCCACCCGCCCTGTCCCCGCTGCTGCGGCCGTATCAGCGGCGTGGAGTCGAGTGGCTGCATCACCTGTGCGATGTCGGCTGCCACGGGCTGCTGGCGGACGAGATGGGGCTGGGCAAGACGCTCCAGGTGCTCGCGCTGCTCCACGCCCGGCCGGTCGCGGGCCAGGCCACGATGATTGTCTGCCCGGCCAGCGTCGTCCCGGTCTGGCGCGAGGAGATTGCCAAGTTCTTCCCCTCGCTGGCGGTCGATGTGCTGAAGACGGGCAACGATTTCACGCAGCGGCAGGATCCGGTCGTCTGGCTCGCCAGCTACACGCAGCTGCGCAAGCACCGGGCGCTGCTGGACAAGTTCGAGTTCGGCTACGCGGTGCTCGACGAGGGCCAGTTCATCAAGAACCCCGACGCCAAGGTGACGCAGACCTGCTTTGCCGTGCGTGCCCGTCACCGGATTGTGCTGACGGGCACGCCGCTGGAGAACCGGCAGCTCGATTTGTGGAGCATTTTCCGTTTCCTGCTGCCGGGCCTGCTCGGTTCGCGGGTATCCTTCGAGAGCGCGCTGCAGCGCGACCGCGAGGGAACGCTCACCCGGCTCCGCGCGCAGCTGGCGCCCTTCATCCTCCGGCGCACGAAGAATGAGGTGGCGCAGGAACTGCCGCCCAAGGTGGAGATGGAACTCATCTGCCCGCTCACCGACGTGCAGCGGGCGGAGTACGCGCGGATCTGTTCCGAGGGCCTCGAGCGGCTGGGCGACGACGTCGGCACCGCGATGCGCGAAAAGTCCTTCGGCTTCCTCGCGCTGCTCACGCGGCTGCGGCAGACCTGCTGCGACCCCGACATGCTGCCCTGGCTGAAGGCGCCATTGGACGATTCCGGCAAAATCAACCTGCTGGTGGAGAAACTCTCCGAAGTGGTGAGCAGTGGCCACAAGGTCGTGATCTTCTCCCAGTTCGTGATGCTGCTCGATCGGGTGCGGGACGCGCTCGCCCAGCACTTTCCCGAGCTGCCGCGGTTCGAGCTGACCGGGATGACGCTCGATCGGCAGAAGCCGGTCCAGTCCTTTCAAAATGCCGCCGGCGCCGCGGTCATGCTCGTGTCGCTCAAGGCGGCCGGCACCGGGATCACGTTGCACGCGGCGGATTACGTATTCCTGCTCGATCCCTGGTGGAACCCCGCGGTGGAGGCGCAGGCCGTCGATCGCGTGCACCGGATTGGCCAGACCAACACGGTGTTTGTCTATCGGATGGTGACGGCCGGCACCATCGAGGAGCGGATCCAGGAGCTGAAGGCGTCGAAAAAGGATCTCTTCGACAAGCTGATTGGCGGCCTGGGAGGCGATTTCGATCTGAGCCAGCACTTCACTTCGTTGAAGAGCCTGGTCGCGTTGGCCGCGCAGCCCGAATCCGACGAACCGCCGGAGCCCTATACGATCGACTAGCTGGCAGCCCGCCTTGCTCCAGGTGGAAGGCAGGGATCGAATCGGAGGCGGTCCACTGCAGCCGATGCGTGTTTCCTGGCGGGCTGCCAGATGCCGCGCAGCGTGCGGGCAAACCCGGTGAATGCGAAGTGAGCAACGGATTCATCGCCGCTGAGGCTGCGCAGCACGTGATTCTGTGCCGGTTTGTGGACGACGCGGAGGTCGTCCCTCCAGGACGTGTGTTCGAATGCTGGGATTGGGAATTGGGTTCATGGAGGGCCGTGCTCCGCCACGGCCGCTGCAACGCTGAGCCGAGACGTCGGAGCCCGGGTCTGCCGGCTGACGGCTTTAGGCGAAAATCGAGTGCCGTTCGGTCGGCTCGGCTTGCGGATCCGAAACCGGCCCGTTTGCTGGCGATTATGATTTCCAGCCAACGGATGTGCCTCCGCCTCATTGCCATGCTGATTGCTGCACTGATCCTGGGGCTGCAGCCATTGTTGGCGGGCCAGCCCGCGATGGAGGGACCGGCGTTTCCGCGCCCCCTGGAGGCGTACGGCCCGGAAGAATCGCCTGAACTCGGCGCCACCCTGCGCGGACGAATCGAGACGGAGCCGTTCAATCTCGTCGCCTCGGTCATCTTCCTGCTGGCGATCTGCCACACCTTCCTGACCGCGAAGTTTCGTCATTGGGCGCACGAGGCGGAGGAACGGCACGCAGCGCGGTTGCAGGAGCGGACGGCGGAGGCGTCCACCGACCAGAATGACGATGGCGCGCCGGACGAGGTGAGTTTCAAGGGCCAGGTGCTCCATTTCTTCGGCGAAGTCGAGGCGGTATTCGGAATCTGGGTGCTCGTCCTGGCCGGGGCGATCACGTACTACTTTGGCTGGGGCACGGTGCTCGGTTACATCGGCAACAAGGTGAATTTCACCGAGCCGATGTTCGTGGTGGTCATCATGGCGATTGCGGGCACGCGGCCGATCCTGCGCTGCGCCGAGTCGTTCCTGCGGGTCGCGGCGCGGCTGGGGCGGGAGTCGCCGGCGGCGTGGTGGCTCTCGATCCTGATCGTCGCGCCGGTGCTGGGCTCGTTCATCACGGAACCGGCGGCGATGACGATCGGGGCCCTGCTGCTGGCGCGGCAGTTCTACTCCTTGAAGCCATCACCGCGCTTCGCGTACGCGACCATCGGACTGCTGTTCGTGAATGTGTCGGTGGGCGGGACGTTCACGCACTTCGCCGCCCCGCCGGTGCTGATGGTTGCGGCTCCCTGGGGCTGGGACACGGCCTACATGTTCACGCATTTCGGCTGGAAGGCCTTGATCGGAATCATCATCGCCACCGTGACGTACTATCTCGTGTTCCGGCGGGAGTTCGGGGAGCTGGCCCGCGCGCGCGCCGCCGCGTTGGCGGCCGGCTCGCTGCGCTCCGATGGCGTGAAGGTGCCGGTGTGGATCACCCTGGTGCAGCTTGGATTCATGGGGTTCACCGTGATGGTCGCCCATTATCCCCCGCTGTTCGTCGGCGGATTCCTGTTCTTCCTGGCTTTCTCCCAGGCGACGGCCCACCACCAGGGACGGCTCGACCTGAGGCCGCCGCTCCTGGTCGGATTCTTCCTGGCCGGGCTTGTGATCCATGGCGGATTGCAGGGCTGGTGGATCGAGCCGGTGCTGTCGCGGCTGACGGAAGTCCCACTTTTCATCGGAGCCGCCATCCTGACGGCGTTCAACGACAATGCGGCCATCACCTACCTCGCCACGCTGGTGCCCGGTTTCACCGAATCGCTCAAGTATTCGGTCGTGGCGGGCGCGGTGACCGGCGGCGGTCTCACCGTGATTGCGAACGCGCCGAATCCGGCCGGCCAGAACATCCTGCAGCGGTTCTTTCCCGAGGGGGTCAGCCCGCTGGGGCTGCTGGCGGGGGCGATTTATCCGACGGTGGTAATGGGACTCGCCTACATGCTGCTGTGACCTTCGCTGAAGTTACGGAGGGCGTACCAGCCGCGCCGCACGGAATTCGAATGATCCGTGCGGCGGGGCGATGGATTCAGCTCCCGGGACGCTGCGCAACAACCTGTCACGTGCGGCTCAGATTACCCGCTCCAGCGGCGGTTGCAGCCGCGCAATCTCCGTCATGATCCGCTCGCTCGCGCGCTGGTAACGTTCCTTCCCGGCGCTCGGGTCATCGTACACCGATGGCGGGATCGGCTTTCCGAATACGACCCGGACCGGCGAGCCCAGGCGCGGCAGTTTCATGCCCTTGCCGAACGCCTCGAACGATCCAAAAATTCGCGCCGGCACCACCGGCACCCGGGTTTTGCACACGATGAATCCCACACCCGGCTTCGGCGGTTGCAGCCGGCCATCGCGCGAGCGGGTGCCCTCGGGGAACAGAATCATCACCTTGCCATCCGCCAGCGCCCGCAGCACGCGCTTGAGCGCGCCCACATCCTGGCCTCCATCCCGATCCACCGGGATGGTCCCGACGGTGTCGAGCCACCACGAAGCCGCGCGGCCTGACCAAAGGGTTTTCCGGGCGAAGAAGCACATTTGCCGCGGCACGTGCGAGCCAATCAGCGGCGGATCGAGATGGCTGGCATGGTTCGCCGCGATCAGGAACGCCCCGGTGGGCGGGAGGTTTTCCAGCCCGCTGACCGGACCGCGAAAGAACATGTCCGATGCCACGCGGATCCAGTAGTGGCACAGGCCGTACAGGGGCGTCATGCCAACCTGGGGAAATGCCTGGGTCATGCGGGGGAGAGTCTCGAGGCGATGGCGCGGGACATGGTTTCGACGACCTCCGGTAGGGTGAGCCGGGTGGTGTCGATGGCCACCGCGCCGGCGGGGCAGGACAATGGGGAGGCCCGGCGGGATGAATCCAGCCGGTCCCGCTCGGCAATGGAATCCTCCTGGCCCTCGCGGGCGCGACGTCTCACCCGTTCGGCGGGATCGGCCTCGAGGAAGAACCGAAAATCGGCGTTGGGAAAGATCACCGATCCGATGTCGCGCCCCTCCATCACCAGTCCGCGGAAGCTCCGCGCGCGCGCGACGTCCGCCTGGCCGCGTTGATAGGCCAGGAGCGCCTGGCGGACGACCGGGAGCGCGGCAAAATGCGAGACGGCTTCATTGACCTCGCGGCTGCGGATCTCCTCGCCGGCAATCCGGCCATTGATCTCCATCCGCGCGGAGCGGCCGTCGACGCGGGTGCCGAGCCTGAGCCCACCGAGGGCGGACGTGACCGCGGGAATATCCCCCGCGTCCACGCCCTGCGCGAGCAGTTCGGAGGTCAGCGCCCGATAGTACGATCCGGTGTCCACGTGCAGCAGGTTGAATCGCTCGCTGAGCGCCCGTGCCGACGAGGATTTTCCCGACGCGGCGCCGCCGTCGATGGCCACGATCACGAAAGGTTCCAGGGCCTGGCTGCTCATGGTGCGAGAGATTCCCTTCGCATGGACTCCAGCAACTCAAAAAAATTCGGGAAGGTCTTGGCGCAGCAGGCCGGGTTCCGGATCGAGAGCCAGGTGCGGCCATCGCCCTGCAGATCGTGACTGCCCAGGATTCCGAAGCTCATGGCAAACCGGTGATCGCCGTAGGTCTCGACGGTGGTGCCGGGCTGCAGTGGCCGCGGATGGATCTCGAGCGCATCGTCCGATTCGATCACCTGCTGGCCGAGCCGTCGCAGTTCCCGGGCCATTCCCGCCACGCGGTCCGTCTCCTGCTTCCGGGTGTGGGCGATCCCGCTGATTCGCGTCGGACCGTCGAGCAACGGGGCAATGGCGGCGAGGGTGAGGAAGGTGTCGGAAAAGCCGCTGAAATTCTCCTGCACGGCGGTTCGGCGAGACCCATCAAAGCTCGCGATGGTCGATCCGGGATTCGTGGTGATGTTCAGTCCGGCTGTGCCGAGCACGCGGGCGAATTGCGCATCACCCTGCAGCATCGCGCCGGCACGGGCGTCGAGACCCGGAAGCGCGATCCGGCCTGTCGTCACCAGTGGCAACGCCATGAAGTAGCTGGCGGCAGTGGCGTCGGGTTCGACGGCGTAGGTTCCGGCTGGCCGAGTGTAGTGCGTGCCGGCCTTGATGGTGATATCTTCGCCCTGCCAATTCAGCGCCGGTTGGCCGAATTGCGTCATGAGCGCGGCGGTCATGTCCACGAACGGCCGGCGCACCGGGCTGGTGAGAACCAGATTCACGTCTTCCCGGCAGAGTGGCGCCACCATCAGCAGGGCGGACAACAACTGGCTGCTTTCGCGTGGGTCGAGCCGGGCCGTGCCACCCCGCAAGCCATGCGCGTGGATTTCAAGCGGGAAGAAGCCCTCGCTGCCCGGACAGCGGATGTCGGCTCCCAGCGTGCGCAGGGCCGTGACGAGCGGCTGCATCGGCCGGAGTCGCATCTGCGGAACACCGTCGAGCCGGTAGACGCCGCGGGGGGCAGCGGCGCACAGGGCGGTGAGAAAGCGTGCCGCGGTTCCGGCGAGCCCGACAAACAAATCGGCGTCAGTGGCGCGAAACGCGTTCGTCTGGCCGCGGACCGTGAACGTCGTTGCGGCGGGATCCGCCGAGACGGAAAAGCCCAGCCGCCGGAGTGCCTCCGCCATCAGTGCTGTGTCCTCGCTTTCCAGTGCGCCGGTGAGCGTGACGGGCTGATCGCAGAGGGCGGCGAGCAGCAGTGCGCGGTTGGTCAGGCTTTTCGATCCGGGCACACGCACCTCGCCGCGGGCGGGACGCGTGAAGGGCTGGACCGGCAGGACATCGGGCAATGGCATGGACCCCGGCAGCGTCGCCTGACCTCGGCCGGCCGCCAAGGTGTTTTTTTTGAGTGGCAGCGGCGTCCCGCCATACCTCACTACACATCTTGCTGAAAATGTGATTCGGAATGCATATCGCCCGTTGAGACCGGCTATCCCAGACAGCCGCACGCAGCAATGATCTCCGAACCCACAAGTGGGCCGGTCCGCCGTAGCGCCGCGTCTCCGACCGGCGAACCTGCCGTGCGAGAAGAAATCTCCCGGGACGAATCTTCAATCGAATCGTGCGGCCAAAGCTTGGTCGGTTTGAAGTCAGCAATCGATCCTTCGGCCGTCGGCTCAGGAGCTCGGCCGCAAAAGAGCGCAAGAGGCACAAAAGGGGGAACGATTTTCCCAACCGATCGCGGAGCGGATCGGAGGTGCCAGTGGGTTTTCGAATTGGCGCAGAACGTTATGACCGTTCCGCTCAGGGACGAAACAGGTCGCGGTAGGCCTTGCCGCGCTCGAGCCGGGCGGCGACCTCGGGATAGTCGCGGTTCGCGAGTGCAATCTGGAACTGGTGCAGCTCCTCCTGGAACTGGCCGAGTGCCCGCAGGACCTCGTCGCGATTCTGTTCGAGAATGCTCCGCCAGAGGTGCGGATCGCTGGCGGCGATCCGGGTGGTGTCGCGCAACCCGCCGCCGGCATGGTTGCGCCATTGGGGGTTCTTGCGTGCGAGCATCGCACACAGGCTCGAGGCGATCACCTGCGGCAGATGGCTGATGTGCGCGACGATTTCATCATGCTGATCGGCGCTGACCGTCACGACCTCGGCTCCGAGGTCGTGCCAGAAGCGGACGACGGTCTCGACCGCGGCGGCGTTCGTGCCTGCGATCGGCGTCACGAAGCAGGTGCGGCCCTGGAAAAGCGTCGCCGTGCCGTGCTGCCAGCCGGTCTTTTCGGAACCGGCCATCGGATGGGCGCCGACGAAGTGCGCACGCTCCCCGAGCGTGGTGCCGCCCAGCCGTGCGATCTCGCCCTTGACGCTTCCCACGTCGGTGACAATCGCGCCCGTGGGAAGCGCCGGTGCGATCTGCTGCAGCAGGGGAACGATCCGATCGACGGGGGCGGCGATGACGACGAGCGCGGCGTCGCGCACGGCGTCGGCCGGGGATTCGGCGACGGCGTGGCACCAGGGTTGTTCCCGGAGGCTCAGCCGCGCCTCGGGACGCCGGGCCCAGAGGACGATCCGCCGGGCGACGCCGCGCTCGTGCGCGGCGCGAGCCACGGACGCGCCGAGCAGCCCGGGGGCGAGGACGGTGAGCTGGGTGAGTGCGGCCACGTCGCGAAACCACGCAAAAACGCCCCACGGTGTCGAGTGGGTAGCGGTGGAAAAGATGAAATGCAGCCGGGCCTCAGGATGCCCGGCGTAGGTTCAGGGTTGATCGAGCAGCCACATTGCGGCGGATAGAACCTCAATCCCCGCGGGGATAGCCACCGGCACCGCTTCGGGCGCATTGTGGAGTAGGGAAGATTGCAGGGAAGACGACGAGGCGTGGCTCTTCGTTGTCCAGCGCCACTGCGCCGGGATCACCCGATTCATAGTGTCGTGGATGATGGTGCATCGACCAGTTCTTTCCGTTTCGGTGAAAGGGTAAGGCCAATTAAAATTACAACGCCCGCCCCCACCGGATATGACCAGAAAAACGCAACGTTGAAGGCTGACATTGACCCGACCGCGATCACGGATGCAGCGGCGGCAAATAGGAGCACCGGAAACGAGCCCCGGCGCAACCACGCTAGAATCGCGAAACCAAGTACCGGCGGAAGCGCGTAGCCCGGGAGAATAAAACCGAGTTCCAATAGGCCCGGGACATCTAACCGGTCAACGAGTAGTGCTGCTCCACCAAGTGCTAGTCCGATTATCACGACACTGACCCGCGCCGCGCGAAGCGTTTGCTTCTCCGTCCGGCCAGGAAAGAAAGGCTCATAAACGCCCTTCACGAACGTGTGCGAAAAGGCCGATAAAGCGGAGTCGAGCGTCGTGATCCCTGCAGCGAAGAAGGCGGCGATAATCAACCCGGAAACACCCACCGGAAGCTCTCGAATCACAAACAGCGGAAACATCCGATCCGGTCGCTCCGCCAGCAGCGCCAGGTCCTCGGCCGAGGGCGGCTTCAAGTGATGGAAGGCGATGACTCCGAGCGTGGCGGCGGCGATAATGAGCGTCGTCACGTGGCTGACCATCGCCAGGATCAATGCTTTCCGCGCATCTTTCAGCGACCGGCAGCAAAGCAGCCGTTGCGTCGAAACCTGGTCCACGGAGTTCTGCGCCAACTGGAAAAAAGTGGCTCCGAAAAGCGCAACCCATAGGGTGTAGGTTTGGATGGGATCCGTCGAGATGTCGATCAGCCGCAGCTTGGCCTTCTCATCGGCGATTTGCAGGATCTCCGGGAGCCCACCCGGCACTGAGAAAACTGCAAACCCGAGCACCAAGAGCGCCCCGGCAATCAGCACGGCGAATTGAATCACGTCAGTCCAGATGACGGTGGTGATTCCGCCCATCCAAGTCCAGATGACGGCAAAAACCGTGATGATGAACACCGCCGTCATCATTTCCATTCCCGTGACCACGCTCAATATCAGTGCGGTCGACAGCAGCCGAACGCTTTGGCCGAGGCCGATCGCGATCAGAAACATCAACCGTGATAGCTGTGCCGCCGGACGCCCGAGGCGTCCTTCGAGAAAATCGTAGGGGCTCGCGATATTCGACAGGTAATACGGCTTCATCAATGTCGCCGCCATCACCAGATTGCCGAGAATGAACCCGACGATCACCTGCAGGTAACGGAGATCGCCTCCCTCGCGGTAGATGGCGGCCGGCACCGCGATAAACGTCAGCGCGCTCGTCTGGGTGGCGATGAGCGAAATCGAAACCGCCCACCAAGGAAGGTTGCGTCCGCCAAGGAAAAACCCACTCAAACTGTTCTCGCGACCGCGCAGCCGGTGCCCGAGCCAGGTGGTTGCGAGCATGAAAAAAGCCACCACGCTCCAGTCGATCGAAGTGAAGGAACCCGGCGAGTTCATGACGCCTTATTTGAAAGAGAGAAACTAGCCATGAGCAATTTCATGCACGCTGGCGTTTCGACCATGCCACGGCCACCCGATCCGGTCGGTCTCAAAATGATACCGAGCCAAATCCTTCGAACGCTTACTAACGGAGGTCATAGTCACGGCCCGCAGATTTGGCGTTTCTGGCCGTTGCTCAGAGGGCGGGCCGACCTAGCAAAACAAAGAAACGTCTCCATACTCGCACCACGCATGAACCTCTTTGATAAAGCTCATACCCACCGACTGCTGACGATGTGCATTTTGCTGGCTGTCCTGGCGCCGGCAGGCTCGCCGGTCCGCGCCAATGCGACCGCTGCGACCTCCCTGCACGGGCACCCCGAGGTTTCGGGGGTGGGAAATCCGCTGCCCGCATGGACAAGGGGCGGGCTTGATATCCATCACATCAATACTGGGCGCGGCGATGCCATATTCCACATCCTGCCCGATGGCACCACCCTGCTGGTGGACGCATGCGACGGCCAGGCAGAGCCCCTGCCGCCGCCTTTTGGGATGCCAACGAAACCTGACAGCTCACGCCAGGCCGGCGAGTGGATCGCGCGCTACATCTTGCGCTCGCTGCGCGGTCACGCGGAGAAGAAGATCGATTACGCCGTCCTCACCCATTTTCACGGGGATCACATCGGCGCCGTGACCGCCAGGACCAGGCGTTCCACCCAGGGCGACTACTGGCTGACGGGAATCAGCGAGATCCCGGAGTTCGTCCCGGTTCGCAAGATCGTGGATCGAAACTGGCCGGACTACGATTACCCCGCCCCGCTCGCGCTCGGAAACTACCGCGCGTTCCTCGACTGGCAGATCAAGCACCGCGGCCTCGTCGTCGAGCAGTTCACACCCGGACAAGATGATCAGCTCGTGCTGTGCCACGACGCGGCCGCCTATCCCAGCTTCGAGATCCGAAACCTCATGTCCAATGGCTGCGTCTGGACCGGAGAAGGGAACGATACCCGTGAGCTGGCGGATTTGGCAAAAGGCCATCGTTTAACCGAGAACCAATGCAGCATCGCGTTTCGAATCACGTATGGAAAATTCGACTATTTTACTGGCGGTGATCTCGATGCGAAAAACGTCGTGCTGATGGGCGGGACCGAACCCTGGCGCGACGTCGAGCCTGTGGTGGCCAGGGCTTCGGGCCCGGTCGAAGTTCTCAAAGCCAATCATCACGGCAGTTGGGACGCCAATAGCCCCGAATTCCTTCGCCTCCTTCGACCGCGCGTGATCGTTGTGACGAGCCGCGCCGATGGCCATCCGGCGGCGAACACATTCCAGCGCATGATTTCGAAGAGCCTGTGGCCGGGACCACGCGACATCTTCATCACAAACGTCACGCCCGCCACTCGCGCGACAACCTACGGGCTGGAGCAAGCCAAGAGCCAGCAAGGACACGTGGTCATTCGCGTCGATGTCGGCGGCGCCACGTATCGCGTCTACGTGCTTGACGACTCCAACGAGGAGCAACGAATCAAGGCCGTGTTCGGCCCCTACGAAGCCAACTGAAGCGTGTAGCGGCGCAAGGTTTCCCTGGATCCTAAACGGTAAAAGCTCTGCAGCGCCCGCTTCACCTCCGTCCGGAACGACTCGGACTCCAAGAGCCGCGGACCGAACAAGTCATGACCGGAAAAAACTGATTCGGGATCCTGCCGCGCCAGCCGCGCGATCTCCTGCAACGCTGGAGCCATCGGATCGGCCAGGCGAATCTCACGACCGTCATCGTCCTGCCCGGCAAGGCAGCGGAACCAGGACGCAATGACAAAGTTCAGCAAAGTCGCTGGTCCACGCTTTAGTTGGTCCTCGATTGAGGGGAGCAAAAACTGGGGAATACCGGAAGCGCCGTAGGTGCTGATGCGCGTCAGCGTATCGCGAATGGCGGGGTTGCAGAATCGCTGCACCACCTGCGCCTGGTAAACATCAAGCTCCATGCCTGGCATCGCCGAAAGAGAAGGAATCACTTCGCGTTGCAGCATCAATTGGAGGAGCTTGCGGATGTCCGGGTCCGTTGTGGCCTCGTGGACGTAGGTATGTCCCAACAGGAGTCCAATGTAGCACAGCGCTTGATGGCTGCCGTTCAGGATTCGAAGTTTGATCTTCTCGAAAGCCGCTACCTCGTCGGTGAACTGGACCCCGCATCTCTCCCAAGCCGGGCGGCCGGCTGCAAATTGATCCTCCAGCACCCATTGGCGGAATGACTCGGTCATCACCGGCCAATGGTCGTCGATGCCCTGCTCGTTTCGGACCATGATGCGGTCTTCATCTGTGGTCTTTGGGGTAATGCGATCGACCATGCTGTTGGGGAACGTGCAATGACGCCCGATCCAATCCGCCAGCCGCGGATCACGCCGCTCGGCAAAAGCCGTCAAGTGGCGCTTCAACAGCGTGCCGTTTCCCTGAATATTATCGCACGACATGAGGGTCACCGGATTTCCGTGCCCGAGCATGCGCCGATGGAGACTTTCGGTGAGATAACCGAATATGCCCCGGGGTGACGCGGGGTTCGCGAGGTCAAACTGGATGTCGGGATGATCCGCATCGAACCCACCAGTCTGCCGGTTGATATAGTAACCACCCTCCGTGATCGTGAGCGAGATGATCCTGGTGTCCGGAGCAGCGAGCTTTTCAATCACTTTCCCGGGATCGTCCGGCGCGAAAAGGTAGTCCACCATCGATCCGATGACCCGTGCGCGACTGTTGGCTCCGTCGCGTTCTACGACGGTATAAAGGCAATCCTGACCGCGCAGCGCGTCACGCATGCGCGAGTCCGCAGGCAGCAGTCCCACCCCGCAGTAGCCCCACCGCGGGTCACCACCGTTTTCGAGCAGGTCGTCCGCATAGACGGCCTGGTGGGCGCGAAAGAACCCGCCCACGCCAATGTGCACAAGACTGGGCTGCACGATCCTGCGGTCATAGCGCGGGCGCCGTACCACAACAGGCAGGTGGGACAAAGTGGACGCGGACAATGGATGGTTCATGAGGATCGAAGAGGTGAACGGTTGCCGCGAGCGTTTGCAGCGGGGTGGAGGCCGGCTGGCCTCCGGCTATTCCTTCAGCACGAGGTTCGTCGTGACGATGGCATGGGCGTCCTCACCCTCCAGCCGGCCGGTAATGCGCAGCCAGCCGCCGAAGTGCTTCAACCGGATAACATACTGACCTTCCGCGGAGATCGGAGCAAACGCCGTGCCTTCATCGATCCAGTCGACGCCGTTCACAGAAATTTGCGCCCGTGCGTTGAAGCGCACATTTTCCCCGCGGAGATCCTCCAGCCGCACGAAGAACATGGCTTCGATCGCCCACGCGGCTTCCAACGGCGCGGAAATGTATTCGCCGGCGACTTCACACTTGTAGTCGAGGACGCTGTTCTGAAATTGGCGCATAAAGGGAATGGCTGGTTATTGGAACGAAAGGCAGAAAGAATCCATATATAGATATACCCGCCGGTTCGTGTCATTCTCGACGTTCACAAAAGGATTAATGAGCATGTCGATATTGGAATAGCGCCTGGCGAGTGTCGGCTTGAGACCGCGCATGTCAAAGACCTTGCCCATGCACTCCATTTCGACATACTCCCGCTTGGCGAGGTCGAAGGTCATGCGGAAGTAGATCCAGTTTATCTTGTCGTCGGTCTCGTTGTAGCAGAGTTCGTGCTTCCCTTCGCCCAGCCACTGGAAGCTGTCGGTGCTGCCATCGGGCCGACGCCGGCCGAACCATTGGGGGTCGATGCCATTGGCGAACCACTCGCCCTTCGAGCCGTAGCCCCAGTCCTCGTCACTCTTCGCGATGGAGTGAGAATACTGCCAGCGCTTGGTGAGCTGGCCGTTGACGGAATTCACGTAGCGGATGCCGGGAACGTAGCGATAGGTGCCGTCCTGGATATCCATGCAGAAGCTGATCGCGCGGAAGTCCTTTTCCCCATGGCCGAAGCGGTCCTGCTCCACGGTATAGGCGAACCAGGTTTCGTATTGGACCAGGTTGAGCGGGTGCTGGAAGGTCAGTCGCTTGATCGCCATGGAACTCGCCCCGGGGGCTGGCATGTTCTCGTAACGATCGGCGACCGGGCGCGTGCTGAGCTTGAGGGAATAGAGTCCGTCCATCGAGCCGTGCGTCCCGGCCCAGCCGAAAGCGGCGGCGCTGAGGCACACCGGTGCATTGCGCATCTGTTTGTAGATCGACTTGCGCGGCGTGAAACCGGGTTCGACGAGGTTGCAGCGCAGGTCCATCCAGCCATTGAGACCGTTGTCGAAATCATCGTAACACATGATGTGCGGCAGCGGCTTGTATTTGCTCAGCCCGATGGGAGCGGAGATGACGTAATTCATGGGAAATCCAAGGGCGGTTGGGTGTCCGTCCGCGAGGCGCGGTCCGGAACCTGCAATCATCATGCGCTCCGTGCCCGCGTGGTCACACCTTTCGTTTCGGTTCCAAATTGGTACCGCCGGACCTGGGCCCTGCCACCGTTGCGCCCGCCATGAAATCGGGTACCAGCCAGAAATGCCGCTTCGGCAGCTGCTCGCCCTTGATCGCCCGCATCAGTGCGGACAGGACGGCCTTGGCTCTGGTCTGCGGGGCACAGGTGTAGCGCGCGGGTTCGGGCTCGAGGAACTGGAAGAAGTGTTCGTCGTTGCGGCTGATCAGCGAAAGGTCCCCGGGCACGTTCACGCCCATGCGCGTGAGGATGCTGAAAAGCGCCAGGTACTGGTAGGCATTGGTGACAAGCACCGCCGTGGCCGCGTCCGGTCCGCCCCGGACCAGCCTCTCCGCCAGGTTGCGAATGCGGGGCAAACTCTGGGGGCAGCACCACGTCTTGGTGCTAACGTCATCTTTGCCCAGCAAGCGGGCGCCTTCGAGGAAGCCATCCTCGCTCTTCTTCTCGTTTGGCAGATGGAAATCCTCCACGACCAGCGCCAGACGCCGGTGGCCTTTCTGGACGAACAGGTTCGCGGCGTGGCGGCAGGCGGCCACCATGTCCACGTCGACGTCAGGCAGGTCCACCTTTTCGTGGGCCGTCCCGGCGATGACGACCGGGATCTTCCGTGTTTCAAACCACCTTTGGTTGATCGGATTGGAATAGATCAGGATCCAGCCGTCGGCGGGGTGCTTGGTGGTCAACTCGACGAGGGCCGAGGCCGGACGGTTGGAGTAGTAGCGATGGCCGACATGCACCTCCAGGCGGAGACCCTTGACGTAGAGCAGCGTGCGCAGCTCGTCGATGAACACCATCGTGCTCGGTTTCATGCGATCGAACGTCTCAGGCATCATCAGGCCAACCACCTTGCGCCGGGGGGCGCCGCGGGTTTTGGGCCGGCCCGACCGGTTGATGTGTGAGCCCGCACCGGGCCGGGTGACGAGCACCTTGTCTCTGCGCAGAAGTTCAATGGCGCCGCGCAGGGTGCGGCGGCTGACTTGGAGACTGCGCGCGAGAAAGCGCTCGGGCGGAAGCTGTTCCGCCCATGCTCCGCGTTCGATGTTCAAGGCGATCGCCTCTGCTACCTGCTGCGTGAGTGTGGAAAATTGGCCGGGTGTGTGGAGCATTTGTTGGAGATGAAGCCGGTTGGAGGATCCGAGCGGGCCGCTCGAGCCGGCTGGGTTGTCACGCGAATGCCCCCAGGAACGACATCCCGGCTCGCCAGCGCGGTCTCAGAATGGAACCGCACCAATCTGTTCGAGCACGGGCCAGAAGCAACCATGGTTTGCGCCTAGAACGGTCGAATTCGCTTCCTTTGATCCCCTCTCCTTGTCCCCCTCCGACTCGCCGCCGCGTCTCCGCGGAAGATGGGCCATGAAGCAGGGAATCTCAACCCGCAATCCACATGAAGACTAACACTCAATCGCTGGCCCGAATCATCGCTCTCTGGATCGCAGCCATTATAGGACTGGCCACCCTGCCGGCCCTCGCCGCCGAGGGCACCGGCGTCATCACCGGCCGGGTTTTGAACCCGGCGACAGGCGAGTACGTGCGCAACGCCCGGATCGTGGTCCGTGAAACCGGGCAGACCGCGACCTCTGGAGATGGCGGCGAATACCGGCTGCTGGCCGTCCCGGCCGGCCCGGTGACGGTGATGGTGAATTATGCCGGTTATCGCACGGCGCCCGCGACCATTAAGGTCGCGGTGGGGACGACGACCACTCAGAACTTCGAGATCATCAGTACCGAGACGGCGGAGGAGAACATCGTCGAACTCGGCGAGTTTGTCGTTTCCGCCTCCCGCGAGGGGAATGCGAAGGCGATCATGGAGCAGCGTACCTCCATGAACATCACCAATTCGATCGCGACCGATGTCTTTGGCGATATTCCCGAGGGCAACGTCGGCGAGTTCCTGCGCTTTCTTCCGGGTGTGCAGCTCGACACTACTTTTGGCGAGCCCCGCTTTGCCATGCTGCGCGGTCTTGGCCCGGAATACAACGCGGTCACCGTTGACGGCCTGCCGCTGGCCGCCGCCGATGCCAACAACGGCGCGAACGGCCGCGCTTTCACCTTTGAGATGGCCTCGCTGGGCAGCATGGATTCGATCGAAGTTTCCAAGACCATCAGCGCAGACGTGGACGCCAACGCTCCCGCCGGCACGATCGACATGCGCATGAAGCGCGCCTTCGACCGCGAGAGTCGCCGCATCGCCCTCACCGCCAACCTGGCCATGCACGAGTCGGCGCTCACCTTGGGCAGGACCAATGGCCCGTTTGACACCGGTGAGACCCGCAAGCTTCGCCCGGGTGGAAAACTCGAATACTCCGACACCTTCTTCAACCAGCGCCTGGGCATCGTGCTGGACCTCAGCCGCTCCGAACTCTACGCGAATGATTCGCGGACGACGCACAATTACAACTACACGACCACGACGGCCGACCAGCGGTTCGCGGTCATGAACACCATCGCGTTCCTGTCCGCGCCGCGCATCTACGAGCGTAACGCCGCCTCGCTGACGGCCGACTTTCGCGCCACGCCTGATTTGTCCCTTGGGATCAGGTTCATGTACTTCGACAGCGATCTTTGGACGCCGCAGCGCACCGTCACCATGACCACCGGCACGCGCACCGCCGTGGGCGGCGACGGCGTCACGAATCTCACGTCCGCAACCAACGCCAGCATTTCGGATTCCGGCATCAACTATATCCAAAAATTCGGCGAATCCCTGATGATCGCGCCCTCGTTCGACTGGAAGCTGGGCGACCTGACCGTAGAGGGGCGTTTTGCGATGACCGATGCCAAGTCCTGGTATGATCCCAATGCAGAGGGAACCTTCCTTAACCCCGGCGGCCTTGCCGTTTCCGGCGCGCGGTTCAACGCGACCCGCTCGTCGGTGATGTCCCCCGACTGGCACATCACCCAGATCGCGGGCAATGACATCTCCAATCCGACTTCCTTCCCATCTAACTCCACCCTGAGCACCCTGGACGGACGTTCGTCCACGCAGAAGTTCTATACCGCCAAGTTCGACGCGACCCTGCCCACGACTCGTGGCCTCCCCATCATCTGGAAAGCCGGCGTGAAGTACAGCTACGAGGGGCGCGGCTACGACAATATCCGCAGCCTGCATCAATACCGGTACACCGGCGGCGGTTCCTACTGGGCGGACAAGGCCTCGGAATTCGTATTCAACGACAGCGGCAATGGCGGCAGGATAACCTCGATTTCCGGTGGCCGGATCTTCATGCCCAACCTGTCGGCGGCCTACCGGGATTTCCTGGCGAACCCAGGCAATTACGAGCACCTGCTCACCTCGGCCAATGTCTATGATGCGTGGGTCGCGAACCATTCGCGCTATGGGGAGGAGATCGGCGCCGCCTACGTGATGAGCACCGCGCAGTTGACCCCCAAGGCCACGCTGCGCGCCGGTCTGCGGTACGAGAAGACGACCAACATTGCCACACAACCCGACAGCTACTCGACGGACGAAGTTGAGGCCGCTGGTTACCCGGTTCTCGCGAGCGGGGAGAGGGCTTCGACCGTGGAGGGCGTTTATTATCAGTTCATGTCCCGCCCGTGGAAGGAGCGTCGCTCCTCGTTCGACAATCTGTTCCCCAGCGCATCGCTCAAGTACGAGCTGCCTTGGGACATCGACGCGTCGCTCGGCTTCAGCACCACCATCCGCCGCGCGCCCTACTCGGTCTTGTCCGGCGCTTACCGGGTCAATGACACCAACCAGACGGTTACTGTCACCAACGCCAGTCTTCAGCCGGAGTCCGCAAGTAATTACGCCCTCCGCTTCGCCCGCTACTCCAAGTCCCTGGGCATGTTTTCGGTGAGCTTCTTCGAGAACCAGATCGAGGATAAATTCCTCACCACCACCGTCACCTCACAGGAGTTCGGCAACACGGATCCGACGCTCGACGGCTACGATTTCATCACCACGATCAACAGCGACGACAGCACCACGATGCGCGGCTTCGAACTGGAGTTCAGCCAGAATCTCGGATTCCTGAACGAGAGATATCTCAAGCGGTTCAATGTGAGAGGCTCTTACACCCGCAACTATGTGCGGAAGCAGACCATAACTGACTTGGTGCCGGAGATGATCAACGCCGGCTTCGACTTCACCTACGGGCGGTTCAATGTGTACGCCAATGCGAGCCACTACGACGACGCCTACAACAGCATCGGCGCGGCCACCCGCGTTGACAAGGCCCGCACCTTCGTTTCCGCCGGTGGGAACCTGCGTCTGACGAAGAACCTGCGATTGAGCTTGACCGTGCGCAACCTGACGGATTCCCCGGAATTCAACCGTGTGGAGAAGCGCGGGGACCTGCCCGAGGTCCTGCAATTGTATCACTCCAACGGCAGGAGTTACACCGTCCAGCTCAAGGCCAACTTCTGAATGGGTATCTTCAGAATGAGGGGCGCAGGAACTGGTTCATTTGCCCGGCCGCACACAAGCCAAACCACTTCCAATTCAGAATGCTTCGATCCAAGCATGTTCTCGGACGTACCAGCCTGACGTATTCTCTGGCTTTGGGCCTTTCGGCCTTTGCCCAAAGCAGCACGGAGATTCCTCTTTACCCGGTTGAGGAGCAGCCGTCGAAAACGGCCCCCGTCCCTGAGCGGATCACCTATCGCTTGTTCGGTTTGGACGACCGGGGCTTCAACCGATTGGTCCAGGATATCACGATCCCGACCATGACGATTTACCATCCGGAAAAACCCCGGCACCGGGGTGCGGCCGTGGTGATTTGTCCGGGCGGTGGCTATCGCTTTCTCGTGGTCGACCGCGAAGGGGGCGCATATGCGCGCTACCTGCAACAGCAGGGCATCACGGCGGTCGTGCTGAAGTACCGCTTGCCGCAACCGTCGGTCACAGGCAACGCCCTTCCGTTCAGCCAACAGGATGCCTTGGCCGCAGTGCAGTTTCTGCGCGCCCATGCTCAGGAGTGGGGGCTCGATGAGCATCGCATCGGCATCGTGGGCAGTTCGGCCGGCGGCCATCTGGCCGGCAGTACGGCCATCCTGGGCAACGCGACGACGAACTCCCGGCCCGATTTTGTCGTTCTGCTTTATCCGGTGATCTTCATGGACGGTCCGTTCGTTCACCAAGGGTCCCGCGAAAGATTGCTGGGTTCGTCTCCAACCGCGGAACGTCTGGCAGAGTTTTCGCTCGAACGGCGGGCCCGGGCCGGTTTGCCGCCATTTTTCATTGTGCATGCCATGGACGACAAGGTGGTGCCGGTGGACAATAGCCGCCTCTTCGCTGAGGCGCTGCAAAAGGTGGGCGTGCCGGTCGAACTTCATCTCTACGAGACGGGCGGCCACGGCTTCTCGCTCGGCAACAACGCTGAGACAAAACAGTGGCCGGTGCAATTTCTGGATTGGCTAGACGCGCTTCCATGAACCGGCGGCCGTGCGGCCGATTTCCGATTCGACTATTGCTGCGGACGCCGGGAACGTAGCCCAGACTTCAGCTTCAGTTAGACTGAAGCGCGAGGCTTGGAATTGAGCTTTATACGCTCCCCCCCAGCTTCAGGATCCGTTCGAACTCGTGCGCAGTGACCGGTTGGACCGAGAGCCGGGAGATTCGCACCAGCGCCATGTTTGCGAGGATGGAATCCGCCTTGATCGTCGAGAGCGGCAACGCGACTGGCAGCGCTTTTCCCGCCTTCAACTCGACTGCGACCCAACCCGGCTCCGTCGCGGTCTCATCGGGAAATGCCGCCCGTGTCACCACGGCCGTGCCAACGACGGACTTGGCCACGCCGCTTTCATAGAACAGCACACGATCGCCCCGGCGCATGGATTTGAGGTGGAGCCGCGCGGCGTTGTTTCTCACTCCGGTCCAGGCCGTGCGGCCGTCGCGGACGAAATCCGTCCAGCTGTAGGTTTCGGGTTCCGATTTCACCAGCCAGTATGAGGCAGAGGATTTCTTCATGGCATTACTGGGATCGAAAAGCGATTCAGGCGCGGGTGAAGTGTTGGTCCGCTGCGACTATTTCCAACCGCGGAATATGGGCAGGAGGCTCGAATAATCGTCGGTCCAGACGCGTTGATGTTCATCGGCCCGCGCGACTTGCCAGCGGCGGTCGGATAAGAGCGGCCGCAGATCCTCGCGGCTCCGAGCCATCGCGAGCCAGATCGAGGGCGACTTGCCGGCCGCGCGATCGGCACTGGTCGTCGCCGTGTCATCACGCACCACGGCCACCAGATTGGCATCGCGGGCCAGCCCGCCGGTGATCGGTTCAAGATCGAGGTGCCGATTGGAAATGTGAAAGGCGAGGATGCCGCCAGCCGCGAGGCGCTGGGTGTAAAGAGCGATGGCCTCGCGGGTCAGCAGGTGAACCGGGATGGCATCCGAACTGAATGCATCGATCACGAGCAGATCGAATTGCGCAGGTTCGCGGGCGAGGCTCAATCGTGCGTCCCCGAGGACGATTCGAATGGTGGCCGGGGAATCCGTCAGAAACGTGAAGTAGCGGGGATCGCGGGCGAGACCGACAATGACGGGATCGATTTCAAAAAACGTCCACGGCTGGCCGGGCGTGGCCAAGCCGGCGAGCGATCCGACGCCAAGCCCGACGACTCCGACGCGGCGGGAAGGATCATGGGCACCGAGGGCGAGGATATCCCCCGCCGGACCGCTGCGATGATAATAGGCGAGCGATTCCCGCTGCCGGGACGGATTGAGGCTTTGGATTCCGTGAAGGGTCTTGCCATGCATCAGGAGTCGGTACCCACCGTGGGGAGCGAGGGTGACGCGGTGGACTCCGAAGAAGCTGCGTTCCGCATGCAGGATACGTCCGCGTTCGCCCTGGTGCAGGGTGCCGACAGCCAGCAGCGCGGCGATTCCGAAGGCGAATCGGCGCGGATGGAGGGAAAGGAAATAAGCAGCCAGGGCGGGCAGTGCGAAGGCGAGCCCCGCAAACTCGGGCCAGCCACCGGGCTGCACGGTCAGGACAAGTGCCAGGGCGGCAAGGGCGAGGAGGGCAGGCCATCCCCACTCGGCGATGGTCCCGCGGCGGCTGGCCGGTTTGCTGCGATCGGGCAATGCGACGAGGCAGGCAAGGACGATCGCGAGCGGATATTCGGCCAGCGAATCGAAGGCGACCGGTGCCACCAGCCCGTTGAAGATGCCGCCCAGCAC
>WYBX01000107.1 GCA_011525695.1 Verrucomicrobiia bacterium
CTCCTGTGCCTATGGTTAGTCTCGCTGAGAAACCACTGACTGGAGAGCCGGATGCGGGAAATCCGCCCGTCCGGTTCGGAGGGAGGGGTGGCGCTAACCCCGCCACTCCTACCCCTATCATGTACGAAGTTCGGAAGTTTGCGGCCATGACGGCCTGCCCGCCGACTTGTCCTCCGTAGCTTCAGCGAAGGAGGAAGGCTCGGCGAAGGAGCGAGCCCGGCCGTCCATGACTCCATGGCTCACTTCCCGCGGAGGGCGCAGCCGAGACTGCGCCCCTACGGCTGCGTGGCTCAATGAACATTCGAAGTTTCCCGAGGGCGCAGGCGAGGCTGCGCCCCTACGGCTGCGTGGCTCAATGAATATTCGAAGTCTCCCGAGGGCGCAGGCGAGGCTGCGCCCCTACGGCTGCGTGATTCAATGAAGCCTTCGCCCGGATGGCTGATGGTCCGCGCTTGCATCGGCTGGGTTCGGGGAAATCCTTCGGGACACCCATGAGCGCCCCCACGCTGCACACCGTCCACGGCCAGCCGTCGTGGTCCTTCCGTTCCAGCCATGTCCACGCGAACCTGACGAAACTCGGCGGGCATCTCGGCCCAATCTCCTTCCGGCTCGATCACCGGCTGGTGATGCCGCTGTCCGTCGCGCCCTGGGCCGAGGAAAAACTGTCGGCCGACACGGTTCCGCTGCTCCGTGCCTTGCGGGGCGATTTCTTCTGCGCGCCCTTTGGTGACAACTCGACCGGCTGGCGCGGCGAGCAGCATCCGCCGCACGGCGAGCCCGCGAACGCGCGCTGGCGGCTGGTGGCCTATGAGCGCTCGGCCGATCGCAGCACCATTCATGCGAGCCTCGAGACGACGATTCGGCGGGGGCGGATCGACAAGTACATCACGCTGCGCGAAGGGCACGCCGCCATCTACCAGCGCCATGTGCTGGCCGGTTCAGAGGGCCCCATCAGCCTCGGCCATCACGCAACGGTGAAATTCCCGGAGCTGCCGGCGTCCGGCGTCGTCAGCACCAGCCGGTTTGTCCACGGGCAGGTCTTTCCCGGGACATTCGAGTCGCCCGAGAAACGGGGCTACCAAAGCCTGAAGCCGAGTGCGACGTTCCGGTCGCTCGAGAAGGTGCCTTTGCTCGCCGGCGGCACGACCGATCTCAGCCGGTATCCGGCCCGCCGCGGCTATGAGGATCTCGTGATGCTGAGCGCAGATCCGGCGCTGCCGTTTGCCTGGAATGCGGTGACGTTTCCGCGGGAGCGTTACGTGTGGTTTGCGCTGCGCGATCCGGGCATGCTCCGCAGCACTGTCCTCTGGCTCTCGAATGGCGGCCGGCATTACCCGCCGTGGAACGGCCGGCATACGGCGGTGATGGGGATCGAGGATGTCACCAGCTATTTCCACTATGGGCAGGCGGAGTCCGCGAAGCCGAACCCGCTCAGCCGCCGCGGCATTGCGACCGCACTGAAACTCAGCGCGAAGCGGCCGACGACGATCAATTACATCATGGGCGTAGCCGCGATTCCCGCGGGGTTTGACCGGGTGGCTTCAATCCGGGCCGCCAAGGGGGGAATCGAACTGGTGGCCGCGAACCGCAGCCGCGCGGCGTGCCCGCTCGACCTCGATTTTCTTACGGAGCGCATTTGAGTTTTTTGCGGTCGTCGCTTCGTTTTGGGCGGCCCATCCTGGCGACCCCCTCGCCGTCCGCGTGCCCGGACGGCCAATTGTTGGGGGTGGCTTTGCCGAATCCCCACTGCGGCCCGGTTTGGCCGGAGGAAAATTTTCATGAAATCAAGCATCTCGACATCCACCCTCCTCGGATTCCTAACGCTGGCCACCGTCACCGTGGTGTATTCGACCGGCTGCGGGCGCTCGCCCGCCCCTTCCGAGTCGGAGCAGACAAAGGCATCTGAGCCCGGCACGGCATCCACGACGGCAGCGGCGCCATCCGGCCCGGCGGGCAGTGGCACTGCGGCCGGCGACAGCGGAACGGTCCCGCTCGAGATCGATCTGCCGCGACCGCTGTTTGCGGGTACGCCGAAGCCGATCAACGTGCCGAACGTCGAACCCGTGCTGGCCGGGAAACGGCCGGACTTCATGGTCCCCGCTGGCACGAAACTGCTTTCCAAGGGCAAGCCGGTCAGCAGCAGCGACGATTTTCCAATCATCGGCGACCTGTCGATGATCACGGATGGCGACAAGACCGGCGTCGATGGCACGTATGTCGAACTCGCGCCCTTTCTGCAGTGGGTTCAAATCGATCTCGAGGCTCCGGTGAAGTTCGCCGCCGTCGCGCTCTGGCACTTCCACTCGCAGGCGCGGGTTTATCACGATGTCATCGTCCAGGTTTCGGACGACGCGGAGTTCAAGGAAGGCGTTCAAACGCTCTTCAACAACGATAACGACAACTCCGCCAAGCTCGGGGAAGGCACGGATCGTCCCTACATCGAGACGTACCAGGGCCGGTTGATCGATGGGAAGGGCGTGACGGGGCGTTATCTCCGGCTTTACAGCAATGGCAACACGTCGGACGAGTTGAACCACTACATCGAAGTCGAGGTTTACGGCACGTTGGCGAAGCAGTGAGCTTCTCGCTCCAGCCTCCGATTCCTCCAATCCTCCACGCCTGAGTCCCCGTACCTTCGCGTCCCGATCCATCGGCACGCCAGGTCGCCGAGTCGCGCCAAGCTTCAGAACACCGACAGGGCCTTCGCGCTTTCCAGGACGACCCAGGCGCAGCCGCCAGCGAGCCCCACGTTGAAAAGGACCCGGACCAGCTTCCGTCCCCGGAGCACCGCATCGTGGAAGTCGGTGTCGATCGGCCGGCGGTTCGATTCGGCGATGAAACTCACGAACCGCGGATCCCGGAACCGGCCGCGCGGATCCCGCCGCAATCCGAAACGGATCGCCGGACGCCGGCAGAGGTTGAGCAGGACGCGGAGCACAGCGACCAGATCGGCATTTTGTGTGGTTTTTTCAATCGGAAAGCCATTAGCGTCCGCCGTTTCACGCGATTTTACCGCACCCACCATGCATCATTTCCACTACTCCGGCCGCGACCTGCACTGCGAATCCGTCGATCTCGCCGCGGTCGCCAAGCTCTACGGCACGCCCACGTACGTCTACAGCGCGGGAACAATGGCGGACAACTACCGGCGGCTGCAGCGCGGCCTCGAGGGGCTGGACGCGCAGCTCTGCTATGCGATGAAGGCGAACTCGAACCTGGCGGTCCTGCGCCACTTCGCGAACCTGGGCGCCGGCTTCGACCTCGTCAGCGGTGGCGAGATCCGGCGCGTGATCGCCGCCGGCGCGGATGTGAAGTCGAGCGTGTTCGCAGGCGTCGGGAAGACGGAGCCGGAGATCCGGCTGGCACTCGAGAACGGCATCTTCTCCTTCCACGTCGAAAGCGAGCCGGAGCTGGGCCGGATCAACCACGTGGCGGGCAAGCTCGGGCTCAAGGCTCCGATTGCGATTCGCGTCAATCCCGACGTCGACGCGAAGACGCACGCGAAGATCACGACCGGCAAGAGTGACAACAAGTTCGGGATTCCGCTGCAGCAGGCCGCGGCGGCCTACGAGGCCGCGGCCAAGTATCCGCATCTCGCGATCAAGGGCGTGCAGATGCACATCGGCTCGCAACTCACCTCGGTCACGCCATTCGTGGAGGCGGTGGAGAAGGTCGCGCCCTTCGCCGCGGACCTGAAGGCGCGGTTCGGGATTACCTACTTCTCGATCGGCGGCGGCATGGGAATCATTTACCGGGACGCGCTGGCCAGCGGGCAGCCGGCATGGTGGGAGGCCCAGCCGGCCGAGACCCGGCCGCTCACGCCGGAATCCTATGGCGCCGCGATGGTGCCGCTGCTGCAGCCGCTCGGTCTCAAGGTGCTGCTCGAGCACGGCCGGTTCATGGTCGGCAACGCCGGAATCCTGCTCGCGAAGGTCGAGCACCTGAAGCGGGGCGCGGGAAAGAACTTCCTCGTGGTCGATGCGGCCATGAACGATCTCGTGCGCCCCGCGATGTACGAGAGCTTCCACGAAATCGTGCCGCTGCACCGGGATTCATCCCGGCGGGCGCTGACGGCCGACATCGTCGGGCCGATTTGCGAGAGTGGTGATTGCTTCGCCAAGGATCGGCAGATCCAGGAGGTCGGGGAGGGTGAGTTGATCGCCTTCATGAGCGCGGGCGCCTACGGCTACACCATGGCGAGCCGCTACAACACGCGCGCCATGCCGGCCGAGGTGCTGGTGAAGGGCAGTGCATTTGAACTCGTCAACGCCCGGGAGAGCTTCGAGCAGATGATCGCAGGAGAGCGGGTGCCGGCATTCCTGAACTAGCCCAGCCCCGTTCCTTCCTGCGATTCCAGCATGGACGTTGCGGCGGGCCGCGATCGGGTTTCCGTCACACCGATGCCCAACGCGCTCTCCCGCGAAAAATCGCCCTACCTGCTCCAGCACGCGGAAAACCCGGTGGACTGGCTGCCATGGGGGGAGGCGGCCTTTGCCCGCGCCCGCGCGGAACAGAAACCGATTTTCCTGAGCATCGGCTACTCCACCTGCCACTGGTGCCATGTGATGGCCCACGAGTCGTTCGAAAACGCGGCGATTGCGGGCATCCTGAACGAGCATTTCGTATCCGTGAAGGTCGATCGGGAGGAGCGGCCCGACGTCGACAAGGTGTACATGGCCTACGTGCAGGCGATGACGGGCCATGGCGGCTGGCCATTGAGCGCATGGCTTTCGCCGGACTTGAAGCCGTTCTATGGCGGCACCTATTTCCCGCCCGACGAGCGGCATGGCCGGCCGGGGTTCCCCGGAGTGCTGCAGGCCATTGCCCTTGCCTGGCGGGAAAGGCGCGAGCAGCTCCTGTCCGAGGGCGAGCGGGCGGTGAACGCCCTCCGCGGCTATTTCTCGAATCGGGATCGGGATGAGGGCGGGGCGGGTCCGGGCAATGCCGGTCCGCCGCTCGCCGATGTGGCGGGGCAGGCGTTCGAGCTGGGGTTCAGGCATTTTCACGAATCATTCGACGCGGCCAACGGCGGCTTCGGCGGCGCACCGAAATTTCCACGAGCCGCGAATCTGTCGTTCCTGATCCGGGTCGCCGCATTGCAGGGGACCGGCAGCGAGATGGGCGGCGAGGCAATCCGGATGGTCGCCGCGACGCTCCAGGCCATGGCTCGTGGTGGCATTCATGATCACGTCGGGGGCGGCTTTCACCGCTACAGCGTCGACGAGACCTGGTTCGTGCCGCACTTCGAGAAAATGCTCTACGACCAGGCGCAAATCGCCCTGAACTCGCTCGAGGCGAAACAGGCGACGGGTGATGAGCGGTTTGCCTGGCTAGCCAGGGACATCCTCGAGTACGTGCGCCGCGACCTGACCGCGCCGGAAGGGGGCTTTTACACCGCCGAGGATGCGGACAGCGCGCGAGCGCACGACTTGGGCGGCCATGCGGAAGGGGCATTTTATGTGTGGACTGCGGCGGAGCTGCGTGAAGCGCTGGGCGAGGAGTACGCGTGGATCGCGGGCCACTTCGGTGTCGATGAAAACGGGAACGTGCCGGATCGGCTCGATCCCCAGAATGAATTTCACGGCCAGAACATTCTGATGCAGCGCCGGCCACTGCTGGAGTCCGCGAAGCGAGCCGGGCTGGAACCGGAAGAGGCGAACACCCGGCTGCTGGCCGTGCTGGAAAGGCTGCGCGGCATCCGCGCCCGGCGACCGCGGCCGTTGCGGGACGACAAGGTGGTGACCGCGGGCAACGGATTGATGATTTCGGCGCTGGCCAGGGCCCACCAGGTGCTCGTGTCGGCGGCTCCAGCCGGTACGGAGCGAGCCGGATATCTCGCGGCTGCAACCCGTGCAGCCGAATTCATCGAGCGCGAACTTCACGATCCGGCACGAGGCATCCTCTATCGCACCTGGCGGCACGGTCGGGGTGCCACGGAAGGATTCGCGGAAGATTATGCCTTCCTGATCCAGGGGCTGCTCGACCTATATGAAGCGGGCTTCGAGCTGCGCTGGTTGCAGTGGGCTGAACGGCTGCAGGCGACCATGGACCGGTTGTTCTGGGACGAGGCCGACGGAGGCTACTTCAACTCAACGGCCGGCGACCCGAGTATCGTGCTGCGGTTGAAGGAGGATTACGACGGGGCGGAGCCGGCTCCCTCCAGCGTGGCCGCGCTGAACCTGCTGCGGCTCGCAGCGATGACCGGCGAGGCTGGGTTGCGCGAACGCGGGAGGCGGACGATCGATGCGTTTCGGGCCCAGTGGAGCCGGGTTCCCCAGGCGATGCCCCAGATCCTCTGCGCGCTCGAGCTCGCACTGGAGCCTCCGCGCCATGTTGTCCTGGCGGGGGATCCCAACGCTGCCGATTTCAACGTTCTCGCAGCCGTGGTTCATGAGCGGCTCGGGCCGCGGCGCGTGCTGCTGGCGGCCGACGGCGGGGCGGGGCAGGCATGGCTGGCCCGGCGTGCCCCGTGGCTGGCCGGGATGCGGCCAACGGGTGGGCGTGCGACCGCTTACGTCTGCGAGGAATTCACGTGCCAGGCCCCCACCGCCGATCCCGAAGAACTGCGCCGGATCCTGTGAAAGTCGGGCTGCGCAGAATGAATTTCCCATCGGGTTTAAGGACGCCACGGAGCCGGTTCGACGGGCTCACGGCCCCGAGCCTGCCGAGGGGGGCGTCCCTCCATGAATGTCATTCTGAATGAGCAACGAGCATTAATGGATCGGAAATGAATTCATGGAGGACCGTGCTCCGTCACGGCCATGAAGATCGAACCGCTGCGCAGATGATTTCCCAACGGATCTGTGGACTGCGTGGCTGAATGAGCATTCGAACGGTTTCGAGGGTGCAGGCAAGGCTGCGCCCCTACGCTGCGCGGTTGAATGAAGGCCGCAGCCGGCCGCTCCGACTCACACTCCGGTCGACGGCACGGTCAGTAGTGCGGCGGACGTTCGTCTTCCTCGGGCAGCCCGGGCTCGCCGGCGGCGGCCTCTGGCAACCGGCCCTGCAGGACCTTCACGGCGCGTCGCAGTTGCGCAAGTTCCTCGGCAAAATCAAGCATGGCCCGATCCTGCTCCGAGACGTGGCGCTCGAGATGCGCGATTTTTTCCTCAAGGTGCCGGATTTCGTCCATGGGAGTCGGGCGGCGCATCCGCGGCGGCCAGGCTGGCTTTCATCCGCTCGAGCTCCGGCAACACCACGCGCGTGTAGCAGTCGGGGCAGACGGAGTGGCTGAAATCGCTGCCGGTGCGCTCGCTGATGTAGCCCTCGAGCTGCTGCCAGTAGTTCTGATCGTCGCGGATTTTTTTGCAGTAGGAGCAGATCGGCAGCATCTCCTCCAGCTGCCGGACCTGCGTCGTGTAACGAAGGATACGCTCGGCCACCCGCAGCCGCATCCAGAGCTCGGGCAGGTCGAGCGGCTTGGTCAGGAAATCGTCCACCCCCGCGTCGGCGGCGGCCGTCTGGTTCTCGAGCGTCGCATCCCGGCTGGTGAGCAGGATGAAGTAGATGTATTCCGAGCCAACGCGCTGCCGAATCCGCCGGCACAGATCCAGGCCGTCGCTCTCCGGCATCATCCAGTCGCTGACGACGACGCGCACCGGCTCCTGCTGGAGGAGCTGCCAGGCCGCCCGGCCGTCGCCCGCCTCGATGACCTCGTGGTCGAGGTTGCGCAGTGCCTTGCGCAGGATCGCGCGGGCCACCGCATCGTCTTCAACGGTGAGAATTTTCACATTGGCGGGAGGATTAGCGGATCACCGGGCTGCGGCGGCAATCGTCAGGAGAACGAAGCCGTCAGTTCCTGCTGGTGCCCGGGATCCAGCGAGACGGCGCCGAGCCCGGAGCATTCCTGTTCGTCGTTCTTGAACAGCTTGAACCGGATTGGTCCGCTCGCCTCGTTCGTCTCCCAGCGCCACTTCCCGATCGATACAAACTGCAGCGGCACGCCCTTGTCCCATGCCAGTCCCGGCCCCTCGCCGCGAATGAAGAGCCGGTTCCCGATCCCGATATAGGCCGTGACAATGACGCGGGTGGCGCCATCGGAACTCAGGACGCGTTCGCCGCGGGCAGGCTCCAGCGCAGCCGGCACCTCGATGTCGAGATTCATGTCGGGCTCCGGTGCGACGTGCTTTCGGGCGGGCCGGCGCCGTTCGGGCGCGGGTGCGGGCGCGGGTGCGGCCGGAGAGGCGTTCGTTGCAGGAGAGGGCGGGGTGGGAGAGCCCGGAGTGACGATGGGAGCGGCAGCCCGGGACGGAAACGGATGGGCGGTCGAGGGAACCACGGGCGCCACTTCGGTGAACTTTTCCGCGGGAACCGGTGGCGGTTCCGGCGGAATCTCGGCAGGCGCGCTGGCGGTTTCGTTTCCGGCGCCGACCGTTCCGGAGCCGGGATCCTCAGCCCGGGCTTTCCGCGGCTTTCTCCCGGGATCGGACGACCCGTTGCCCGTTTCAACGTGGGCGGGCTTTGGCGGCGTGGAAGCTGCCGGACCCGTGGCCGCGGCCACTGGCGTCGCTGCGGTGCGGTCGGGTTCCGGCTCGGCTGGCCTGCCCAACGAGGCGGCCTTTTCGCCCATTTCACGGAGCAGGCGATCGACCAGCGCAGTGCCGGCGGTGCCGATCTTCGCCTCGAGTTCCCGCAGGGCCTCGCTGGTGGCCGACTGCAAGGCGCGCTGATGGTTTGCCGCCTCCGCACCCAGCTGGCGGGCCGCTTCGATGCGCGCCTGGGTGAGCGCCTGCTCCGCGGCCGCCTGGGCCTTGCCGATTGCGCCGGCGGTCCCCAGTGCGAGCTTGCCGAGGGATTCGTTCGCAGCGGTGAGATGCTGGTGGGTCGCCGCCTCCAGCTTGGCCAGTTCCGCTGCGGCGCGCGCCAATTTGTCGGTCACGGACTCGAGCCGCTCGGTTTCGCTGCTGCGCAGGGTCTCGAGTTCGCGCTCCAGTTCCTCGCGTTCGGTCTCGCTCGCATTGGCGAGCTGGGCCTGAAACTCGGCGATCTTCTCCTGGAGTTTATGCGGCAGTTGCTCGGCCTGGCGGAGATTCCGTTGCGCCACTTCGGCAATTTCATGCAGGCTGCCGGCGGCGATGCTGAGTTGATCGGCCGAGGAGGAGACGGTTCGGGCCAGCGCCTCGAGTTCCCGCTGCCGTTCATCGAGCTGCTCGTTTTTCTGGCGCTCGAAATGCGTCACGAGCGGCACGAGCGCCACGATCGCACCGACGATGACGCAGGCCACGATGGAGAGCGTGGCGGCCGTGGAGAGCGGCTGGCTGCTGCGGCTGGCGATGAACCCGGCGGCGGCGAGCAGCGCCAGATCGGTGGCGAAGAACACCCAGAGCGGCACTTTCGGGAGCTGGTCGGAAGAATTCATGGGGTGTGATGGGACGCGGCTGCGCTGCTCTCCCGGGCCGCCCGCCGCCACCGTGGTGTGTCGCAACGCAGGCGATGGCGGACAACCCGGCGCAACTCGCGGCGACGTTGCTTTATTGCCCCGGTGCGCGGCTCGCTCAAGGGCAAAACCGCGAGCAGCCCGTCGGACTTGAGCGCACAGCAACGACCTGCCCACTTGCCATCGCAATCCACCCCACCACAAGAGAAAATGCCGAAGAGCAACCAGCGTGTTGCTACCTTCCTTCCTCCGATCGGTACAGTCGGAAGCAAAGTCCGACGCTGCTAGGCCGGCCGCCGCGACCGCTGGACCAGCAGGTTATCGGCGGAGTAAAGGGCCAGTCCGGCCCAGATCAGCGCAAAGCCCATCGCCCGGCCGCGGGAAAACGGCTCGTGATACAGCCAGACTCCGAGCGCGAATTGGACCGTGGGCGCAAGATACTGCAGAAGCCCGAGCGTCGAGAGCCGGATCCGGCGCGCACCGTAGGCGAACAACACCAGCGGCACCGCCGTGACGATCCCCGAAATCAAGATCAGGACATGGGTATGCAGATCGACCCGGCCCAGGGCCCCGGTGCCCCGCTGATTGAGCCAGAGGAGGAAGCCGGCGGCGAAAGGCGTGAGCAGGAGGGTTTCCACGGTGAGACCCGTGACAGAACCCAGCGGCGATTGCTTGCGCATCAGGCTGTACGCGCCCCAGGACCCCGCCAGCGCCAGTGCGATCCACGGCGGCCGGCCGGCGAGGACCATCATGAGCAGAACCCCACCCGCGGCCAGCGTGATGGCCAGCCATTGCAGCCGGCGGAGATGTTCGTGGAGCACGAACCGGCCCGCCATGACATTGACGAGCGGCACCAGGAAGTAGCCGAGGCTGCATTCGACCACCTGGCCGTGGCTCACACCCCAGACATAAACGAGCCAGTTGAGCGTCAGGAGTGAGGCGCTGACGAAATGAATGGCCAGCGAGCGGCGGCTCCTGACGGCGGCGCCAACCGCGCTGAAATCGCCCTGGAGCCAGATGAGGAGCAGCAGGAACGCGAGCGACCAGACATGCCGGTGGGCGATGAGCTCGACCGCATCGATCTCGACCAACTCCTTCCAGTACACGGGAAAGAGTCCCCAAAGGAAATAACACAGGCTGGCGGCAAGGACGCCGCGCACTTGGGCGGAAGTATGGATCGACGAAGACAAGCCGTTGCCGGATGGAGGGAGGCGGCGTCACCGCGCCAGCCTCGGCCAGTGGAGGATCATTTCCGCCCGGCGCGCATATAGGGGTATCGCTCGCGAAACTCGTTGCCCGCCTGGGCCTGGGCCGCTTCTGCCGCAACTCCTTGCGCGACGAGTTCCTCGCTCCGTCGCTGGACCCAGCGCTGCCGGAAGTTTTCCTCGTTCTCGACGCTGATGGCTGAACTCTCCTTGGGCCGGTCTTTTTTGCTGAAGAGCCCGCAGCCCGTGAGGCACAGGACGGCGAGAGAGGAAGCGAGCAGGGCGTGGCGCGGAATCATGGGAAGTGGTGAAAAAACCCTGCAACGGCCGATCCGGGACCGCGAGGAAACTTTTTGGTTTCGCGCTCGGCGGGGTTTTTCGTATTGGTGATGCCCCATGAGTGACGAGCAAACGCCCCCGCCCGCGCTGCGTCTGAAGCCCCGCCTTCGGTTGCCCGGGACTGAAGCTGCACCCACCTCGCCGACCCCGCCCCCTTCCGAAAACCCGCCGCCACCGGCCGCTCCGGCAGCGCCAGACGCCCCGCCTCCGGCCGGCGAAGCCGCCCCGAAGATCCGTTTGAAGCCGCGACTCATGGCCATGCCTCCAGCGGATCCTGCGGCCAGCCCCGCTGCGGCGGAACCGACTCCCACCCCGGCGGTTCCGCCTGCGGCACCGGAATCGGTTGCCATCCCCGCACCGGCTCCCGAAGCCTCAGCTCCCGGCGCTGGGAGCGATGCACCGCCGCCCGCCGCTGCGCCGGCTCCGGCACAGGTTCCCGCCAAGAGCGTTCCCTTCAAGCTTGCCCGCCCGCCAGCCGCTCCGCCATCGGAGCCCGCTCCAGCGGTTCCGCCGGCTCCCCCGGCAGTGTCCGGCGCGCCGGCACCGGCGGTGGAACCGGGGAAGTTCAAGCTGAAGCCGCGGGTGCTGCCGCCGCCACCGGCACCGGGTGGTTCAGCGCCCCCGGTCCCTGGTGCCGCGCCAGGTTCCAGGCCGCCAGTGCCGCTGCCGCCCAAGGCCGATGGGCCAAAGCCGCCGCCGTTTCCCGTGCTGGCTCCGTCAACTGCCGGCGCTCCGCCGGCCGCCCCGGTTCCCGCAGCTCCGCCACCAGCAGCGGCAGCCACCCCGGCGACTCCCGCGGAAAGCACTGCAACTTCTGCCGGTGCGGCGCCCACCAAGCCTCACTTCAAATTCACCGTACCGCTGAAGCCGGCCCTGCTTGGCGTGGCGGCACTCGTCGTCCTCGCTGCCGGCGGTTTCTTTGTTTGGCAGAGCTTCATGGCGCCGTCCGAGCCGCCGCCGGCTCCGCCACCCGTCAAAAAGAAGTCGGCGCCGCCTCCCCAGGCGGAGCCGACGCCTTCGGAGACCTTGAACAAGATGGCCCATGCCCCGGCACAGGCCGTGAACAAGGCGAAGGACGCGCTCGCCGCCCGCGAGGCCAGCGGGATGGCGGAACTGGATCCCGGACTGACGGGCGACGATATTGCCAACAAGTCAGCCGCTCCGGCGGCTCCCGCCATGCGCGCCTCGACCGGCGTGGCGAATCTCGCGCCCGGGCTCTCCGCCACGACGGAACTCTCCGCCGTGGCCGAGGCCTCGCCCGCCTTCCTTTCCTTTGTCGCCACGATGAAGATTTCGAGCGTGAGCTGGGGCACCCCGGCCCGCGCCTTCATCAACGGCCGGCTGTTCCGCGCCGGCGACCAGGTGGATCCGACGCTCGGCATCGTGTTCGCCGGCGTGGATCCCGAGACCAAACAGCTCGTGTTCAAGGACAGCACCGGCGCGACCGTGGCCCGGCGTTATTGAACCCGGAGCGCGTCGTGAATCGCCCGGATCACTTCCGGATCCGTGGCAATCCCGAGCACGCCGTTGACCACAAACTGGATTCCGATGCACAGGATCAGGAACCCCATCACCTTCGAGACTGCCTGCATCACGTTCAGCCCAATGACGCGCACCACCCGCTCGGAAAGCCGCAGCGTCACATACGCGATGATCGCCACGACCACGATCCCGAGGATGATCGCGACATAGTCCGTCCAGCGTCTTGCGAGTGACGTGAACCCGATGGTGACGGCGATGGAGCCAGGTCCGCTCAGCATCGGCATGGCCAGCGGCGTGAACGACACATCGCGCTTGGCGCGTGCCTCCCGCTCGGCGGGATTGCCCTCGCGCACATCGCGGGGCGACTCCATCAGCATCGCCGAACCGATGCCGGCGACCAGCAGCCCGCCGGCGATCCGGAGCCCGGGGATCGAAATCCCGAAAAAGCCCATGATGAACGTTCCGCCGATGAGGAAACTCACCAGGATCACGACCATGTAGAGGCAGGCATTGCGCAACTGCTGCAGCCGGCGCGCCTGGGTGTCGCCGTCCGTGATTGCAAGGAAGGTCGGCGCGGACGCGAGCGGATTGATCAGCGGCAGGAGCGCGATGACGGTGCCGAGGATGAGCTCCCAGAAATGGTTCATCGTGAGTGCAGTTCACCAAACCTCGACCGGCCCCTTCGGCACGGGAATCGCGTCACGCTCCATCGCGTCATCTTCGCCGGCGGGACGGAGAAAGGAAGCTGCCAGCGGTGCCGGTGCGTACTTTGGCAGCAGCTGGCCGCTGGAGTCGCAGAACTGCTCCCGCCAGGTGACGTACTCCGCGAGCGCAGCCTCGAAACCGGCCCGGGAAGTGATGGTGAGCATGCGCTGCTTGAACACCTTCGCGGGGCCGAATCGACGGGCATACCAGGGCGCCACCTTTCGGAAAAGCCGGGCCCCGCGCTCCTCGCCGTAGAACTCCACATAACGATCGAAGTGTCGCCGGAGCACCCGGATCCGCTCGGGAAAATCCGGTTCAGGCAGCATTTCGCCCGTGCGCAGCAGGTGATGTGTCCGCCGGAAGATCCAGGGATCGTAAAATGCGCCGCGGCCGATGCTCACACCCGCACAGCCGGTCTCGGAGAGCATGTGCTGCGCAGCCTCCGGGGTGGTGATGTCGCCATTGCCGATCACGGGCAGAGACGGAACGGCCGCGACCACCGCCCGGATTCCCGCGAGATTGACGCGCCCGCCGAATCCCTGGGCACGCGTCCGGCCGTGGACAAACACGGCGGCGACGCCGGCATCGGCCAGCGCCCGCGCCAGGTCCGGCGCGGTGAGGTTCTGCTCGTCCCAGCCCAGCCGCATCTTGGCGGTCACGGGAATCCTCACTGCCGCGACCATCCCCCGGACCAGGGCAGCGGTCCGCGCGAATTCGGTCATCATGGCCGAGCCGCCGCCCACCCGGACAACCTTCCGCACGGGGCAGCCCATGTTGATGTCGACCGATTCGGCGCCGAGTTCCTGGCACAGCAGCGCGGCGTCCCGCATCTCCTCGGCCACGGAACCGAACAACTGGATGGCGAGGGGGCGATCGGCGGGCGCCGACGCGACCAGTTTCATCGCAGTCGGATTCCGTTCCAGGAGGGAGCGGGCGTTGACGAGGTCGGTCGTGGCCCAGCCCAAGCCGCCGAGCTCACGCAAGGTCAACCGCATGGGCAGGTTGGTGTAGCCGGCCAGTGGAGACAGGAACAGGTTGGAGGAGAGCTCGAAAGGTCCGAGGCGCACGGGAACGAATAGTGATGCCCCCGGCCCGCCCCAGCTTCAAGCGTCCAGAGGGCTCCGAAGGTTCTCCAATTCTTGATCGAAATGACATTCATGGAGGGACGCCCTCCGTGGCGTCCACAAACCCGATGGGACATTCATCCTGCGCAGCGGATCGGTCATCATGGCCGTGACGGAGCACGGCCCTCCATGTACGAAGTTCGGAACGTTGTAGCCGGCGCGCCCGGCCCATCAAGAGTACGGCTCAACCCGGAATCGCGGCGATCGCCGCCTTCATCCGGCGAACGGCCTCCTCGAGAGTCGCACGGGGGCAGCCGAAATTCAGCCGGACATGCGATCCCCTGGGCGCGCCGAACATGGCACCATCGCTGAGCCCCACACCATGCTTCTCGAAATGCGCCACCGGATTCGACAGCCCCAGCGCGGAGACATCCAGCCACAGCAGGTACGTGGCCTCGACCGGTGCGGCGACGACGACACCGGGCAGCTCGCGGGCCACGGCGTCCAGCAGGTAGTCGCGATTGGAACGGAGATACGCCAGGAGCGACTGACGCCATGGCTCGGAGTCGCGGTAGGCGGCTTCGCAGGCGGCGAAGCCCAGCGCCGTGACCTCGGCGACAATCCCGGCGGTGGCGCGGACAAACCGGGCGCGGCGCATCGGATCGGGAATGATCGCGATCGAGGTGCCGAGCCCGGGGACATTGTACGTCTTGCTCGGCGCCATGAGCGTCACCGTGCGCGCGGCAAGATCCGCCCCCAGGAGTGCGGTGGGGACGTGCGGCAGCGCCGGATCGAGGATCAGATCGCAGTGAATCTCGTCGGAGCAAATCAGCAAATTGTGCCGGGTGCAGAACTCGCCCAGCCGGAGCAGTTCGTCGCGGCGCCAGACGCGCGCGAGCGGGTTGTGGGGGTTGCAGAGGAAGAAGATCTTCGTTCGCGGCGTCACCGCGCGTGCAAGGCGGTCCCAGTCGATTTCCCAGCGGCCGGCGGCAAGCTGCCACGGCACGGTGATGGCGGTCCGGCCGCTGTGTTTCGGCGCTGTCATGAAGGGCGGATACACCGGTGTGAGCGTCAGCACCTCGTCGCCGGGATCGGCGAACGCCTGCGCCGTGACGTTCAGCCCCACCACCAGGCCGGGCAGCCAGACGAGCCAGGACGGGTCGACTTGCCAGCCGTAGCGCTGCGCCATCGCCGCGACCACGGCGTCGGTCGTCGACGCCACCGGCCGGGCATAGCCGAAAATCCCATGGTCGACGCGGCGGTGGAGCGCATCGATGATGGCAGGTGGCGACCGGAAATCCATGTCGGCCACCCAGAGCGGGAGCACCTCGCGGCCGGCATATTTCTGCCACTTTTGCGAGTCGGTCCGGGTGCGATCGATGGGCGCGTCGAAATCAAAGCTCATGTGAAGTCGGGAGCACACCATGCCGGCGGCGCGTCGGCACGGTAAATCTCCGGCATAATTGCCCGCTGATTTGCAGATCGGGATCTCCCGCCTGCGTCGCCCGGAGCCACGGGTTTCCGGGAGGCACTGGGGGAGGGTGGCATTGCGGGCGCCGCCGGGCCGGAATGGCCCCGGATTGTCTTTTTCCGATCACCCCGCCTTCCTCCCATGCCATGTCGGACCCCCATCCCCTCCGCATGGCGCTGGTCGCGCTGGCTCTCCTGGCCCTGCCGTTCGCCACTGCCGCCACCCCGCATTCAAGCTTGGTCATCGTGCTCGACGGACTCCGGCCCGATTACATCACGCCGGCCCTGATGCCACACCTCCACGCCCTTGGCGAGTCGGGCATCGTTGCCGAGGCCCACCACGCGGTTTTCCCGACCGTTACTCGGGTCAATTCGCCCTCGATCGCCACCGGCGCGTATCCAGCCGCCCATGGCTTGATGCAGAATACGATCCTGATTCCTGAGGCCTCGGCGGATCCGATCGACACGGCAGATGCCGAGGCGCTGCGCGCAGCCGATGCCGCCTTGGGCGGGCGGCTGCTGACGGCGCCGACGATAGGGGAACTGCTGGCGCGGGCCGGCCGGAAGGTCCTCGTCACCTCCTCCGGCAGCACCGGCTCGGCCTTCCTGCTCAATCCGCGGCCCGGCGATGGCAGCAGCCTGCTCAACAGCCGCGGCTTGGTCTGGCCGCCCGCGCTGCGGTCCGGCGCCGAGGCGCGCCTCGGCCCGCCGCCGGCCGTGGCCTATCCGAGTTCGGCCGGCAATCGCTGGGCGGTCGACGCCTATCTCGAGATTGGGCTGAAGGAGCTCCGGCCCGACGTCACCTTCATGTGGCTGACGGATCCGGATGGCACGGCGCACAAGCATGGCATCGGCGCGCCGGAAACCCTCGAAGGTCTCCGGCAGGTTGATGCCGAAATCGGCCGGTTGCTGGCAACGCTGGAGCGGCGGGGACTGAGGGAGCAGGTGAACATCTTCGTGACGGCGGATCACGGTTTCTCGACGCACGGCGGACCATTCAACCTGCGGGCACTGCTCACCGCGCGGGGGCTGGCGGCGGGTGTGCGCATTGTCGGCAACCAGATTTATGTGGGGACCGGCGGGGATGAGAAGATCCGTCGGATCGTGGAACTGCTCCAGGCCACGGAATGGGTCGGCGCCATCTTCACCCGGGCGGCTGCACCCGGGAGTCACGAAGGCTTTGCCGCCGGCACGCTGTCGTTCGAGGCCATTCATTATCGGCATCCGCGGGCCGCGGACATCCTGGTGGATCCCAACTGGTCCGATGCGCCCAATGCCCACGGCTATCCGGGCAGGACGATGTCGGGCGGGGTCGCCGGCCACGGCTCCTCGAGCCCGTACGACATCGGAATCCGGTTGATTGCCGCCGGGCCGGACCTCAAGCGTGCCACCCGAAGCCAGGTGCCGACCGGCAACATCGATCTGGCGGTGACGCTATGCCGGCTCCAAGGAATCCCGGCGGCACCGACGATGCAGGGGCGCGTCCTGGCCGAACTGTTGCGCGACGGGTCGGCGGTGGACGCGGTGAAGGTAGAGCGGATCGTGCTGCGGACGACGGTCGCGTCCGGAAGCGGCCATTACGAGCTCGAGCTGCACAAGGCCCGCGTCGGTGCGACCGAATACATCGACTTCACCCGCACGCGCCGGTCGGATTCTCCGCAGCCCCCTGCCAGGTAAATCCATTCATTCCGGCAGCGCAGTCGCCGAGCCACTTGCGTGTCGTGATCACGACGCGCAAGTGGCTCAAGGGATCACGGGCGCTGCCGGACCCGTCATGGGAGCCAAGTCAACCGGCCAGGCTCGAAACGATTTCTAATGGCCTGTACGCGCAGCGGAAAGTCATGCCCGCGATCCCTTTGCCTCCAAGCGGCGGGCGGCGCTTACGGCCGCGGTGCGGGTTTCGACGTGGAGCTTCGCGAAGAGGTTTTCGAGATGCTTGCCGACGGTTTTTCGGGAGATTCCCAGAATTGTCGCAATCTCGGCGTCGCGTTTCCCGTGGGCCACCCAGCCCAGCACCTCGCACTCGCGCCGGGTCAACCCCGCCGCATGCAGGGTGGCAAACTCCGCCGAGGCGGCCTTCGACCGCGCCCCGGCCCGCAGCTCCTTTAGCCGGCTCGCCCGGCACTTGCGCAGGAGTTCCGCCAGCGTCGGCATGTCCGCCTGATCCCGGCGGGTACCAGCCCCGGGCAAATGGCGCAGGTGTTTCAGTCCATCCAGCGCAATCCGGCGAACCTGGGCCGCCGTGGGAGCGGCATGCAGGTTCTGCAGGGTGCGGGCAAATACGACGGCGGCAGTGGCATCCATGATCAAACCGCGCAGTCGCGCCGGCCGGGCGAATTTTTGCAATCCGATTGTCCTAGGGGACGGACCCGTCCTGCTGGTGCGGGGCCGCAAAGCCCCGGCTTATTGCAAAAATACGGAATCATCCGTATCGGCAGGTCGGAACTTCTCGGATACACTGGGTCCATGATGACCTTCCACCGGCCGGCGCTTCCGCCGCAGGGACACTAGCGATTCAGCTTCGTTCCCGGCCGGGCCGGCCGGACGTTGCCGGCCGTCGACCTGCTCCAGCTTCACCGTTCGTCTCCCACCCGCCCTTCCATCTTCAACCATTCCCACCGTCCGCCGGCAGCGCCAGGCATGCCGTCCCCGGACGCCACTGCGTTCACGCTGAACGGCGCCTGCCGTCAGCCAGCGCGATCGCTGCAGCCGCTGCTCCCGCCCGAATTCCTCCGGGGTTCGCCGGGGCCTGCCATTTCCTTTTTTCCGTCTCCGATCTCCCGCTTCCCACCTCGCATGAAATCGCGCCGTTTCGTCCTGTCCCTGTTTTGCCTGTTCCTGCCGCTGCCAACCTGGGCGCAACCCACCGCCACCACGGAGCTTCCCGCCACGACAGTGACCGCGGGCGTGCCGGCCGCTTTCACGCCGGTGACCGCGGATGGCGGGACTGCCCCGCATGCGTTCACCGTCGACCCCGCGCTGCCAAACTGGCTCGCGCTCGATGCGGCGACCGGGCAGATCACGGGCACTCCGGATTTCGATCCGCTGATGGCGCCGTTCGCGGGTTACGATGACTTCAACGCGGGCGAGACGCCGAAGTGGGCCTACTATCTGCGGCCGCTGGGCGGGACCAATGGCGAACTGCGGTTCACCGGTTCGCGGCTCGAGTTCATCAAGGCGGAGGGTCCGGGAAACTACTTTCTCGGCTGGGACGGCGATCCGTCGAATACCCCGTCATCCCGCACGACCGCCAGCTTCGGGCAGAGCTGGGCCGCCGAGCTCACGGTCACGAACAACTTCAATGCCGAGGAAGGGACGTATGCGGCGATTGGATTGGAGGCGGCGGGTGGTGCCGGGAGCTATTTTTCGCTCGTAGTCACGAATTCGGGGGGCAACAGGATGGTGCGCGCCGCAGGCAGCGGCGGCGGCGAGTCGATCGCGGACGCCTCCGCGCACAGCACGGTGTGGCTGCGGTTGGCTTGGGATGCAGGGACGAAGCAGCTGCACGCCAGCTACAGTTTCGATGGCGGCGGCACGTTCTCTTCGCTCGCCTCGTACGACGTGACGGACACCTGGGGCACCGCAGCCACCAGCGGCTTCTATTTCGAACTGCTCGGCGACAGCAGCAGCGCCGCCGCCGTGCCGGCCTGGAGCATGTACGTCGATGACTTCACGCTCACCGGCTCGAGCCCGACGACGCACACCATGACGGTCACGGATGCCGCGGCGGCCTCGGCCAGCAGCACGTTCGAACTCACGCTCGCTGCGCCGGAACTGACGGCGACGACGGCGATTCCCGCGAGCACGCTGACGGCTGGCGAGCCGGTGGTTCCCTTCACGCCGGTGACCGCCGCTGGCGGCGTGCCGCCGCTGCCCCGCTTCGTCACTCCGGCGCTGCCGCCGGGGCTGTCAATGGACCCGGACGGACTCATCACCGGCAGCCCGGCGGCCGGAGCGGCCATTCCCCCGTTTGCCGGCGCCGAAAACTTCGATTCCGCCAACTACGACCTCTGGGCCTATTACTTCCGCCTCGACCCGGTTTCCGAAAACGGGAGCCTCGACATTGCCGACGGCCGACTGGAATTCACCAAGGGACCCGGGGAAGCCACGTATTTCCTCGGCTGGGACGCGGACAGGAACTCCGACGACAGCCGGTCATCGGCGAGCCTCGCGACGGACTGGGTGGCCGAGATCACGGCCACGCACACCTTCGATCCCACGCTGGACGGGTGGGCTAGCATCGGGTTCGAGGTGGCGGGCGGCGACACCAGCTACGCCGCGATCATGCTGAGCAGCGGAGGCGGCGCACTGAGGATCCGGGCCGAGACGATCGGCGGTGACTTTGCCGACGTCGTATCGCCGGTGAACAGCGGTGTCCGGCTGCGGCTCGAATGGAATGCCGCAACCCGGGAACTGGCCGCATCCTACAGCGTGGACGGCGTGAGCTACACGCACCTCAAGACGTTCACGCCGGTCACGGACTGGGCGCCTGGGGCAGTGACCGACGGCTTCTATTTCGAGGTTTTCGGCAACACCAGCCAGGAGCCGGCGATCGGGCCCGGGCAGATGTACATCGAAGACTTCAAGGTGGAGGCCACGGGGCCGACCACGACCGCGCACACGGTCATGGTGGCCGATCGAGTCGGCACCGAGGCCGGCAGCCCGTTCACGCTCACTTTCCTGGCCCCGCCGCCACCCGTGGTGACCGCCATCAATGGCGACGGACTGCCCGGCAGCGTGGTAATCATCGAGGGATCCCACCTTGCGGGCACGACCAGCGTCACCTTCGACGGAGTTCCGGCCACCTTCAACTTTGACACCGCGACCTCGACGCTCACCGCCACCGTGCCCTTCGGCGCGAGAAGCGGTGCGGTTGTCGTGACCACCCCGTCTGGCGCGACCACCGGCAACGAGTTCACGATTCCCATCGCCATCATCCAGCAGCCCACCCACAGCGTCGTCTCGCCCGGGCAGGCTGCAGCATTGACGGTTCACGTCAGCGGTGGCGCGGCGGGCACGGAGCCGTACTCCTTCCAGTGGCGTCGCGACGGCGCGGACATTCCCGGTGCGACCCACCCGGTCCTCTATCTCGAGGGCGTGGACGAGGCGGATGCGGGGGCGTACGAGGTCGTGATTGGGGATGGTGTTGATACGATCACGTCGGGCCGGGCGGCGATCGCACTGGCGACACCGCGCTGGCACTGGAGCAACCGGGTCCCGCAGGGGAACGATCTCTCGTCGATCGCGTATGGCGCGGGTCGCTTCGTGGCGACCGGCTGGAGCGGGACGATTGTGACCTCGGAGGATGGCATGGCGTGGGTGCTGCAGCCGCAGCGTCCGCCCGCCGCGTTCACGGCCGTGGCCTGGAATGGGGCGCATTTCGTGATCGTCGGCAGCGGCGGCAACATCCTCAGCTCGACCACGGGGCTGGAATGGACCCAGCACAACGTGGGCCAGGATGTCTTCTTCGCCGACGTGGTCTTTGCCCATGGCAGGTGGGTCGCGGTCGGCGCGGGTGGCGCGGTGTTCACCTCGGTCGATGCGGTCACCTGGACCCGGCAGGATCTCGGCGAATTCCATGAGTACATCAACGCCATCATCGGCACGCCGACGGGCTTCGTGGCGGTGGGAGAGGCGGGCCAGGTGCTGGTGAGCGATTCGGCGGCTGCCGCATGGACGATCGGTGAAGCGGCTCCCGGCCTCCCGTTGTTCGATCTCGAACTGCGCAACGGCGTTTACGTCGCGACCGGGGTTGGGCACATCTTCACGTCGACCGACGGATCGACCTGGACGGCGGCGGTGCTGCCGCCGGTGGATCCGGGGATCGACTGGAATGCAGTCGTGGCGACCGACGATGGCTTCATGGTTGCGGGCGCCAGTTATCCGGACACCTCCGACACGCCCAAGGGTTATATCCTTCATTCGGCCAATGGCACGGACTGGACCGCCCGGACGGTGCCGGGCAGCCCAGGCTTCAGCGCGATCGGCCATGGCGCCGCAGGCTATGTTGCAGTGGGGGTGCTGGGCCAGATCACGCACTCATCCGACGGGATGACTTGGGAGTCGCGGAGCACCGGCTTCGCCTTCCCGGGCGAGGCGTATGCGGCGGCCACGGGTCCGGCGGGAACCGTCGTTGCCGGTTCGGGGGGCAATCTCTACCTGTCTGCCAACCATCGGGACGGCTGGCAGTGGATCGATGCCGGGGCGCAGCCGCAGGAGACGCTCTATGCGGCGACGTATGCCAACGGCAATTACGTCGTGGTGGGTGGAAACCATGCCGGGACCGGCGTGGTGCTGAGCTCACCGTCGGCGGCGCCGGGAACCTGGACCCGGCTGCCGATCGCCGGGCCGGACTTCCTGGCCGCGGTGGCATTTGATCCGACGGCCGGCCGGTTCGTGGCGGCCGGAACGGGCGACAAGATCTATCATGCCGGCAATCCGGCAGGGGAATGGCTGGCCGTGGACAAGCCGGCGGGCGACACGATCCGCGCTGCGGTGGCCGCCGGTGGCGCGTATGTGCTCGTCGGAGACAACGGGGCGGTGTTCACGTCGGTCGACGGCACCAGCTGGCAGGCGGCGCCGCGGATCACGGGTGTGCAGCTGGGCGCGGTCGCGTATGGGAACGGCCGGTTCGTGGCGGCGGGATTCAATGGCTCCCCAGGGGCGCAGCGGACCGTGCTGATCACGTCCACCGACGGTGGCCAGAGCTGGCAGGAGATGCCGGTGCCGTTCACCGGGTCGGTCCGCGGGATGACGTTTGCCGACGGCCGTTTCTGGACGATCGGGGGCACCTCGACCATCCTGAGCACGGCGAATGGCGTCGACTGGGAGCCGCAGACCTCGCAATTCGCCGGGCTGCTGCGGGGAATCGTGCGCACGCCGGCCGGCTATGTTGCGGCGGGATCGGGCGGCGTGGTGCTCACGCTGGCCGCGCCGGAGGCGACGCTCCTGATTCCCGACCAGACGGTGATTGCGCAAACCCCGGCGGGCTTCACGCCGGTGGCGGGAGCGGGCGGGCATCCGCCCTATCATTTCAGCATCCATCCGGCGCTGCCCGAGGGCCTGGAGTTGGATCCTGCGACCGGCGCGATCACGGGAACGCCCACCTTCGCGGCCGCGATGCCGGCCTTTGCCGGCGGGGATGACTTCAATGCCGGGCAGACGGCGAAGTGGGCCTATGATTTCCGGCTGATGGGCGAGGCCACGGGGAACGGGAACCTCGCATTCACCGGTGGACAGCTCGAGTTCACGACGGCAGCGCCGCTGGGCGGCAGCCATTTCCGCGGCTGGGACGGTGCACCGGCGGAAACCCCAGCATCCGTGACCACCGCGAGCGTGGCGACCAGCTGGATCGCGGAAGTCTCCGCGCACCACGATTTCGTTCCCGCGGGCTCCGGAAGTTTCGCCTCGATCGGCTTCGAGGTGGCCAACGGTCTTGGCGATTACGTGGCGCTGATGCTGGTGAACTCCGCCGTGGGCGGCCTGCAGGTGCGATCGGAGCGCGGTGACACGTGGGCCAATGCGGCCGGCGTCACCGATGCGCGGTTGCGACTGAGCTGGGACGCCGGCACCCGCGTGCTCAGCGCGGCCTATAGCACTGACGGTGGCGGGAGCTTTGCGCCGCTTGCCTCCTACGAGCTCACGACCGGGTGGGAGCGTGGATTCCACGTTGAAGTGTTCGGGAATTCCTACGCGGAGAACACCATCCCCGCCGGGCTGATGCGCCTGGATGATTTCGCAGTCACGGCCACCTCGGCGGCGAGGGCGATCCACACCCTGACGGTGACTGACGCCGCGGGCGTGAGCGCAAGCCGTGCATTCGGACTCACGGTCGAGTATCCGGCCGCTGTGGTCGCGGGGATTTCGCCCGCCTCCGCCGTTGCTGGTGCCACGGTGACGATCACCGGCAGCGGGCTGACGGGCGCCACGGCGGTGGAATTCAACGGCGTGCCGGCCCAGTCCTTCACCGTGGTGTCCGACACGGAGATTGCCGTGGTCGTGCCGGATGGTGCCGGCAGCGGCCTGGTGACGGTAACCGGAATCTCGGGCGCGGTCTTGAACGCGCCGGGTACATTCGTGACCCTGTATCCGCCGGCGATCCTGGATCAGCCGGTGTCCCGCCGAGTGGTGGCTGGTGGCAGCGTCGAGCTGAGCGTGGGCGCCACCGGCAGTGCACCGCTGGCGTATCAATGGCGCCGTGACGGCGTGGCCATTCCCGGCGCGAACGCGCCGGTCCTCGTGCTCGACGGGCTTTCGAGCGATGAGGCCGGCGAGTACTCCGTGCGCGTAAGCAACGCCGTCACCGGCGTCGACAGCAGCGGTGCATTCCTGGAGGTGCTCCCCGCCGAGATGCACCTCTGGCAGCAGTTCACCGCGTGGTCGACGGAGCAGGCGCCCGGCCGGGCGGTATCGGACGGCGCGGGCCGGGTTTACCTTCCCTGGACGATCCACGATCGGATACCGGACATGGTCGGCGGCTGGCAGACCGGGGCACTGGCCCGACTCGACGAGACCACGGGGGCGCTGGATCCGGCCTTCCGGCTCGATCCGCGCTTCCGGGCGGCGACACACCTGCTGACGCTGCCGGACGGGCGGCTGGTCATCGCGGTCTCGGCCGGCGACGCTTTCACGGTGATCCGGACCGATGAGACGGGTGCGCTGGATCAGACCTTCCAGGCGCCATTCTTCGCCCGCGGAATCCGTTTCCTGGCGCTGCAGGGCGACAAGATCCTGGTGGTGGCGACCGACAACCTCGACGCCAACGCCCCGGCGGGCGCACTCGCGGTCACCCCAGGGATCCATCGGCTCAACGCGGACGGCACGACCGATGAGAGCTTCGCGCCGGTGCGCGTCAGCGGGCTGCTCTTCGGGCCGCCGGTGGTGGACGGCAGTGGCCGGATCCTCCTCGCGGGCAGTTTCAATGCCGTCAATGGCACGCCGCGCTACAATCTCGCGCGGTTGGCGGCCAACGGATCGCTGGATGCAGCCTTCGATCCAGCGGCCCTCCCGGCCGGGTTCAGCAGTGTCCAGGCCCGGGCCGCCCTGGTCCAGTCTGACGGGCGGATCGTATTCGTCGGCGACTTCAGCACCGCGACGCGCGGAACCGGGGGCGATCCGATGATGGCAATCCGGTTCAATGACGACGGTTCGTACGATGAAACCTTCGCCCGCCCGCTGCGCAGCGAACTCGGGTTTGCACCCGGCTTCCGGATGCGTTTTGCGGTTGCCGGTGCCGACGGGTCCATCTTCGGCGTGAGCGACCGGTTGGTGAGGCTCTCCGCCGACGGCACGCCCGATCCGGCGTTCGATTCGCGGCCCTTTGGCCGGGAAACCTTCTGGATTTCAGTGACGTCGGACGGTCGTTTGCTCGTGCCGGATCTCGGTGCCGTCGCGGGGAAGGTCACGCCACAGTCGCTGGCCGGCAACGGGATCGCGGCGTTCTTCGCCGATGGCACGCCGGATCACCGGTTCCAGACGGGCGGCTGGGGCCGCAGCGTGTTCCCGGCCGATGGCGTCGTGCTCAGTGATGGCCGGCTCTGGCTGGCGGGCGACTTCAATCGGGTGGGAGGCATGGCTGCGCCTGGCCTCCTGCAGGTTGGCTTGGACGATGAACCGGTCCCAATGAGCATCGATGCCGGCGGGCGCACGATGACCTTTGCGACGATCGCGCCCGCGGAGAATGACCGGATCTACGCGATCCTCACCCAGCCTTTCAATTCAACCCAGCCGATCGGTCCCTCCCTGATCCGACTGAACGCGAATGGCACCACCGACTCCAGCTTCGTGCCCGTCCTGCCCGGCAACTATGATCTCAACTCCGCGTCAGTTCACGCCGCCCCCGGCGGCGGGCTGCTGCTGGCCCAGGGCTACGTCAGTGCCCAGGCGGCCCTGGACGGTTCCGCCGGTGACTCGCTGATCCGCCTGCTCCCGAGTGGCGCCCGCGACGGCGGATACGTCGCCGGCCTCTCGTCCTTCGCGACGGTCGAGCGCGACGCCGGCAACCAGGTGACGATGATCCGGACCGGCGGTCTCAACGTCGCCCAGGTGCTGCCGGATGGCCGCGCGCTCGTGATCGCCTCGACGATTGACGGTGCGCTGCGGCTGCTCCGGCTGACCTCGACCGGCGCGGTGGATCCCACGTTCAACGCGCCATCGTTCGGCACGATCGAGCCTTCCACGGGCTTCACTTCGAATATCCACGATCCGGTTACCGCTACGACGACGCAGTTCCCGATCAGCACGTACAGCGCGGCGGATCTGGTGCAGGCCGCGGTGCAGATGCCGGACGGCCGCGTCTATGTGGGCGGCCGGTTCCAGCTCGGAGCGGCCCCGCGCGGACTCGCCCGGCTCAACCCGGATGGTTCCCTCGACGACACCTTCACGGGCGAAGGCATCGAATTCAGCGGGCCAGACGCAGACCCGTATATCAACGCGCTCGCCGTCGACGGTGCCGGCCGGCTTTACGCAGGCGGCCGGTTCGATCGCGTCGCGGGCCTGCCCATGCCGGGGCTTTTCCGGCTCACGCCGGACGATGAGCTTGATACCCACTGGAATCCGGGCTTCATCGTGCTCGATGTGCCGCGTGCCGCGGTGCGGATCGTGCCGGTGGGCGAAAAGCTCTACGTATTCGGCACGGTCGCACTGCCGCATGAGACGATCCCGTCCGTATTTGAAATCGCCGACATCCCCGCGCCCGTCGCGATCACGGCCGGTCCCGTGGGCGGTACGATCCTCGCCGGTTCGCCGCTCCAGCTGAACGTCGCGGCGGTCGGCAGCGGACTGGCCTTCCAGTGGTACAAGGACGGTGCGCTCCTGCCCGGCCAGACCGGCGCCACCCTCGCGTTCACCAGCGTCACCCTCCTCGATGCCGGCACCTACCACGTGGTCGTGACGAACGCCGCCGGCAGCGCCACCTCGGGCCCCGCGGTCGTGGTCGTGCACCAGCCGCCCGTCATCACGGTCCCGCCCGTCGCGCAGACGGTGAACGCGGGTGGAAACGTGACTTTCAGCGTCACCGCCACCGGCAACCCGGCCCTGTCCTACCAGTGGCGTCGGAACGGCTTTAACCTCGCGGGCGCGACGGGACCAACGCTCACCCTGACCAACATCCCGCTGGAGGGCGGTGGCAACTTCTCCGTGGTCATCAGCAACAGCGTTGGACTCATCCAGTCCACTCCGGTGACGCTGACGGTGAACCCCCCGCAGCCGTTCGTCACGAGCCCGTCCGAAGCCTTCGGAGTCTTGGGCCGGGCGTTTGCCTACCAGGTGACGGCGAACACGCCGCAGGTGACTTATAGCGCCACCGGTCTTCCGGCCTGGCTGCAAATCAATGCGACCACCGGCACGATCACGACCGTCAACGGCATTGCCGAGGTGGCCGGGTCGTTCGACGTGATGATCGGCGCCGCGAATATCAACGGGAGCAACGAGAAGCTGCTCACGATCACGATCCAGCCGCCACCGCCGATCATCAACAGCGCCCCGGCCACCGTGGGCCGCGTCGGAGACAGCAGCTTCAGCTTCAGCGTCCTGGCCGTGAACATGCTCGAGGGGGCGACCTACAGCGCCACCGGACTCCCGGACGGCCTGGCGATCGATCCCGCCACGGGTATGATCACCGGCACGCCGCAGACGGCGGGGACCTTCAATGTGATCCTGATGGCGACCAATGCGACGGGCACGGCCACGAGCCCGCTCGTCCTCACGGTCGAGCCGCCACTGAACGTTCCGGTCTACTCGGGTCCGAAGACCCTCAGTGCCGTCCAGGGCACGAGCTTCAGCTTCACGCCGGTGTTTGCCGGTGGCGTGACAGGCATCGCGGCCAGCGGGTTGCCCGCGGGCCTCGCGATCGATCCCATCACCGGCACGATCAGCGGGATTCCTGCCGGAACGGGCCAGTCGGCGGTCACGCTTTCCGCGACCAATGCCGGTGGAACCACCCGGGTTGCGCTCACGTTCACTGTCAATCCGCCCGCGATGGCGCCGGTGATCACGAGCGCGAGCACGACCAGCGCCACCGTCGGCACCGCGTTCGAGTTCCAGCTCACGGCGACGCAGTCGCCCACCGGCTTCGCCGCGCAAGTGCTGCCGGCCTGGCTCAACCTCGATGCGGCCGCGGGGCGGCTCTCGGGGACGTCTTCCGCGCCGGGGACGATTGCGCTCCAGGTGCACGGCACGAATGTTGCCGGGGTCGGGCCCGCCTCGGCGCTCGTCATCGCGGTGGCGCCGGCCAGCAATGCGCCCATCCTCACCTCCGCATCCGTGGTCCAGGGCCGCGTGGGAGATGTCTTCAACCATGCGCTGGCCGCCACGAACGCGCCGACCGGGTTCGTCCTCGTTTCGGGCACCCTGCCGGCCGGGTTGAGCTTCACGCCCGGGACCGGGACCATCACCGGAACCCCCTCGGCCGTGGGCCAGCGCCGCGTTTGGTTTGCCGCGACCAACGCGGCCGGCCCGGGCCTGGCACTCGAGGTGCTCTTCGGCATTGCTCCCGCGGATACGACCCCGGTCGTCACCAGCAACGGCACTGCGGCCGGCCAGGTGGGCCAGTCGTTCAGTTATCTCACCTCCGCCACCAACGGACCGATCCTCGAATTCGCCGTGGCCAGCGGAACCCTGCCCCATGGGCTCACGCTCAACCCGGCCACCGGTGTCATCTCCGGCATCCCGTCGGAGCCGACCAGCCCGGCTTCCGTGGTGACCCTGACGGCGCGGAATGCCACCAGCACGAGCAGTCCGAAAACGCTCACGCTGACGATCGCACCGGCGCCCGCGACGCCGGTGATCACGAGTGCGCTGTCCGTTGCCGCCCGCGCCGGCACGGCGTTCACGTACCAGGTGACAGCCAGCGAAGGCGCGACCTCGTTCGCGGCCCTCAGCCTGCCTGAAGGCCTGGCGTTGAACTCCAACTCGGGTGTCATCAGTGGCACGCCTCGAACCTCCGGCACGTTCAGCGTCACCCTTCGCGCGGGCAATGCCGCCGGTCTCGGCCGGCCGGCCACGCTGTCGCTGGCGGTCGCGCCCGCGGCGGCCGCGCCCTCCATCACCAGCGCCGCCGCCGCGAGCGGCAAGGTGGGCGCCGCCACGGCCTTCAACTACCAGATCACGACGTCGGTTCCGGCGGGCTCCGGGCCCGTGACCAGCCATGAGCTGACCGGCACGCTGCCCCTCGGGCTCTCGTTCAATTCGAGCACGGGCGTGATTGCCGGCCGGCCCGCCGAGGCGGGCATCCGGACGGTGCAGCTCACGGCGACCAACGATGGTGGCACCAGCCTGCCGCAGGCGCTCGTGCTGAACATCGCGCCCGCCGACAACGTCCCCGTCATCACCAGCGGAATGTACGCGGTCGGAACCGTCGGCCAGGCGTTTTCCTACCAGATCACGGCGGCAGCCACGCCGGCATTTCCCGCGGCGCCATTCCCCGCGCCGTTCACGCTCGACGCGGTGAACCTGCCCGAAGGCCTCGCGGTCAATCCGTCGACCGGGCTCATCGAGGGCATCCCGCAGGAGGCGGGCGCCTTTGTCGCCACGCTCGTGGGCACGAACCAGGCCGGCACCGGGCCGCTCCGGGATCTCACGATCCTGGTGCAGCCCTCGGCCGCCGCCCCGGTGATCACCAGCCTGCCGTCCGCGGCCGGACAGGTCGGGGCGCCCTTCGGCTACCGGATTACAGCCACGAACTCGCCCCAGGCCTTCGAGGTGCTCGACGCGCCGGCTTGGATGAGCGTCAACCCCACGACCGGCGCCATTGCCGGCGTGCCGACGACACCGGGTTCCGTGGTGGTCCAGTTGCTGGCGCGAAATGCCGCCGAAGCCAGCTATCCCGTGACGCTCAATATCACGATCGCACCGGCGCCGAACACGCCCGTGATCACGAGTTCGCGCACGGCCGCCGGCCGGGTTGGCACCGCCTTCAGCTACGCGATCGCGGCCACCAACTCCCCGGTGTCGTTCGTGGCCACCGGGCTGCCCGCGGGCTTGTCGCTGGACGGCACGACCGGAGTGATCAGCGGCACTCCCGCTGCCTCCGGCCAGTTCGAGGTCACGCTCATCGCAAACAACGCCAGCGGCGCCAGCCAGCCGGTGGCGCTGATCCTGGTGATCCAGGCCAACGTCACCTTCGTCATCCCGGGGAGCTGAACCACGGCAGCATCACGCCCATCCATCATCGCTTTTGACCATGCAATTTTCAGCTCTCGTCCTTCCCCGGGAAATCCAGCCGCAGCCGGCACCTAAGCCCCGCGGATTTTGCCTGCCCGGCTTCATGGCCGCGATTGTCGCGATCGCGTTCGGTCTGACGCCTGCGTTCGCCCAGTCCAGCCTGCCTCGCGCGCAGGTGGGCGTTGCCTATTCCTTCCAGGTGGCGACTTCCCCCGCGGCGCCAGCCGGCACGGTCTACGCCGCAACCGGATTGCCCGTGGGACTGTCGATCAACGCCTCGTCCGGGTTGATTGCCGGCACGCCGAACGCGGCCGGCACCTCCACCGGTGCGATTTCGCTCACGACCGACGGGGTCACCAACAGCTTCAACTACCTGCTGGTGGTCGATCCGGCCGCCGGTACGCCGGCGATCACGAGTGCCGCCACGGCGGCAGCCACGGCCGGCGCGGCCTTCACCTACACGGTCACGGCTGACAACAGCCCGACCAGTTTCAATGTCGGCGCGCTGCCGGCAGGCCTCACGTTCGCGTCCCCGACCATCAGCGGCACGCCGGTGACGCCCGGCACTTATTCGATTCCGCTCAGCGCCAACAATGCGATCGGCACCGGCGCCACCACCACGCTCGTGCTCACCGTGAGTCCGGCCGGCCCGGTGCCGGCGATCACGAGCCCGCTTACGGCCGATGTCGCCGTGGGCGCGGCCTTCGCCTATACAATCACGGCCAGCAACACGCCGCTTTCATTCGCCGCCGCCGGCCTGCCCTTCGGACTGACGCTCGACCCGGACACTGGCGCGATCACGGGTACGCCCACGGTTGCCGGAGTCTATACCGTCGCGCTCAGCGCCACCAACAACAACGGGACCGGCGACCCGCGGAACCTCACGCTCACGGTCGGTTCGCTGTCGGTCATCTCCAGCGCCGCCACCCGCACGGTGACGCAGAACCAGGCCATGGCGGCGTTCACCCTCACCGCCACCAACTCGCCGCTCAGCTTCAATGTCACCGGGCTGCCGCCCGGCCTCAGCGCGACCACCGCCGGCGTGATCAGCGGCACGCCGACCACCGTCGGGACTTTTGTCGTGACGGTCAGCGCGAACAACGCGGTCGGGACCGGTCCGGACTCGACGCTCACCCTCACGGTCAACGCTCCCTCCGGCGGTGGCGGCGGCGCGACGGCGCCGGTGTTCACGACCCAGCCGGTCAGCCAGACCGTCAATGCGGGCGCGAGTGTCAGCTTCACCGTGCAGGCAACGGGCAGTGCCGGAATCACGTACCAGTGGCGCAAGGACGGCGCAGCCATTGCCGGAGCCACCGGCACGACCCTGACGATCGCCGCGGCGCTGCCCGCCGATGCGGGCAGCTACACTGTCGTGGCCACCAATGCCGGCGGCAGCACCGCCAGCAGTACGGCGACCCTCACGGTCGTCGGTCTGGTGACGCCTCCCGCCATCACGACGCAGCCGGCCGCACAGAGCGGCCCGCTGGGCGGGTTTGCGACGTTCGCGGTTGTCGCCACGGGCACCAACCCGCTCACGTATCAGTGGAAAAAAGACGGCGCGGACATCGTCGGCGCGACCGCCGCCACATTGACGCTGGCGAACCTCGCCGCCACCGACGCCGGCAGCTACACCGTCCGGGTGGGTAACGTCGCCGGAACGGTGACGAGCAGCGCGGCGGTGCTCACGGTCACCGCGGCCAGTGGCCCGGTCATTATCACGCAGCCGGCGCCGCTGACGCTGGCGGTGGGCGGATCGGGCGCGTTGTCGGTCGTGGTCAACGGGACCGCGCCATTCACCTACCAGTGGACCAAGGGAGGCGTGGCCATCGCAGGTGCGACGGCCGCCACCCTGGCGCTGAACAACGCCGTACGGGCGGACACGGGCACTTACGCGGTCACGATCACCAATGCACTGGGCGCGGTCACGAGCAACCAGGTCGCGGTCATGGTGGGCACGAGCCCGCGGCTGCTCAATCTCTCGACCCGCGGACTGGTCGGGGCGGGCGAGAAGATGCTGATCGCCGGTTTCGTGATCGAAGGCACCGAGGACAAGCCGGTGCTCATCCGGGCCGTCGGCCAGCCCCTGACGGACTTCGATGTCGCCGGGACCCTGCAGGATCCCGTCCTCGATCTCTTTGTCGGTTCGTCGCTGACGACGAGCAACGACACCTGGGGAACGGCGGCGAACGCCGCGGCGATGGCCTCGACCGCGGCGCGCGTGGGCGCCTTTGCGCTGCCTGCGAACGGCACCGATGCGGTTATTCTTACCACGCTGCAGCCCGGTGCGTACACCGCGCAGGTCCGCGGTGCCGCCGAGGGCACGGGCGTCGGGCTGGTGGAAATCTACGATGCCAGCGAGGGGACTTCCGCAGCTCGGCTGGTCAATGTCGCGACCCGCGGCGAGGTCGGCACGGGAGGCAATATCCTGATCGCGGGCTTCGTCATCGACGGCGATCATCCGAAGCGGGTGCTCGTGCGGGCAGCCGGCCCAGCGCTGGCCGACTTCGACATCTCGGCGCCGCTGGCGAATCCGCAGCTGCAGATTTTCGCGGGAGCGTCGGTGCTCGCGGAGAACGATGACTGGGGATCGGCGGGCGACGCGGCGGAAGTGGCGTCGGTGGCCGCCGCAGTCGGAGCCTTCGGGTTCGCGAGTGGCAGCGCCGATGCCGCGATCCTCGTGACGCTGCCGCCTGGAGTGTATACTGCGCAGGTCAGTGGCGCCGCTGGGACGACGGGCATCGCACTGGTGGAGGTCTACGAGGTCCCGTAGGAAGACAGGCGACCCTTTTCATCCACCACCGGTTGTGCTCCGGGTCTCCGGCCCGGGGCCCAGCCGGGAGTTGCGGAGCATGATGACCTCACTACGGTTTCATCATGAGTCCCGGCGCCCTGCTTCGGGTTCAGATTACCCCCTTCGGCCTGTTGCTCGCCGGCACGCTGGCGGCGGCGGCTGCGGATGTTTGGGACGACCGGCCGCTCCGGGTGGTGCAGAAATCCGATCTGCATTTTCCGACCATCCTGGTGACCGAGGGCATCACGGCAGGAAAGGTACGGGTGGTGCTGGAAGTCGATGCGGCGGGACGGCTGATGGACGCGCTCGTCACCGGCTACACCCGCGTGGAGCTGGCGGAGGAGCTGCAGCGGAACCTGGGAATCTTCAGCTTCACGCCCGCCAGGCAGCGCGGCGTCCCCGTGCCGTCGCGGGTCGAGGCGACCTTCTCCTTTGCGGCGAAGGGTGGCGTGATATCGATGAACCCGGGGAATGCGGCGAGCGCCCATGTGCGGGGATCAAAGGTCGATCCCATGATTCTGGTCGTGGCGGAGCAGTTCGAGTTGGACCGGCCGCTGGAGGTCGTGCACCAGGTCGCGCCCCAGGTGCCGCGCAAGACCGAGCCGCCGGCGGTGGAGCCGCGGGTGCACGTGCAATTCTACATCGATGCCGAGGGCCGGCCGAGGATGCCGGCGGTGCTGCGGGCGACGGACGAGGAGTATGCGAAGGCGGCGGTCGCGGCGCTGGCGGAATGGCGGTTCGCGCCGCCGCGGCGCGAGGGCCGGCCGGTGCATGTCCGGGCGGTCCAGGAGTTCGTTTTTTGATCGGCCAGCCCTGGGCGGCGGGTCAGCAGTCGGTCGATTTCAGATCTGAGATCTCAGATTTCAGACCCCGGACCCCGATCCGACATCCGCCCTCCGTCCTCTGTCGTCCGCCATCCATCCTCCATCCTCCATCCTCCATCCTCCGTCCTCCGCTGTCCTTCCTTGTCCTCCGACCTCTGACTTCTGGCTTCTGACTTCCGACTTCCGACGTCCGACCTCCGACCTCCGACCTCTGTCGTCCGTCCTCAGTCCCTCAGTCCCTAGTCCCTAGTCCCTAGTCCCTAGTCCCTAGTCCCTAGTCCCTAGTCCCTAGTCCCTAGTCCCTAGTCCCTAGTCCTTAGTCCTCCTCGTCTACTTGTTCACGCGGAAATTCACGATGTCGTAATCCTGGATGACGTACGCGCGCTGCTCGAGCCGGAGCTTCCCGGCGTGCTTGGCCTGCTTCTCGCCGCCCGCAGCGATGAAATCATCCCAGCCGATGACCTCGGCGCGAATGAAGCTCTTGAGCAGATCAGTGTGGATGGTTGCGGCCGCCTCGGGGGCCGTCAGCCCGCGCCGGATCGGCCAGGCACGATTTTCGATCCCTCCGACGGTGAGGAAGCAGATGATTCCGCTTTCAGCCAGGACCCGGACCAGGAACTCGTCGAAATGCGCCAGTTCCTCCGTCGTGCCGACAATCACCGGCTTCGCCGTGAGAAAGGCATGGGCCTCGGTCGACTGCCAGTCCGCCGGCTCGAGCCCGGCCTCGCTGATGAATTTTTCGGCCTCGAGCGCGGCCTTCATCTTCTGCAAGCCGGCCGTTTCGCCGGCGGCCGGATTGCGCGCCAGCCGCGTCTCCACGAGCTCGAGATCCTGCAGGATTAGTTCGAGCCGGCTCTCGGCCGTGGTGACGATGGCGTCGGACTTGAGGGCGTCCTCCGCGCCGACGACGTCGACCTGGGCGTAGACCTTCTTCTTGGCTTCAACGAGCTTGTCCGCCTGGTCGAGCCGCGGATCCTTCACATTATGCCGGCCGGGATGGATGTCGCTCAGACCGTAGACGGAGATTTTCATGGTGAGGTTGGAGGTTCAGGCTGAACCGACTTCCCGCGCCGCGCGAGCGCAAGTTGGTTTGCCACGATTCGCGGTGACGCCGCCGCGAATCCCATCCACACTCGGAGTCCCCCGAACTCCCCATGAGCAACGAAATCCCGGTCAACGAACCCGCCGTCCGCGTGAACACGAGTGACAAGCTCCTCATGATTCTGTGTCACGTCTCCCCCTTCATCGGGCTGCCGTTCCTGCTGCCCTTCATCGTGTGGCTGATCAAGAAGGGCGAGCCCGATCCCGTGGCCGTCCATGCCGCCGAGGCCTTCAACTTCCATCTCTCCTATGCGGTGTATGCGCTGCTATGCGTCCCGCTCACGTTCATCTTCATCGGGGTCCCGCTCCTTGTCGTCATCGGTGTGGCCACGCTGATCCTGGCCGTGATTGCCGCCGTCCGCGCGGCCGACGGAATCCTCTACCGATATCCGCTCACCTTCCGGCTCATGCCGGAACGGTGAACGGGAAGCCCAGGTTTGCCTTCTCCAGGAGGAAGAGCCGGTTTGGACGGGACGACCTTGCCGCGTCGTCCGCAAACCGATTGGGTAGGGGCGAAGCCTTGTCTGCGCCCTCAGGACCGTTCAATCACCATGTGGGCGCAGGCAAGACTGCGCCCCTACGAATCCGTCCCCGATCCTGATGCGCCTGCCCATCTGAGACGGCGGATTGCCAGCCCGGGCGAATTCCCAATGGTGATGCCGATGCCGCAGCGCCGTCGCACCCAACCGGAGATTCCCGACATCGTGGCGCTGGCCAATGCGCTGGACCGCGACGAGCGGCGGCCCCCGGCCGAACTGGTCGCGCGCGAGCGACGGACTGCGTCGCTGCTTCCATCAGGGACCGAAGATCGCATGGCCCTCGCGCTGGCTTGGCTGGACGCGACGGAAGCGGAGGATCCGGCGTTGACGGCGCTGCACCAGCGGGCGGAATCGGCCCTGCACCTGACCGGCTTCCTGGTGGGCTTGGCGGCCGTGGTCATTGGCTGGAGCGCGACGCTGGCGGCGTTCTATTTTGACGGTTCCGGCCGGGTGAATGCGGTGCTGGTGCTGGCGCTGTTTGTCGGGCTGCCGGGAGTGATGCTTGTTCCCTTTCTGGTGGCGGCAGTGCCGGCTCACATTGCGGAGAAACTGCCGGGCGCACCGGCGCTGGCCGCGCTCGCGCGTACCTTCAGCGCGGGCCGGATCGCGCCCTGGCTGTGGCGGTTTTTCCCGCATGACTTGCGCGAATCGCTCGCGCTGGTTTCCGGCCGGATGGGAAGGCATCAGCGGCTTTATGCCAGCCTGCAGAAATGGGCGCTGCTGCGGTGGTCGCAGGGGTTTGCGGTGATGTTTCAAACCGCTGCACTCGCGGCCTGCGTGATCCTGGTGGTGTTCACGGACCTCGCGTTTGGCTGGAGCACGACACTGACCAGCGGTGATCCGGCCGTCGATGCGCGGCGGCTCCATCGAATCACGTCCGTGGCGGCGGCGCCCTGGAGCTGGGCGGTTCCCGGTGCACGACCGTCGCTCGAACTGATCGAGGAGTCGCGCTACTTTCGGGCGGCCGCCGTGGCGGTGTCGCGGGCGGAGGCGGCCCGGCTGGGCGGCTGGTGGCGATTCCTCGTGCTGGCGATCGCGGTTTACGGACTGTTGCCCCGGATCCTGACGTTTGCCTTTGCCCGTGCCCGGCTGCGCGCGGCGGCCCGTGCCGCGGTGATTTCCAGTCCCGGGCTCTCGGCCGTGTTTCGCCGGATCCACCGCGCCCAGATCGAGACACGCGCAGCCGCCGACGAACCCGCCGGAGCGGTCGAGTTGCCAGCAGTCCGTGACGAACATGCGGGCTTCGCTCCTGGCGCGAAAGTCAGTGCCGTGATCAACTGGGCGGACATTCCGGTGGGGCCGGCTATCCTTGCCGGTGCCTTTCCCGAAGCGGAGGTATTCGGGGCGGGCGGCGCCGGGGGCGTGCAGCAGGATCTCGCGCTGGCGGAAAAGATCGGCGGCGATGCCGGCGGAAAGGGTGGAGATGCGCTCGTGCTGGTGAAGGCCTGGGAGCCGCCGGTCATGGAGTTCATCGATTTCGTCCAGTCGTTGCGCACCGCCATGGGCGGTCAGCCACGCGCCATCGTGGTCCTGCCGGTGGGTCTCGAGCATCCGGAGGAGCTTGGGCCCGGCTCGGACGCACAGGTGAAACTCTGGCGCGATCGGCTGGCGGCCATTGGCGATCCCTGGCTGCGCGTGGCGGCCGGCCGGGCGGAGGTGCAACCGTGAACCCGCCGACCTTCGCCATCGTCGGGCATCCCAACAAGGGCAAGTCCAGCCTCGTGGCCACGCTGGCACGCGACGCGTCCGTCCGGATCGGTCCCGAGCCGGGCACCACGGTCTATGCCCGCGAGTTCCCGATGCGCGTCGGCGGCCGGGTGCTTTACACGCTGGTCGACACGCCCGGGTTCCAGCGCGCGCGCGCAGCGCTCGACTGGCTTCGGCAGCACGACACGGATGCCGCCTCGCGGCCGGCGATGGTGGCCCGGTTCATTCGCGAGCACGAGGCCGACGGGATTTTTCGCAATGAATGCGAGCTGCTCCGGCCGGTCGTCGCCGGGGCCGGACTGATCTACGTGGTCGACGGCGCGACGCCGTATGGGCCGGAGTATGACGCGCAGATGGAGATCCTGCGGTGGACGGGACAGCCGAGCCTTGCGGTGATCAATCCGATCGGGGAACCGCGTTTTGTCGAACCCTGGCGGCGCGCGCTCGAGCAATTCTTTCGCGTGGTCCGGGTGATGGACGTCCTGCAGGCGCCTTTTGAGCAGCAGCTGGAGCTCCTGCGCGCCTTCGGGCAGCTGCGCGAGGAGTGGCGGAGCCCGGTTGACGCGGCGGTCACGGCGCTGATCGAGCACCGGGAGCGGCAGGTCGAGGATGCCGCCCGGGTGATGGCGGAGATGATAGCCGACGCGGTCACCCATCAGGAAATCCGGGATTTGAGCAAGGATGTGGACCCCGCGCCCCATGCGGCCGCGCTCGAGGAAAGCTATCGCGGTCGGGTCCGGCAGATCGAGGAAGTGGCCCGGCGGGAGGTCGAGGCGATCTATGGATTCGACGAAGTGGATCGGGAGGAAGCCGCGATGAAGCTGCTGGAAACCGATCTGCTGTCGCGCGAGAGCTGGCTGGCATTCGGCTTGAAGAAGCGGGACCTCGTGGTCGTGAGCGCGACCGGCGGGGCCATTGCCGGTGGCGTGATCGACTCGGCGCTGTTGGGCGCGTCGTTCCTGACCGGTTCCGTGATTGGCGGAGTCATCGGCGGTGCGATGGGATACTTTTCGTCGGAAAAGCTGGGCGACCTGAAGCTGCTGCACCAGCCGATGGGCGGTGTGCGGCTGCGGTTTGGGCCGAGCCGGAACGTGCAGTTTCCCTTTGTGCTGCTGAACCGCGCATTGCTGCATCACGCGGTGGTGGCGGGCCGGACCCATGCGCAGCGCGGAGTGATGAGGGTCGGGTCATCGTCGGGCACGGCGGGTCAGCCGTCGGGAGGGTCGACACGCGAGCTCGCGCGGATCTTCGACCGGCTGCGCCGCAGCGAGCCGGGATCCGAATCGCGTGCGGCCGCGCTGGTTTACCTCACCGGCGCGATCGAGGCGCTGATTCGGAATGACGGGAGCGACTCATCGCCAATCAAGGGGTGAATCATGAATTCATGGAGGGCCGGGCTCCGCCCCGGCCGCCGCCGTCGGCGCTTCAGCCACTTGCGGCACGCGGATTTCTGGTTTGGCCCGGAGGCGTTCGACGGCACGCTCAGACGCCGTGGAGATCATTGCCCATCGCGGTGCCTCGCACGATGCGCCGGAAAACACATTGGCCGCAGCGCGGCTCGCCTGGGCGCAAAGCGCCGACGCGCTCGAGTGTGACGTGCAGCTCACGCGCGATGGCCGGCTGGCGGTCATTCACGATCACGATACCCGGCGGCTGGCTGGCGTCACCGGCCGCGTGGCGGAGATCACGCTGGCGGAACTGCAGCGGCTCGACGTGGGCCGCGGGCGGGGGCCGGAGTTCGCGGGTGAGCGGATTCCGTCGCTCGAGGCACTGCTGGCGGTGACGCCGCCGAAACGGCGGGTGTTCGTCGAATTGAAGGGAGGTCCGGAGCTGGTTCCGCCGCTGGTGTCGGCGCTGAACCTTGGCTCTTCAGGAAAACCCGGTTGGTCGAATGGCGCTGATGAGACCGCGGAGGGCACGGCTGCTGTTCCCCGCGTGGTTCAGGAAACGGCCCGCCGACAAGTGGCGGCCCCACACTCCAGCAAGTTGCCCGGGCTCGGGCAGGTCGGGCCGGAGCGAATCGTAGTGATCGCGTTTGATCTCGCGGCGGTGGCGGCGGCGAAGCAGGCGCTGCCGGCGGCCGAAGCGTGCTGGATTGTCGGTTACAAGGCGTCCGCCCCGGCCGACTGGCTGGGGGAACTGATCGCGGCGGCGCGGAGCCTCGGCTTGGACGGGCTCGATCTCGAGGTGCGGTTTCCCATCGATGCCCCGGCCGTCGAACGGGCGCACGCGGCGGGGCTCAAGGTGTATGTCTGGACCGTGGACGATCCGGCGCGGGGGCGGCAGCTGGCCGTGTCCGGCGTCGACGGTATCGCGACGAACCGGCCGGGCTGGCTGCGAGCCGCGCTGGGCGGTTAGATCCGCTGCAGGATCCGGCGTTCGGCATCGGTGCGGGCGTTGCGGACCAGCCACATCGTGAGCGCGGCGCCGACCACGGGGATGATACCCTCATGGAGGGACGACCTCCGTGGCGTCCTCAAATCCAATGGGACATTCATTCTGCCAGCGGGATCGATCTTCATGGCCGTGACGGAGCACGGCCCTCCATGAACGAAGTTCTGAACCTTGTGGCCGAACGCCCGCCACACGGATGGGTTGCCCCGCTCCCGCGGACTACTTACAGATCCGGGGCCATGCATCCGCCGACCCTCCGCCCGCTGCTCCTCGCGGGAGCCGCCGCCCTCACCCTTGCCAGCCCGCTTTTCGCCGCCGGCGAAACGGCCCCCGCCTTCGCGGAGATTCTCAAGATCGACGCGCACTCCCATGTCTTCGAGGACATCCCCGAGCTGAACCGGCTGATGCGCGCGGTGAATGTCCGCACGATCAACATCTGCAACAACGGCACCGACGGCTACCTCGACACGATGCACGGCATCGCGCTCGAGCAATACCGGCGGCACCCGGATCTCTTTCCCTTCGAGGCCACCTTCGATCTGCTGCGGCGCGACGAACCCACCTATGTCCAGGAGGTGATCGCGCACCTCGATCGGATGTTTGCGCAGGGCGCGGTGGGCGTGAAAATCTGGAAGGAAATCGGCATCGACATCAAGGATCGCGATGGAAAGTTCATCCTGCCGGACGACCCCCGCTTCGATCCGATCTACGCGCACATCGCAAAGCGCGGCAAGGTGCTGCACGCCCACCTGGCCGAGCCGATCGACGCCTGGCTGCCCCTCGATCCCGAGAGCAACCACTACCACTACTACTCGGCCAATCCGGAATGGCATCTGTATGGGAAACCCGAGTACCCAAGCCACGCCGCAATCATCGCGGCGCGCGACAACATCATGAGGAAGCACCCCGACCTGGTGGTGGTCGGGGCCCACCTGGGGAGCCTGGAGCACGATCTCGACGGCATCGCGGAGCGGCTGGCCCGGTATCCGAACTTCGCCATCGAGGTCTCGGCCCGGACCCGCAATCTCACCCGGCATCCGGCGGAAAAAGTCCGCGCGCTCTTCCTCAAGTATCCCGACCGGATCATGTACGGGATCGACGGGAGTTGGAAACCGTACCGGCTGCCGACGCCGCCCAGCGAGGCCCAGCGGCAGGGCTACATCAACCGGCTGCGGCTCCAATATCAGAACGATTTCGACTATTACGCGGGTTCGGGCCGGCTGACGTACGCCAACCGAGAGGTCGAGGCGCTGAACCTGCCGCGCGCGGTGCTGGAGCAATTCTACCACCGGAACGCGATCCGGATCTTCAGGCTGGACAAGGCGTGGGCAGGCCCAGCGGCGGCGCAATAGCCGCGTGTTCGCAACGCATTCCGGCCGAGATGAGCGCGGGCGATGCGGTCCCGGCTTGGCCAGTTCGCAGTGTCGGGCGGTGATCATGCAGGATACCGGTTGATCCACGTTCCACTCGCGCCGGGTGGGTATCCGCCCCATCGGAGGGTGGGCACACAGGCGATACATCGGATGGAACGAGGGTGATACGCTTCCGGTCACAGACCGCATCCCTCGGAGCTGACGACCAGGGCCTTGGGAGAAGGCTGTGAACACCGTGACTCCCAACGCCCGAACCAACGCTCTCCTCCTCGCCGGCGGGGGCGCACGCGGCGCCTACCAGGTGGGCGTGCTTCGGAGCCTCTCACGGGCCTTTCCCGCGTTGCACTTTCCGATCCTGACCGGGATCTCCGCGGGGGCCATCAACACCGCGATGCTGGCCAACATCACGGCTCCCTTCCCCGCGGCGGTGGAACGCCTGGCGCAGCATTGGGAGAGCCTGACCCTCGATCAGGTGTTTCGCTGCGATGTGCGCGGCCTGGCGGGCAAGTCCATCAACTGGATGTTCCGGCTCATGTCCGGCGGCGCCCATCTCCTGCCAAACACCCGCGGCATGGTGGACACCAATCCGTTGCGGAGCTTCCTGCACCGGGTCCTCGAGACCAGCGACGGCGCGCTGCCCGGCGTGGCGGAGAATATCCGCAGCGGCCGGTTGTCAGCCGTCGGCATCATGACCACCCGCTATCCCTCGGCCCAGTCCGTGACCTGGGTTCAGGGGGCCAATTTCCAGCCGTGGAAGAGCCTGCAGCGCTGCGGCGTGCCGGCGCGGCTCACGGTGGAACACATCATGGCTTCGTCCTCGCTGCCGCTCGTGTTTCCGGCTGCGCAGCTGGAGAACGGCTGGCACGGCGATGGCGGAATCCGGCTCACCTCGCCCTTGTCCCCCGCCGTGAATCTCGGGGCCGACCGGATCATCGCAATTTCGACTTCGGTCGAGCCCGGGCTGTCGGAGGCGAACCGGCCCACGACCGACTATCCTCCGCCCGCCACGATCCTGAGCGTGCTGCTGGAATCCGTGTTTCTCGACCAGCTCGACTCCAACGCCGCGGAACTGCGCCGGATGAACCGGCTGATCGCCGAGCATCCCAGGAGCCAGGAACTCGGGCTGCGTCACGTCGATGCGCTCGTCCTGCGGCCCTCCCGCGATCTCGGGGTCGTCGCCAGCGAGTTCGAATCGGAGCTGCCCCGGGCGCTGCGCCACCTGATCCGCGGGCTGGGCAGTCGCGAGACGAACCGGGCCGACATGATTGCGACGCTGCTCTTCCAGCCGTTGTTCATCCGCAAGATGCTCGAAATCGGAGAACAGGATGGCGCCCGCCGCGTGGATGAGATCGGGGCCTTCCTCGGCTGCACGCCGGTTCCCCTGCCGCCACGGGTGGCCGAGCTGCCGGAACAATTTCCTTCCCCCGACAGGACCTTGCCTTTGCCGGCCGGCGTGGTGCCCACGATCGCGGCCGCGTAACCCCTTTCCCCGTCGTGGCGCGCTCGCCGGCCGAGAGGCCGCCGCGCCCGTTCCCCACTCATTCCCCAATTCCCCGACCGCTCCGGCCTGGACCTCCGCTGCCGAGGTCAAGACGGAGCGGCCCCGGGGTCTCCGCTTTCCCGATTTCAATACAAATGTAAACCGCTGCCGGCGGCGGAACGCGTCCCCAAATTGGCGCTCTATGCTTCTGGTAACGGCCCGACCCACCCCGGTGGTGGTCGATTACCCCATCGTCCTTCCCACCCCAACCCCGGACTGCCCCAACCATGTCCCACGAACTGCTGACCCGCCGCTGGCAGAGTCTCGAGCGCGAGGCCGCGCGCGAACTCCAGGGTCGAAAATTCCACGGCTACCTCCGCGACTGCGTGCTGCCTTTTTCCGGCCATTACCAGCGCGTGTTTCGCGAACACGGGCTCTCGGCGGACGACTTCCGCTCGGTCGACGACTTGCGAAAGCTGCCGTTCACGTCCAAGGAGGACCTGCTGCCGACCCCGGAGAATCCCCGGCGGGCCATGGGTTTTGCACTGATTCCGGACCCGAAGACCCTGTCACGGCAGCCGGCGATCATTGTCCGTGCGCTGCTCCGCGGCCGCGGCCGGGTGAATGAGGAGCTGGATCGCGAGTGGCGCCCGACCTTCATGACGGCGACGACCGGGCGTTCGACGGAGTCGGTGGCCTTTCTCTACACACAGCATGACCTGCGCAACCTGGCGGTTGGCGGCGGCCGGATTGCGGAGATCGGCGGCGTCACGCGCGACGAGCGGATGCTCAACATGTTCCCCTTCGCGCCGCACCTGGCGTTCTGGTGCATGCATTACGCCGGCCAGGACCGGAACACCTTCGCGCTGGCCACTGGCGGCGGGAAGGCCATGGGCACCGAGGGCAACCTCCGGGCAATCCAAAAGCTTAAGCCCCAGGTGCTGGTCGCCATGCCGACGTTCATCTACCACGTGCTGCAGCAGGCGGTCGACGAGGGCCAGCGGCTGGAGGGAATCCGGCTGATCTGCCTCGGGGGCGAGAAGGTGCCCGACGGGACCCGGCGCAAGCTGTCCGCCCTGTGCGAGCAGCTCGGATCGCCCGGCGTGCGCGTGATCGCGACCTATGGCTTCACCGAGTCGAAGCTGGCGTGGACCGAGTGCCCCGTGGCCCCAGGCGATTCCCCGACCGGGTATCATCTTTATCCCGACATGGGAATCGTCGAGGTGGTGAACCCCGAGACGGGTGAGCCGGTGCCGGACGGCACGCGCGGGGAGATCGTGTGGACCCCGCTGGATCAGCGCGGCACCGTCGTCCTGCGCTACCGGACGGGCGATTTTGTCGAGCAGGGCCTCACCTGGGAACGCTGCCCGTGCTGCGGCCGCCGGCTGCCGCGGCTGCTCGGCCGGATTTCGCGGGTGTCGGACTTCCGCGCCCTGCGCTTCCAGAAGATCAAGGGGACGGTGGTCGATTTCAACGACCTCGAGCATGCGCTTGACGATGTGCGCGGGCTGGGGGCCTGGCAGATCGAGCTGCGCAAGGCGCATGACGATCCGCTGGATCTCGACGAGATCGTCCTCCACGTGGCGCGGATGGGCGACATGCCGCAGGCGGCGCTGGAGCGCACGCTCCGGGAGCTGTTCCATCGCGAATTCGAGCTGCGGCCGAACCAGATCGTCTTTCATACCGCGGACGAAATCAAGGTGCTGCACCAGGTGGGGGTGGCGCTGAAGGAACAAAAGGTCGTGGATCACCGGCCGAAGGCGGCGGCACCGGCCGTCCAGGTCGATGGCATGCGGCCGCTCGTCCACCGTCCGGCGCGCCCGGCGGCATCCGTCACCGCCGGGGAAACGTCCGCTTGAACCGAGTCTCACGCATGAGTTCATCGCTCTACATCGTCGACGGGGTGCGGACGCCCTTCTGCAAGATGGGCACTGCGCTGAGCGCCATGGATGCGGTCGAACTGGGCCGGACGGCGGCCACCGGCGTGCTGGCGCGGACCGGCGTGGACCCGGGGATGATCGACGAGGTCATCTTCGGCTGCGTGGGCCAGCCGATGGACGCGGCCAACCCGGCACGGGTGATCGCGCTGCGTTCGGGGGTGCCGGAGCGGGTGCCAGCCGTGACGGTGCACCGCAACTGCGCCTCCGGCTTCGAGGCGATCACGCAGGCGGCCGACAAGGTCGCCGCGGGGCGCGGGCATTGCTACCTCGTCGGCGGCACGGAGAGCATGTCGCGGTATCCGCTGCTCTACAACGAATCGGCGACGCGGAAGTTCGGCCGGCTGGCGAAGGCAAAATCACCGCTGGAGCGGGCCGGCGGGCTGCTCCGGTTCCGGCCCGCCGACTTCACGCCACGTGTCAGCCTGAAGCTCGGACTGTCCGATCCGGTTTGCGGCTGCAACATGGGCCAGACGGCCGAGACCCTGGCACGCGACTGGCGGATCACGCGTGAGCAGCAGGACCAGTTTGCGCTGCAATCGCACCAGCGGGCCGCCGCCGCCCGGTCACGCCACGCCGAGGAAACCTGGCCCGCCTACCCGCGGGGGGGTGCCGCCCCGGCGGCGGTCACGGCGGACAATGGCGTGCGCGAGGGCCAGAGCATGGTCGCCCTGGCCAAGCTGCGCCCGGTCTTTTCCCGGCGCGGCGGCACCGTCACTGCGGGTAATGCATCGCAGATCACGGACGGTGCCGTCGCGCTTCTGGTCATGAGCGCGGAAGGGCTGCGGCGGACCGGGCTGACGCCGCTGGGCCGGCTGGTCGATTATGCCTACGCCGGCTGCGAGCCCGGGCGGATGGGATTGGGCCCGGTGCACGCCATCGCACGGGCCGGGGAGCGCACGGGCCTCGGGCTCGGCGACGCAGACCTGATTGAGATCAACGAGGCGTTCGCGGCGCAGGTGCTGGCGTGCCGGGCGGCTGCGGTGTCGGCGGAGTTCGGCCGTCGGCAACTCGGTCGGGGCGGGGCGCTCGGTGAAATCCCGCTGGAGCGGCTCAACGTCAACGGCGGCGGCATCGCGCTCGGCCATCCGGTCGGGGCCAGTGGTGCGCGGCTGGTCCTCACGGCGCTGCTCGAGCTGCGCCGTCGGGGTGCGCGGCGCGCGCTGGTCTCACTCTGCGTCGGCGGTGGCCAGGGCGGGGCGCTCTGGCTCGAGGCAATTTGAACCCCTCCCCGCATGCATCCGACCCGCCTCGTATCCAAACCGACTCCGCCGCTGCGGGTGACCGCACGGACGCGCGGCGCCGCGCCGGCCGGGCGGCGACGCAGCTCGGTCGGCGTCTCGCCCCGCCGGGCGGGCGGGATGCAGCCCTTGCGTTCCGTGATTCCGCCGAGCCTGACAACCCGATCCTACCATGAATCTCACCCGTAAGCACACCGCGGACGGCACCTGCATCCTGACCTTCGACCGCGCCGGTTCCTCGGCGAACGTGTTCGATCGCGACACGCTCGGCGAACTCGACGCGTGTCTCACCGCCATCGAATCAGACACGGGCGTCCGCGGGCTCGTCCTCGCCAGCGGCAAGCCCAGGATTTTCATCGCGGGCGCCGACTTGAACGCCTTCGCGGGCCAGACCGGAGACGTCCTTGGCGCGGTGGTGGATTTGGGCCAGCGTGTCTTTACGCGAATCGAACGGCTGCCCTTCCCGACGGTGGCGGCAATCCACGGTGTCTGCCTGGGCGGCGGCCTGGAAATCGCGCTGGCCTGCGACTGGCGGATCGGCTCGGACGCCAAGGCGACCAAGCTCGGACTGCCGGAAACGCAGCTGGGCATCCTGCCCGCGTGGGGCGGATCGACGCGGCTTCCCAGATTGATCGGGCTTCCGCAGGCCTTGTCGCTGATCCTCACGGGACGGCAGCTGGCCGGAGCCCAGGCGCTCAAGCTCGGATTGATCGACGAACTGATCCATCCCGAGGCATTGATCGAGGCCGCATGCCGGTTGGTCGGGCGCGGGAAGCGCCGCCGGGCGTCGCGCGGCTGGATGAGCCGCAAGCCGCTCACGATGCTGGTCGCAGCGCGGGCGCGCCGGGACGTGAGGGCAAAGACGCGCGGCCATTACCCGGCGCCCATGAAGGCAATCGAAGTCAGCACCGCGGCCGTGAGCGGCCCGGTTGCGGAGGGGCTGGCACGGGAAAAGGCCGCTTTCCTGGAACTGGTGGCCACGCCCGAGTGCCGCAACCTGATGAGTATCTTTTTCCTCCAGGAGCGGGCCAAGAAACTGCCGGTTCCCCGGATTGACGGCAGCGGACCGACGGACGCCGCGCGCCATGTTGAACCGAGGCCGGTCCGGCAGGCCGCGGTCATCGGTGCCGGCACGATGGGTGCCGGCATTGCGCAATGGGTCAGCAGCCGAGGGCTCCCGGTGCGATTGCGCGATGTGAATCCCGATGCGCTCGCCCGCGGGATGCACGCGATCGAGAAGGTCTATGCGGAGGCGGTGAAGCGGCGCGCCTTCACGCTCGTCGAAGCGACGGCGGGGCTCGACCGGATCACGCCGCTGCATGTCGACGTGCCGCTGCACGACGTGGATCTCGTGATCGAGGCGGCGGTGGAGCAGCTGGGCGTGAAGCAGGAGGTGTTTCGCGATCTCGAACGACTGGTCGGGCCGGATACAATCCTGGCGACGAACACTTCCGCGCTCTCGATCGACGACATCGCCGGGGTCCTCGAACGGCCCGAGCGGCTGGTCGGTCTGCATTTCTTCAATCCCGTCCACCGGATGCAGCTCGTGGAGATCGTACGGGGAGATCGCACGTCGCCAGTCGCGCTGGCGACGGCGCTCCAGTTCGTGAAGGCGATCGGCAAGCTGCCGGTGGTTGCGCGGGACCGGCCCGGTTTCCTCGTGAACCGGATCCTGCTGCCCTACCTGGTCGAGGCGGTCTGGCTGTTCTCCGAGGGCACGCCGGCGGCGGAGGTCGATCGGATCATGGTCGATTTCGGCATGCCCATGGGCCCGCTGCGGCTGTGCGATGAGGTCGGCCTCGATGTGGCGCAGCACGTCGCGAAGGACTTGGAACGCCGGCTGCCGGGTGCCGTGCCGATCAACGACACACTCGAGCAAATGATCGCGCGGGGCTGGCTCGGCCGGAAGTCCGGCTGCGGATTCTATGTGCATCCGAAAACCGGCGATTCGCGGCCGAATCGCGAAGTCGGTTTTCTCCAGACGGCGAAGCCGCGGAGCCTGGACGTCGCCACGAAGCGCGATCGCATGGTGCTGATCATGATCAACGAGGCCGCCCGCGTGCTCGATGAGCGGGTCGTCGAATCGCCGCGGGACGTCGACTTCGGAATGATCATGGGAACCGGTTGGGCGCCGTTCCGCGGCGGACCGCTGCGGCACGCCGACGCCGTCGGCATCCCGGAGATCGTCCGGCGGCTCGAGTTCCTGACCCGCGAAGTCGCGGCGCACTTCAAGCCCTGCTGCCGGCTGAAGGAAATGACCTATGCCGGCAGGAACTTTCATCCGGACGGCGGCCTGGGTGAAAACGAGCCCGGGCACCGGTCGGAGTCATCCGCCGGCGACACCCGCGCCGGCCGGAAAGATCCCAGCCGGGCGGTGGATATACCGCTGCGGAAAGAGGGTGTCCCGCTCGGCCTCCAGCCCGGAGTCACGGAAAATTCCAGCATCCAACGCCAGCCCGCCGGCAGCTCATCATGAAAACCCCCGACACGCTCGAAACTGTCCGGACGCCGAAGACGTCCTCGCACACCGATCAGCCATTGCGGACGTCTACTGCGCGGGAGATCCTGGCTGGATCGCCGGCAGCGGAGCCGGAGCCCGCCACGGTCATTGACACCTCGAAGATGAACCGCGAACAGCGCGAGGCGCTCGAGCTCACGGAGGCCGCGCGGCAGGCGGGCACGCGGAGCTTTGCGGGCGATCTCTTCATGGGGCGGCTCTCGCTGACGCGGCTGCATCCGTTTCCGCTCCAGTCGGTCGAGGACGCCGAGGCGGGCCAGCCATTCCTCTGTGAACTCGCGCGCGTCTTGAAGCACGAGGTCGATCCGGATCGGATCGATGCGGAGGGGGAGGTGCCCGAGGCGGTCGTCAACCGGCTGGCGCAGCTGGGCGCGTTCGGGATCAAGGTGCCGAGGAAATACGGCGGGCTCGGATTGTCGCAGGTGAATTACTGTCGTGCCGCGATGCTGCTCGGGAGCGTCGATGCGAACCTGACGGCGCTGCTTTCCGCGCACCAGTCGATTGGCGTGCCGCAGCCGGTGCTGTTGTTTGGCAGCGAGGAGCAGAAGCAAGAGTACCTGCCGCGGGTTGCCGGCGGCGAGATCTCGGCTTTTGCGCTCACGGAGACGACGGTCGGCTCGGATCCCGCGAAGATGACGACGCGGGCGGAGCCCACGCCCGATGGCCGGCACTTCATCATCAACGGCGAAAAGCTCTGGTGCACAAATGGCGTGAAGGCGGGCGTGATCGTGGTGATGGCGCGGACGCCGGACAAGGTGGGTGCCGGGGGCAGGCCGCGGAGCCAGATCACGGCTTTCATCGTGGAGATGAACACGCCCGGGGTGGAGGTGGTCTCGCGCTGCCGGTTCATGGGGTTGCGCGCGCTGTACAACGGCGTGATCCGGTTCACGGATGTGAAGGTGCCGCGCGAGGCGATCGTCGGTGGCGAGGGCAGGGGGTTGAAGGTGGCCCTGACGACCCTCAATACGGGGCGGCTGACGATTCCGGCGGCGTGCGTGGGGTTGATGAAACGCTGCCTCGGATACGCCCGGGAGTGGGCCGGGACGCGGACCCAGTGGGGCGCAATCATCGGCCAACATGCGGCCATCGCCGACAAGATCGCCCGGATGGCGGCGAACACCTTCGCCTGCGAGGCGATGACGATGCTGACGGCGGCGCTGGTGGATCGCGATCATGCTGACATTCGGATCGAGGCGGCGATGTGCAAGCTCTGGGGCACGGAGGCCGCATGGCGGACCGTCGACGAAACGATGCAGATCCGGGGCGGCCGAGGTTACGAGACCGCGCAGTCGTTGCAGCAGCGCGGGGAGGAGCCGGTGCCGATCGAGCGGATGATGCGGGATGCGAGGATCAACCTGATCTTCGAGGGTTCCTCGGAGATCATGCGGCTGTTCCTGGCCCGGGAAGCACTCGACCCGCACCTGAAGGTGGCGGGTGGAGCGCTCGATTCGCGGCAGAGTGCGGGCCGGAGGCTCGGGGCGGCGGCGAAGGCGGCCGGCTATTATGCGACGTGGTACCCCGGTTTGTGGCTGCCGCGCGGCGGTGTGCCGGCAGGAGTGATGCCGGTGTCCCGGGAGAGCCTAAGATACGTTTCCCGGACCAGCCGTCGGCTGGCACGGGCGTTGTTTCATGCGATGGCGAGTTACGGTCCGAAGCTCGAGCGGCAGCAGCTCACGCTCGGCCGGATGGTCGATATCGGAACCGAGCTCTTTGCCATTGCCGCGACCTCACTTTATGCCGACGCCCTCCTGAAGCGTCGCGATCCGGGCTATGATCGGGGCGATCTCGAGCAGCTGGTGCGGTGCTTCACGGCCGATGCGCAATCCCGGATTGCGACGAGCTTCACGGCGCTGGGCCGGAACAACGATCGGCGGAATTACCAGCTCACCCAATCGCTGCTCGCGGGCCGCCACACTTACCTTCGGGAAGGAATCGTATAGGGTCGACGTAGAAGCGGCGTCCCGCCGATTGCCGATTGGGATCCGATATGTTGCGGCACCAGTAAGCGGCAGGATGTCGCTTCCACGTGAGATGCCGCCTCCACCGATGGCACCGATTCTCACGGCCGCGGTCGGGAGGATCATGCAACGCCTGCTTTCCTTACTCCCGCTGGCAGCGGCACTCGCCGCCGTCGGCTGTTCGTCGACTTATTACGGCGCGATGGAGAAGCTCGGCTTCGCCAAGCGCGATATCCTGGTGGATCGCGTGGACGAGACCCGTCAGGCCCAGGCCGAGGCGAAGGAGCAGTTTGCCAGCGCGCTCGAGCGGTTCGTAGCCGTGACCAATGCGGATGCGGGCGACCTGCAGGAAAAATACGATGCCTTGAACCGGGAGTTTACCCGGAGCGAGAGCCGCGCGAAGGAAGTGCACGACCGGATCGCGGCGGTGGAGGATGTCGCGGAGGCGCTGTTCAAGGAATGGAAGGCGGAGCTTGGCCAGTACACCAACGCCTCGTTGCGCAACGAGAGCCAGCGGCAGCTCGAGGCGACCCGCCGCAACTATGATGCGCTCATCCGGGTCATGCGCCGGGCCGCGGATCGGATGGAACCCGTGCTTTCGAGCTTTCGCGATCAGGTCCTCTTCCTGAAGCACAACTTGAACGCCCGTGCGCTGGCGACGCTCGATACCACCCGCCAGACGCTGGAAGCGGACATTTCCCGGTTGATCGCCGATATGGAAGCATCGATCCGGGAAGCGGAAGCCTTCATCCGCGGACTGCGTTCGTCCGGTTGAGAGCGGACGACACGACGAGCCCGCACCCGTGTCGGCTGGCGACGGTGGCAGTCCGCGAAGGCGCTGACAGGATTTCCAGTTGCCCCTGGGAAGTACTTGGTTCGTCATTCGGGTCGATGAAGACCCGCTTCCTGCCCATTCTGGTTATCTGCAGCCTCCTCGCATCCTGCGCTGATCGAGCTGCTGCACCCGAGTCCAACGTCAAACTCACCCGCACCGACGACAAGGTGAAGGTGGAGATCGATGGCAAGTTGTTCACCGAGTACGTATTCAAGGGATATGCCCGGCCGCTGTTCTATCCCGTGCTGGCCGCCGACGGCACCGAGATGATGCGGAATTACCCGATCAAGAAGGTGCCGGGCGAGGTCGCGGATCACCCGCATCACAAGTCGCTTTGGTTCACCCACGGCTCGGTCAACGGCGTCGATTTCTGGGCCGAATCCGCAAAAAGCGGGAAGATCGTCAACGAGTCGGTCACCCAATCGGTCCAGGATGGGGTCGGGGTCATCGAATCGAAGAACAAGTGGGTCGCCCCGGACGGCACGGTGCAGGTGACAGACGAGACGACAGTCCGGCTGCATGGCTCCGGCGATGCGCGCTACCTCGATTATCAGGTCACGCTGAAGGCGCCGGCGGACAAGCCGGTGGTGTTCGGGGACACGAAGGAGGGCTCGATGGCGATCCGGCTGCCGCTTTGGATGACGCCGCCCCACAGTTACAACCAGACCGGGACGGATGCGAACGGAAAGGAGACGCGCACCCGCGTGAAGCACGAGGGGAAGGGGACGATCATCAATGCCGAAGGGGTGACGAATACGGCGAACTGGGGCAAGCGGTCCAACTGGGTCGACTATCACGCGCCGAAGGATGGCAAGACCTATGGCGTGGCGATTTTCGATCATCCGTCGAATCCCCGCCATCCGACGTGGTGGCACGTGCGCGACTATGCGTTGTTCGCGGCGAATCCGTTTGGGAAGCACGATTTCGAGCCGGAGCACAAGGACAACCCGAAGGCGGGCGATCTGACGATTCCGGCCGGCGGCAGTGAGACGTTCCGCTGGCGCTTCTATTTCCACACGGGAGATGAGAAGCAGGCGCAGGTTGCCGAGCAGTACCAGGCCTACGCGGCGGGGAAATAAGCGCCGGATTTCCGGGCGGTGGCAGCGCGCCGCGGCTGATTTCGCAGGGGCGCAGGCAAGACTGCGCCCCTGCGAATCCAATTTTGATCTCTGGATTCGAAACCGGATTCCTGGAGGGATGCCCTCCGCGGCGTCCACAAGCCCAATGGGAAATCATACCAGGGCGGGTTTCAGTCATCGCCGGCGTAGGGCGACAGCGGATGTGGGTGAAACCCTGGGACATGGAATCGGTCAAAGCTTCCGGCGGCACCGGCGGCGAATGCCTCGCCGTCGAACGCAGCTTTCCAACCCAATCACACTATGAAACCCCATTGCTCGATTTTCAGATCCTCATTCGCGATTCTGGCAGGCGCGCTGATCATTAGCGGCCCTGGCTGCTCCAAGGCGGAGCGGGCCGAGGCAGAAGCCAAGACGCGGGATGCCCTGGCCGAGACGGGCGAGAAGGTCCGGGAAGCCTACGCCGACTCGAAGGCGGCCCTTTCGAATACCTGGGAGGACGTGAAATCCTACACCTACGAGAAGCGCGAGGATTTCACGGCCGCGGGCAAGGCGATGAAGGCCGAGATGGAGGCCAAGGCGAGCGAGCTTCGCGCCGAATATTCCGAGGCGAAGGCCAGCGCCAGCCGGCGGGCGGCGATGGAGGAGTTGAAGAACTCGGAGGCCGATTACCGCGAGAAACTCGACGCGCTGGGCACGGCCACGGCCGCCACATGGGACAGCGCCAAGCAGAACGTGATCGCGGCATGGAACCGCTTCGAAGCCGCGATGCGAAACGCGAAGGAGGATTAGCCTGCATCCATCTTACCGCGGGAGCCGCAACCAAAGCAGTAGCGAGCATCGAGTAGCGAGTAGCGAGCATGATGGGTTTGACCTGTCCGGCGTCAGGTTACGACCTACTCGCGGCTGCCGGCGAGCTGGCCGCACCCGGCCGCGACATCCAGCCCGCGACGCTGCCGAATGGTGCTCGGCAGCCGGAACTCGCCGGCCAGGATGGCCTGGAATCGCCTGGCCGCCGCACTGCTCGCCGGCGCCCCAGCGTATCCTTCAGTAGGATTCAAGGGGATGAGATTCACCTGCGCGGGCAGTCCGGCCAGCAGCCGGCCGACGGCTCGCGCGTCCTCCGGACGGTCGTTCTGGCCTTCGATCAGCGCCCATTCATAAAAGATGCGCCGGCCGGTCGCCTCGCTGTAGAGCCGGCAGGCGGCGATCAGCTCGTCCAGCGGCCATTTCCCGGCCACCGGCACGAGGGCCGCCCGACCCGGCTGGGTGGCGGCATGGAGCGAGACGGCGAGATTCAGCGGACGTTGTTCGCGGGCGAGCCGCAGGATCCCGGGAACGACGCCGACGGTGCTCAGGGTGATTCGATCGGCCGCAAGCCCGAGACCCGCCGAATCGCGCAGGATGTCGATCGCGTGCATCACAGCGTCATAGTTGTGCAACGGCTCGCCCATTCCCATCAGCACGACGTTGCGCAGCCGCTCATGACAGTGGACGTGCACCCCACCGACCCGCTTGGCAGGCTCTGCGGCCGATTCCATCGATCCATCGGCCGATCGAGCCTCCCGCGCTGGCCGGAGACTGCGGGCCACATGCACAGCCTGGCCGACAATCTCGCCCGGGCTCAGGTGTCTCCGGTATCCCATCTGGCCGGTCGCGCAGAACACGCAGCCCATCGCACAGCCAACCTGGGAGCTGATGCAGGCCGTCACCCTGCCCGTGAACCGCATCCGGACCGTCTCGATCTGTTCGCCGTCCGCCAGCGTGAGCAGGTACTTGCGGGTGAAACCATCCGACGAGTCCGACTCTCGCGCCACCGGCAGTGTCCCGAGGGTGGTCTCAGCCGCGAGTCGCGCGTGGACCCTGGCCGGGAGTTCGGGCATCTCCTCGAGTGATCGTGCGAGCGCGAGATAAAGATGATTCCAGATGCGAGCGGCGTGCACCGTCGCCAGGCCCCATCGTGCGAACTGCACGTGCAGCTGCTCGCGAGTGAGATCGTAGAGGTTGATGGGGCCCGACTTCAAGGCGACCAACGTACGGCTGTCGCAGCCGCCGGCAAGGCTCGCGGACGAGCGAAAGGGACCGTCGCGGCTGGGGAGATCCAGCATCCCCTGACGTCATTATCGCAACTAACAACACTGCTAATTCTCGCTCGTCCGGGTCGATTGCGGTGCCCTTGGAACCGCCCGATTGCTACGATTCGGGGCGTCCCCCTGACGTGCAGCCTTCCACCGATACGCCAATGAAAACTCCCGCCCTAATCCTGATAGCCCTCCTCGCCCTCTCTGCCGCCAGTTCGTCAACCGTCGTGATCGCCGCCGCCGCCCCGGCCAAACCCGCCCCAATGACGGTGGAATTCTTCGAACCCACGGCGCCTGAGGCGGGAGACGTCCCCACCGTCGGCGACCGGGCGATCAACAGCATCGGGTATTCGCTGGTGGTGGAATCGCGGAGCACCGTGGCGAACCAGGGCGCCAAGGCCGCGATTGCGAAATGCCACTTGAAAAGCGTTCCCGCCACCGGCGCCGTTCTCCAGGGCGTGCCGCGGGTGACGGCCTACAAGCGTACGAGCCTGCGGATTCGGAATCCGGCCAACGCACCCGACGCGGCCGAGGAAGCCGCGCTGCAGCGGGTGCAGAAGGAATTGGAGGCCGGAAACTCGGCCCCGAAAATCATGGTGCAGCGCGTCAGTCATGCCGATGGCAGCAAGGAATGGCGGATTTACCGCCCGGTCGCCGTCCTGGCGCAGTGTGTCACCTGCCACGGGCCGGAGGACAAGATTGCCGAGGATGTCCGGGCCGAGCTGAAGGCGCTGTATCCGGATGACAAGGCCATTGGCTATGCTGCGGGCGAATGGCGGGGACTGATTCGCGTCACCGTGGCCCCGAAATAAGACCGGGTCAGATCGATCTGAGCTGGCTGGGGAGGCTGGGCGATTGTCAGGTCAGTACACCTGATCGTGAAGCTTGGCCTATTTCAAGACGGTCGTGCCGGAGGGCCAAAGGCCCGATGCATAATGCCGTTCCTCGGACTTAGGCGGGATTTTTCTGAAACGCGCGCAGCGGATGTTGGGCAGCCGACAGACTCCTGAGCGAAAATGCCCCTGGGCATTTTCATTTAGCAGCCTGTCGGATCATTCGGCCCTATTTTCGGTCCCTTGAAGTCGACCCGCCGTAAGACCGACAGGCTGCTGCAGGTGCCAGGCCTTGGGCCGGCACAGGGCCTGGATCCCGTGGCGCGAGAGTGTCAGGCCCACGCCGGAATGGCCGGCGCCGGACCAGGGCAGCCGCGGGCTCACCCGGTCGCAGCAATTCCAATACGCCGAGCCGCTGCGGACGGCGGCCAGGATCCGGCGCGCGCGGGTCTCGTCGCGGGTGTAGACACCGGCGGTGAGTCCATACTCCGTGTCATTCATCCACCCGATCGCGGCGGCATCGTCCGGCACGGCCATGATCCCGATGATCGGGCCGAAGCTCTCTTCGCGCATGACTGCCATCGTGTGATCGACGCCGACGAGCACGGTCGGAGAGAACGTCTGGCGCGGCCGCTTGCGGCGGCTGCCGCCCAGCAGGATCCGGGCCCCTTTGCGCCGGGCATCCGCCACCTGGGCCTCCAGCACGTCTAATTGCGCCGGCCGGGTCAGCGGGCCGAGGTAGGTCTCCTCGCGGGTGGGGTCACCGATCACGAACCCCCGCACCTGCCGGACGAACGCGGCGACGAACCGATCGTGGATGGCCTCGTGCACATACAGCCGCTCGATCGCGCAGCAGCTCTGGCCATTGTTGTAGAACGCACCCTCGGCGGTGCCCGCGGCCGCGGCCTCAACGTCGACATCGTCGCAAACGTACACCGGGTCCTTGCCGCCGAGCTCCAGCTGCAGCTTGAGCATCCGCCCGGCGACCGCGCGCGCAATCGCCCGACCGGTGGCATAGGAGCCCGTGAAGCAGAGCGCCGCCACCGGCTGGCGCGCCAACGCCGCCCCGACGTCGCCCGCGCCGATCACGGGTATGAAGACATCGCGTGGCACGCCGCTCGCGTGCAGCAACCGCGCGATGGCCAGCCCGGTTCCGGCGGCGAACTCCGACGGCTTGTAGAGCACGGAATTGCCGGCGAGCAGCGCGGGAACGAAGACGTTGCTCCCGACGAAGTACGGGTAGTTCCAGGCGGAAATGTTCGCGACGACACCGAGCGGCTCCCAAGCGATTTCCTCGGTCAGTTTCGCCGCCCGATCCCGGTGCACCCGCTCGGTCCGCAGCGCACGGGGAGTCTCGCGCAGGAAGAAATCGAGCCGCGGCTCCAGCCCCTTCAGTTCGTTGCGGGACTGCGTGATCGGCTTGCCGGTCTCGGCCGTCAACAGCCGCGCGAGCTTTTCGGACTCTCCCGTGATGGCATCACGGAATCGCCGCAGGGCATCGAGTCGCCGGCGCAGCGGCAACGCGCTCCATCCCGGCTGCGCGGCGCAGGCCGCCGCGAATTTTGCCCGCACACGGCGGACATCATCCGCGGGCAGGGAAGTGATCCTCCGGCCGGTCGCAGGATTGATGACGGCAAGCGTGGGAGTCGCGACCGGGGCGGAGCCCGGCCCGCCAGGAGCGCGAGTTGCAGCGGGTTGCGCGGAATGGGTCAGCTCAGTGACCTGGCCCGGATCGAATTTCGGGCTTTTTGGTTTCATGCCGCGCCCAGGGCCGTGTCGAACAACGCCTCGAAATCCTCCTGGGTGCAGGGCCGCGGATTGGTCTGGTGACAGGAGTCGGCCATCGCCTGCGCCACCAGCAGGTCACGATGCTTCCGCTTCCCGCCCACGGCATCGAGGGTGGCCGGGATTCCGATGTCCACCTTGAGCCACGCGAGCCAGGCAATGAAATCGTCGGCCTTGCGGCCGCCCATTGTCACGCGCGCCAGCTCGGCGAACTTGGCCGGTGCCGCGCTGGCGTTGAACGCCATCACATGGTCGAACATGATCGCGATCGCGAGCCCATGATGGAGGTTCAGCACTGTCCCGAGCGCGTGGGCGCAGGAATGCAGCGCTCCCAGGTCCTTCTGGAACGCGATTGCGCCCATCATCGAGGCCATGAGCATTTCGCTGCGCGCCGCCAGATCTGCGCCATTGCGCACGGCCACCGGCAGCGCGCGGGCGGCAATCCGCGCGCCTTCCAGCGCGATACCGTCACAGACCGGGTGGTACGTCGGCGACAGGTAGCTCTCCACATTGTGCGCGAGGGCGTCCATCCCCGTGGCGGCGGTGAGCCCAGACGGCAGCCCGAGCGTCAGCTCCGGATCGGCAAACACCGCCCGGGCCAGCAGCACCGGATTGAAGATGACGCGTTTGACGTGGGTCTGGTCGTCGGAGATCACCGCCGATCGTCCCACTTCGGAACCGGTGCCGGCGGTCGTCGGAATGGCGATGAAGCACGGCAGCGCCTGCTGCACGCGGACACCCGCCGGGTTGTCCCAGGCGTAATCGAGAATGTCGCCGTCATGGACGGCCATCAACGCCGCCGCCTTCGCCACATCGAGCGCGGCGCCGCCGCCCAGACCCACCACGGCGTCGGCCCGATGCTTGCGGTAAGCCTCCGTCGCCGCTCGCACCTGGCTCGCCGTCGGATTGCCAAACACCCCGCTGAACACCACCGGCTCCATGGTCGCCGCCCAGAGATCATTGGCGAGCGTTGCGGTCATCGGCAGCCCGGCCAGCCCCTTGTCCGTCACGATCAGCGGCCGCTTCACGCCGGCTGACTTCAGGTATTCCGGCACCAGCGTCCGCGCACCGACGCCGAAACGGATCTGAGTTGGAAAGGAAAAGGTGTGAACGATCATGTCTTTATACGGGGGCGGGGACGGGTTCTCCCCCCATTCGGGTGCCTTGGTCCCTGGTCCTTGGTCCCTGGTCGATTGGTCCCCGCTAGATGATCTCCAGGTATCGTTTGAGCTCCCAGTCCGTCACGGCGTCCCGCCACTGGCGGCATTCCCATTCGCGGGTCGCGGCGAAGTGCGCGACGAATTCGTCGCCCAGCCAGTCGCGGGCAATGGCTGAATCCCGGAAACGCCGGGTGGTTTCGGCCAGGCTGCGCGGGGCGCGCGGCGTGGCTTCCGCGCCGCCGTTGGTTCCCACGATCGGTGGCGTATCCAGTGTCAGGTTGCGTTCCACCCCGTGCAGACCGGCGGCGAGCACGGCGGCCATCGCGAGGTAGGGGTTCACATCGGCGCCGGGACTTCGCGTCTCGAGCCGGCAGGACTTCCGCGTCCCGGAGATGACCCGGAAGCTCGCGGTGCGGTTGTCGACTCCCCAGGTCGGCTTCACCGGCGCCCAGCAGCCGTCGACCAGCCGCTTGTAGCTGTTGATTGTCGGCCAGATCATCGGACCAAAATCCGCCAGAACCGCAATCTGGCCCGCGAGGTAGCTCTCGAACAGAGCGCTCATTCCCAGCCGGCCGCGGGGATCGTGGAAGAGGTTGTTCTTTCCGTCGGAGAGGCTCTGGTGGATGTGTCCGCTGCAGCCGGGAAGCGACTGGTTCCATTTCGCCATGAAGCTGGGCATGATGCCCAGCCGGAGCCCGATTTCCTTGACCCCGGTCTTGAAGAGGATCGCCCGATCGGCTGCCTCGAGGGCGTCCGAGAACGCGATTGCCGCCTCGTAGACCCCGGGCCCGGTTTCGGTGTGAAGTCCTTCGATTGGCACGCCGAATTTCGGCAGTTCATCCATCAGGGCGCGGAAGAAGGTCTGGCCATGGCTGGCCCGCAGCAGCGAATAGCCAAACATCCCGGGCGTGAGCGGTCGGGGATTCGCGTAGGCCTTGTCGGCCCAACTCTGCGGCGTTTCGGCGAAGTTGAACCACTCGAACTCCATCCCGCATTGCGGCTGGAATCCCAGTTTCTCTGCCCGGCGCAGCACACGCTTCAGCACTTGTCGCGGGCAAAGCGGGTGTGGCGTTTCGCGCTCGGGCCCCTTGCCAGGCCCGTGCCAGACGAACTCGCCGAGGAAGAACGGGACGTCGTCGTCCCACGGGACCTGCCGGCGCGTGTGCAGATCCGGCCGGACCATCGCGTCGGGGAAGCCCTTGTGCCAGCCGACCAGTTCCGTGTTGTCATAACACGCATCGGCCATGTCCCAGCCGAACACGACGTCGCAGAACCCGAAGCCACCGCCGGGTGCCGGCTCGGCGGCGGAGAGGAACTTGTCCTTGTGGAGGTACTTTCCGCGCAGGACGCCGTCGACGTCGGCAACCGCAATCTTCACCTTCTTCGCCGGCGAGCGGCGGAGTTCGGCGAGCAGGCGCGCAGCAGGCGGTGTCGTTGGGGTGGATCGCACGGGGCAGGGGCCGGCGCCGGACGATCGGACTCGTTGGGCCGGAAGAGCTTCAGACCGGGAAAACCGCCTTCGGTTCGCGATGAGGCAGGCTTCCGGCCGATTGCTTTGCCGTGATTCGCTCCCCGCGGCACCCTGCCATTTCGATGTCACACGTGTGACATCGAAATGGCAGGGTGCAGCTCAGGCCGCCGTCGGCTCGGGCAATGGCGGGCGGGCAGCCCGGCCGCCAATCATTTCGCGGAGCGCGCTCCAGGCGCGGCGCAGCCCCACGTCGCGCACACCGCCACCCAGTTCGTAAATCCCCACGAGTTCCGGCTCATGCCCGCGATAGCGCGGTGGCAGCACAAAGAGGGTGCGTCCGTCCCCGGCGATCAGCTCGGAAAGAAACAGCCCTTCGCCCACGGCAAACGAGCTTTGCTCGACCGGCACCGGGGCGCGCCGCACCTTCAGCACCAGCCAGGGCTTGTAGACAAATTCGAAGCTGCCGTCGTCCCTCCGTTCCAGCCGGCCATAGGTCCGCACCGGAACATCGGTGAAATTCGACCCCGCAAACATCAGGTTGCCGTTCGGCGCCGGCGTAAACCGGCGGCAGCGCCGGGTGATAAACTCCCAGCAGAAAATCGTGCCGAACACCGTCAGCCGGAACGACCAGCCCGCGATGAAGTAGGCCACGATGATCACGAGGACCGAGAACGCCGCGCCCCAGCGCGGATCCGTGACTGCCGCGGCAGTGACGAGCCCCAGCAGCCCCGTCCGCGCCGCCTTGAGCGCCCCATCAATCGCGCCCCACGGACTCAGCAGGATGAGCACGTTGATCGTGTGCGAGGCGAGCCACACCACCACGAACACGGCGATGCCGAAGGGCACCGTCAGGAGGTTGATCAACCAGCTCACATCCATCGCCCCGAACTGAATCATCGCCACGCCACTCGCATTCGTCAGCGGCTGAACCGCGGCGGTGCCGCCATCCGCGAGCACCTTGGCCATCGCGCCGACGGCAAACGGGATCACGGCCCCGGCGGCCACCAGCCCGCTGAGTTTGTTCTCGACCGTCTCGAGCACATCGAGCGGCTTCTTCATCCCGGTCGGAACCGCGGCGCCAAAGGCATCCTTGACGGCCACCGCCCCCACCACCAGCAGCGCCGGCAGCCAGAACTTCATCTGCGCGTACCAGGGCAGCGAGGCGCGGCCCTCCGCGCCGTCGGCCGTCAGCCACTGATACGCGCCGAAGGCGGCCGTTCCCAAGAGCGGTGAAATGGCAATCCCCGTGACGGTGGAGATGGCGGTGGCAACCGGGGCGCCGGGCGAACGATCGCCGGCGGGTTTCGCAGCGGTGGCGGCCGCAAATGCGAAGGGCGAGAGAATCACCGCGATGGTCACCGTCAGGAAAAGCAACGGGGCGAAGCGCTTCATGGGCGGAGCCTATCCAGGATTTGCTCCCTGAAAAGCCCAAGTTGGCTGGAACCGTCGGCACGATGTGTGGAAAGGTCCCCTTCCCGCCGTCGTGGAAGCGGCGTCCCGCCGCCTCTCGACGAGCTCGAGCCCTTTCGTTCAACAAAATGGGGGGCCGTGAGCGACGTCGAACCGGCTTGTTGGTTGGGATTCCGGTCGGCCTGCAATCCCGGCAAGTGGGAAGATGCCGCTTCCACGTTTGAGGTCTGGAATCAGGGCCGAAGGCCCGATTCATCCCAGCCTGGGCCAACGGCCCAGGATTCCGTCCAATCGCGAGAATCGCAGGGCTGAAGGCCCGGCTCATCGATTCGATCATCGGTGCTGATGAATCGGGCTTTCAGCCCTCGATTGGGTTCCAACGAAAAACCTGGGCCGCTGGCCCAGGCTGAAATCGTGTCGCGCCGTTGGCGCTTTGGGGCGCGATCGCCGTGATCCAGAGCCGTAATTGAATCCTGACCACGCGGCGGGGGCGCCGCATCCCCAACAAGAATGAAGTCTGAAGGTCGGATGCTTCCGCGATCAGAATTGGACCCGCGGCCAACACCCCGGTCTTGCCACCGGAGCCGACGGCTGGCGATTCTGCCGCCGTGCTGACGAAGGCCGAACTCCAGCGACTGCGTTCACTGCGCGACAAGCGGCAGCGCGAGGCACTGGGTCTGTTCGTCATCGAGGGCGAGAAGGTCGTGCGCGAGCTGCTCGAGGCCGGGTTTCGCTTCACGGGACTCTATGCCACCGGGGCATGGCAGCCGCCCAAGCCGCTGCCGCCGGCACTGCCGATCACCACCGTCACGTCCTCGGAGATGGAGCGAGTCAGCCATTTTCCTACGCCCTCGAACGTGTTGGCCGTCGGCCGAATCGTCCGCGAACCGGTTCACCCGGCGGAACTTGGCCGCGGGCTGACTCTCGCACTCGATGGCGTCCAGGATCCGGGCAATGTCGGCACGCTGCTCCGGATTGCCGATTGGTTTGCGCTCGATCGCGTCGTCCTCTCGCCGGACTGCGCGGACCTGTTTCACCAGAAGGTCATCAACGCCAGCATGGGTTCGTTCGCCCGCGTGCGGACGCATTCCGCCGATCTGGCCGACACGCTCGCGCACGTTCCGCGCGGTGTGCCGATCCTGGGCTGCGAGCTCGAGGGCGAGAACGTGCACGTGGTTCCTGCCCTGGCCGACGCGATCCTGGTGATCGGCAGCGAAGGCCGCGGATTGTCACCCGCGGTGGCGGCGCGGGTGACCCGACGCATCACGATTCCGCGCTACGGACAGGCGGAATCGCTCAACGCCGCCATTGCCGCCGGGATCGTTTGCGCCCATCTGCGGTTCACTTCGGCGCGGCCGGCGGCGCCGGTTTCGTGACGTCCCAGTGCTCGTTCGGGACGTGGGCCGTGCGCATGATTTCCCTGGCGCGGGCGACAATCGCGGGGTTGGCCGCGGCGACGTCCGTCTTTTCGGCGATATCATTGTAGAGGTCGTACAGCGCGATCGGCGCCGACGTGTTTTCCAGCCGGATCGCCTTCCAGCGATCGCCGAGCAGCACGGCCTGCGAGACACCGCGCTCATAGAATTCCCAGTAGAGAAACTCGTGCTTTCGCTGCATGCCGCGCCCCGTCAGCTCGGGAACGAGGCTGATGCTGTCGAGGTTTCCCGGTGGGGTCGCGCCCGCGATTTCCGACCAGGTCGCCATCAGATCCCCAAAATAGCCGACGTGGTTCGAGACCGTGCCGGGTCTGATCCTTCCCGGCCAGCGGGCGATGAAGGGCACGCGGATTCCGCCATCCGTCAGGGCTCGCTTGATTCCGCTGAGTGGTCCGCTGGCATTGAAGAATTCCGGATCGTATTCGCGTCCGCCTTCCTTGTGCGGCCCATTGTCACTGCTGAACATCACCAGGGTCCGTTCGTCGAGCTCGAGCCGTTTCAGCTGGGCCAGCAATGCGCCGACATCGCGGTCGAGCCGCGTGACCATTGCCGCGTGGTTTTTCTGGGCGGTGTTCCAGGGCTTGTCGGCGTAGGGACCCTGGTCCGGCACCTCATTGCCCTCGCCGAGCTCGCTCGACCGCTGATTGTTCGCGTGCGGTGTCACGACCGAGAGGAAGAGGAAGAACGGCCGGGCCCGGTGCTGCTCGATGAAAGCGGTCGTCTCCACCGCGAACAGGTCGCCCGCATAGATCACCCGGTTGGTCGAGTAGCCCGCGCCGGTGACGGGCCCAATCTGTGTCAGATCGTTCGGCAGCGGAACCCGCTCGCCATTGCGCCAGAGAAAATTCGGGAAGTGGTTGTGCGCATGGGTCTGGTTGAGGAAGCCGAAGTAATAATCGAAGCCCTGTCGCAGCGGCTCGCCCTGGGTCTCCTCGTCGCCAAGGCCCCATTTGCCCACCAGCCCGGTGGCATAGCCCGCCTTCTGCAGCACCTGGGCGACGGTGACATCCTTGGGCGTCAATTGCTGCGCCACGCCGCGACCCGGCCCGGCATTGCCGCGGACTCGCGTGTGGCCCATGTGCTGGCCGGTCATCAGCACGCTGCGGGAAGGGGCGCAGACGGTGCTGCCCGCATAGAACTGGGTGAACCGCATGCCCTCCCCGGCCATCCGGTCGAGGTGCGGGGTCTGAATCAATTTCTGCCCGTAGGAGCCGAGTTCGCCGTAGCCGAGGTCGTCGGCGAGGATGAAGATGATGTTGGGCTGGGGTGCGCCGGCGGGGGCCGCGATGATGGCTGACGGTAACAGGGCAAGAACAAGGAGCAGGAATGGGCGCATGAGGATTTCGGAGAGGTTGCCATTACGTGCTCTTCGGCCAGTCGAGGCGACTCTTTCCGCAGTGAAAATGCGGGCGCGGTGATGCTTGGTAGGGCAGGTCTATCTGACCTGCCCCTGGGTCAGGTCGGAGACCCGACCTACTGGCCGTGCGGCTCTCAACGCGGCGGTGGCGCCGGATGGCCAACAAATGCATCCCCGAGTCTGAATTGGATTCATGGAGGGCCGTGCTCCGTCACGGCCATGAAGATCGATCCGCTGCGCAGAATGAATTTCCCATCGGGTTTAAGGACGCCACGGAGGGCGTCCCTCCATGACGGCCATTCCGACCGAAAAGTGGATGCCCCGGAGGGCGTCCCTCCAGGAAAGTCATTAAGACGGGAAGCGAGTACTGCATTCATGGAGGATGCCCAGGCCATTTCGCGAAGGAGGGTGTCGGCTGCCCAACTCTCGGTGCGCCGCTTTCAAAACAGTCCCACGCAAGTCCGACAGACTCCTAAAGGGTTGTCCCGCGCACGCGCCGCTGCACGCTGGGCGGCCCCGGATCCCCATGCAAGAATCCCTCCGGCTCCGCGCCACTCAGACTCCCATCATTCCCGTCATCGCCGATCTGATTCGGACGACGCCGGGGACGCTTTCGCTCGGGCAGGGCGTCGTCAGCTATGGGCCGCCGCCATCGGCATTGGCGGCGATCGAACAGTTCCTGGCCGATCCCGCGAACCACAAGTACCAACCGGTCGACGGCGTACCGCGGCTCCGGGCGGCAATCGAGGCGAAGCTCGCGCGGGAGAACAGCTATGCGCTCTCTGCCGGCCACCGGCTGATGGTCACGGCGGGCGGCAACATGGCGTTCATGAACGCCATCCTCGCGATTGCCGATCCGGGCGACGAAATCATCCTGCCGACGCCATACTACTTCAACCAGGAGATGGCGGTGACGATGGCGAACTGCCGGCCGGTGCTGGTGGGCACGGACGCAAACTACCAGTTGCGGATCGAGGCGCTGCGGGCGGCGATTACCCCGCGGACCCGGGCCATTGTCACCGTATCACCGAACAATCCGACGGGCGCCGTTTACCCGGAAACGGCGGTGCGGGCGGTCAACGCGCTTTGTGCCGAGCGGGGTATCCTGCACATTCATGACGAGGCCTACGCGGCCTTCACCTTCGGGAGCGCGCGGCATTTCTCACCTGGCGCGATTGCGGGCAGCGCGGCCCATACGATTACGCTCCATTCGATGTCGAAGGCCTACGGGTTTGCCAGCTGGCGGATTGGCTGGATGGTCTATCCGGCGGAGCTGGAGCCCGCGCTGCGCAAGGTACAGGACACGCTGATCATCTGCCCGCCGGCCATTGCGCAATTTGCCGCGGCCGGCGCAATCGAGGGCGGCGCCGATTATGTGCGCGCAAAGCTGGGCGACCTGGCCGGGGTCCGTCGCCGGGTGCAGGAGGCGCTGGCGGGACTGGCCGACGTCTGCGACGTGCCGCCGGCGGAGGGCGCATTCTATTATCTAATCCGCGTTCACACGGAGATGACGGCGATGGATGCAGCGGCCCGGCTGATTCGGAGGCACCAGGTGGCGGTCGTGCCGGGCAACGCGTTCGGGCTCGAGACGGGCTGCCACCTGCGGATCTCGTTTGGCGCGCTCAGCGAGAAAACGGCGGCGGAAGCGCTCGAGCGGCTCGGCCGTGGGATCCGGGAAATGGTGTGAAGCGCCAGCGGCGGAAAACGGGACCTTGGTTCCCATTCCTGATGCGAATACGCATTGTGAAGGGCGTCATTCAACCACGCAGCGTAGGGGCGCAGCCTTGCCTGCGCCCTCTGAACCGTTCAATCACGCATGTGGGCGCAGGCAAGCGCCGTCGGCCTCAGCCCAGGCCGGCCTGCTGCATCCACCCCTTCAGCGTCGCGGCGTCGCGCTTCATTCCGGCGGTGAACTCGGCCAGCTTCTGCTCATCGCTGAGCTTCCGCGGATCCCGCTCGAAGGGCGGGTATTCGAGATGCAGTGACATCGGCCCGCCGAGCCCGAGTTCCTTCACGAGCTTGAAGTATTCATCGTATGGCACGATGCCCTCGCCGAGCGGCACGTTCTCGACCACGCTGCGGCCGGGCGACTGCTTCCATTTGAAATCCTTGATGTCGAAGCAGCGCGCCCACGGCGCCAGCAGCCGCAGCGCAATCGGCCAGGATTGTGCGCCCTCGACGATGGCGTGCCGGATGTCGTACTGGATGCCCATCCACTGGGGATCGAGATCGCGGACGAGTTCGTAGATGTCCCACACCGGACCGCCCACACGGGGCCCGGAATGATTCTGGATCGCCCCGTGGATCCCGAGGCTCCGGTTGAGATCCGCCAGTTCCTTGAAGGCCGGTTTCAATTCCTGGAGCGTCGGCCAGATTCCCGCCTTCAGGTCGTATTTGAAGTTGCCCAGCCGGTAATATTTCACGCCCAGCTTCGCGGCCAGCCGCAGCGTGGCCTCGGCATGGGGCTCGCGGGCGCTGGTGATCCCGGTGGTGATCATCTCGACCTTCAGCCCTGCCTTGCGCGCGGCCTCGACCGCCCGGGGTAGATCCTCGGCCACCTTCTCCGGCAGCACATGGCCGCCGGGCCGGACCGAATAATCGATGCCGCCCATGCCGGTGTCCGCGATCAGCCGGGCGGTGGCGTCGTAGGAGAGCCACTGCAGCGGTTTCGAGAAGACATGGATGGTCATCGGCTCGCTCCGACCGGCGGGCTTGCCGGCACGCGCACCCGACGCCGCCCGGGCCAGGCTGGCGCCGGCGAGCGGTCCGGCCACGCCAGCCGCAGCCAGCAGGGTTACGAAATCACGACGCGAATACGGGGCGGACGAGGGGAGATCGGACGATTTCATGGAGGATGGCTGAGTTTGGACCGGGCCTGTGGCCCGCGATTCGACGCCAGTTTTGGGCGCCGCACGCCCGCGCTGCAAGCCGGCACCTTGCCGGTCGCTTGAAACCGCAAAAAGCGCGGATTGACCATGCGCGTCCGCCCGACTCTGCTCGCGTGCGCCCGATGAATACCCCTGCTTCCCTGCCGGCCGGTGTCGCGGCCGGTGCGCCGGTGGCGGCCCAGCAAGGCAGCCGCCCGGCCCGTGTCGTCTCGGTCGACGCCCTCCGTGGCTTCGACATGTTCTGGATCCTGGGAGCCGATGAACTCGTCCACGCGCTGGCCGCGTGGACCGGCCTCGCGCCGGTTCGATTCCTCGCCGAGCAGCTCGATCACAAGGCCTGGGCGGGCTTCGCGTTCTACGATCTGATTTTCCCGCTCTTCGTCTTCATCGTCGGAGTCTCGAGCGTATTTTCGCTCTCGCGGTTGATCGAGCGCGGCGGACGCCAGGAGGCGGTTAGGCGGGTGCTCGTGCGGGGGCTGCTGCTCTTCGTGTTGGGGGTGTTTTACAACGGCGGGCTCACGAACCCCTGGCCCGATGTCCGGGTGCTCGGCGTACTGCCACGGATTGCGATCGTCTACACCGTGGCCGGGCTGCTGTTCTGCTACCTGAAGCCGCGCGCGCTGGCCGCGACCGGCATCGCACTGCTCGTTGGCTACTGGGCGCTGATGACATTCGTGCCGATTCGGGACATCGCGCTCGATCGCGAGGCGATGGCGGCGCAATTCGGCACGGACCGTCCGCCGCTTGCGCAGGTCCGGGAACTGTACGAGGCGACGACGACACGGGTGACGGGGGCCTTCGATCCCGGCCGGAACCTGGCGAACCATCTCGATTTCGAGTACCCGCCAGGCCGGATGTATGATCTCTATTGGGATCCGGAGGGGTGGTTGAGCACCCTGCCGGCCATTGTCACCGGGCTGCTGGGGATTTTTGCCGGATTGCTCCTGCGCCGGACGGATCTGGACGACCGGGCGAAGCTCCGGCAGTTGCTCATCGCCGGTGTCACCTGTCTGGCGCTCGGCTGGCTCTGGCATTTGCAGTTCCCGGTGGTGAAGAAAATCTGGACGTCGTCGTACGTCCTGGTCGCCGGCGGCTGGAGCTTCCTGCTGCTGGGCGGATTTTATTATGTGATCGAAATGCGCCGGCAGCGCCGCTGGGCGGAGCCGTTCATCTGGATCGGGATGAACGCGATTACGCTGTACCTGATTCACGGAGTGGTGAGCCTGCACCGGATTGCGCAGCGAATGGCCGGTGGCGACGTGAAGGCGTGGCTCGACGAGGTGGCGTCGGCGGGAGCGGGCGAGGTGCTGCTGGCGGCGGTCGCGCTGCTGCTGATGCTGGTCCTGGCGCGGTTTCTTTATCGCCGGCAGATCTTCCTGCGGCTCTGATAACCATGGCGACTCGCAAGACCGCTGATCAGTGGTTTGCCGCCTATGGCGAAAGCCACCAGCACCGCACCAACGAGCGGATTCACTGGTGGTGCATCCCGGGGATCTTCTGGAGCGTGCTGGGATTCCTGTGGTCGATTCCGGTGCCCGAACCGCTGGCACTCGCGCTGCCCTGGTTCAACTGGGCGCTCGTCGGGATCTTTGTCGCGACCGGCTTTTACCTGTGGCTCTCGCCGCCGCTGAGCGCCGGGATGCTTTTCTTCATGTCGCTCGGGTACCTGTCGCTCGCGCTGATGGATATCTATTCCCCATGGGCGGTTTGGAAAATCTGCGCCGTCACGTTTGTGCTGGCGTGGGCCGGCCAGTTCATCGGGCACGCGATTGAAGGTCGGAAGCCGTCGTTTTTTCAGGACCTCGTCTTCCTGCTGATTGGGCCGGCCTGGCTGTTGAGTTTCATCTACAAGCGGCTCGGCCAGAAGTATTGAGCTGCGGCCGTGCCGGCCCTCCATGAATCCATTTCCGATTCATTCATGCTGGTTTCTCATTCAGAATGACTTTCGTGGAGGGACGACCTCCGTGTCGTCCAATTTTCGGTCGGAATGACCGTCATGGAGGGACGCCCTCCGTGGCGTCCACAAATCCGATGGGAAATTCATTCTGCGCAGCGGATCGATCTTCGTGGCCGTGACGGAGCACGGCCCTCCATGTACGAGGTTCGGAACGTTGTGGCCGTGATGTCGCCGCGCAATAAATGGCAGCGCTTGCACAATAAACGCCGAGCCGGCCACCGGTGGCCAGTGCACACTTTGGGACAACCAACCCCCGGACTCATGAGCGCGATCAAAATCCATCTCGAATACGCGGAATACAGTGCAGTGGCTCGCTACGCGGAGAGTCTCGGCGTCACGCCGGAGGACGTCGCCTTCGCGGCACTCAACCGGCTCATGATGCGCTGCGAGGAACCGGCGACAAAGGCCGACATTGCTGAAACCCGCGAGTGGCGGCGCAACAACCTGCCGCTGTGGAGCGACTCGGCGTGTTCGCCGCATCCCTACGAGGGCAAGCCGGACGAGCAGCCCGAGCCCGCCCGGATGTTCGAGCACTCGTCGGCCGGTTCGGAACGCAAGGAGTAGCGACGCGCAGTTGTCCGGCGTCGGTGCCGGCCTCCTGGCCTTGCTGGCGCTGGGCAGCCTGCAGGATGGGGAGGCAGGACCGCGCTGGTGCTGGTGGGCTCTCCTGGGGCTGTTGGTGGTGAAGATCGCCCTCGAGAGCATGACGCGGACGCCGTTCCTGGCCACGTTTCCCGAGCCTGATATTCGCTCGGTTCCCCTCGCCCATGCGGCTGGCGTCGTCACCGCAGTCGGAATACATGGGTTCCGGCGGCGCGGGCGGGGCTGCGCCCTTACGGTAGTGTGATTCAATGAAGCTTGCGACGATGTGAGGCCGGGCCTTCGGAGGGAGGCCGTCACGGCCCCGAAGGTCGGAACTTCGTAGATGGAGGGCCGTGCTCCGTCACGGCCATGAAGATCGATCCGCTGCGCAGGATGAATTTCCCATCGGGTTTGTGGACGCCACGGAGGGCGTCCCTCCAGGAATCAGTTTTCGAGTCCAGGGATCAGAATTGGATTCGTAGGGGCGCAGGCGAGGCTGCGCCCCTGCAGTTGTGAACGGCATCGCAGGGCTGGCGCTCAATTTTCTTCGCCTTTTGGCGGGCTGGCCGTTTTCAAGGCGCATGGGATTTTTCGATCGCTTCACCTCGAAGAAACCGCCGGCCCCGCCCACGCCACCGACGGATTCCGCGGCGGCGGCCAGTGACGGCCTGCCTGGCGGGCCGACACCGGCCGGGCGGCCGGCTGAACCGGCGGCAGGCCCAGGCACCGCTGCGACAGCCGCAAGTGCAGGCAGCGTGAAGGTCCGGCTGGCAGACGCGCGCGAGAAGCTCGAGGCCCGTGACCTGCCAGCCGCGCTGGCGATTTACGAGGAGGTTCTGGCGGGCGCCGGGGACCGGGCGGATGTGCTCGTCGCCATCTCCGGGGATCTGGGATCGCGGGGCCATGTGGCCGAAATCATCGAGCTGGTCGCCCCGCGTTACGACGCGGATCGGCATGGCCCTGCTACCGGGCTGAACCTGCTCCAGGCCTACCTGGCGGTGCGCGATCCCGATGCCGCGCAGCATGTGCTCGACATCCTCTTCACCTTGAACCGGCCCGAGCTCGAGGAGCGGCTGCACGGGTTCTCCAATGCGATCGCTGAAATGCTCGCGGCGCCCGAGGCGGTCGTTGGCGGCGGTGGCGGGCGCGACCCGGCCAAGGTCGGGCTGATTTCCATCAGCAAGCCGATTTGGTTCTACGGACTGGAGTCGCTGGCCGCCCAGATCCTGCCGCCGAAGGAAGGCCGGCTGCGCCGGATTGCGTTCGCGCAGCTTGCGGTTCCCGGCCATGCCCCCGAGGGCGACGCGTTGAAACAGCCCGAGGACGAACTCGGCCGGCTCTCACGGGCGATTCCGCTCTGGTTTGCCGAGACGTTTTATTTCTCGCCCGTCTATGCCCCCGTGGCGGCCATTGGCATCATGACCCCGGCCGAGGGTGGCAGCCATTACGCCGCCTTTGGTGCCGAGTGGACGATGGACAATCTCCGCCAGCTCGTGGAGACCACGGCGGAGGGCCTGGACTACATTGTCACCGGGGCGCTCAAGGCGACGGCCGGCGATTATGAGCTCAACCTCCGGGTCTGGGAGGTGAAGACCTTTCGGGAGCGTAAGAGCTTCGCGGCGCGCTGGACGCCGGCCACGGCCGACGCGTCGCTCGCGCAGCTTCATGCGCAGGTGCGCGGCTACATGGAATGGTCGCCCTCGAGCGCAGCGTTTGCGTACACGATTCCCGCGCAGCCGCGAGCCTGGATCGAGACGCTCGGCGCTTCGCTGGGACTTTTCCTGGTTGAGAAGACGATCCTGCCGCGCGAGTCGCTTCCGCCGCTGAAGCCCGATCTGTCCCGGGCGGGGCAGCAGGCTGCGGCCGGTGAGGCGGCGTCATTCGCGTTTCTCACGCTGCGACACCGAGTGGCGAAGCTGGGACTGACCGAGGAGCCGATCGAAGGGGCGCTGGCGCGTTCGCCGCTCGTCAACCAGGCCCAGAAGGCGCTGGGGTAGGAGTCTGTCGGGCTTACGCGGGACTGTTCTCAAAGGGGCGCACCGAGAGTCGGTGCAGGCGACAGCCTCCTTAGCGAAAATGCCGCGGGCATTTTCGAGGACGAGGCGGAGCGGCCCCTTCGCGGGACGCCCTTCTGCCTTCGCCAAGGCTATGGCGGACAGGCCGTGGCGTCCACAAACCCGATGTGACACCCATCCTGCGCAGCCCATCGATCTCAATGGCCGTGACGGAGCACGGCCCTCCAAATACGATGCTCGTACATGGAGGGACGCCCTCCGTGGCGTCCTTAAGCCCGATGGGAAATTCATGCTGCGCAGCGGATCGCACTTCATGGCCGTGACAGCCTGCGCGCCGACCTGTCCCCCGAAGCCTTGGCGAAGGAGGAAGCCTCGGCGAAGGCGGGAGCACGGCCCTCCATCTACGAAGTTCGGACCTTCGCGGCCGAGACGGGCTGCCCGGCCGGTTTAGGGACGCGTGTGGCTCAGCAGCCACGTATAGAGTTCGGGATTGGCGTAGGTTTCGGTCCAGGAATCGTGCTGCGCCTCCGGGTAGATGGTGAGCTGCACGTCGGCGACTTCGAAACGTTCCATGGCCTCCACCATCCGCTCCGATTCGGCGACCGGCACGGTTGGATCCCTGGCGCCATGAAATGCCCAGATCGCGAGGCTGCGCAGTTCGGAGCGCTTCTCCCTATGCGAACGGTAGGCGGTGATGAAATTCCCGCCACCACAGACCGGCACCATGGCGGCAAACCGTTCGGGAAACGCCGTGCCAAGCTCCCAGGCGCCATAACCGCCCATGCTCAGGCCCGTCAGGTAGACGCGCGCGGGGTCGATCGCGTGGGACGCCATGATTTCGTCCAGCAGCGCGAGTAGTGCGGCCGTGTTCCACCATTCGCCCTTGGGGCACTGGGGCGAGATCACGACGAAATTTTCGGCCAGGAGCCGCGCGGCCGGACCACGCGGCGACTCGCGCAGCAGCTTCGGCGGACCGTGTTTCGCGACCGACCACACATCGTCGCCGCGTTCGCCCGATCCGTGGAGGAAGAGCAGCAGCGGCCAGCGTTTTCCTGGTTCAGCACCATATCCGTCGGGCAAACCCTGGAGGTACTTGTAACTGTGGGTGACCGTGACGCTTCGTTCGAACTGGTGGACGGTCTGGGTTTCAGCGGTGCCGGGATTCGACATGATGGGGAGGGTAGCCAGGGGCAGCAGCGCTGCGAACAGCGGATTCATTTTTGGACGGAAGCGCCAGGACGGGAGCATGGAATCAAAGCGGCAAGCTTACGTCCCATACAGCCGATCGCCAAAATCGCCGAGCCCAGGCAGGATGTATTTCCGCTGGTTCAGCTCACGATCCAGCGCGGCCGTGTGAATGATCGTGCCGGGGTGGTGCTTTTCCACCTCGGCGACGCCTTCGGGCGCGCAGACGATGGAGACGAGCGTCGGATTCTCCGCGCCGTGCTGCTTGACCACGGTCAGGGCGGCGGCCGCGGATCCGCCGGTCGCGAGCATCGGATCCACGATGAAGACGTGCCGGCCGGTCGAACCATCCAACGGCGGCAGCTTGCAGTAATAACTGCGCGGCTTGGCGGTCTCATGATCCCGCTCGAGCCCGATGTAACCGACGCTCACGTCGGGAAAGAGATCGCTGAACGGCTGGACCATCCCGAGCCCGGCCCGGAGAATCGGCACGACGATGAGCTTTTCGGCGGCGAGGACGCGCGCCTGCATGCCCTCCAGCGGGGTCTGGATGTGCCGGGTCCGGGTCTCGAGTCCCCGGGTGGCCTCGACTGCGAGCAGCAGGCTGATCTGGTAGGCGAGGGTGCGGAACGTCGCGGGCTTGGTGGTGACGTCGCGCAGGTGGGTGACGATGTGCGCGGCCAGCGGATGTTCGAGGACGTGGAGCGGCATGGGACAGTCTTGGCGAGGGCGCCGATGTTCAGAGCAAATCGCGCTCCACTTTCCGCTCGAGGTGCCGCTCGAGCTCCTTGCGCAGTTCCTTCTGCTTGCCGCGCAGGCCGGTCGCCAGGCTGAGCCACTGGTAGGCCTCCTCGCGCAGATGCCGTGGCAGGACGGGTTCCGCCGACATCACGCGTTCGAAGCTGCGCACGCACTGGCTGGCGATTCGCTCGCAGACCAGCTGGGCGGCGGCGGAGCTGTGCTGACCCGCGAGATGCAGCGCATGGTCGACGCGCCGCTGCCGCCGCTGGAGCACGCCGCGGTATTCAAAAAGTCCGGGCACGATCGCCGTGGTGGTTCGCGGGAAGCAGCTGGCCATCAGATTCCAGGGTTCGCTGCGCTGGTCGCCGGCGCTGCGGACATCGGTCCGCAGGAGGACCGACGGGATGTCGGCGAATTTCGCGACCATGAACTCGACCACCGTGCCGCTGTCGAGATCCGCGCCGTCAAAATTGAACAGGCCGAGATCGCACTCGAGCAATGCGCGGAGATTCGTGTCGCGGATCGCCTGCCGGCTGCGTCCGCGCAATTCGGCGAAATCCTGGGGCAGCACGCAACGGAAACGCCCATGCGATTTCTCGTAGATCGCCTCTGCCAGCCAGGCATTCCCGATCAGGTGCTTCAGCGAAAAGAGCTCCCCCGCGAAGTAGACCGTGTAGTTGCGCTTTTTCTTCTTCATCCGGGTCGCAGGATTCGAGCAAGGGCCGGATGCGCCTGCGGCTCAATGGAATTTGTCGGCCGGGATGGGCGTCCGGGGATTCGAAAGGGCAACCGCGAAGCGCGCGAAGGAACGCGAAGAGCAGGCTCGGGGCCGTGAGGTAGCGCCGCGTCTCTGACCGGCGCAATGCATTCCCAAAACCGTTCGCTCAGAGACGCGGACCAGCCCCAATCCTTTAACCGCAGATGCCGCAGATATCACGGATCCCCAATACTGGGTTTCTCAAGCCAAACGCGGCCGGGCTCCGCCCCGGCCGCAACGTTCCGAACCTCGTCCATGGAGGGCCGTGCTCCGTCACGGCCATTGAGATCGATAAGCTGCGCAGGATGAATGTCACATTGGGTTTGCGGACGACACGGAGGTCGTCCCTCCAGGATTCAGTTTTCGAATATGCAATCAGAATTGGCTTCGTAGGGGCGCAGCCTTGCCTGCGCCCGCAGATCGCGTTGTGGAACGCGTTGGACGCGGCGGGTGCGCGGCACTCGCGGGCTACGGCACGAGGATGAGCGTGTAGCGCGTCTCACCCGGCAGGAACGGGGTCGGTTCGCCCCGCACCCAGGCGGCGTGGCCGGCCCGGTAGAAGGGTGAGAGCGGGTGGGCGCTCTGGCCCCCAGGCATGTGGAAAATGCCCTCCTCCTCGCGGCCGGGCGCAACCACGAGCCGCTCACTGGCACCGTGGTTGGGGCTTTGGACGCGCGGCATGTCGTCCCCGCCCGGCAGCGGATCCTCGGGCATGTTGAGCCAGTTGCTCATCCAGCCGGGGAGCAGGTTGCCGAACGGATGCCGGATCCGCGCCCGGTTGCGCCAGCCCCAGTTCGCCTGCGGCAATATCACCCCGGCGCGATCGAAGGCGCGCACGACATCATCGATCGCGCCGACCAGCAGATCGTCCCAGGTTGCATAATCCGCGGCCAGCAGGTGCATCGGCCTTTCGCGCAGGAGGGCCCAGGCGGCCGGCTCCAGTTGGAAACTGTTCCAGGCAAACTGCGGGTAGGCTTCGGTGCAGGAGGCGAAGATGGGTCCGAACATCCGGGTGTAGACCGCAATCCGGAACTCGCGTACGATCCGGTAGCTCACCGCCTCCGTGCTGGCGCGGCCCTCCCACGGCTCGGCAAATCCACGCAGTGCCGACCGCCCCTTCGCGGCTTCCGCCACCTGCGGCGTCAGCGTCTTCATCAGCAGCGCATGCCAGGGCGCGAGAAACAATGCGCGATCGTCCAGCTGGATTGCCAGCAGGTCACGCGGCGTGGCGCGTTCGAGAGCCGCGAGTCCGTCGCGAATCTGGGCGGCGCGATACGGCCGCGCATAATCGCCGTCGCCCAGGACGGACAGCGCCGCGCCTCCGAGCGGGCGCTGGTTGCCGGACCAAATCCGGCCATCGCTCCCAATGCCGGCCGGCCGCGCGCCCACCGTCGTGCCCACAACCGGTATTTCCCCGGGCGCTACGAAGCCCTCCCACTTGCGATCGCCGAAAGCCCAGCTGACCGGCAGCCGGCCATCGTAACCGGCACGCTTCGGCAGCCGGCCGGCGATCGTCCAGGCAACATCGCCGGCGGTATCCGCGACGACGAAATTCTGGGTGGGAATTCCCGTGGCATGGGCAATCGCAATGGCTTCCTCCACCCGGCCCGCCGTTTCCAGTCCGATCAGCCGGAAATTCGTCGCAGCGGGATCATGCGCGGTCCAGCGCAAGGCGAGCGGCCGGCCCCGGTCGTTCTCGCCCACAATCGGCCCCCACACGGTCCAGGCGTACTCGACCGGCACGTCGGCGGCGCCCTTGACCCGGATGACATCCTTCCGCTGCTCGACCTTGACGCCCTCGAGGTGGTCCGGGGTCACGTACCAGTTGTCCAGGCCAGGCATGGTTTCCACCACCACGAGATCGCTGGTGTCGGTGTAGGAGTTCGTGAATCCCCAGGCGATCCGGCCATTGCTGCCCGCGACGACCACGGGCGTGCCGGGAAGGGTGACACCCGTGACGCGATGCATGGCGCCGTTGCCGGCGGGCGCGCCGGCGTCCCACTGCAGCGACGCGCGATACCAGATGTTTGGTACCCGGAGATCGAGGTGCATGTCGTTCGCGAGCAGGGCAGCGCCGCTGGCGGTGTGAGCGCCGGCCAGCGCGAAGGCGTTCGAACCGACGACGGTCTCCGGCTCGCGCGCGGGAAAGGGGAACCGCGAGGGCTCGGCTGCCGGCGCAGAGCTGAGTTTGGCCGCCCGCAGGTTGATCCGGTTCGGGCCGGGGATGGGCGCCAGCGGAGCCGTCGTGCCGTCGAGCGCCGCGTCCTGCGGGAGCACGAGCGGATTGAAAAACTCGATGGCCTCGAGGCCCAGTTCGTCCCGCAGCGTCATCAAGCTCCGTTCGTACCGGCCGTCGTCCTCCTGCAGGTCGAGCGTCATGGCATAGATGACAAGGATCGAATCCTCGATCCGCCACGGCTGGGGCGATGCCCGGAGGAGCAGGTATTCGAACGGTCGTGCGCGCAGGGCGGCGAGTCCGGCGTTCACCCCGTCTGCGTAGGCATCGAGCACCTTGCGATCAGCGGGCTCGAGCCGCGCCGTCACCTCGCCGGCGAGCCGGCGGAATCCGTGCATCCGGACGCTGCGGTCATGGTTGAGCGCGCGTTTGCCAAAAAGCTCCGCCAGTTCGCCGGCGGCGCTGCGGCGCAGCAGGTCCATCTGGAAGAAACGTTCCTGGGCATGCAGCCAGCCGAGCGCCCGGGCGACATCGATCCGGTCCCGACCCCGCAGGGTTGGGACGCCCGCGGCATCGCGGGTGATCGTCACGGCCGCCTGCAGCCCGTTCACCCCCTGCGTGCCCTCCAGCTGCGGCACGCTCGCGCGCAGCCGCCAGAAGAACCAGCCAATGGTGAGCACCGCGACCAACAGCAGGAGGCTGAGGACGCTGGCAAGCAGGCGGAGGCGTTTCGTGGTTTCCTGGTTCATCGGGAATCGCGGCTGCTACGTCAGCGTTCCCGGACCGCTGTTCCGGTCAACCCAAGTCTCCCGCCCCGGATCCGGGTGCGGGCGAGGCCCGCAGCTGGTTCAATCGTCGGGCTTGAGCGTGTGCAGGGCGGCGAGCCGGCGCAGATCGGGGACCGCCCGGGCGACGACCCCGGCCACCGCGATCGTTCCGATGCCGCCCCAGACCACCGCACCCACGGGCCCGATGAGGGCCGACATCAACCCCGCGCGCAGGGCCCCGATTTCGTTGGAGGAGCCGATGAAGATCTGGTTCACCGCGGTGACCCGCCCGCGCAGGGCGTCGGGCGTGAGCAGCTGCACGAGCGATTGCCGCACCACCACGCTCACGTTGTCGAAGGCCCCGGTGAGGAGCAGGGCCACGAGCGAAAGCCAGAAATAGCGGGAAACGCCAAAGACAATGATCGCGGCGCCAAAGCCGACGACCGACCACAACAGTGCGCGGCCCGGACGCTCGAACGGCTGCCGGTGCGCAATCCACAAGGCCATGGCAAAGGCGCCAATCGACGGCGCCGCGCGGAGCCATCCGAATCCGATCGGGCCAACGTGGAGGACCTGATCGGCATAGATGGGCAGCAGGGCGGTGGCTCCGCCGAGCAGCACGGCGAACAGGTCGAGGCTGCTGGCGCCAAGGATGGCTTTGCGGCGCCAGATGAATTCCGCACCGGCGAGCATGTCGCGCCAGGTGCGGCGGAGCGGCCCGCGTTGCGGGTTTTGCAGGTAGGTCACGCGGCCCAGCGCGAGCAGGAACATCAGCTCGAGGGCCGCGCCCAGCGCATAGACGGGGGAGATGCCAATGAGCGCGATGAGGAACCCGCCGAGGGCGGGTCCGGCCACGGTGGCGATTTCAAACGTGCTCGCGTTCCAGGTGATGGCGTTGCCGAGCGCAACATTTGGGACGAGGAGGGGAGTGATGCTCGAGCGGGCCGGCCAGATGAGGATCCGGGCGCTGCCATGGACCAGCAGGAGAAGATAGACGAGTGGCAGCGCCGGCTGATCGAAGTGCAGCACGGCGGGATCGGCGTGCTGCTCGAAGACCAGCGCGATCCGCAGCAGCCCGGTATTCGCCCAGCGCAGCGGTGCCAGGTCGGGGACCAGGGCATGGCCGGCGGCGAGCGCCGCGAGCCCGATGTTGACGACGGCCGTCACGGCGGTGCCGAGCGCAATCACCCTGCGACGGTCATGCTGGTCGGCAATGGCCCCGGCCGGCAGTGAGAGGACGAGGAGCGGCAGGACATTCACGAGCCCGACCAGCCCGAGCGCAGTCGAGGAGTGGGTCCACTGGTACACCTGCCAGATGGCCACCGCGGTCACGGCCTGCCGGCCGATCAGGGCAAAGAAGCTGCCGAAGAGGTAATCGCGAAAGGTTCGGATCCGGAGCGCGGCGTACGGGTCGTGGCTGGGGGCGGCAGGCGGCGCGGCGGGCATGGAATTCGGCGCAAGGAGGCAGGAAATGGGCGCCGCTGGCAAGGGGAAGGCTGAGCCGTTTCGATCGCGGGTATTTCATGAAGCACGCGAAAGGTTCGCCAACGTTCCTGGCGGGCCCCAATTTCACGGCATGAATCACGGCCTGAAGATCCGCCCGGATGCCAAGCTCGATTTCCTTTCGCTCGGTGCGCTGATTCATCGGCTCGACCCGGGCGTCATTCCCTTCCGAAAGGCGACGGCCTGCGCCATCCACGTGAGCGGCGGGGAATTCAACGTTGCGGCCAACCTTGCCGACTGCTTCCGGCTGAGGACCGGGATCGCCTCCGCGATGGTCGACTATCCCATTGGCGAGCTGGTGGCGGAGCGCGTGCGCGCGGCGGGCGTCACGCCCTTCTACCGGCATTTCAAGCACGACGGGGTGCATGGCCCGAACATGGCCACCGTTTACAGCGATCGCGGACAGGGGGTGCGGGCGCCGGTGGTCTTCTACAATCGCAGCAACGAGGCGGCGGCGCAACTCAAGCCGGGCGACTTCAACTGGAAGGAGATCTTCGCGGGCGGAGTCCGCTGGTTCCACAGCGGCGGCATCTTTGCAGCGCTCTCCGCGTCGACGGCGGAACTGATCATCGAGGCGATGGAGGCGGCCCGGGCGGCGGGCGCAATCACGTCCTTTGATCTCAACTACCGGGCCAAGCTCTGGAACATCGCGGGCGGCCAGGAGCGCGCCGTCGCCGTGCTCGACCGGATCATCCGCCACGTGGATGTCATCGTCGGCAACGAGGAGGATCTCCAGCTCGGGCTCGGGATTCCCGGGCCCGAGGTCGCCGCGAAGTCCAAATTGGATCCGAGCGCGTTCATCAGCATGATGGGGAGCGTCACCCGGAAGTTTCCCCAGGTCCGGATTGTCGCCACAACGCTGCGGGAGGTCCATTCGACCAACCGGCATTCGTGGGGCGCGGTGGCATGGATCGACGGCGCCACCTATGTCGCGCCGACCTGCGAGCTCGACGTACTGGACCGGGTTGGCGGCGGGGACGGCTATGCGGCCGGGTTCTTCTACGGACTGCTCTCCGGCGAGTCGCCGCAGGCGGCAGTGAATCTCGGTTGGGCGCATGGCGCGCTGCTGACGACCTTCCCAGGGGACACGACGATGGCGACGGTGGAGCAGGTGCGTGCGTTTGCCGCCGGTGGTTCCGCGCGGATTCAGCGGTAGGAGTCTGTCGGGTTCACGCGGGACCGTGCTGAAAGGGACGCACCGGGAGTTGGACAGCCGACAGACTCCTGAGCGAAAATACCCGAGGCATTTTCGAGCGCCGGCCCCGGTGCGACCATGGGCCGGGTCAGGCCCGGCGCGTGCGGGCGTAGTAGATCGTGGTCGCGAGCGCGGCGAGGAGCCAGGTCGGAAAGTTCACCCAGAGCTGGTGAAACGGGACAGGGTAATGCCGGCAGGCCCAGATGATCGCGACATGCTTCGCGGCGATGAGGATCCAGCCCGCGAGGATCAATTTTTCCATGCGCTGGTTGCGCGGTTCGGCCGTCTCCACCTGGACCTGCTCCACGAAGGCGGAACATTCCAAACCGGGGGACACGGGCCGGCCGGCAATGAGGTGAAGGAGATTGGCGAACATGGGGCCGGGAAAGATTCACGGCACCCGCGGAAAAGCAACGTGCAGGATGCAAGAGCAGGAAAACGGGGAGAATTTTTTTGCGGAGATCCCACGAACATCGGGCGTTCCGGGCACTTTTTCCGCGCTTCGGTGGTCATTCAGCCGGGAGCCCTGTCATGAGATTGACTTTGTTGTTTGTTCTCGCCCTGCCATTCGCCGGTCCGGCCATCCGGGCGGCGGAGGCGCGCAGCGATCGACAGATCGAACAGGCGGTGGAATCCTCGTATGTCTTCAGCCGGGTTCTGGACAGCGCCGTCGACGTGCAGGTCCAGGATGGCGTGGCGGTGCTTACAGGCAGCGTGCGGGACATTGACCAGAGCCGGCTCGCCGAGGACACCGCCGCGGAAGCCGAGGGGGTGCGGTCGGTGCGCAACCGGATCAAGGTCGATCCCAGTCGCGAGAGTTCGGATGACTGGCTGGCGGTGAAGATCCGAAGCCGGCTGCTGCTCAAGCCCGACGTGAGCCTCACGCGGACCCGCGTGGACGTGAGGGACGGGGTGGTGACGTTGACCGGCACCGCGGACTCGGCCGGCCAGAAGCGGCGCACCGAGGAGTATATTCGCTCGGTGGCAGGGGTGCGCGAGGTTCGGAATGAGCTCAGGGTCGATCCCAGCCGGCAGGCGTCAGAAATGAGGGAAGGGGCCGGGCTGCCCACGGGGCGCACAAGCGTTGCCGCGGACGATCGCGAGGCGAACGGAGGGAGGGCCGATGACGCGAAGCTCGCGGCGCAGATCAAGTTCGAGCTGCTTTCGCGGCGGGTGGCGAACGCGTTGCAGACGAAGGTCGACAGCCGGGATGGCCGGGTGGTGATCACGGGTGAGGTGGAAACACAGGCGGACAAGGATGTGATCACGGATGTGGCGCTGGGCATCCGCGGAGTCTCGGCGGTCGAGAACCGAATGACCATCAAGCCCCAATGATTCATGGTGAGCGAGTCCGGGAAAAAAGCCGGTTGGGCTCGCGACGGAACAATTCCCGGCTACGGTTCGTCCCATGAATATCATGAAATCAAACCGACTTTTCCTGTTGGGATGGCTCGGGATGCTTCCCGCGCTGGCACTGGCCGCACCCACTAAGCCGGCTGCGGAGGGGAAGATTGAAGTGGCATTTTTCGAGCCGGAGAACTTCACCGATGTACGTGACAGCTTCCGGCACTCCGACGTGCAGCGGACGGGCTACCTGAAGCGACTGCAGGAACATATCGTCAAGCACGCGGCCCGCTACCTGCCGCCGGGCTATTCGCTGGCGGTCACGTTCACGGACATCGACATGGCCGGCGATTACGAGCCATGGCTTGGGCCGAACCTGAGCGACGTCCGGATTGTCAAGAGCATCTACCCGCCGAGCGCGGACCTGACGTTCCGGCTGGTGGATCCCGAGGGCAATGTCGTGAAGGAAGGCCGCCGCGAACTGCGAGACACCGCTTTCATGATGAAAGGCATGCTGGGGATGCGCGAGGATCCGCTGCGCTACGAGAAGTCGATGCTGGAGGACTGGATGCGCGAGGAGTTCCGGAACCTCGCTGGGAGCTGAATCCGGCCCGCTTGGCGCCATTGGCCATAATGGAAGTTACGATCGGCCACTTGTTCTTTCGGCTCGTACGGGTTTGGCTGCCTTCGGCTTGAACTCTGCAACCGCCGATTCCGGTCTCCGGCTCGACAAGTGGCTTTGGGCTGTCCGGCTCTTCAAGACCCGCGCGCTGGCGAGTGATGCCTGTCGGGCCGGGAGCGTGGCGGTCAACGATTTGCCGGCGAAACCGGCACGCGAGGTGCGGCCGGGTGAGACCGTCAAGGTCCGGCAGGGGCTGGTCAACCGCACCCTCCGGGTGGTGGCGGTGCCGCCGTCCAGGGTTGGCGCCCGGCTGGTCAGGCAATACTGCAGCGATTTGACACCGAAGGAGGAGTTCGAAAAGGCGCGGCAGCAGCCATTGCAGCAACTGCTGGAACGGGAGAAGGGCAGCGGCCGGCCGACGAAGCGTGACCGGCGGTTAATCGACCAGCTCTTGGGTTGAGGACGGCGCGGCATTCATGGAGGGCCGTGCTCCGTCACGGCCGCATATTCCGGACGGCCGGGTGCCGGGGACCCACCGTTGGCCGTGCCCGAATGTACTTGCCTCGGGTCGGGCCGCGTGCACGTTTTGCCCACTTCGTTAGAGAAAACGTTAGATGACAGTATCTGGTGAGTCGTTGGCTGAGCGTTTGGCTTAAGTGATGATTTCGAAACCCAAGTTGGGAACGGACTGCCAGCAGACGGTGGATCTACGAGATATCACATGAGTAACTCCAAACTGTACGTCGGCAATCTGTCGTTCAAGACGACCGAAGACGAACTCCGCTCGGCCTTTGGCCAGTTCGGATCCGTCACCGACGTTTATGTCGCCATGGACAAGATGACCGGCCGCCCGCGCGGCTTTGCGTTTGTCACCATGGGGACAGCTGACGAGGCGAAGCAGGCGGCGGAAAAGATGAACGGCGTCGATCTCGGCGGCCGGCAGCTGACGGTCAACGAGGCGCGTCCGAAGGAAGAGCGCCCGGGTGGCGGCTTCGGCGGTGGCGGTCGCGGCTTCGGCGGCGGCGGTGGCCGTGGCGGCTTCGGCGGTGGTCGCGATCGCGACCGCGGCGATCGCCGGTACTAATCGTTTCCTGCCCAAACGACCTTTCGCGGGACGAAGCTCCTCGGAGCTTCGTCCTTTTTGTTTCATCCCGTTTCACAGCCAGAATCCGCCATGCCTTTCAAAGCCCTCCACCTTTCCGAACCCGTGCTCCGCGGCGTCCAAGCCGCCGGTTACACGGACCCGACGCCCATCCAGCTGCGGGCCATTCCCGTGGTCCTGGCGGGTGGCGACCTGATTGGCTCCGCCCAGACGGGCACCGGGAAGACCGCCGCCTTCGCGCTGCCCATCCTCACCCGACTCGGCCAGGGACCGCGCCGGCCGAATGCCCGCGTGCTGGTGCTCGAGCCGACCCGCGAACTTGCCGCCCAAGTCGAGACCGCTTTCCGCGATTTCGCGCGGTTCACCGATCTCCGGCCGGTCGCAATCTTCGGCGGCGTCGGCTATGGCTACCAGCGCCAGGAACTGAAGCGTGGCGTCGACATCATCGTCGCCACGCCCGGCCGGCTGGTGGATTATCTCCAGGAGGGGACGGTCAGCCTGCGTGACATCTCGATTCTCGTGCTCGACGAGGTGGATCGGATGCTGGACATGGGATTCCTGCCGGTGGTCAAGGACATCATCGCGCGCTGCCCGAAGGAACGGCAGACCCTGTTCTTTTCCGCCACGGTGCCGCCGGAGATTGCCGCGGTGGCATCGTTTGCCCTGCGCAATCCCACCCGGGTCGAGATCGGCGTGAACCGTTCGGTCAACCGCTCGATCAACCACGCCCTTTACCCGGTAGCGTATGAACAGAAGTTCGAACTGCTGCAGGCGCTGCTGGAGAAGACCGACTTCGACAGCGTGCTTGTCTTTTCGCGCACCAAGCATGGGGCGGACAAGATTGCGCGCCGGTTGAAGTCGGCGAACCACAGCGTGGCGGTGCTGCACGCGAACCGCTCGCAGAACCAGCGGATCGAGGCGCTCGCCGGCTTCAAGAGCGGCAAGTACGAAATCATGGTCGCGACCGACATCGCGGCGCGGGGGATCGACGTGGACGGCATCTCCCATGTCATCAATTACGACGTGCCGGAGAATCCCGAGGATTACGTGCATCGGATCGGCCGCACGGGACGGGCGATGGCGGTGGGTGATGCGTTCACGCTGGTGACGCCGGAGAACGCCGGCGACATCCGCGACATCCAGCGGTTCATCGGCCAGGCGATCCCGGAGCTGAAGCGCGACGGTTTCGACTATGCGCCGATGGGTGCCCCGCGGCCGAAGCAGCCCCAGCAGCAGCGTGGCCAGCGGCACGGTGGCGGACATCGCGGCGGCGGGCAGCCGGGGCAGCGCGGCAACCATGGTCGCGGCCAGCGCGGGACGGGCGGCGGTGAGCGTCGCCACGGCGGTGGCGGATCGGCCACCGAGCGCAGTCACGGCGGAACCCCCGTCTCCCAGACCCCGGAGCAGCGCAAACGCGCCTTCTGGGGACGGCGCTGACCGGTTTTGCCGGATTCGGGAGATTGGGACCGAACCGAAGGCGTGAGTCGAAAGGCCAGCCAGGGTATCACGCCGCCCAATCCGCACAGAGCAGCGCTGCCTGAGCCAGGACTTCCTTCACCGCGGCTTCCTGCAGATCCGGCGGGTAGCCAAAGCGGTTCAGGATGCGCTTCACCATGACGCGAATCTTCGCCTGCGCGCCTTCTCGCAGGGTCCAGTCGATGGTCACATTCTTTCGAATCTGCGTGACAACCTCGGTCGCAATCACGCGCAGCTTCAGGTCTCCCATCACCTCCACGGCGCTCTGGTTTGTCGCCAGCGCATCGTAGAAGGCCATTTCCTCGTTGCTCAGTCCGAGATCGACCCCGCGCTTGTCGTCGGCGCTGAGCTGCTTCGCCAGTTTTATCAGCTCCTCAATGACTTCCTGAGTCGCGATGGCACGATTGTGGTAGGCGTTGAGCGTGCGCTGGAGGAGTTCTGAAAACCGCCGGCTTTGCACCAGGTTCCGCATCGATCGCACCCGAATCTCGTCCTTCAGAAGTTTGGCCAGCAGTTCGGCGGCTACGTTCTTGTGCTTCAGCCCGCGGACTTCGGCGAGGAACTGTTCCGAAAGGATGCTGATGTCCGGCCTTGGCAGGCCCGCAGCGGTGAACACGTCGATGATCTGGCCATCGGTCGTAATCGCCCCCGATACGAGCTGGCGGACGGCGGCGTCGAGTTGCTCGGGTGTCTTCGTCGAACTGCCGCTAGATTTCATCAGGGCGGCTTTGATCGCCTGGAAGAAGGCGATGTCGTCGCGGAGTTCGATCGCGGCTTCGCTCGCGGCGCAGAGGGCGAAGGCGCGGGAAAGCGCGGTCACAGTTTCGACAAAACGCTTCTTCCCGTCGGGCAGTCCCAGGATGTGTTCCTGCGCGGCGGGGAGCAGGGCGAGGATCCTCTTGGCGTCGCCGGGTGCGTCCGACCATGCGAGCCCATGGAGCATGTCGGACGCAATTTCGTGCTTCTCCTGCATGACGCCGATCGCCTGGGCGGTGTCGATGGCCGGAGAACCCTGGCCGCCGCTCTCGGTGTAAACGGACAGGGCGTGCTTCAACTGGTCAGCCAAGCCGAGGTAATCGACCACGAGCCCGCCGGGCTTGTCGCGGAAGACGCGATTCACGCGGGCGATGGCCTGCATGAGTCCGTGCCCCTGCATCGGCTTGTCCACGTACATGGTGTGCAGGCAGGGCGCGTCGAAGCCGGTCAGCCACATGTCGCGGACAATCACGATCCGGAAGGCGTCCTTGCTGTCCTTGAAACGCGTCGCGAGCTTCCGCCGCCGCTCCTTGTTGCGAATGTGCGGTTGCCACTCGGGACCGTCATCGGCACCGCCGGTCATGACGATCTTCACGATGCACTTTTTCGCCTTCTCGGCTTCGGCGTCGTCATCCTTGGCGCCGGCCCAGTCGGGCCGCAACCGGAGCAGCTCGTTGTGAAAATCGACGCAGATCCGCCGGCTCATGCAGACGATCATGGCTTTGCCGTCCATTGCCTCCCAGCGGCGCTCGAAGTGGGCGACGAGGTCGGCAGCAATGAGCTTCACGCGCCTTGGATCGCCGACGAGCGCTTCCAATGCGGCCCACTTCGTCTTCAGCTTCTCCCGCTTCGTCTCCTCCTCGGCCTCGGTGATTTCGTCGAACTCCGCATCGAGCTGGGGCAGTGCAGCGGCGTTCAGGCTGAGCTTGGCGATCCGGCTTTCGTAGTAGATCGGAACCGTGGCCTTGTCCGCGACCGCACGCTGGATGTCGTAGATGGAAACGTAGTCGCCGAAGACCGCGCGGGTGTTGGCATCGGTCTTCTCGATCGGCGTGCCGGTGAACCCGATGAAGGAAGCATTGGGCAGCGCGTCCCGCATGTGGCGCGCGACGCCATCGATGAGGCCGTATTGGGAACGGTGGGCTTCGTCCGCGATGACGACAATGTTCTGCCGCTCCGAAAGCGCCGGCATTTTCGCGCCCTTTTCCGGAAGAAATTTCTGGATGGTGGTGAAGACAACTCCGCCGCTGGCGACCTTCAGCAGTTCGCGGAGCCTTTCGCGATTGTCGGCCTGGACTGGCATCTGGCCGAGGAGATCGTGGCAGCGCTGGAATTGGCTGAAGAGCTGGTCGTCGAGGTCGTTGCGGTCGGTGAGGAGGACGAGCGTCGGATTCTGCATCACCGGGTGCCGTACAATCCGGCCGGCGTAGAAGAGCATCGAAAAGCTCTTCCCCGAACCCTGCGTGTGCCAGACGACGCCGGCGCGACGGTCGCCGGGTTTACCGCCATGCATCCGGCCGGCCCAATACGTGCCTTGCTCTTCGCCGACCATGCCGGGCTGAGCTGGCATTCCGCTGGCGCGGACGGTTTCCTCAATGGCGGCGTTGACGGCGTGGAATTGGTGATAGCCGCCGATGATCTTGCTCAGCGCGCCGGTATCCGGGTCTTCCTCGAAAACGATGAAGTGCTGGAGGAGGTCGAGGAACCGCCGCTTCTCAAACACGCCCTTGATGAGCGTCTCGAGCTCGAGCGCAGGCAAAGGCTTCGGAGCTTCAGGCGGGGAATCAATTTCCCGCCATACCTTGAACCATTCCTGGTTCGCCGTGAGTGAGCCGATCCGGGCCTGCACTCCATCGCTGGCCACCAGCAGCGCATTGGTGTGCAGCAGCGAGGGAATCTCAGCCTTGTAGGTCTGAAGTTGCGCGTAGGCGCTCCAGATCGACGCGTCCTCGTCAGCCGCGTTCTTGAGTTCGATCACGGCCAGCGGCAGCCCATTGACGAAGACGACAATATCCGGCCGACGGTTGTGCTGCGCCTCGATCACCGTGAACTGGTTCACGGCGAACCAGTCGTTCGTTGTCACATCGCCGAAATCCACCAGTCGGACCGCGTCGCCTTTAATCGAGCCATCCGGCCGCGGGTATTCCACCGCCACGCCATCGCGCAGCATCCGATGAAAAGCTCGATTCGTTTGCACCAGCGAGGGCGTCGCGACGCGCAGCACCTTTTTGAGAGCTTCTTCCCGTGCCTCCGCCGGTATTGCCGGGTTCAGCTTCGCAATTGCCGTCCGCAGCCGCTCGACGAGCACCACATCTCCAAACGAATCCCGCTCCGCCGCCGGTTCCCCGGGCGCGAGATTCGGCCCGTGGCCCACCGCATAGCCGAGCGCCACGAACCATTCGAGGGCGGCAGCTTCGACGGTGGATTCGTTGAGGCTCATCGTCGATCGGGGATCCTAGATGCCGTCTGCTGCCGCCGTAAAGACCTGTGTCGCCTTCACCGTTTGGGGATTACCGTGCACCAGGGTATCTTACGCAATTTTCTGGACCACCTTTTGCGTGCTCGTCCCGGTGGGAATCGAACTATCGGTTCGATTCCCCGGTTGACGGCGAGCGTGAATCGCGTTTTTTGAGACCAGCAAATTTAAAGGTTCCACCCCGGTGACAAGAACCCAATGGGTTCTCTCGAAAGAGTAGCCGGGGTGGTCACTTTTTGAGATCCGGCCATCAGTAATAGCAGGTCGTCCCCGGCCGCCAGATGTCGACTTCCGAGGTTACCGCCGGCTGGATGTGCTGATAGGATCTCGTGTCGCCTCTGTTCCATTTCCGGTAGAGCGCCCAGGTGCAATAGTCGGCAATCTGGAGATCGAGATTCGATTTCGACTCGTGGTGGATCAGACGGTAGCGGGCGGACAGCGGAAGCTGGCTGGCCAGCGTGGTCTTGATGATTTTCGCGATTGTCCCGCGCTTCCTCCGGATGGGGATGGCATCGGTTATCACAAGCACCTCCTTGAACAGTCCCAGATCGTGGTGATCGAGGATATGCTTCAGGAGGATTCCAATCATGCGGGGGTAAAACGCCTCCTCGGGTTGAAAAGCAGGCTCGGTCTTTCGCTTTTCCACTACGAGCGCGTCGATGCGCACTCCCTCCAGGTTACGACGGATGATTTCGAACACGCGGTTGCGCACCGGCTGGGCGTTTTCCGAAGCATGGAAGTATTCCAGTTCCGTCCCCATCTCCGTCAAATCGTACTTGAGCTCGGTCAATGCCTTGTAGGCATTGAAAGGACGCTCCTTGGTCAGGGCCCCCAGCAGAAAATAGCGTGTGCCGGTTGGCGAAAAGTCGAGGTTCCCGGCCTCATCGAGAAAGATGTAGAGGAACCTGTCAGCCATGGGTGATCAGGTGGCGTTTGCAGTCAGCTCCCCGAACCATTCGAGGGCGGCGGCTTCAACGGTGTTCTCATTGAGGCTCATGAGTGAGTGAAACGCTTTACATTTATGAGGATCGGGCCGATAAGTTTCACAGTCTCATTCACCATTGTGTGAAAGGAGCTCCTGAGGCCGCTTCAAACGCGGCCTCTGCCATTTTGGTCCGTCCACGCCTCCCATTCCTGCTCGAATTTCAGTTCCTGGCGGGGGCGCACACAGTAGGGGTTGAGCCTCGCAATCGCCGCACGCAGCCGCTCGACGAGCACCACGTCTCCAAACGAATCCGGCTCCGCTGCCGCTTCACCCGGCGCGAGCTGCGACTCGTGACCCACCGCGTAGCCGAGCGTCGTGAACCATTCGAGGGCGGCGGCTTCGACGGTGGATTCGTTGAGGCTCATTCAGCGAGTTTGCCTGGTCCTGCCCAAACGGCAGCATATTGGCAGAAGCTGATGTCATCTCGCGTGATGTCGAACTCAGAACGCTGCCACCGGCATCAAAGCCCCGCCACTCGGACGCGACTGCGGCGGCGCCCGGCCGTCTACTTGGCCGCAAAGGCCAGGATGTCAGGCTTGGCGTCAGCGCCTACGTGGGGGATGCGATCGTGGTCAAGATCGTGCTGAACTTGATCGAAAGCGCGGAAGTGCGAAACCTCTCCGCTGCGCGGTCCCTGCAGGATAAACAGCAACTCGTCGGGTGCGGTGTTGAAGGTGCGCAGCCGAGAGACGACTCCCCGCCACTCATCGGCATGCCGCAGGATCTCGGTCGGATTGTTCCGGTCGAGATGCAGCGCCTTGATCGCTTGCTGCGGGCGCGAGGCGGACGGTGTGCGCTTCACAAACGGGAAGCGCACTTGGTAAAGGTCGTCGCCCACCTTGTCATCCAGCAGGTAACGTTGGAGCAGATCGGCTTCACGAAGGACGGCTTCGAGACGGCGGCACATGACCCGTTCCTGATATTCCGGCACATGGGCGAAGCGGCGCTCCACATAGGCGCCGAAAACTTCATCCAAGGTAGCGGCAGGATCGTCGCTCAGAATCACCCGGGGATTGCTGTAAAAGAGAATCGACTCGCGCGGATGCACGATCGTCTTGAAGACCTCGCGTTGCCGCTGCCGGTCGCACTCGTTGAGCGTCTGGGCATCCGTGGGCACGTTGCGATAGCCCTTGAGCGAATCCGCCCACGCATTCATTGCGGCGGAGTAGACATTGGCATCGAGCTCGGGGAAGAAGCGGCCAACGCGACCGCGGCGGCGCAAATCGGCACGCTTGAAGTCGAGATAACCGATGGCGGGGCAGGCCAGCACGACGCCGACGTTCACGAACTCGTCGGTTTCCGGATAGGGAGCAAAGCGAACCACGGAGTAGTGACAGGCGAGCTGCTTAGTCATGGTTCCTCCAGTCTCGGTGCGATGCGTCGTTCGGGCTTTGGTTCAGTTGGCGAATGAACCACGCTATTCCGTCGCCCTCGGTTGTCCATTCCGAAGGCAGTTCGCCCAAGATGGGCGTGGGCAGCAGGCTGGATGCGGCGGCGGAGAATTCGGCTGCCAAGGTCGGTGGCAGCCATTCCAAGGTGGCCGGCGCCATCGCCTTGAAGAGGTGAGTTCCCCAGAAAATGGAGGCATTCGCCGGATGCCCCGCCTGATCATGATCGATCACATGGAGGGCGCGTGTTTCGGCGCTCCAGAGCAGGTTGGGGTTTTTCTCACCGCGGTCCTGATTTCGGATCCACCAGTCAAAGGCCAGCAGGCGCAATCGCAGATCCGCGGGAATCGCATCCGTAAGGGACACCTCGAATTCCATCGCGCTGGCCACCTGCTGGGAACCGAATCCCACGCCCGGCTGAATCTGGCGTTCACTGAAGGCGTTCCACTCCTCGGCTAGATTTTCCGCGACCATGATTTGGCGATAGTTCGGAATCGGTAGGCCAAGCGACCGGCCGAGCCGGGCGCAGATCCACTCCAGCACCAGGGGCCAGGATCCGCCAGCGATGAAGGGCTTGAGGATATAGTGCGCTCCGTCGCTGCCGCGGCAAAGCAACGGCTGCATGGCCCCGCGTTCCGCCAGGCGTTTCAATTCCAGCGCCTCGATGCGGCCAAATTCCTGTTCGGGAGGAGGAGGCATGGTGAAATTGATCATGCCCCGCTGGCGTGGCGGTGGAGAAGTTTGGTGGATGCCTTGAGGCTCATGCTAAGATAACAGATTGAGTTCCTATTGGCCGACATCGGCTTAGCGCATCCCCGAGAATGGCCCAATGCAGCTGCTAAATTCATCGCTAAGGTGCCAGCCATCGGCAGCGCATGATGGTCGTGCGCGCGACGCCATTCCGCCTGAAATCGCGGCTGACTTTCTGGCGCATACTCCATCGAGTCGTCCCTGATCTCGATGTTGGCAGCGTTGGCGACTTCGAACTCTCCGTCGCGCGGGCGAAACGCCACCTCGATCTGGCGCTCCCGGACGCATAGTCGAATCCCCCGACTTGTCCGCCGTAGCCCTGGCGAACGTGGAACCAATCGAGGGCGGCGGCTTCGACGGTGGGCTCGTTGAGGCTCACCGTAGATGGATCTTGAAGCTTGGAAGACACGATTCGCGTTTGCCGTGCCGCTTTGCTCAGCCGGACGTCTTCCGCTGTTTAGAACACTCATTCCACGATCGCGCGTAGTTGCCGTTCCACCCGCGCACGAACGAACGCCCTGATGCTTTTCCCGGAGAAACCCGCTGCGATATTCAGCAACCCAACAAATGCCGCAGGGACGGCAAACCACGGATTAAAATTAGAAAATAGAGCAAACACAGTGAACACAGTGAAAATAAGCCAGGCTGCAATATAGCACCAAGTAGAAATATGATTGGCTATACGATCAATACGAGCCCTCAAGCGTTGTTCTCGATCCAGCATCGACTGACGCTCTGCCCTTAACCGCTCGTTCTCAGCGTCAGTGCGTTGGGCTTGCTCTCGCAGTGCATGTTCTCGAGTTGCCGCTTCATCCTTCAGCGCCTGTTCTTTTTTTGCGGCCTGTTCGAGGATTTCTCTTTCCCGATTTGCTGCTGCTGCTAACAACGCCTCCCGTTCTTTCACGGTGAGTTGTGCCCCGTCTAGGTCTTTTTGAATCCGCTGTTGCTCGGATTTCAGACGTTCGATTTCCGCTTGTTTCTCTTCGGCATACGTCTGTTCTAGCCGGTTTAAGATTGTGCGTAGGTTGGCTTCTGTAATGCCACTGACTTCGCCCTGGGTCACTTCCATCAATTCCTCCGGTGCTTTCAGTGACAATCTAAGGATCTCGTGATCTTGTTCTGAGAAGCGCCCTTCGCCCTTCAATCGATCAACCTCGATGACATACTGCCGCCACACAGATTGCGGAGGTCGCATCGCCGCATGACAACTTGAGAGTAACTCTGTCCGGGAAAGCTCACCCGCCTCAATTGGAGCTTTCAACCACGTGAGATGGGACAAATGAAAATCTGTTATGACAGCTGAAAAGATCCAGCCCTGCTCCTCCGCCCTCTGCTGCTTGTATGCAGCACGGGAAAGGGTAGTGTTTGTTGTGACGAAAACATATCCTGCGTCTTCAAGGCGTAAAACGCGACGACCCTGTCTCAGTGCAATAATACTACGCACTGCGTGAATATCGTGATCGGCTGCCCGGCCGAGTGCGTATCCCAATTCTTCCTCCAACTCTGCACGCAGCGCCACCTCGTCAATTTGGAAGCGAAATGTTGTCGCGTCGTAGCTTGGCGCTGGTAGAGTCGAAACATTCAAGGCCTTCAAACGGTCCTCTAGCCTGCTTTCGACGAGGATCACGTCGGCGACACCTCGGCCTCGTTTCCTGAGTTCCTCGACTACTGGTCCCCGCGCTCCTCCTTGCATAAAGCCTCGTTTAATCCCGTTCAGCACCACTCTGATTTCGTCCTTGGTCTCAGGGAAAACGCATAGTATTCCCTTCAGCTTGCGAATGGATTCCAGCAAGCGGCGCGTGTTTTCGGCATCGACCGGTGCCTCGAGGTCGAACGCCTTTAATAGGAACCGCGTATCGAGGACGAAAACTACTCCTTTGTAGCCTGTTCCCTTGCCCTTGAGGTCGGGACATAAGAGCGCGTTCGCTAATATGTGGCTTTCAACAAGAGTCTTGATACTCTCGAATGTTGCGACGTTGGACTCGGCGGTGTGCTTTATGAAAGACGCGATAATAAAGCGATCCGTCTGGATGTCCTTTCCAGGATCGGGTAACGGGCTCCGGAATTCAATATGCCGAACAAACTCAATAGAGTATTCGCGTATAAAGTCAGTTAGCGCGGAGGCAGTCCTCTCGTCAGTCCATTCGGTTTGATACTTGCTAGCAGCAAAGGCTCTCAGTTGCCGCAGGGCCTCATTGATTCGACCGCTCGCAGCTTGACGGTCTGCCGAAACGGTCGACTTTGGGAGCCGCAGAACTTTGAATTGATGCCCATCTGGCGTGGGCTCAATGTATTTGGGTTTCTGTAGTCGCTTTAAATAAAGCGCAATGGTCGCGACGGGGAACGTTAGGCCAAATTCAGAGCGTATTACCTGTTGAATCGCCTCCGCATTGAAGGCTGTAGCGTTCATCCGGTGAAGAGCGCCAACGACGAATCCGTATAGGTAGTCTAGGTAATCGTTGCCTTCGCCCATTCGAAGCGAGAGTAACGCTAGGCTAGATAATGACGTGTTCAGATTAGTCGGGACTTCGGTATTCATTCGAACTGTTGATAATAGCTAGCGTGGCTAAGGCGGTGGAGAAGCCCGTCCGTGCGGTAACGGGCTAATTTCTCCACTCATGAGCTTCGGTAACAGAGTATCGCGTAGCATCCCGAGGATGCGATTTTCTTTCCGATTCGAGTCGGCGCGTTCAAAGAGGTGGGCGCAGGTGCAGTGGAAGGCTTCGAGCGTCTTAGGATTGTTGGGAAATGCGACTTGGATGGCTCCGATGATTTCGGGGCGGACGGCAGGATAGGCTCCGCCGTCGGCCATTTGGCCCAGATGATCGGAGATTTCGGGTTGCGTCAGTGCGGTGTGGATGAATGACCACGGCGCTTTCGTTGGTGTGAGCACGGCGAAGCCGGTGGAGGCAACGCGGTTCTCGGGCGGGTTTAGCGACAGGAAGTAGGAGCCGCGGTCGGGACGGACGGTAGAGAGAGCCGTGTCGCCGTGGCGTAAGCGGCGGCGGGCGCGGCTGGGTTCAGCGCCGCGCTGGTAGGTGGCAATGTTCGCAATATCTCCCCGATGCACCTCCGAAATCTCAACGTATTCGAGGGTCTCTAGGTCGTCGCTCTTGCCGAGTGTCCACGCGTTGATCGCGCACAACTCGTCGATTCGCGACCGACTCCACCCGTCAGGGATCATTCCTTCGTCGTCGTGATTGAAATGCGCCGGGAAAAGGGCGGCAGTGGCTTCGTCTATGCCAACGGGTTTGCGCCCGTCGAGTTTTGCGCGCACGGGGTCAAAATCAATAAACCAGCTCTGGAATAGCGCTCGCGCCATCGCCTCCAGCGTCGCGTTCATCCGCCGGTTCAGCTCGATTTTGTCGTCCAGCGCCCCAAGCACTGCCGCGATGGCTTTTTGCTCGGCGAGTGGTGGAAGCGTTATTTCTAGCCGAGAGAAATCGCCTTTATTGAGGATTGGTTGCGCTGAACCTCCCGCGGCTTGGTGGCGAATCTCATTCTTCCGTGTACTGAGGTTGTAATAGACGAACTCGCTGTTGAAGCGGTCATCCACGACAATTGAATTGATTTGCTGGTTGGTAACGCAATCGCGCCCAGCGATGACGGCTTTTCCCATGTCGGAGCCGATGCACGACACCATGACCGAACCTGCGGGAATCTTTGATCCTTTGACCAATGCTGCGCCGGTTTCAGTGAGATAGCGGGCAGTCGTGCTGATGGTCTTTCTCCCATCCATGTCCGATGGAGTGACGAATGGAATCTGACCGCCGAAGTTTCCTTCGATTGCAGTCAGCGGTGTCTTGCCGGTTACGATTCGGCCCAAATCACCGAGCGTTAGGTCTTCCCACTCACACGACATAGCCCAGCCCCTTCAGGTCTGCTTTGATCGTCTTCTCCAGTTTGGCGGACTCAGCGAATTGCGCGTTCAACTCAGCGACGAGCCGCGGCATCTTCTCCTCGAAAGGTTCCCCGTCGTCGGCGAGTTCCTCCGCGCCGACGTAACGACCGGGCGTCAAAGCCCAGCCGTGACCCGCGATTTCCTCCGTTCTCGCGGATTTGCAGAAGCCGGGAACGTCGGCGTAGGGCGTTGCAGGATCGATCACGATGCATCGCTTCTTCGCTTCCTGCGCGTGGGCGAAATCATCGCTCCGCCAGCGGTGGTAGATGTTGGCGATTCTCAGGATATCCTCGTCAGTTAGCTCGCGGTGGACGCGGTCGATGAGCGTGCCCATTTTCCGCGCGTCAATGAACAGCGTCTCCCTGCGCCGGTCGCGGAGACAGGCCGGCACCGTGTCGCCTGGCATCGCAATCTTTCGCGCCGCCTTGCTCTTCGTCAGGAACCAGAGGCAGACCGGAATCTGCGTGCTATAGAAGAGCTGCCCCGGCAGCGCGACCATGCAGTCCACAACGTCGGCCTCGACGATCGCGCGGCGGATCTCTCCTTCGCCGGACTGGTTCGAAGACATGCTGCCGTTCGCGAGGACGAACCCGGCCATCCCGTGCGGCGCGAGGTGGTGGATGAAGTGCTGCACCCAGGCGAAGTTGGCGTTGCCCTTGGGCGGGACGCCGAACTGCCAGCGCACGTCGTCGTCCTTGCGGAACCAGTCGGAGTCGTTGAAGGGCGGGTTGGCGAGGACGTAGTCGGCGCGGAGGTCGGGATGGAGGTCGCGGCGGAAGGTGTCGGCGTGCTCGGGGCCGAAGTCGGCCTCGATCCCACGCAGCGCGAGGTTCATCACGGCGAGGCGGCGGGTGGTGGCGTTGCTCTCCTGGCCGTAGATGCTGATGTCGCCGAGCTTGCCGCCGTGGGATTCGACGAACTTTTCCGACTGCACGAACATGCCGCCGGAACCGCAGCACGGATCGTAGATCCGGCCTTTATAGGGGCCCAGCATCTCGACCAGCAGCCGCACGACCGAGGACGGGGTATAAAACTGGCCGCCGTTCTTGCCCTCGGCGCTGGCGAACTGGGTGAGGAAGTATTCGTAAACGCGGCCGAGCAGGTCGACGGAGCGGTGGGTTTTCTCCCCCTCGCTCGCGGCGGTGAGCTGGATCGTCGCGATGAGGTCGATCAGCTCGCCGAGCCGATGCTTGTCGAGACCGGGGCGGGCGTAGTCTTTTGGGAGGACGCCCTTGAGCCGCGGATTGTCCCGCTCGATCGCGACCATGGCATCGTCGACGACTTTTCCGATGGTCGGCTGCTTGGCGGTGGCCTGGAGATGGCTCCAGCGCGCCTCGGCTGGCACCCAGAAGACGTTTTCGGCCCGGTATTCGTCAGGATCCTCCGGGTTGGATCCCTTGTAATCGCCCTTGCCCGCAACGAGCTTGGCGCGGTGCTCCTCGAAGGTGTCGGAAATGTACTTGAGGAAGATCAGACCGAGGACGACGTGCTTGTACTCGGCCGCGTCCATGTTGCTGCGGAGCTTGTCGGCGGCGAGCCAGAGCTTGGCCTCGAACCCGATGGTGGCGGAGGAGCCGTTGCCGTTTTTAGACGAGGGACCGTTGGAAGAGCGGGAGCGGGCCATTGAATCAGGACGACTGAACCGTGCCGGGGCGGAGTGCCGGCGTTGGTAACAGTGGAAGGTCTTACACCGGGCGAGGGAAGAATGGAATGCCGCTGACTTCCGTAATTCCGGAAGTTTCGCCGAGCGGTCGCGGTGGGCAGAATTCCGGCGAAGGGCGACCAAGAGGCTTGTCTCGGCGGAAGCGGGCCCGTTCGGTAAGCCCGGTCTCCGGACTGCCCTCCATTCATGCCCTCCGCCGCTGCCATCGAGAAACACTTTGTCGCGCTGCGCGGCTGTGCGAAATGCCCGCGGATGATCGGGCCGGTCGTGCACGGGCGGCCGGTGGCCAGCCGGATCATCCTGGTCGGGCAGGCCCCCGGCGACAAGGAGCCAAAGCTCGGCCGGCCGTTTGCGTGGACCGCCGGCAAGACGCTTTTCAAATGGTTCCAAGGCTCGCTCGGATGGACCGAGGAGGAGGTCCGCGATCGGATCTATTTCGCGGCGGTTGCCCGCTGCTTTCCCGGCAAACGGCCTGAAGGAGGTGACCGTGTGCCGGCACCGGACGAGATCGACGCCTGCCGCGAATGGCTCGAAAGGGAGTTCAAACTGCTGAAACCGGAGCTGGTCCTGCCGGTGGGGAAGCTGGCCATCACGCAGTTCCTGGGCGAACGCCCGCTGAGCGAGACGATCGGCCGCAGCTTCACCATCACCCATTACGGGCGCACCCTGGATTGCATTCCTCTCCCGCACCCGTCCGGCGCCTCGCCCTGGCATCGGATCGAGCCAGGCCGGACACTCCTGAACCGGGCGCTGAACCGGATCGCGCGGCACCCGGCAGTCAGAAGTGTATCAGTTTGAAATCGGTCTTTTTTGGCCTTGGAATTGGGCATCTCAGGCCAGAAACGACAGAACCGCAGGTTTCCCTGCGGTTCTCGTGAGGCGGTGTTACGGCCTCAATGCCGTGATGGCATGAAGTGAGAAAAACGGTCACTGTCGTCCCACAGAAATTTGTGAAACCGGAGGGAGAAAAGCGGTTCGGCTGCACGGGTTAGACCTGCCACAAGGCAGGGGATGAAAAACAAAAACCCGATACAACCGAACCGTCGGCAAACTA
>WYBX01000108.1 GCA_011525695.1 Verrucomicrobiia bacterium
CCGAAGCGGGGCGCTCGCCGCCCCCGCGACCCCCGGCGGGGTAACTAACAAGAAAGCAAACTTCTCCTTTTCCTACCGATAATCTCATCCCTTCTCAACGTTCCCGCTTGACCGGTGCCTTCATAGCGGGGCGCAGCCTCGCCTGCGCCTTTTGGACAGTTGCATCACCCGGTCGGGCGCAGACAAGGCTGCGCCGCTACGAATATTCCAATGCCCATTCTGGCATGTCTGCCGTGGCCTGAGCCGCGCCTCGTTAGTGGTATTGCCTTGGAACCAGCCGATGGGGTTTGGCGGGCAGGGGGAAGGCAGCACCATCGATTACGGGAAGATAGTCCCCTGCGTTCGGCATCCCCTGCAACCCCGCCAATCATGACCAACCTATCATACGAGAACTATTCAGGAGCTTTTCGGGTCTCGGCACTTGCGACCCTGCTGGTTTTCAGCCTCACCGCCGCCCTCGGACAGCTCGCACCGGCACCCACCACCGGGCAGGCAGCAGCAAGCGGTAGTCAAGGCCAGGAAACCGAGCCGGTGGTCCAGATGAACCCCTTTACCGTCAATGCCGAGCAGGATCTCGGCTACCGGGCGATGAGCACCCTCTCGGGCACGCGCATCAACACTTCGCTGCGCGACATCGCCACGTCGATTCAGGCCATCACCCCGGAGTTCCTGGTCGACACCGGGATCACCAATGATACGGACCTCCTGCAATACACCACGGGCACCGAGGTCGCGGGCGGCGCCGGGGGAAACTTTTACGGCAACGAGATTGGCACGACGGCCTTTGTGTCCAGCGACGCGGTCAGGCGTGCCGAGTCCACCCCCAACCGGGTGCGTGGCATGACCAGTGCGTCGACCTCGCGCGGCCTCTTTCCCTCCGTCATTCCTTTCGACAGCTATAACATCAGCCGGATCGAGATCAACCGCGGGGCCAACAGCGTGTTGTTTGGCCTGGGATCGCCCGCCGGCATCATCAACTATAATGTGACCGAGGCCGCCTGGAAGAACGAGAATATGGTGGAACTCAGGGCCGACGAATACGGAACCTTCCGGCAGGTGCTGGACGTCAACCGGGTGATTGTGCCGGACAAACTCGCATTCCGGCTGGTCGGGCTCAACGACGAAACAAAGTACAAGCAGAAGCCGTCCTTCCGTGATGATCGGCGCTACTTTGCCACGGGCACCTGGCGGCCGTTCCGGCATACCACGATCTCGGCCAATTTCGAGCGCGGTTGGATCGACTCCACGCTCCCGCGGCAGGATCCGCCGCGTGACTATATCACCCACTTTTCGTCCGCGGGCAGCCGCACGGTGGGCGCCAACGTCGATTACCGAGATTTGCCGGCGGGCACCTCGCTGGTGCAGTTCGACAGCGGTGCGGGCGGACGGTTGATGTTGTTCGATGGGCCGTCTGCCGACAACGCCAGCTACGCCCTGTTCCAGTGGCCGGACAACGTCTTCAGCCGCGGGATCGTGAATCCAGCCGCCGTGAACCCGGCTCGCGTGAATGATTTCCGGTTCCGTCAGCTCGCGACGCAAAATGGACGTGAAGTCATGGCCACGCAATTTGGGGACCCGCGGGGCTTCGATGCGTTTCAGCTCTTCCTGGTGGACCCAACCGTATTCGATTTCTTCAACAATAACATCGATGGCACGGCCAGCTATCAATGGGGCGACATCAAGGCCTTCAATGTCGCCGTCCGGCAGGAGGCGCTGCGGGGGAAAGTAGGCGTCGAACTCGGATATGACCGGCAGGAGTATGGCTCGGGCTATGTTGACGCGCTCGACGGCATCCGCGGCAATTCACTGATGCTCGATGTCAATGCGAGCGAGTTCGCGTATGCGGTACCGGGTAATCCGGCCTCGGGCCTGCGGCCCAATCCGAATTATCTCCGGCCATTTGTGGGATCGCGCGGTTCGTTCACGGATCGCTCGAGGGAGAACGAGACCATCCGGGCCACGGGCTTTCTGCGCCACGACTTCTCCGAAGGCTCGAAGCACTGGCTGGCGCGACTGCTCGGCCGCCACACCCTGACCGGCGTCGGTTTCCGTTATATCGAGGATCGCCACAGCCTCTCGGGCAACACGGCGTTCCTGGATCGGGATAGCCTGCTCGCGCTCGGTCTGCCCGCCAACCAGACGACGGCCAGCGCCAACTCGCTCGGCTATCTGTTTTACCTTGGTGATTCCGTCGCCGGCCGCGACACAACCACCGGGCTGAACATTCCCCGCTACAACGGCGCGGCCAACTTCCCGGATCAGATCGACATCAATTATATCCACAGCCCGTCCGGCGAGATCCGCACCGGCAACGTCCTGGTGCATCATGTGGACAATGAGCCGTTCGACCGGCTGGCCACGGGGGCGAGTCTGGCCCGCGACACCCTGGACACGGTGGCGGCAGTGCTCCAGAGCCACTGGTGGGACAGCGCCTTGGTCACGACCTACGGATGGCGCAGGGACAAGATTGAACAATTCACGTCCGATCCGTTCCCGCAGCGGCCGGATCTGACGCGCATTTTCGACCGGGATGCGCTGGGCACTTCGTCCGTGCCACCGGACAACGAGGGCGAGCGGGACACCATCACCTATAGCGGCGTGTTGCGGGTCAACAAGATCATCAACCGCTGGATGCCACGCGGTGTGGAACTCGATCTGCACTATGGCTGGTCAGAAAATTACCAGGGCCTGTCGGGGGTGCGCAGTGTGAAGGGCGGATTCTACGATGCGCCAACCGGCGAGACCAAGGAAATGGGCTTCAGCATGAACATGCTGAATGACCGGCTGTTCTTCCGGGCCAACTGGTTCGAGACGCTGCAGCAGAATATCGAGGATGCCAGTGTCAATGAATCCATCGACACCATCACGTTCCAGATGCCCGACAGCCCGAGCGGAGGCATCTATCGGCTCCAGACCCAGGCGCAGTTGGCCGCCGTTGGCTTCCAGATGCCGCCCGGGATCGTCGACGCGTTTGAGATCGATATTATCCCGGATGCCAATGGCTATGCGGACTATTCCCGCAATGCCGTGGGCCGCGACACCAAGACCGCTCTTTCCAAGGGATTCGAGTTTGAGGCCACGGTCAATCTAACCAAAAACTGGCGGTTGACGATGAACGCCGCCCGGATTGAGGCGACCGAAAGCGAGCGAGGCAAGAATTGGGCGGAGACGGTCCAGTGGGTGAAAGAGAACTGGTTCGACAAGCCGGCGATCCGGGATCTGCTCGTGGGTGTCGGCGGCCAGCTCAACACCATCGGCGGCTGGGAGCAGCGCGCGGTGACCGGTTTTCTCAACGTCCTCGAGGCCGACGGCGCATCGAATCCCAACATTCGCAAGTGGCGGGCGAACCTGATCACGAACTATTCGTTCCCGACCGAGTCCCGATTGAAGGGTTTTGGCGTGGGCGGCGCGGTGCGGTTCCAGGATCGGATCTTCCTCGGCTATGCCGGCAAGGAGAATCCCGCCAATCCCACCGGTTCGCTCATCGCCGACGTCACCAGCCCGATCATGGGGCCGACCGAGACCGATTACGATGCCTGGATTTCCTACCGGCGGCCCATCTTCAAGGACCGGGTGCGGCTGACGCTCCAGCTCAACGTCCGCAATGTGTTCGCCAACGACGAACTGATCCCCGTGGTGGCGCAACAGGCGGACATCTACTCGAAGTACTCCGCTTTCGATCACTACAAGCCATACGGTTACATGGTCTATCGGATCGGCGCGCCGCGGACCATCCAGCTGCGCGCCACGTTCACGTTTTAACCTGGATGCATCACAGTTTTTTCAAAGTGGCGCATCCGCTTTCCGCACTCCGCGAGTGCGGAAAGGCGACTTCGTCGCGGTTAGCCCCGACCAGGTCGGCCCGGCAGGATGCATCCAACACACCTCTGGATGTGATGGATGCAGGCTAACCGGGAGTTCCGTTTGACGACACGACGGAGGACAGGCCGTGTCGCCCGCAAGTACAATATGCCGTCCTGGAGGGACGACCTCTGCGTCGTCCGCAGTTTCATGTCAGTTCTTCCCGTTGAATTTGCGGCCGTGACGGAGCATGGCCCTCCAGTTTGAAGAATCGCGCGAAAATGAAGCATTGAGATGATGAACCGCCGCCAATTCCTCCGTGCCGCACCGCTGCTTGCCGCCGCCAGTTTGTCCAGCCTGCCTGCTGCCCAGCCGGCGGCGGTGCCTGTGAATCCGGCCGCGGGGCGCCCCTTCAACGTGCTGTTCGTGATCATCGATGATCATGGTCCCGGCTTGCATGATGTGCTGAACGCACGCTCGCCCGTCCAGACGCCCAACATGCAACGGCTCGCGGCCCGCGGCACCTGGTTCACGCACGCCTACGTCGACGCGCCCGCGTGCTGCCCCTCCCGCACTGCCTTTCTCACGGGGGTCCACGCGACCCGGTCCGGTGTGTATTACAACAACCAGGCGTACCGTCGGGCCGGAACCTGGATTTCCCAGGTGGAGACACTGCCGGGCAGTTTCCTGAAACAGGGTTATCTGACCGCCGGCTATGGCAAAATCGCGCACAACCGTTTCCTGGAGGACGATGTCGGCGATTATACCCCCGGTTATTACAAGATGCTGAACCGGCCCGCGGATGTGACGCACACCGAATCGCGCCTGTTCCAGCAGATCATTCCTGGTTCGGAAGAGCAAATGTGGTCCAAGAACTGGTCCTGGGGCGTGCTGCCCGACGAATGGGATCGAGACGACCCGTCGAAACTGCAGCAGGATACCGAATTCGCGAACCACACGATTGGAATCCTGGGGAAGAAGCACGACCGGCCGTTCTTCGTCGCCTGCGGTTTCTGGCGTCCGCATGTCTCCTGGATCGTGCCAAAACGCCATTTTGATCGCTATCCCCTCAGTGCAATCGAGATTCCCGCCGGCTACCGCGGTGACGATTTGGAGGATTTGCCGAAGCCTGCGCGCTGGCTCGCCACGCATCGCGGCGAGCACGATTTCATTGTCAAGAACGGCATGTGGAAGAAATGCCTCCAGGCCTACTACGCCTCGATTTCATACGTGGATGAACAGATTGGACGCGTGCTCGATGCCCTGGAGAGCGGGCCGAACCGCGACGACACGGTCGTGGTGTTCGCGGCGGACAACGGCTGGCATACGGGCGAGAAGAACCATTGGTCGAAGTTCTACCTTTCGGAGCTGGCCTGCCGCGTTGTATTCTCTGTCTCGGTGCCGGGCATGAAGCCGCAGGTCTGCCAGACGCCGGTCAGCCTGCTGGACATCTACCCCACGCTGGTTTCGCTGTGTGGGCTGCCGAAGCCTTCGACGCACCAACTCGACGGCGTCGATCTTTCCCCGATCCTCTCCGGCGCCCAGCTGGACCGCGGCCAGCCAGTATTGTCGACGTATGGGCAGGGTTGTCACACGCTGCGTGATCATCGATTCCGCTACACGCGATATCGCGATGGCAGCGAGGAACTGTACGATCACGAGAACGATCCGCATGAATGGATCAATCTTGCCGCTGACCCGCGGTTTGCGGCGGTGAAGGACCGGCTGGCGGCGTTTTTGCCCGGCGTGAATGCACCCGGAGTGCCTCCCGCCTCGGGACGGGATGCAGACGACATCAACCAGTGGGAGGATGAGGCCTTCCATTGAAGGCCGTCCCCTGAAACAAAGTATCCCAGGGCTGAAGGCCCGATTCATCGATCCGAGCATCCGGATGGATCGGGCTTTCAGCGTTCGTGATTACTTGTCCCAGCCGCCCAGCCATTGTTGCAGGACGGCCCGCCAGCGGGGGCTCACCTCGGCATCATAGGAAAAGGCGCGGCCATGACCACCACGCGGATAGACATGCACTTCGGCCGGGACGTTCTGCGCCCAGCAGGCACGAGCAAAATCGAGGGTGTTGTCCACCACCACGTTTGAATCATCGGCGGCGTGAAAGAGAATTGTGGGTGGCGTGTCCCGGGTGACGTGCCGCTCGGGCGAGACTTCCGCGTGGATTGCAGCTGACGCAGCGGGATCGAACCAATTGTTGAACGATCCATGGCGGTAGCCGGCAACTGCAGAGATAACGGGATACATCAGGATGAGCCGGTCGGGGCGTGCAGAGACCTTGCCGGCAAGGTCGTCGGCTGCGTCGCGATAATATTCCGGCCGGGTCGCCACCAGCGCGGCAAGGTGGCCTCCGGCGCTTCCGCCATAGAGTGCGATCCGGCCCACGGGCAGGTTCCAATCGGCCCCGCAGTGACGAACGATCCGCATTGCACGCAGCGCATCCGCAAAGGCAGCGGGATAACGGTTCGGCCTTACCCGATAATTGACCACGACCGCATTGTAGCCGAGCCCGCGAAAATACTCCGCCATCAGACGTTCATATGGACTGAGCATGGCGTAACCTCCGCCGGGAAGGATCACGACGGTGATCTCAGCGGTTGTTCCAGGCGGAAACGCGCGATAAATTTCCAGCATTGGACGCGGGCCACCGGGCGGGTTGTTGGGGCTGCCGTCCGGCCAGAGGGGAATGACCTCGGGCTCGACAGGAGGAAGGGAAGGAGTTTGGGCGATGAGGCTCGGAGTCATAAGGGACAAGCCTGCGAGTATTGTCAGGAGGCGGAAAATCATGAAAGGGGATGGATGGGTTGCGGGACAGGGGGTTGGGCGCCGACGGCTGTGCGCCACCCGTCGAGCTGCCGGCGAAGTCGGGCCGCTTGGTCGGGTTGCGAGTGGGCAAGATTGCTCGTTTCGCCGGGATCGTTCCTCAGGTTGTACAGCTCGACGCCGTCGGTTTCGTAGAAGTGCAGAAGCTTCCAGTCGTCGATGCGTACGGCGGAGGAGGGACTTGCGGCCAGACCCGCCATCGAGCGACGATAATGCGGATAGTGCCAGTAGAGCGGCCGGGATCGGATGGCGCCGGTGCCGCGGAGCACCGGCGCGAAATTCACTCCGTCGAGCGTCTCGCCGGATGGCAGTGCAGTTTTCGCGAGGTCAGCCAGCGTGGCGTGCCAGTCCACTCCGTGGACCAGGGTGTCGTCATTGATGCCTGGCGCTATGACTCCGGGCCAGCGAACGATGAGCGGTACGCGAATGCCGCCTTCGTAGAGGCTGGCCTTCCCTTCGCGCAGCGGAGAGTTATCGGCGAGACGCTCGTCGTCGTAGCCGAGAAAGCCACCGTTGTCCGAGGTGAAAACGACGAGGGTATCTTCGCGCAGTCCGTGCCGATCAATCCCGTCCAGCAACCTGCCCGTCACGCGATTCATCGCCTCGAGTTCGGCCGCGTACGCGGGGCTGCGATTCCCGGTCTTGAATTCCGGCCTCGCGGCGAATGCGGCGATCCTGGCCGGATCCGGACGGATCGGCACGTGCGGCCGGGTGTAATTGAGGTAGGCGAAGACCGGGCTGCGGGCCTGGCCAAGGACGCCGAGTGCGGCATCGACGAGCGCTTCGTCGCTGCCGTCGAACGACTGGGCAAAGCCATGTTCCTGAGGCGAATCGTCGAATCCCCATTTGCCGAAAATGGCAGTGTGATAGCCAGCCGCCGCCAGGGTGCGTGCCACGCAGGGCGTGCCGACTGGAAAAGTCGTGCGAAAATCCGGGTGGGCGAACTTTCGCGTCCGTGTGTCCTCCGTCTTGTAGCCGGGCTGACCGGTCGTATGGAGTCGCGCGCAGTGCAGGCCGGTGACGAGGCAGGCCCGGGACGGTGTGCACACCGGCGCACCGGCGTAGGCCTGGGTGAATCGCATCCCTTCGCGGGCGAGCGCATCGATGGCCGGAGTCGAGTAGTGAGTCGCGCCCTGGCAGCCGAGATCGCTCCAGCCAAGATCATCGACATGGATGAAGAGGATATGAGGCCGCCGCGGCGAAGTTGTGCCCGAAGCATGACCCCGGCTGGCACCCAGGACGGCCATCCCGCCGATTAACCGGAGGACGGAGCGGCGTGTAATGATTTTGTGGGAATCTTTCATTCTGCTCCGGGGTGAAAGGTCGGATGCCAGATTGGTCGGTTTGGTCGGCTGGCGTGGAGCGGCGGCCGCCACCTCACAACCGCCGAAGCGCGGCGAGATACTGGCGATAGTGGGCGAACGGGACGTCAGGCGGGACGTGATGATCACAGAATGGGATGTAACCCCCGCTGCGAATCAGCGGGGCGAGCCGGGCAATCTCGGTTTCGATTTCCACGCCGCCCCGGGCGATGATTCGTTTGTCGACACCTCCCATCATCCGCAGGTTGCGGCCGAAGCGCTGACGCAATGCCACGACATCGTTGCCACAGGTCCCGACTTCAATCGGGTACAGGATGTTGATTCCACCCTCGAGCCAGACCGGCAGGAGGTGTTCGATCCTTCCGTCGCAATCGAGGGCGAACCATTCGACTCCGTGCGCGCGGCAGAACGCGGTGATCCGCCGGTAGTGCGGCAGCAGGTACTCACGGGCCGCCTCCGGATGAATCATGGGCCCCGTGTTGAAGCAGATGTCCTCCCAAAAATAGATCACGTCGGGGCGGCTCCCGGTCTCGAAGAGCTGGCGGAGCACGCCTAGCGCGCAGTCGGCAACCGTCGCAACCATCTCGCGGAGCAGTTCCGGGTCGTCATAGGGCAACAGCACCGCGGCTTCGAAGCCCATCCAGTTGCGAATCCATCCGAACAGGCTGATCGGGCCGACCGCCAAGGGTGCCAACCTTCCGCCCTGGTTCCAGCGCTGCCAGCTCGAAGGCAATGTCTCCGCCAGCCGCCCCGCGCTCCGCGGATCCAGCCGCGGCCGGTAATGCGCTTCCCAAGAGGCGCGGTGGGTGAGCAACCAGCGCTCGGGATGCGGAATTGAACCCAGCCGCTTCGCCCGGACGACCAGCACGCCATCGGGTTGCTGAACGAGCTCCGTGTCGCCGCGATCCTCGATGATCGTTTCCTCGAAGGTCGGCCACAGATTGAACGTCACCGGCAGGTAGGTCCGGTAGGAGTCGAGCCCGAATGCCGCGTCGGTCGTGTTGTCGTCGCTCCCGGCCCAGCGGAGACCGGCCGGTGCGCCTTCGGCGATCCAACGCTCCAGAGCTTCCGGCCAGAAACCCCACTCGGTCACAAACGGCCGGTCCACCGGCTCGTATCTCAGGGTGGCCAGATAACGTTCGCGGTCAGTCATGGCGGATGGGGCATTCGAACGCGGCGGGGGCGCCGCATCCCGAACAAGATTGAAGGATCGTTCCATGCGGCCGGAATCCGAGGCGCTTTCGTTGGAGCCGCGACGCCCCCGTCGCGGGGTTCAAGCCTAGGTGTTTGAATAGAACCAGCTGATCGGTGCGCGGGTGAGCATGAGTTCCCGGCCCCGGGTGACCGCAGGACTGCGGAAGTAATGGATGAGCGCGTGATCCTGGTGGAAGACGACTCCGGGATAGGCCCATTCATAGTTGACGTCGTGTTCCAGAACCTTCGGCAGCCCCCACGTCCGGCCGCCGTCCCGGCTCAGGGCACACAGCAGCGGGCAGCGGGTGATCGCATGGCTGCTGAGTGCGACGTCGCGGGCCGCCTGCCCCTGCTGGGCCGGCAGCCGAAGCTCCTGGGGCTGCGGCCGGTTGTTGTAGTTGCTGTTCCAGATCATCAGCAGGTCATCGGAATTCGGGATGCGCGTCAGGTAGGTCGGCGCATCCGGATTCACGATGCCCGATGGGCGTGGCTCCGTCCAGGTGGCCCCTTGATCCCGCGACTCGCTGGCGAAGGAGTTGCCGCGCCAGGAACGCAGGAACATGAGCAGCGTGCCATCGGCGCGGGTTGCGAGGCAGCTCTCATTCAAACCGACGGAAACGTTTTCCGTCAGATGGTCGGTGCGCTGCCAGGTCCTGCCGGCATCATCGGAGTACGCCAGATACACGGTCTTGTGATAGAAGCGGTCGCCGCTTTCGCGATTGCGTGCGGTGTTGGTGTGACACTGGACCAGGATCCGGCCGGAGGGCAGGACCCACGCGCGATCGTGGCAGCCGGTATGATACGTGCCGTCATCGGGCGTGATCCGGGTGGGTGCGGACCAGGTGGCGCCTTCGTCGCTCGAAAAGCGCACGCGCCGGGCGCAGGGGCCGTAGTTGTCCTTGTGATTGCCGCCACTGCGCCAGCTGTACGCGAGCATGAGCCGGCCGTCCTTCAGGCGCGTGATGGCGGGCGACATCGTGTTCACCTTGGCGTCAGCGTCATCGGCGTAAACCCGCGGAGCGGACCAGGTGCGGCCACCGTCCTTCGAAATGACCCCGCTGATCCTCGCGTAGCCATCGTCTGACCACGCCGAGCGCCGCAGCGGGGAGAAGGGAGGGCGATCCCTTTCCGGCAGGAGTTCGACGTCCAGGAATTCCGTCCAGAGCAGCAGGATTGAACCGTCCTTCAACACGATGGCCGAGCCCTCGGTATTCTTGGGATTCAGCGCAGAAAGGGGGCGGAGCAACTGGCGTTCCAGTCCGTCATCGTTCTTGAGCGTGCTGGCAGGCAGAGGCAAAGGAGCGGTTTGCGCGGCGATCCGGGGGAGGGCGGCGACGGCACCGCCGGCGGCCAGGGTGGTGACAAATGAACGGCGGGAGAGGGAGTGCATGGGATGATTGGGATGGGGCCTTGGGTGAAACAATCGGGGTCGATCGGCACGATGGACTGGGGGCGGAATGGTGGGAAAGCCCACTCGCTGGCTCCACGATGAGACCAGTTCTTCTGAGCAACCGCTGAGAAGTGATGATGATGGAAATTGATGTTGGCGATTCGGCACCCCCGCCGCGCTATCGTCATTCTGTGATGCATTCGTCCGCGACGAGGGCGTCGCGGCTCCAACGAATCTTTCGCTTGTGCGGAGGGTCCGAGCAGTGCGGTGTCTTGAGTTCGATCACCGGCGCGTTTCGAACAGCCAGGCTGCCGGAATGCGCGCGATCGTGATCTTGTCGTACGGGCCTTGGCTGCCGCGCTCATAAAGGCAGAGGACCGTCTCATCCGGTGTCACGGCGAGGTCACTGTACGCACTGGGGCCTGCCTCGAGGAGTTTCGGGGCCGACCAGCTCTGCCCGGCATCGAGGCTGAAACGGAGCGAAAGATTGATCCGCTGGCGATTCACGCGGCCCGGAGCATCGGGAATTGGATCGAGCGAGGCGGGATTGGAGAAAATCAGTCGCGCACGGGTGTCGGCTGCGGCCGGATCGAGTCGCGTCAGGCCGGCCATGCAGATCGGCTCCCAGAGATCCTCGTGAAACTGCGGCCGGCTCCAGCCCGTGGCTCCATCGGCACTCCAGGCCAGCGCGCGCCGATTGCGCGGGGACTCGTTCCGGATACTCACCATCACGCGGCCAGGCTCGATTTCCACGATGGCCGTTTCGTTGGGATCGGGGAGATCATCCGAATTGCGGGCAATGATTTCCCCGGCGCGCCAGGTGGCGCCGCGGTCATCGCTGTAGATTGTTGCGCAATGCGACGGGTGGTGGGCACTGCTGCTTTCTCCCAGGCTGATCCAGACGGGTGCCACCAGCCGCCCACTCGACAACCGGACGCCGTGTCCCGGTCCGATCGCAACGACTCGCCAGGCATAGTTGTCCCGGGTGCGGAAGGTCTCGAACGCCCGGGTGATTTCCCGGGGACGACTGAACGTGGCGCCGCCGTCGCGAGTCGTGATGATGAATGCACGGTCATATTCCGCGCAGAAGAGCAGGTGCGTTTCGGCAGTGGAGCCGTCGGCAATCCAACTCGGATTATTGATCGTGAAAGCTCCGGGCAGCCCCAGACTTCGCTCGGCGGCGGCAGGGTTGCGCTGGATGTCGGGCGGCAGATCGCGCTGGCCAACGAGAACCCGTGCCGGTTCCCAGGTGCGCCCGCCGTCGACGCTACGCCGCATGACCAGGTCGATGTGGCCCCAATCGCGCAGGGTTGACCGACGGGCTTCGCAGATCGCGAGGACCGACTGCTGGGGCGTGACGACCAGCGCCGGAATTCGATAACCGGCATATCCGCCCTCTCCGGCGACGAAAAGATCGTGCTTTTCCACGGCGGCCCCCGACAGGCAGAGCGGAAGGACAAGCGAGAACAGAAGGGCTGGCAGCAGGGAGGAAGGATTCATATCGGTTCGCTTATTTCGAACGGGGGTTCGTACCAGTGGGGGACAACGCGGAGGTCGTCCCTCCATGAACGAGTCTCGTACGTGGAGGGCCGTGCTCCGTCACGGCCGCGAAGACCGTTCTGAAAACCCAAAACGAAGCTTCTAATTGTATTTGCGGACGACGCGGAGGTCGTCCCTCCACGAATGAATTTCGTACATGGGACGATGCGGCCTGTCCTCCGAAGGTCCGGCGAAGGAGGAAGGTCGCCTCCAGATGCGACGTCAATTACCGATGGTCCCATTGCTCACAGTGCGACATCGGTCACCCAGATATGGCACGCCCCGCGCGGATTGCCGTGATAATAATACATCTGCCAGCGGTTGCCTCCCATATGCAGAAGCCAGGGGTAGCCGAGATCCGTGTGGGGGTCGCCTTCGATGCGGGGAAATTCCAGCAGCACGCGCTCGCGTTTCCAGTCCAGTTTTTTCGCATCGCCCCGCCAGAGCCAGATCCGCCCGGGAGTGTTTCCGGGCACCGCGCGCTCGGTGGTGAGAACCAGGAGTTCGCCGGGCCGGTTCGGATTCTCGACCGCAAACGGGGCGGCGAGCCGGGCACGGTCAGGATGTTCGGCATCGAGGACTGAGATCTCCGTCCGCCACGTTGTGCCATCGTCGTCGGAAACCCCGACGTACTGGCGGCCGCGGGCGTTCTGGCTGTCGCCCCGAAAGAAGCCCACGAGCCGGCCGCCGCTGCGAACGACCGCGGGCTCGACCGCGTGGACTTCCGTGATGCGCCGAGCCGCGCTCCAGGAGCGGCCGGAATCGTTGGTTTCCGCAATCCACACTCCCTGCGTGTGCGGCTGGGATCCGTTGCGGTAATGTCCGAAGACCGCGAGTCCACCACCGGCCATGGTTATCATGTTGCCGAAAACCGACCCGGTCTTGTTCGGGCCCAGTGCGGAGGTGTCGGTGCGGGTCCAGGTGATCCCGTCATCCGTGGAGCGCCAGCCGAAGATGTGGTTTCCCTCGTCGCGATTGTAGGCCATCGCCAGGAGGAGGAGGGAACCATCGTCTGCCTGGCCGAGCGCGAGGTTGCCGCAATCCCGGTAACGCGGATCGTCCGCTGGGAACCGGATCAGGAGCTTCGGTGCACTGAAATTGCGTCCTTCATTGGTGGACCGGGACACAGCCAGGCCGGAACCGCCGATATTGTGCCCGATGCCGGCGCTATAGCCCAGGATTAGGGTGCCTTGGGGGGAGCGGATGACCTTCGGCCAGGAAAGGTGGGCGTATTCGGACCCGGCGGGTGCTGCGACCGCGATCCGCACGGGATTGCCGGCAGGGTTCTTTGCGGCCCAGGCGGGCAGGGTGGCGGCGGACAGGAGCGAACCGGGAATGGCGAGTCCCAGGAGAAGGAGGAGTGGTTTGGGGTTCATGAGGAAATCATTCACGATTTTCATTATGGTCCCACGGACGAAAACGCACGTTCACAAGTGCCTCGTGATGAGGCGAGGCACGGGCGATTAACGGACGTTGTCGATTGAGGATTTGGGCGATGTTTTCGAAGGTTCACTCTATCA
>WYBX01000109.1 GCA_011525695.1 Verrucomicrobiia bacterium
CCGTTCTGACAAGAACTTCCACGCGTATCCTGTTCTCTTGTACGTGCGCTAATCAGCGACCCTCCGCAGGATCACTTTTCGTAAACTCCCGCCCCTCCACCGACGTCAAAGTGGAACGCTTACGAAAGACCTAAAACCTGACCCCTCACTCCCTTCCTTCGGACGCCTCACGCGCGATTCGGACTGCCAAATTCAAAGCCTGTCCTCTCGGCATTTCCCAAATTTCGGGGCAACCCACTCCGTGCCACCAGACTGTCCGCCTGAACAGGGTAGAAGGTACAGCCTGAGGTCTTCAACAGCAGCAAGTTGGCCGCTGGACTGGATTAAGCGCACACGCCCCAAAAGCCAGCTCGTTCAAACGAAGTTAAAACGGATGCCGATAACGCCTGTCGCCGCCACAGCTCCGAAAACGAAGTAATTGCAATCATGTCCTTTTCGACTTGGTCCAGAGCGTCAAACGGATCCTTCCAAAGGTCGCTTACCGGGATCGGCATCTGACCTTTCGCCCAGATAGCACGATCTTCGCCGATCAGACTAAGCAAGTTGATTAAATCGGTCTTCTGTGCCACCGGCACTGTTTGAACCAACCGTTGGGCGCACCCCGATGCGACTCTCAGGAGCAGCAGCGCGCGAGCTAAAACTTGCATGGCATGACTAGAAGTTTCTGGTCCGTCGATACCAGCCGCAGTTTCCAAGAGGCTTTGCGGGTCGACTACTGGTTGTAACAGGTAGGTGCGCCAGTCCATCCCCGTTTGATGGGCCGGCTGCAAAAATTGCAGTACTGAGTCGACTCGCAGGCAGAACTTCTTAGCCGCCTGTTTATGAGATCTGCCATGCGTCGCTTTGAATAGTTCTCTCAGCGACGCTCTTGTAATTTCCCGGTCGAGGGGAGCGAAAGGACTGTCAGTAGACGGTTCGCAAGCGCGCCACATGCGAGAAATGAAACCGACAGTAGTGCTGACGAGGGGGGCGCGCGAACTCGTGAAGGATGTAGGGCGATAACTCGAGACGTTTCGCGCCTCACGATCCTGTGCCAATCGACCAATGTCTAGGCCCCACGCCATTAGCCATTTCGAAGCAAGGCTACTAGCAAGCGCCGGGCTATTAGCAAAATGCTTTAACCATTCGGCCAAAGGCTGGCCGCCGGCGCGAATGGAGGCAAACAGGACATCACGGGCTCCGGGCGAATCGCTCCAAGAATGAAGTGCGTGCCAGACGAACTGATGCGTGCCTGGGCCCACGGGCCGATTTGGTCGGTTGCGCGTCCCCGCGACCTTCACGCATCGCCCACGAATCCCAATAGCAGCGTGCTCATTGCTAAAGACACCGACGCCGCTCGCTGCCAAGATGGACATAGCTCCTCTAAGTTCAGCGTAGTATCCGAGATGGCGGGCGCAATCGTGATCGCCAACAAGCAATGCGTTGAGTGCCCTCGCTAAATAGGACCATCCATCGAAACAATGAACGACAATAGATGCGGCGATATACTCCCTCAAATGCTTGTGCCGAATTTTCTTATTGGGCGCAAAATCAGCCGCCAGGCGACCGATACAATCGCGTCTATATCGGTTGGATTCCGGAAGCCAGCTATTATTGGCCCAATGTCCTGCAGCATCGTTGAATGCGCGCGCGGTGGCAGCATCATCACGTTGATTGAACAGGCCAAGAATTGAGCCGGTTAGCACATTCTCAGTCGTATCCGAGCTGATCAATCGCAGACTTCGCCAGATTCCCGATATTACCGCGGTATTTTTCGAGATGTAAAAGGAGCTGTCGCCTGAGATCGCGATAACCACCACTGCCCCGGTAGGCAGCTTTCTTCAGACTTTCGTCTTCTGTGAGTCCGGGAGCGCTCGATGCGCGCCAATCAAATTCGGCTAATGCTATTGATAGAAACTCGAGAAACGAGTGGGCCGGGGTCTTGCTGAACGACGCAATGGCTGTTGAGATTAACCTCTCGTCAGGATCGCCCTTGTCCCCGCCATCCCCCCACGACTCAAGGTTTAGATCATCTGCATGCAGAAAAAGGAAATCGTTCGAAATGTTTAGCAAAGCGCGAATACCTTGATCTTGGGAAATCAGGGTGTGACGACCGGCGAAAGCCGGGTCGTCATCGGGCTTGAACAATTCTTGCTGTTTCTGCTCGCGCAGCGATTTAGTCCATCCGGTGCGGGTTGACTTGACCGCGGCTTTGAAAGCCAGGCCAATGGATATCAAGACCGCAGCTTGCTCATGTCGCGACCACGGCAGCACCTGCTTGTGACTACCCACCGGTGCGCCAAAAACTCCGCCGATACTGACACGCTTGCCCTCCCAGCTCTTTACAAAAGTAGCCAGCAAAGATCGAATCCAAGCTGCTTGCGTGACTGTTTCTCCCCGGCCACTTTCCCCAAGCATATTGATTCTATTGTGCCATGGGCTCTCCGGATGCGAGTAGAGCAGATCGACGAGTTCTTGGGCGCGAGTTTCACGATAAACTGCAGCACCTTCGAATTTCTCGAGCCAATCCTCAGTTCGAAGTAGAGGATACAAATCAAACGCCAGGCTAGAGTTGATTCTCTTCGGCTTGATGTTAATCGTGTAGAAGAGATACGCCTGCCAACTCACGTCCAAACCGTAGAATGCGACGACCGGGAGTTCGAATTCTCCTTTCGCGTCAAGATCCTCAAACGACCACAGTCGATGTTGGCCGTCAATTACTTCAATGGGTGCAACTCCGCTCGCGGCACGCCACTCAGGGCCGGAAAATGAATTCGGAAGCACTATCGAACAAGTATCGGATCTTGATTCGAGGCGTATAGAATCAGCGCTTGAAATCGACTTACTGTTCCGAGTGTCGCCGGGCTTTAAGATGTTTACGACAATTGCGGTAGGCAGCCACCCGGGCTTCTTGAGGTCGGAATAGTCGTCGGACTTTCGCTGTGCCTTGGAGAGGCCGGCCCATGGGTGCCCGAAGCGAACGAATTCTTGAATTTCGGCTGACCGATCCTCGTCATGTCGTCTCTGAATACCCGTGTCGTCTTGCCCCCGCTTACGACCGTCTGCGGTGCGGGGATAGATTCCACATAACGCCCGTAAGTCGCGCGCGGGGAGAGCGAACAAGTAGAAGTGCGGTTCCGGCTTCGACCGTCTCAGGCTCTTTTCGAATTTGATCTTATCCCAATCATCCAACCATTGGTGTATTTTGATGGCCGGTATTTTCATTCGGGTAAAACGTGGAATTGAGATCAGAGTTCCTAAGAAGATGGCTGCCGGAGGGATATGTCCAGACTCGATTGTCTGTACACAGAACCGGATGGGGTTCACGCCAGGATTCGAACCTCTAACCACGACAGCTCCTTTTGCGGTTTCTTGGAAAACCCTAGAGGAACGGACGGTTGGCTTGGACGCTGGCAAGGTCGAATGATCCACCTGTCACGATGGCCGGTCGGGGCGAAGGGGTCATCGCTTACCCCTTACCTCACGTTGTTCCATAAGCCTCCGCGCGGGATCGTCAGAATGTCAGCCTTGCGGGCGAGTCCAACATGCTTACCAACGTGTCAGGCAGCAGCAGTCAGGTGGGAAGGTGAGCGATGGCCCCTTCGGCTCGTGCGGTTGGAGAGACGAAAACTTCCGGAATTCCGGCAATCGGCGCGGTTGGCAACCGGCGGACCGAGTGTCATGCTCGACGGCCCAATGGGACGACGCAGACGAAATCGATCCGACGCGGAGGAGATTGCCGGGGCGGTTCTGGGCTTGGTGTTGTTGGCGGCCTTCGGCATCGGCGGGGTGAAGGGCTTCCCCCAGGTGTTGGGTGGCATGCTTTCGCTCCTGCTCGTCGTCCTGTTCAGCGGAATTGCACTGCTCGTGGCATTTCTGCTCGGAAGGAAGCTCTGGCGCAGCGGGTTTCTCCGAACGTCGGACGCGTCGGTGGGGAACCCCGCAAGGCGCTTCACGCCAAACTCGCCGCCCGTGATCGTCATCGAATCAACCGCGTCGCATACGGCGCCGAAGATCTGGGACTTCGGGACAATCCGGACCGCGCTCGAGGAAATTGATTGGTACCAGTTCGAAAAGTTCTGTGCCGCCCTTCTCACTGCGGACGGTTTCGCCGTCGAACGAAAAGGCGGTGCCCAGCCGGATGGCGGCGTCGACCTGATCGTCACCAAGGATGGCGGCCGCGCGCTCATTCAATGCAAGCACTGGCGGACGTGGACCGTGCAGGAAAGGGTCGTCCGAGAAATGCTCGGCAGCATGACCCACCACGGCGTGCGTCAGGGTGCCATCTACACATTGAAGGGCTGGACAGAGCCCGCCGCGCGGTTCGCGGCCGAGCACGACATCACGCTCGTGAACGGTGATGAACTCGCCAAGAGCGCGGCCTTTCAGCTCACGCCGACGCAGCTCGAGGCAGTGCTCGATACCCGCCAACACCACTGTCCGAAATGCGAGTCGCCAATGCTCTGGAAAGAAGGAAATTTCACGCCCTTCTGGGGCTGCTCGCGGTATCCCCGCTGCCGCGGGAAGCTGAATTATTCCGGCGCGAAGTAGATCCTCTTTCGAACCGCTAAACCGTCGAAGCACCCAGGCAGCGCGTCAACGGAACCCGCTCAATTCGCGTTCAGTCCGAATTCACGTGACCGCAGCTTCGTTTTCCACCGACTTTCCATCTGGATGAGTTCTTCGACTGTCGCGGATGACGACGCGACCTCGAGCACCGTCACATGGTAGCAAGTTGAATCTCATGGCTGGTGCCGAGGAGCCTCAATGAAGACGTGCGGCACGTCGAGCCATGCCGGTGTCAACGTCGAGCCGGTCCAACACAAATGACATTGCCACGCATCCTGGCTCTGAAGGCGACCGGAGAACCGCAGGCGGGACCTTTCCCCTCGTCTAGCCGGTCAGTCCCGTCCTGGCGCTCTATGCCTTGGCCGTTAACCGGCATCTTTGGGTGAGCTGATGCGCGATACGCTGAACCTGTTCCGGCGAAAGCGGCTGCCTGGGCTGGTTCGGGAACGAATGCTTGATCTCTTCCGGATTGAGCACGTTCACGTCAGCCACCGTCTTTCGAGCCACCCACCACCCCGGAAGCGTCAGGATCGCATTTGCGAGCACCCGTTCGCCGGTGGCCTTCGTGAGCCACTCCGCCAGCGTACGTGCATTTCGGCGTGCCTGATCCAGCGCGTCACGATCCCGGTAGCCCTTCGGAAAGAGCAATGTCTCGCCGTCAAAGGTCACCGTTGCCTTCTCCTGCCCTTTGATGTCGGCCGGTTTGCGCCGCGTCTTCGTCTCGATCGCATAGAGTCCCGGCGTACCCACCAGCACGTGATCGATATTGAACCCTTCAAAAGGGACATCGTGAAACACCTTGAAGCCCGATGCCAGCAGCTGGTTCAGCTCCTCGCCGACGACCCGCTCGCCTTTGAAGCCGAGTCGAAAGTCCCACAACCGGCGGACCAGCATTTTCAATTTTTGCCACTGCCAGAAGGTCACGGCAACGACTATGGCGAAGGCCAAGGCGCCCACCGTCCCTCGCAGGGAACTCGGTGCCGTTATCGTCAGCATGCACCCACCCGCAGCTGTCGCCGCTACAGTCAGAAGGTGATCGTCGAACTTTTCACTCATGCGATCAATCTCGAGCCGCAAGGATTCTCCCGGCGGGCGCAGCGGCAGTTGCTTGAAGGGTTCTGATGCCGCGTCAGCATACTTTCTCTTCAAGCGATACAGCACGAATCCTGCGACGATCATCGGCAGGAAAAATGCAGCTGCAATGACGATGGAACCCAGGATCTCACGGATGATTACCTCGAGGATGTTCATTTTGATGAAGTCGCTTTGGAGTGCGCATTCCATCTCCACAGCCGAATCCGGACAATCATTTCGACTCCCTCGTGCGCGGCGGGACCTGCGCGCCTTTCGGGTGAATTGGCGTCGATTGGCGGTTGGCAAGAACCGCGAAGGCTCGCGAAGCGACCTTCCCGATTCTGAATTCTGAATTCTCACTCCCCCACTCCAAACTCCGAACTCCAAACCCCGAACGCCAAACTCCCCGCCCAACCGTGAACCGCTGAACTGCTGAACCCATGTCCAAGCAGGCCAACCGCGAATGGACGCCAATGGACGCGAATGGCCTCGAGCCCTCGGAACCGGAGCCGATCCGAGCCCAGCCGGAGGGCTTGTTCCCGGTAAAATGCCGTTCCCCTATCAGCGCAGATTGGCTTGGGAATCTGCGTTCCCCTCCTCGGGTTTCAGGAGAGTCTTGGAACGCTGATGTTCGAACCAATCTTCGCTGATGCGGCTTTCGGTTCACCGTTTCACCGACATTCTCCGGGCTCCGTTTCCTCCGTTGCCTCCTGTTCAAAGTCCGGGCTTCAACCGTGCCGAGCTTGCGCGATTGCTGTGTAACCGCGAATGGACGCCAATGAACGCGAAAGTTCAAGGCCGTGAACATCTTCACCCCGGGGCTGACTGGAGGGTCATGCACCGGCTCGCGGCATTCTGGGTCAGCCTCCGCTCCAGCCTCTGGTTCGTCCCCACGATCTTGGTGCTCGGGGCCATCGCGCTCGGACTGGGTCTGGCGGAACTTGGCCGCATGTACCCGCAGGACTCATTGCCCCGGTTCTTCGGATTCAGCGCGGAGGGCTCGCGCGCGATGCTCTCCGCCATCGCGAGTTCCATGATCACCGTGGCCGGAGTCGCCTTCTCCGTCACGATCGTCGCCCTCTCGCTCGCGTCCTCGCAATACTCGCCTCGCGTCCTGCGTCACTTCATGCGGGATCGCGGAAATCAGGTTGTCCTCGGCATCTTTGTCGGCGTGTTCGCGTACTGCCTCGTGGTGCTGCCCCTCGTGCGGGGCGGAGAGGAGGACGGATTCGTCCCCGCCATTGCCGTCGCCTTCGGCGTGGTGCTGGCCCTGGTCGGCGTCGGCTGCCTGATCTATTTCATTCACCACGTGGCCAATGCCATCCAGGCCTCGTCCATCGTCGCCGTGATCGCGGCGGAGACCCACCATGCCATCGGCGAACTTTTCCCGAAGGACGTCGGCGAGGAGGCGGCGCCGGAGGAGGCAGGGCTGCGGGATGGCTTGTGGCAGCCGGTTGCGGCGCCCGCCTCCGGCATGCTCCAGCTCGTCAACGAAGGCGCGCTGCTCGCGGCTGCCGTGAACCACGACTGCGTGATTCGAATGGAATATCGGATCGGAGAGTTCGTCGTCGCCGGAACGCCACTCGTCTCGATCCAGCGCAACGGGCCGCTCCCGGATCAGCTCGAGACTGCCGTGCGCGCCGCCTTCACAATCAACCGCAGCCGCACGGTGGAGCAGGATGCCGCCTTCGGGATCCGTCAGATTGTGGATGTCGCCTTGCGCGCCCTCTCACCCTCGCTGAACGACACCACGACCGCGGTGCTCTGCATCAATTATCTGACGGACCTCCTGCGGCACGCCGCGGCCCGCCATCCCGAGTCGCGCTGCCGCCAGCACGACGGCAGGCTGCGGGTCATCGCGCTCCGGCCGGACTTCGACGAGCACCTGCGGCTCGCGTTCACGGAGATTCGCGACAGCGCGGGCGGCAATGCCGTCATTCTGGAACGGCTGCTCTGGGCCTGCGAAAGGATTGGGGAAGCGGCGCAGACGCCGGGGCGTCGCACCGCGCTGTCCAAGATTGCCGCTGAACTCGGCGAGGCCGCCGCGCGCGAAATCGTCGATCCCAGGCGCAAATCCGCCTGCTGCGAGCAGGCCAGCACGCTCGAACGGCGATTGGCCCGCTGATGCGCTCCTGGCTCCTCCCGCATGGCTCACGCAAGCTTGTCTCCCCTCCCACTCATGGCAGAACCCGGGAGTCCGAATCCAGCCTCGTGAAAACCATGTCACGCTTTCTCCCCGCGTTCCTGGCCGCCCTTGCGGCCGCGCTTCTCATCCCGAACCTTTCCGGACAGCCTGCCGCCGCGGCCGGCGGAAAGTTCAATGTCCTCGTGCTGATGACCGACGAGCACAACGCGGCGATCACCGGCTGCTACGGCGATCCCGTGGTGCGGACGCCCACCCTCGACGCGCTCGCGGCCTCCGGCGTCCGTTTCACCGCGGCCTATTGCCAGAACCCCATCTGCGTGCCGTCGCGGGTCTCGCTCGTGAGCGGCCGGATGCCGTCGAACCTTCACCAGTTCGGCAATGCCAACACGCAGAAGTACGAGGGCGTCACGACGCTGGCCGACCTGTTCATCACGGCTGGTTACGAGGCGGCGTGGTTCGGCAAGACGCACTGGGGGAACCCGCGTTTTCCGCGAACGGGCGAAAGCGACCAACGGCAGGGGTTCGAGAAGGTCGAGCGGACGTTTGGCCGGCTGCCGCAGGACTCGGCGGTGTCGACCTGGCCGGTGGAACAGAACACGGATCACATCACGGCGAACGAGGCGCTGGATTTCCTGGAGAAGAACCGCGACCGGAAATTCTTCCTCGGCGTGTCATTCGTGAAGCCGCATTTCCCGTTCACGATCCAGCCGAAGTACCACGAGATGTACCGCGGCCGGGTCGGGCTGCCGCCGCGAGCGACCGACCGGCACATCGCGGAACTGCCGGCCATTTCACGGAAGGAGCGGGCAACCTACCGGCATGCCGAGGCGAGCGAGGCGGAGATCGTGCGGGCCCGGGAGCTTTATTACGGGATGGTCACCTATGTGGACGAGGAGTTTGGCCGGATTGTGCGGAAGCTGGAGGAACTCGGCCTGCGGGACGACACCATCATCGTCTATACCGCGGATCATGGCGAGATGCTCGGCGAGCGGGGGATCTGGTACAAGAACGCCTTCCAGGAGGGTTCCGTAAGGATTCCGTTCATCTGGACGTTTCCCAAGCGGCTGCCGCAGGGCCGGGTGGTGGCCGCACCGGCGATGAACATGGACATCTTCCCGACGCTGGCGGAACTGTGCGGGCTGCCGGCGCCGGCGGGGCTCGAGGGCAGCAGCCTTGTGCCGGTCATGACGGGCCGGGATGACGGGAACGGGCGGCGGGCGCTGTCGGAGAATTTCCGCAGCGGGTTTGCGGGCCGGATGATTCGCACGGCGCGCTGGAAATATTTCTTTTACCGCGACGGGGAGGAGTTCCTGTACGACATGGAGAACGATCCGGACGAGGAGACGAACCTCGCGCAGGATCCGCGTCACCGTGCGACGGCCGCGGAGATGAGGAAGGAGGCGTCGGCCGGATGGGTGCTGCCGCCGCGGGGCAGGTCGGGACAATCTGGTCAGGTCAAATAGACCCGCCTTCGCGTCCATTGGCGTCCATTCGCGGTTGACCTGGCTGGGCGGTCGTCGGTCGTCGGTCCTCAGTCGTCCGATGCCGGAACCCGGCTCGACCTGGCAGCTTGAGTGACGAGCCAGAGCCAGGAGTCGCCCCTCGACGCGCTTCGCTTGCTCAGGGTCGCTTCGCGAGAGGTCGGAGTTCAGAGGTCGGAGGTCGGATCTCGAATGTCGGAACCTCGCTGGATCTTTCGCGCGCCTTCGCGTCCATTGGCGTCCATTCGCGGTTACCCTGCCTGGCCCAAGCCGTTCAACAGGAGGAAATCCGCGGCAAGACCGAGAAAATGCTTGCCGGATCCGGCTCCTCTGACGGCCTCGAATCCGCATCCGCAATCCCACGCCACACGTGTTCAACCACACTCTCGCCGCCGCCCTTGCCCTGGTCCTGTTGTGCTCCGTCAGCCGCGGAGCCCCGCCGCCGCAGACATTCCACGTCGATCCCGCCAGGGGCAACGACGCCCATGACGGCAGCCTCGGCTCCCCGTTTCGCACGCTCGACCACGCGCTCGAGGTGGTGGCACGCCGGGTCGAGGACGGCACGCGGTCCGATCGCATCTACCTCCGGGCCGGGGTGTACCGAAAGACCTCGAATCGAACCCTGTACCGGGTGAACCTGAAGGGCACGCCCGCAAACTATGCGCTCATCTCGGCGATGCCCGCCGACCCGGGAGCACCGGGCGCGGTGCAACGGAAGAGCGGCCGCTGGTACGAGCGCGTGATTTTCGACGACGCCTGGGTGATCGACACCCCGTGGGTCCGCCACCCCACCCTTCGCGGCGTCTGGACCACGCAGCCGGGATACACCCAGCTGGAATGGACCCACCAGAACCTCTGGCCGTGGACCAGGATGGTCAAATTTCCGATCAGCAACAAGGACGCCACGCCCGACACGACCCGCTTCACCGTCGCGCCCTACATGCTCCTGCAGGATGGCGAGCCAACCCTCTGGGCCGATGCGCCCGAACAGATCGATGCGCCCGGAACGCGTTATTATGATCAGGACAGCGGCGTCCTCTACTTCCGGCCGCTGCGCGACGCGAATCCGAACCGCAGTAAAATCGAGACCTGGTACGGCGGCCCGGAAGAGTATCCGATCGGCACCCTCCACCTCGATGGCGAAGGCCGGGCGCTCTTCGACGGCAACATGGAATATGCCGGATTCCGCGGCATCGAATTCCGGATGTTCAACAAATTGTTCGAGTTCGTCCGCCGCGGCTACCCCAGCCAGGAGGCGCGCATCCGGCAGCGGCATGTGCTCTTCGAGGACAACCAGTGCAACTACGGCTGGATGCAGATACTGCTCGACGGCAACACCGTCTTCGCGGAGGAGCAGGGCCAGAATTTTCCACGCTACGAGGACCGATCCGACTGGATTGTGCGGCACAACGTGTTCTTCCGGCCGAGCCGCGAGGTGTGCCAGCTGCACGGGGACAATCACCGTTTCGAGTACAACGAGGTCATTGACCACGCCGGGCCGTGGGCGGGACCGGCGGCCTGCGTGTCGATCATCAACACCCGAAACACGCGCAATTTCCAGGTGCGCGGCAATTACTTCACCGGCCAGGGAAATTCACCCTACGCCCGCGGCAGCGTCTTCATGATCGAGACCGGCCGGGAGCACGCCGACGAGTCCGGCGACTACCGGTTCGGCGGCCAGACCTACGAGTACAACATCATCGAGAACATCACCACGGGAGCCGCCTTCATCCTCGGCAAGGGCGGCGCCCGGATGCAGAACATCAGCATCCGCTACAATGTGATTTCCGGCAACCGGCACAGCGAGGCGATCGTGCTCAGCAACCCGCAGTGGAATCTCAACATCGAGCACAATGTCTTCCGGGATCAGCGGGAGGTGATTGCCATCCAGAACCCCGCTGGGAAGACCCTGGGGTTCGACGATCTGCCGAGCACGATCAGCATCCGGCGCAATATCTTCGTGAACAACGACCGGCTGTTCAGCCCGCGGCTGCTTTCCGCGTCTGCGGACAGCCGGATCGTGATCGACGAGAATCTGTTCTTCCAAAACGACGCTCCCGCCATGGGGACGAACCCCCGCGAGGGGGATCCGCGGTTTGTCGATCCGGCGGCAAACGATTTCCGAATCGGCGCCGGCAGCAGCGCGGTTCTCGCCGGTCCGGACATCGGCGCCTATGATCTGGCGTCGCCGGTCCCGGACGGCACCGACTGGTGGCGGATCGGGAAAGGACCGTGGATTTCGCAAAAGCTCACGGCCGGCTCGCACGAGCGAAAGCGGTGACGCAACTGAACCACTCCATATTCGCGTTCATTGGCGTCCATGCGCGGTTGGCCTGGCTGGGCGGTCGTCGGTCCTCAGTCATCCTGCCCGTTTCCAACTTGTGAGCCGGGCTCAATAGCATATTGCCTCTGGAGCAATATGTCTCCGCCGGAACCTGTTGTTCATTCCGGAACCGATTGTTCCGCGAAGAGTGCGTCAAGAGTTTCTGGAGCGAGGAGGTTGGGACGGTGCGTCGGCGCGCTCAGCCTTTTCCTCGCTCTGGGAAGCGCTGCCCGCGCCAGCGAGCCGCCATCCGTGGAGGCGTTCCTGGCTCCGCCTTCGATCCAGTTTCTCCAACTTTCACCCGACGGGCAGAAGCTCGCCCTGGTCACCTCACACGACTTTCACGAAATCGCCGTCATCATCGATCTTGCGACGATGCGTCCGGAACCCGCGGTTACCTTTGACGACGCCACACCCATCAGGATGTGGTGGAAGGGGAACAATCATCTGCTCTTTCTCGTCCGCGATTTTCACCACAACGCCTTTTTTCGTTCCTTCGATCTGCAGACCAGGAAGGTGAACTTTCTCTTCGCCTTCAACAGCCGCCGGGCGCGGGTGGTCGACCCGCTGCGGGCCGATCCGGCCCACATGATCGTTTCGATGGGGACCAAGACGGGCTTTGATCTGCGCCGGCTCAATGTCATCACCGGGAAAAGCACGGTCCTCGAGGAAAACCCGGGTTATATTCACCGATGGCTTGTCAATCGAAACAGCGAGGCCGTCGCCGGCTTCGGACTGCTCGGCGAAGAATGGTTCATGCTCTCCCGGCCGGCATTGGGGTCCCCGTGGCACAAGACCTCCCTCGGAGGCGGGCGACTGCCGGATTTCATGCCCGCGGCGGTGCATGATGACCAGCGTCGCATCCTGGGCGTCGACTTCACCACCAGCGATACCGCGAGGGTGGTGGTGCGGGATCCCACAACGGGTGCGGACGACCTGGTGTTCCATTCACCTGAAACCGATTCGTTCAACCTGCTGGCATGGGGCGACGATCCCAACCGGGTGCGGGTCATCGCCTACGAAGCCGATCGCCTCCGGTACCAGTATTTGGACAAGGACGAAAGGCTCGTCGCTGAAATCGACGCCGCCCTGCCCGGGACAATCAACGATCTCCTCAGCGCATCAGCCGACGAGTCGCGGCTCCTCATCGCGTCACGTCAGGAGCATGAACCCATGCGATATTGGCTGCTGGATCGCAGCGCGCGAAAGCTTACGCCATTGGGAAGCGGCCAGGCGGGAGTGAAGAACTCCGATCTTACTCCGGGCAAGCGATTCTCCTTCCTTAACCGGGACGGGATTCGGCTGACGGGAGTAATTCACATTCCCCGTGACCGTCCGCTCCCGCTTCCAGCGGTCGTTTACACCCGGCGGGGCATCAACGTGCGCAGTGACACCGGATTCAATCCCTATATCCAACTAATAACCAGCCGCGGTTTCGCCGTCGTTCAGGTCAATCAGCGAGGCGTCGATGGCTTCGGTCGAAGCTTTGCGGCCGCGGGCGAGGCGGCGCTGGATACCCTCATGGCAGACGATATTGCCGACGGCGTTGCCCATGCCGGCGCGGAAGGCTGGATCGATCCGGCCAAGGTCGCGATCTATGGTCGGGATCTCGGAGGCATCCTGGCCGTCTACGCCCTGACGCGCAATGAGGCTCGATTCGCGGCGTGGGTAAACGTGAACACGCCGATGAATCGCGGCGCTTTCCGGCCCGAAGATCTGGCGCTGGATCATGCGGAGCAGAGTGCCCGCTGGCTCGGGGTGACGCAGGAGTCGAAGCTCCGCGCCTACAGCTGGAACCTCGATCCGGCCGCCCTCCTCAGCCGGGTCAAGGTGCCATCATTTCACTTCTACGATTCGGTATTCCTGGTCGAACGCGAAGGCGGCAAGGTGGAGCGCACGCTGAAGCAGTCCGGCGCGCCCTTCGAGTTCGAGAAGGGGCTTCCGCCAAAGGACAAGGGAACCTCGGTGGAAATGATCGCGCGCAAGCGGCATCAGGAAGAGGTGCGCGCTTTTGGCGGAATCATGGAGTTTCTCGAACGGCATCTTGAGTAGGAGAGCGCTTCGGTTGCTCAGGGTCGCTTCGCGAGAACCTCGCCGGATCCCTCGCGAGCTTCGCGTCGAATCGGAAAGCCGCCAGGCGTTTGACCGCGGATAGCGCGGATTTTCGCTGATGGGGTCAGAAAAATCTGGAGCTGATGCGAATGGCACTTACGGCTTCACCGTTTCACCGACGACCGAATTACCGTTTCACCGGAGTGGAGCCCTCTGCTGATCTCGGATTGGCTTCTGTTCAAGGGCTTGGGCCATTCGCGCTCATTTGCGTCCATGCGCGGTTGGCTTGGCTGGGCGGTCGTCGGTCGTCGGTCGTCGGTCCTCAGTCGTCCGAAGCCTGGGAATCCAGAATCGAGTATTCAGATTCGCCCACCTTCGCGTCCATTGGCGTTCATTCGCGGTTGGCCACCCTTCGCGCACCTTGGCGTCCATTCGCGGTTACTTTCTTGAAACCGGCCGCTGCGCGCGCCGTCTTCCCCGGAACCCACCCCCGGCAATCCTGCCGGCGAAACCCATCCTCCCATGTCCCAGCTTCCCGGCGATCCGCACGACAGTTCTGCGCACGATTCCCCCTGTCGCGGCATTTCCACGAACCCCGAGGATTACTTTCTCACCCGCCGCCAGTTCCTCAACCGCGTCGGGATGGGCATGGGCGGACTCGCCCTCGCCGGGCTGCTCGATCCCCGCGACCTCGTCGGAGCCGCGCCATCGGCCGCCGCCGGCCGGCCGGGCCCGCTGCTGCCGCGCGCGCCGCATTTTGCCGGCAAGGCCCGCGCTATCATCCACATCTTCGCGCAGGGCGCCCCCTCGCACATCGACACCTGGGATCCCAAGCCCGCGCTCGGCCGGATGGACGGAAAATCAATCGGCGGCGACGGCGTCGCCATGGGCAGCCCGTTCCGGTTTTCCAAACACGGCCGGAGCGGACTCGAAGTCAGCGAACTCTTCGCCCGCACCGCCGCGCACGCCGACGACCTCGCCGTCATCCGCTCGATGTGGACGGACATCCCCGCCCACGAGGTCGCGACCGTGTTCATGAACACGGGCTCGCTCCGGATTTCGAAGCCGAGCATGGGTTCATGGCTGGTCTACGGACTCGGAACGGAGAACCGGAATCTTCCCGGCTTCATCGCCTTGCGCGGGGGACGGATTCCACCGGGAGGCGCCTCGAATTACCACGCGTCTTTCCTGCCCGGCGTCTACCAGGGCGTGAGCATCAACACGCAGGCGCCGACGGTGCCGCAGATGATCCAGAACATCCGCAACCCCTCGCTCTCGAAGTCGGAACAGCGCCGGCAGCTCGATTTCATCCACCAGCTCAACGAACTCCACGCCCGGAATCTCCAGCGCGATGCCGCACTCGAAACCCGGCTCGAGAGCTTCGAAACCGCCTTCCGGATGCAGGCGGAGGCGCTCGACGTGTTCGACATCAGCAAGGAATCGGCCGACACGCGCGCGGCCTACGGCAGCACCGAGCAGGGCAAGCAGCTCCTTGTCGCCCGCCGGCTGGTCGAGCGGGGCGTCCGCGTGGTGCAGGTCTGGCACGACGGCTGGGACCATCACCAGCAGCTGCAGACGCGGCTGGCCGAGAAGGCGGGCGAAATCGACCAGCCGCTCGCCGCGCTGCTGCATGACTTGAAACAGCGCGGTCTGCTCGACTCGACGCTGGTCGTCTGGGGCGGCGAGTTTGGACGCAAGCCCACGCGCGATCGCAACGGCTATGACGATCCGGGCCGCGATCACAACGCGAAGGCCTTCTCGGTCGTGATGGCCGGCGGCGGCGTCAAGGGTGGCGTCGTCCACGGGGCCACGGACGAGTTCGGCGCGGCCGCCGTGCAGGACCGGGTCCACGTGCACGATCTGCATGCGACGATCCTCCACTGCCTGGGCCTGGACCACACGAAGCTGACCTACCGTTTCAATGGCCGCGATTTCCGGCTGACCGATGTGGCCGGCAATGTGGTGAAACCGATTCTCGCATGAACACGGTCGCGTCACGGTTCACTCCTGCGGCCCGGCCATTTCCTGACGCGATCGCCGCAACTGAAACAGTAGCGAGCATCGAGTAGCGGGTAGCGAGCATGATGCTTTTCCGTTGCCGCTGCTCCATCAAATCGTCCCAACACATGAACGATTCGGATCGATTTCAGCGCTCTGCCCGTGCAGCAGCCCAACCCAGTCTTGGCGGCGTTCGCCGTAGCGCCGGTTTTCAACCAGCGTCCGCCAGTCGGAGACTGGCGCTACCTTGCCGCAACCGCCTCCCCAGACTCCTCCCCTCCTTCGCAACCCTCTGCCTCCTCACCCTGACGGCCTCCCTCACCGCCGCCGCTCCAACTCCAAAATCCAAACCCCAAACTCCGAACTCGGTTGCCCTTTCCGCCGCCGATCTTGAATTCTTCGAGTCGCGCGTCCGGCCGGTCCTGATCGAGCATTGCTATCCCTGTCACAGCAAGGAGGCCGACAAGGTTCGCGGCGGGCTGCTCCTCGATTCCCGGGAAGCGCTCCTGCATGGCGGAAACTCCGGTTCGGTCATCACTCCTGGAGATCCGGACGATTCGCTGCTGGTCCAGGCGATCCGGTACACAGACGAGGACCTGCAGATGCCGCCGAAGGGCGAGAAGCTCAGCGACCGGCAAATTGCCGATCTCACCGAGTGGGTCCGCCGCGGGGCCCCGGATCCGCGGACGCTGGTCGCAGCGGGGAGTTCAGCCGGCTATGGCGGCGTCGGTCGTGCGCACTGGGCATTTCAGCCCGTCCAGAAGCCGGAGCTTCCGGCGGTGACGGACAAGTCATGGCCGCGGAATCCGATCGACCATTTTGTCCTGGCGAAGCTCGAGGCGCACGGGATGACGCCCAGTCCGCCGGCGGACCGGGCCACGCTGATCCGCCGGGTTTATTTCGATCTCGTCGGACTGCCGCCCACCGCGCTCGAGGTCCAGGCATTTGTCGAGGATCCAGATCCCGGCGCGCTGGAGCAGGTGGTCGATCGGCTGCTCGCGTCGCCACAGTACGGCGAGCACTGGGCCCGCCACTGGCTCGATGTGGCGCGCTATTCCGACACCAAGGGCGATCCGGCGCGGCAGGAGGATCCGCGTTATCCCCATGCCTGGACCTATCGCGACTGGGTGATCGCGGCCTTCAATGCCGATCTGCCGTACGATGAATTCATCGTCCAGCAACTGGCGGGCGACCGCGTGCAGGCGGCGCTCGAGCAGCGGGCAAAGCAGTCCGGCGCGCCCGCGCCCACGCACCGCTCGCCGCTGGCGGCGCTGGGGTTCCTGACGCTCGGCAACACGTTCGACGGCCGGCGCGACGACGTGATCGGCGATCAGATCGACGTGACGACGAAGGCGTTCCTCGGGCTCACCGTCTCCTGCGCCCGCTGCCACGACCACAAGTTCGATCCGATTCCGACCCGGGACTACTACTCCCTTTACGGTGTATTTGCGAACAGCGTACAGCCACGCGAGCTGCCCACCCTGCTCCCGGATGTTCCCGACACTTCGGAACTGCGCGATTACCTGGCGCAGCTCGGGAGTCTCGATCAGCGCACCGAGGCGCTGGAAGCCGAGCGGCTGGAATTGCGCCGATCCGCCCGCGGGGCGGCTCCTGGGAAAGGGGCCCGCCGGCCCGCCAGCGGCCCGGTGGTGGATCCGCAGAAGCGCCGCGAGCTCGTCCGCCGGGATCGCGAACTGCAGCGCGCGTACGGCGATCTCGAAACCACCCATCCGGGCGCGCCGGCCCGGGTCAATGCGCTGGCGGACGTGCGCCGGCCGCGCGATTTCCCCGTGCTGCTGCGGGGCGAGGCGGGAAACCGCGGCGAGGTCGTGCCGCGCCGGTTTCTCGAGGTGCTTTCTCCGGACCCCAGGAACCGGCCGATCTGGAAGAACGGCTCCGGCCGGCTCGAGCTCGCCCGGGCCATCGCCGATCCGTCGAATCCGCTGACCGCCCGCGTGCTCGTGAACCGGATGTGGCAGAAGCTCTGGGGCGAGGGGTTCGTCGCCACGCCGGACGATCTCGGGAACATGTCCTCGCCGCCGACGCACCCCGAGCTGCTCGACTGGCTGGCGGCGACGTTCGTCGAGAACGGCTGGTCGATCAAAACGCTGCACCGGCAGATCGTTCTCAGCGCAACCTACGGACAGTCCAGCGGGAGCAATCCGGCTTTCGCCGAGCAGGATCCGGACAACCGGCTCTTCTGGAGGTACAACCTGCGCCGGTTCACGTTCGAACAGATGCATGAAAGCCTGCTCGCGATTGCCGGCGAGCTCGACCTGGGCCGGGGAGGCAAACCCGTGCCGATCAGCAGCAGCGATTTTGCGCAGCGGCGGGCGATCTACACCCTAATCGATCGGCGGAACCCGCCCGAGCTGTTGACTCAGTTCGATTTTCCGAGTCCCGACGTCCCGTCTGGCCGCCGTCACCTGACGCTCGTGCCGCAGCAGGCGCTTTTCCTGATGAACAGCCCGATGGTGATGGAGACCGCGCGGAAGCTCGCGGCCAAGCCGGGGTTCGCCGGGCTGAAATCGGACGAACAGCGGGTCACCGCGCTTTATCTGGCGATTTACCAGCGTTGGCCGACGCCGGACGAGGTGGCGCTCGGGTTGCGGTATGTCGCCGGAAATCCAGGCGGGACCGGATTGGAACAGCCTGAAACCGGGTCGGCGAAGCGCGCCGCGAACAAGGCCAGGCCGGGCGCCCGGCTGGCAAAGATGCCCGGCCGCGCGCAGGGCCGATTCTCCGCTCAGGTTGGTGGTGCAACCGGCAGCCCGGTGCCGCTCAATGCCTGGGCGAAGCTCGCGCATGCGCTTTTCCAGGCCAACGAGGCGATGTTCTATCACTAACGAAGCGCAGCAGCCGCAACCGAACCAGTAGCGAGCATCGAGTAGCGAGTAGCGAGCATTCGGCCGTGACGGAGCACGGCCCTCCATGTACGAAGCTCGGAACGTAGCGGCCGTGACGGAGCACGGCCCTCCATAGTCGGAATGACCGTCATGGAGGGACGCCCTCCGTGGCGTCCACTTTTCAGTCTGAATGACCTTCATGGAGTGACGACCCCCTCGGCAGGCTCGGGACCGTGAGCCCTTCGGCGGGCTCAGGATTTTCAACCCGTCGAACCGGCTCCGCATCGCCCGCAGACCCGATGGGATATTTTCATTCTGCGAAGCGGATAGGGCTTCGCGGTCGGGGCGGCCTGCTTCGCCACAGGCTTCGCAGGCCGGACCAATCGATCGCCGTCCTCTCGCGAAGCGACCCTGAACAAGCGAAGCGCGTCGAAGGGCGTCCTCTCGCGAAGCGACCCTGAGCAAGCGAAGCGCGTCGAAGGGCGTCCTCCGTCCCTGGTCCCTGGTCCTTGGTCCTTGGTCCCTGGTCCGGTCCTTTGTCCCTGCAACCGCCGCAATCGGCTTGCCCGTGGCACGCGGCGCATCACCCTCGACGGTGCTTCACATGAAACCCTCCCCTCGTTCAGCCATTCTCGCCTCAGTTCTCGCGCTCACGGCCATTGTGCGCAGCGACGCCGCCGAGCCGCGTCTCGTCCCGCTCTTCAACGGGAAGGACCTCACGAATTTCAAGGCCGAGGGCGCAAAGCCGTTCTGGCGGGTCGAGAACGGCGTGCTGATTGGCGAGAACGACGCCGCCCAGACGGGGCATTACCTTTGGACGGAAAAGGAGTACAAGGACTTCGTGATCGAGTTCGACGTGCGCTGGAAGACGACGACCCCGCGCGGCGTCGACACCGGGCTCCAGATGCGGAAGCCGGCGATTCAGCTGCAGCTCGGCGTCTCGGGCAGTTTGCGCGTGGATATGTCCGGTTCGTTCTACACCGGCGGCAAGCCGGCGTACCCCGAGGCCGGCCAGGCGAAGAATGCGAAGGAACTGATGAAGCCCGAGGGCGAGTGGAACACGATCCGGGTTCAGGCGAAGGGCAACACGTTCACCTGCTGGATCAATGGCGTGAAAGCCTCGGAATACACCGATGACCGGTTCGCTGGCGCCGCGCCGCTCGGTCTCCAGATCCATGCGAAGGCGGAAATGAAGTGCGAATACCGGAACATCCGGATCGCCGAATTATAACTCACTCCTCCTCGAGTGGGTTCAGCCACTTGAGACTCTTGAACCGGGCGAAGTCGGCATCGGTGGAGCAAAGGACGCAGTTGTGCTCGACCGCGAGCGCAGCGATATGGGCGTCGGGGACCAGGTTGGCGGTGGCACGACCTTCCTTGAGGAGCCGCTGGAAGATCCCCCAATGCTGGTCACCCGCCTGAATGACCGTGACGCAGGGCTGGTTGAGCCAGCTTTGCACTCGCGCCACGGCCTCGGGAAGCGTCAGCGGCCGGCGGAGAATCCGCGGATTGGTGCCGATGCGCAGGAACGCCGTCACCACCGGCCAGCAGAGTGCCACGGGCTCGGAACCGCTCAGCCGCGCGTCCCACCAGCTTCGCATCGCGTGGTGGTGCTCCGACAGGCTATCCTCGGCGTAAAGCGGAATGTTGGCGTCGACGAGAATCACCGGTGTTCCTCGCCTTCGCCCACGGATAGCAACCCGGCGACGTCATCGTAATTCAACCCCTCCCGCAGGCCCAGTGGCCGCGGCTCGGTCCGGTAAGCGCGTGCCGCCGGCGGTGCGAGCACCTGGTCCAGCCCCACGCGCAGCGCATGATTGATCACGTCCTTGAACGGGCGGCCCAGGCGTGCGGCACCTTTCCGGGCCTTGGCGGCAACATCGGGATCAAGCGTCAAGGTGGTTCGCATCCAGGCATCATGATGCCTGCAATGGTTATGTCAAGATGACCGACCTGGCGGTGCGGCTCCCTCCTCCGGCCTCTCACTCCTGCGAGGCCGGCGGGCTGGCAGTACGGCGGATCAACCGCTTCAGCTGCTTGACCGTCCCCGCATGGGCCGGATCCGTTGCCAGATTCACGTACTCCTTCGGATCGCGATCATGATCGTAAAGCTGGGTGCCCTGCCGTCCCTCGTCCCACTCGATGTAGCGCCAGCGCTCCGTGCGGACCGAGTACCCGGTGAACCCGGTGCGCTGAATCTCGGTGAACGCGGGCCGATCCCAGGACCGCTGGGGATCGTCGAGCAAGGGCGCCAGGCTGACGCCCTGCAGCTCGACCGGCGGGACCGGCAGCCCGGCAACTTCCACCAGCGTGGGATAAAGATCGATGAACTCCACGGTCCGCGGCGAGACACCGTTCGTGGTCCGGCCGGGTGCGACAATGAGCATCGGCGCACGGGCGGCCTCCTCGAAGTTCGACTGCTTGTGCCACATGTTGCCGTGTTCGCCGAGATGGTAGCCATGATCGCCAATGAAGACGACGACGGTCCGGTCCCAGAGGTGGTTGCGATCGAGCGCATCCATGATCACGCCGACCTGCGCATCCACGAACGTGATGCAGGCATAGTACGCCGCGATCATCTCGCGCGCCCGATCCGGCGGGACCCGGGGCTTGTCCGGATCATACGTCAGCGCCGCGCGCGGGATCGACTCGAGGTGTCCGGGTGGCTCGACCGGCAGCGGCATCTTTTCGGGCGGGTAGGGATCGAAATAGGCGGAGGGGGCGGAGTACGGGCTGTGCGGCCGGCGGAAGCCCACGCCAAGGAAGAACGGCTTGTCGGCCGGGCGGGCGCCGCCGATGATTTCGGCCGCCTTCCGGGCGACGGTGCCATCGGGGGTCTGCGCATCGGGAATCTTCAGCTTGTGCCAAGCCCAGCTGTGATCCGTCCGCCAGGGCAGCCCTTTCGCATCGAACCCGACCAGGACTTCCTCGGGCTTCGGCGACTTCCCCCATTCCCGGATTTCGAGATCCCATGACGCCGGGTCCTCGAACGCCTCACCCGTGTGGAAGACCTTCCCGACCATGGCCGAATAGTAGCCCGAGTTCCGGAAATACTGCGGCAGGAAGATGTGATTGGCGAGATGGGTGCGGGGCGGCGTCTTGAGATCGGGTACGCCGGTACGGCTGGGCCGTAACCCGCTGAGGAAGGAAACCCGCGAGGGATTGCACAACGCCACCTGGACATAGGCCCGGTCAAAACGGACGCCGCGGGCGGCAAGCCGGTCGATGTTGGGTGTCTTGACGATCGGATTCCCGTAGCAACCGAGCGCGGTGTTGAGGTCGTCCGCGACGATGAAGACCACATTCAGGCGCTGATCGGCCGCGGTCAGCGCCGGAGCGGCGGCATTCACCATGAACGCGAGGCAAAGGAATGCCACGGGCAGCGGCCACGGGCGGGGAAACGCGCCAAAGCGGGCCTGGACGGAACGCGTCAGCTTCGGAGAGGCAATCATAGGAGTGGGGGTGATGACGACTCGATGGCGAGCCGGTCGACGGGCCCATACTCTGGCGCGTGAACTGGCAAAGTGCCATGCAGATTCCGCCAAATCCCTTGTGAATACTGCCCGCGGGTCGTCCAAGAGGTTCCTGGGCCGCTGGCCCAGGGTGGGATGAGGACGCGCCGTTGGCGCTTTCGGGAACGAAAAATTAGCCAAACTCCAGGGGCAGGTCTACGGCATGCTCACCCCGGCGAACTGAGCCCGGCCGGCGCAGGAGCCGGTGGCAAAGCCGGTTCAGGCCGCAACCAGGCAATCAGCAGCGCGATCGCGATCGAGCCGAAGACCAGCCGCCGCGACCATTTCCGGCGCGTATCCACCTCGGGCATCCACTTGGACTCCTGCTTCGCGAGGTAGCCGATGGCCACCATCGGGATGATGATCCACGCGTACCAGGGGGCGTGCCAGCGGGCCAGCAAATGGCGGAATTCACCGATGATCGAGAGCCCCAGCAGTCCGCAGGCGAAGAGGGCCGCGAAGGTCACGCTCTGGCCGCGCACCGCGCGCCACAACCATGACAACGCCGACATCAGGTTCATCGCCCGTCAGCCAATCCGATTCCCCGGTTGCCGTCAAAGGACCTGTTCGATGAACCACGGAATCATGGAGGGCCGTGCTCCGTCACGGCCGCAACGTTCCGAATTTCGTACATGGAGGGCCGTGCTCCGTCACGGCCATTGAGACCGATCGGCTGCGCAGGACGAGTCTCCCATCCGGATTCTGGACGCCACGGAGGTCGTCCCTCCAAATACGAGTTTCGCATTCATGGAGGGCCGGGAACTTGCCGGGCCGGCGCATCCGTCCATGCTGACAGCGTGCCGCTCACGGCAAAAATCGGGCAACTCGTGCATGACCTCGCCGTACTGGATGATCCCCAGGAACGGCTCGCCCTGATCGTGGAGCGTTCACGCCGGATTCCGCCGCTGCCGCCGGCGGAGCGGATCGATGCCCATCGGGTCCGCGGGTGTGTCTCCATCGTCTGGCTGGTGAAAGAGATTCGCGATGGCTGCTGCCATTTTCGCGGCGATGCCGAATCGCCGGTCGTTCGCGGGCTGCTGCTGCTCCTCTGCGAATGCTACAGCGGCTTTCCTCCCGCCGTGATCGCTGCCACCAAGGCCAATCCGCTGGAGGAACTCGGACTGCTGCGGAACCTTTCCCCCACCCGCCGCAACGGGCTCGCCGCCGCGGCCTCGGCCATCCAGGAGTTTGCCCGGCAGCATCGACCGCCGCCGCCACCGCCATGAATCCGTCGCTGCCGCAACGGCCGTTCTACGACGCGCACAACCATCTCCAGGACGCCTGGCTCGCACCGCACCTCGGCCGCGTGCTCGCCGATCTGGCCGCACTGCCGCTCGGCGGCGCAGTCGTGAACGGCACGTGCGAGGCCGACTGGGACGACGTCATCGCGCTGGCTCGCGATCACCCCGAAATCATCCCGAGCATCGGGCTGCATCCCTGGGACGTCGGCAACGCGGGCCCGCGCTGGCAGGATGGTTTCCTGCGCCGGCTCGAGGCGCATCCGCGGCTGGCGGTCGGCGAGATCGGACTCGATCGCTGGATTCTCACCCGGGCGCGGCCCGACGACCCGCGGCTGGCCGGTTTGAAACGCGCACCGCTCGAACAACAGGTTGTCGCGTTCACCTGGCAGCTCGAGCGCGCGGCGGAACGCAACCTGCCGGTGTCAATCCACTGTCTCGATGCCTGGGGCGCGCTGATGGAAACGCTCAAGGCGACGGCCCGGCCGGCCTGCGGATTCCTGCTGCACGCCTTCAGCGGCTCCACGGAGATGGCCCGCGAGTTCGCCGCGCTCGGCGCCTCCTTTTCCTTCAACGGGAGCTTTCTTGGGCCGCGGCAGGCGGCGCGGCGAGCGGTGTTCGAGCAGCTCCCGCTCGATGGGATCCTGGCGGAAACCGATGCGCCCGCGATGCCGGTTCCTCCGGAGCGATCCACCCATGCGCTGCCCGGCTCCGGCAACGAGGGGCCGATCAACCATCCCGCCAACATCGGCGCAGTCTATGCCGGTCTGGCCAGCCTTCGAAAGATCCCAGCCGCCGAACTGGCCCGGCAGATCGAGCAGAACTTCCTGCGGCTGTTTGGGCGCCTCGTATCACGACACGGGTGACCCTCAGGAATCCGAACTGGATTCGTAGGGGCGCCCCGGGCGGAGTCGGGACACTGCGCATGGCCCTGAGGGCGCAGGCGAGGCTGCGCCCCTACGGCTGTGCGGTTCAACGAATTGGATTCATGGAGGGCCGTGCTCCGTCACGGCCGCAACGTTCCGAACCTCGTACATGGAGGGCCGTGCTCTGTCACGGCCATTGAGACCGATCGGCTGCGCAGGACGAGCCTCCCATCCGGTTTGTGGACGCCACGGAGGGCGTCCCTCCATGATTCAGCTTTCGAATATGGGTTCCGAACTGGATTCGTAGGGGCGCAGTCTTGCCTGCGCCCGCAGATTGCAATCGATCCCTCGTCTCGTAGGGGCGCAGCCTTGCCCCTTTCGACAAGCTCAGGGTCCCGAGCGGAGTCCAGGGACTGCGCCCGCAGATCGCGTTGTGGAATGGCAGTGAACGCGGCGGGGGCACCGGATCTTCAAGAAAACAGATGCATCACAAATTCACGGAAGCGCAGGACCAACGGCCCGCTTCATCCCAGCCTGGGCCAACGGCCCAGGATTCCGTGCAAAAAATCTCAGGGCTGAAGGCCCGATTCATCGATCCGAGCAGCAGTCAGCGCGCGGACGATTTCGCCCGCGGCCAGGAACCCGAAGCTCCCCGTCACGAACACCGCGGTCCCGAACCCACTCTCGCAGTCCAGCTTGAGATTGGAGCCAGGCTCGGGTTCGGCCGCGCAGGTGCCGTCCGCCCACGGAAACACCGGCCGTTCGCTCGACCAGACGCAGGGGATTCCCATCCGGGTGATGCCCTTGCTCGCCCCTGGAGGGAAACCGTGGTCACGCCGCAGCTTCTTTCGCACCTGCCGGAGCAATTCATCACTCGCCTCGCCCAGGTCGCCGGTCTGCACGCGGCCCGGATCGCTGCGCCCTCCCGCCGCACCCAGCGTGATGACCGGCAGACCGCGCTCCCGGCAGCTGGCAATTATCAGCGCCTTGTGTGACATCCGATCCACGGCATCGACCACATAGTCAAAGGGGTGGCCAAGCACGCGCCCCGCGGATGCCGCGGTAAGGAAATCGTGCACCTGCTCGACCCGGCAACCGGGGTTGATCAACGCCACCCGCTCGGCCAACACCGTGATCTTGGGCCGGCCAATCTGCCCGTCGAGCGCCGGCAGCTGCCGGTTCACATTCGTCACACACACGTCGTCGAGATCGACCAGCGTGAGCGCACCGATCCCGCTCCGCGCGAGCGCCTCCACGGCCCAGGATCCGACGCCACCCACGCCAATGATGCAGACGTGAGCCGCGCTCAGCCGTTCGAGTCCAGCCCGGCCAACCAGCCGACCCACGCCCCCAAATCGTTCCAGGTAATCGGAGGAAAATTCCGTGCCCGCTGTGCGTGTCATGACCTGATGATGGCGGCTCGTCCGGCAACGCCCAGCCCGGAAATCTACGCGGCGGGGGCGCCGCATCCCCCCAACCAATGGGTGACGCACGGATTCATGATAGGGGTAGGAGTGGCGGGGTTAGCGCCACCCCTCCCTCCGAACCGGACGGGCGGATTTCCCGCATCCGGCTCTCCAGTCAGTGGTTTCTCAGCGAGACTAACCATAGGCACAGGAG
>WYBX01000110.1 GCA_011525695.1 Verrucomicrobiia bacterium
AGCCCTTGCCATCACGTGTTGGCACTCGCTTGGCGCTTACCAACCCGGCGGGGATGGGCCGTCCGCATGCCCGTCGCACCCCTATGGCCGCCCCTCAACATTGGTTCCGGCTTCGCCGGGTTGGGCGTAAGAGGAAGGATCCCGGAAGACTTGCGGGCCGAAGCGGGGAAAGTGCTGTGCATCTGGGGAGATGCGGGCTGGGGAGAAATTGTCCGACGAGGCAAATACACCGACGGGCGTTTCTCCGACGAACTTGTCTCGGCCTGCGCGACATTGCTGCAGGGGTGGAACCCGCAACCTCCGCCAGCGTGGGTCACCGCCGTGCCTTCCCGCCGCCATCCGGATCTTGTGCCTGATTTCGCACGGCGGGTCGCCGAGACGTTGCACGTGCCGTTTCATATGGCACTGGCCAAGACCACCGAGCGTCCTGAACAGAAGACCATGGAAAACAGCGCGCAGCAGGCGCGAAACATCGATGGTTCGCTGGCTGTTGTCGGAGCACTTCCCGCCGGACCGGTCTTGCTCGTGGATGACATGGTGGATTCACGGTGGACACTCACCGTCGCAGCTTATCTGTTGAAGGCTGCTGGCAGTGGTCCCGTCTTTCCGCTCGCGCTGGCATCGACAGCGCACGCTGACGAATGACCGCAACTCTGACATCGAACGCTCAGGCAATCCTGCTTCTCACGGCTCCGCTGGTTGCGGGCCGGATGGATTCATCGGCCAATCTGCTCAGCTGGGGAGACTACAACCGCCTGGCCCGGATCCTGCGCGAGAGGCACAAACAGCCGGCGGATCTGCTGGGACCGAATGCTGGTGACGTGATGGCGCGATGCGCCGAACATTTCGGGCGTGAGAGGTTGGAAGCATTGCTCGGACGAGGTTTCCTGTTGAGCCAGGCGATGGAGCGATGGAATGCACGCGCCATCTGGATCGTAAGCCGCGCCGACCCCTCCTATCCAAAGCGACTCAAGTCGCGGTTGCGGGAAGATGCTCCTCCCGTGCTGTATGGCTGCGGGTCGATTTCGCTTCTTGAAAGAGGAGGGTTCGCCGTCGTCGGTTCGCGTCACATTGACGATGAACTGATCCGCTATGCCGAAAATGTGGGCCGGGTGTCTTCGGAGGCCCGTTGCATGATCGTTTCAGGCGGAGCAAAAGGCATCGACCGGGCCGCGATGAACGGCGCATTGCAGGCGGGCGGACACGTTGCAGGCGTGCTGGCCGATAGCCTCGAACGCGCGGCGTTGGCGCGGGAAAATCGAGAGCCACTGATGGAGGGACGGCTGGTGCTTTTTTCGCCCTACGACCCGTCGGCAGGCTTCAATGTCGGTCACGCGATGCAGCGCAACAAACTTATCTACGCGCTTGCCGACGCTGCGCTGGTCGTCACTTCCGATTTCGAAAAGGGCGGGACATGGGCTGGAGCCATTGAACAAGTGGACCGATTGCGGTTCGTGCCGGTTTTCGTGCGGATTGGAGACAATGCGGGGGAAGGAAACACGGCATTGCTGCGGCGGGGCGCACTGCAATGGCCGGACCCGAAAAATGCCCAGGAACTACAGGCCGTTTTTGCGATCGTCTCCGAGGCAAATGCGGCACAGCCCCGGCAGGAGACACTATCCTTGGGCGTCGGAGAGGAGGCTTCCGAGTATGAGGGTTCGCCAGTTCAAAAATCCCATGAAACGCCTGTTGAACCCAAACCTGCAAGTCGAGTGGCGGCAATGGATGCGACGGCCCTGTCGGATGAGTTGTTCACGAACGTGCGAAGATTGCTGACGCAAGCGCTGGGCGAAGCTCGCACTGAAGAGGAAGTCGCAACGCTCCTGCTTATAACCAAGCCGCAAGCGAAAGCGTGGCTCACGAAGCTGGTGGAGGAGGGAGTTTTGGAGAAGGTGAGGAAATCGAAGCCGCCGAGGTTCAGGACCGTGCCAGAGTCGGAACGATTGATCTAAGCACGGCTATCCGCCCGATCTGCAGGCGGAGGCCGTGAAGACCGTCCTTGCCCAGGCTGAGCTGCTTTGCGCGGATTGGGCAACGTGATGCTCACCTCATGGGTCCCGCAGATTGCCCAGAAATGCGGCCAAATCCGCGCCGCGGAGATCCTTCGCCACGATCCGACCCTCGGGATCGATCAGGAAACTGGCGGGAAGCGCCGTCACGTTGTAGCGGGCGGCGAGCGGCGACTTCCAACCGCTGAGATCGGAAATGTGTTTCCAACTCGCCCCGTCCTTCGCAATCGCGGCACGCCATGCGTTCCCGTCTTCGTCGACGGAGATGGCCAGGATTTCGAAGCCATCCGGCTGGTGCCGCCGGTAAAGCTCCCGGTAGTTGCGATTCTCAATCCGACAGGGCGCGCACCATGACGCCCAAAAGTCGACCAGCACGTGGCGTCCGCGCAGCCCGGCCAGCGTGACCACGGCGCCATCGGGGGACATGCCGGAAAGCGGCGGTGCCAGCTGCCCAATGGCAGTACTATGAGACTGCTCGATCCGCGCTTCCATCGCGCGCGAAATCTCGAGCCCCGGATGGGCGGAAACGAATTCCCTCACCGTGGCCGCCAATTCGTCGCCCCGGTAATCAGCGTCCCACCGCAGGGACGCGGCATAGAGCGCAGGAGAGCCGCGAAGATGCGCCAAGGTGAAGTCGTTCAATTCGCGCCGATGCGCGCGATACGCGGCAACCTCGGCCTCCGTCAGCCGCGCGATCTCCGCTGCATTCCCCTCCGCGCGCGCCCGTGCGATGGCGGCTCGAGCCGGCAGCACGAGCCGGCCGAGTGATTCCGTGCGAAACGCCTCGTAGGCGGCGAACAACTCCTGGTCCGGACTGCCTGCCAGTCTGAGCTGACCATCGGCCGATGCAGCGATTCGCAACTGCTGGCCTGCGCCGGCGACGAACATCGCCTCGGAGCGGCCAACGATGAGCTTGAAAAGCCCCGGCTCGGCGTCGACATGCAGGCGGAGCCGGCCACCGGTGGGTCTGCCGGTCGCGATCGGGATGGATGACCGTTGTTCGAGCGATTCGCGAACCACCGTCACGGATTCCGCCTGCAAGGAGCCGGGCAGGTCGCCCGAAATTTCGAAGGCGGCGCGGAGGACAGCCAGGCTGCCAAGGCTGCACACCAGCAACAGCCGGCCGAGCGTGACGGTGGATCGGAACATGCGGGGAAACCCTGGCGCGCCATGGTTGGCCCGCAAGTTTCCGGGACGAATGCGGCGACCGTCCCGCCCGGACAGGTGGCTGCGGGCAAGCCGTGGCAAGATGGCGATGGGAGGACTGAACCGGGGCCTGAGCCAGATCGACGTCGTGATCACGACATCGATCTGGCTATTTGCAGATTCGTGCCACCTCTCCAGGGCGGCGGGGAGGCCGGGCAGGCGTCCGCTGGCTTGATCAGCACGCTTAATAGTGCAGCGCTCGTCGCGGCGGGGGCAGCCGCGCTAATAAGCGCCCATCCGTGTCTCCGCGTTTTTTGCTAATTTTCCGCGTAGGAAAAAATCTTACCCAAAATTTGGTTTACAAGCGAAACGCCGCTGCCTTGTTTCGGCAGCGATTTTCGGCTTTGACCCACGTGCCCGTGACCCACCACCCATCACGAAAACATTTTTTTGCCAACCGCTTCGGCGTGGCGGCAGGTCTTGATTTCAGCGCGAGTAAGCGTGGAACGCTGCCGGCTTTCACCGCATTCGCGGAGGTCGGTCCGACGGTCAATCCGGCCCCGGCACTGCCGGCGGAGTTCCGCGCCATGGCCCGTTGCGCCCGCACCGCCTGACGCCAAACGGCGCCTTCGACTTTACCGTTCATGTCGAAACTTTTCCCGAAATCGGCCAACAAGCTGCCGCTCCAGATCGTGATCTATGTGGGCGTGCTGGCCGGGATCGCCACCGCGGGCGTCACCTATTACATGACGCCGAAGTATACGCGTGTCGGGTACGCGCCGGTCCAGCCGGTCCCCTTCAGCCACGCCCAGCATGTGCAGGAGGTCGGGCTCGACTGCCGGTATTGCCATTCGAACGTGGACAAGTCGGGCCATTCCAACGTGCCCGCCGCCCAGACCTGCATGAACTGTCATGGGACGATCAAGCCGAACAGCCCGGCGCTGGCGGTCGTGCGCGAGAGTTTCGAAAAGAACACGCCGGTGCCATGGGTCTGGATCCACAAGACGCCCGACTTCGCGTTCTTCAACCACGCGATTCACGTCAACCGCGGGATTTCCTGCGTCGAGTGCCACGGGCCGGTCAACCAGATGGAGACGGTCACGCACATGCAGCCGCTGAGCATGGCCTTCTGCCTCGACTGCCATCGCGATCCCGCGCCCCGGCTGCGGGCGCCGGGCGACGTGTACAATCTTGATTCGCGGACGCTGGCCGACCAGGGCCGCGCCGACGAGGCGCAGAATTACATTCACGATTGGAAGCTCATGCCCCCGCAGAGCTGTTCCGGCTGCCACCGATGAAACGCAAAGTCGACCACTCTCCTGCTGCCGGCCAGACCAACGGCGTTTCCGCCCGCGAGCTGACGGGTCCCAAGTACTGGCGCAGCCTCGATGAACTCGCGGCCACGCCCGGGTTCCAGGCGCAGCTCGAGCGCGAATTTCCGGAGGGCGCATCCGAGATGGAGGGGGTCGATCGGCGCCACTTCATGAAGATCATGGCGGCCTCGTTTGCCCTGGGCGGTGCGGGGCTGGCGGGCTGCCGGCGGCCGGAAATGCACATCCTGCCCTATGGGAAGGCGGTTGAAGGCGTGATTCCCGGGCTGCCGCTGTATTACGCGACCGCGATGCCGCACCGCAAATCCGCGGTGCCGCTGCTGGCGGAGACGCGTCAGGGCCGGCCGACCAAGCTGGAAGGGAATCCAAGTTACCAGCCGCATGGTGGCGCTGCTTCGACTGCGGCGCAGGCTTCCATTCTCGACCTCTATGATCCGGATCGGGCCAGGGCGCACGCCAAGGGCGGCACGGCGCTGACGGCGCAGCAGGTGAACGAGGTGCTGGCGGCGGTCAACCGCACCTATGCGGCCGCGCAGGGGGCCGGCCTGGCCTTCCTGGCGGAGGAATCCTCCTCGCCGACGCGCGCCCGTCTGGTGCGGGCGCTGCGCGAGCGGTTTCCGCGGGCGATTTGGTCCGAGTACGAGCCGCTGGCGGATGAACCGCCGCTGGGTGCGGCCCAGGCTGCCTTCGGCGCGGCGGTGAAGCCGTTGTACGATTTCGCGCGGGCGCGGCGGATCGTTTCGATCGACTGCGATTTCCTCCAGGCCGAGGCTGGGAGCCTGCGGTATGCACGCAGCTTTGCCAATGGCCGGCGGGTCACCGGGAAGTCCGACCCGATGAGCCGGCTCTATGTGGCGGAGAGCACGCTGACGCTCACCGGCAGCATGGCCGATCACCGGCTTCGGCTGGCCAGCAGCCACATGCTCGCCTTCGCGGCGCGGCTCGCGACGGAAATCAATCCCGAGGTGGGTGATTTCCTGCGGGGGCATACGGCGGGACTTTCGGTTGAGGACAGCTGGATCGCCGAATGCGCCAGCGACCTGAAGGCGCATCGTGGCGAGTGCCTGGTCGTGGCCGGCGCCCATCTGCCGGCGGAGGTGCATGCCCTGGTTTACGGGATCAACGATGCGCTGGGCGCCATCGGCCGGACGGTGCAGTTCGTGCCCGCGGAACCCCGGGCTCCGGCCACCTCGTCCATTGTCGGGCTGGCGGGAGCCATGAAGTCGGGTGGCGTGCGCACCCTGGTGATTCTGGGGGGCAACCCGGCCTACAATGCGCCCGCCGAGCTCGACTGGGCGGCGCTGCAGCAATCCATCCCCGAGGTGATCCGGCTCGGCTATTATGTCGACGAGACCTCGCGGGTGAACCCGGCTGCCACCACGCACCTTGCCGCGGCCCATTATCTCGAATCCTGGGGCGATGCCCGGACGGTCGACGGCACCGTGGTGGCGATACAGCCGATGATCCTGCCGCTTTTCGGCGGGCTCACCGCGATCGAAGTGCTCGCCCGGATTGCGGGCGAGGAAGTCGTCGAGCCCTACGCGCTGGTTGCGGCGACGCATTCAGCCCTCGCGGGCAGCGGTGCCGGCCCCAAGTCCATGCAGCGGTTCCTGCATGACGGCGTGCTGGCGGACTCCGCGTACCGGCCGGTGGCGGTGCGGTTCAACCGCTCGAACGTGGCCCGGATGCTGGGCTCCGCCCGCCCCGCCGCCGCGCTGGGACGGGAAAATCTCGAGGTGCGGTTTGTCGCGGACACGAAGCTCGACGACGGGCGTTTTGCGAACAATGGCTGGCTCCAGGAGCTGCCGGATCCGATCACGAAGATTTCGTGGGACAATGCGATCCAGATCAGCCCGCGGCTCGCGCGGGATCTCGGCGTGTATCCGAAGGGTTCGCTCGTGCAGGTGGCGCGGGTCGAGGCCGCCGGGTTCCAGCAGGGCAAGGAAATCGCCCGGGTCGGCGAGCTTACGCTGGACGGGCGGAAAGTCCGTGCGCCGCTGCATATCCAGCCGGGCCTTTCGAATTACACCCTTGTGCTGCCGCTCGGCTATGGGCGGACGGTGACCGGCAGGGTGGGCCGCGGCGCCGGCCGGAACTTCTACCCCCTGCGCACCTCGGCCAGTTTCAATGTGGCCACCGGTGCGACCCTGGTGGTGACGGACGAGACCGTGGCGCTGGCGAACACCCAGGAGCACTGGTCGATGGAGGGTCGCGACATCGTCCGCGAGGCCAATCTGGAGGGGCCGAGCAGCTACCGGGAAAATCCGGCGTTCGTCGACACGTTCGGCATGGAATCCCATGCCCCGAGCAACATTGGCGCGGTTGGCGAGGCGATGTCCCGGGCCGAGCGCGCCAGCGAGATCCCGCGCGGCAACTCGCTCTATCAGACCCCGGAGTTCGATGGTCACCACCAGTGGGGCATGTCGATTGACATGAACACGTGCATCGGCTGCCAGGCGTGCGTGATTGCCTGCCAGGCCGAGAACAACATTCCCATCGTCGGCCGCGACCAGGTGATGCGCGGCCGCGAGATGCACTGGATCCGGATCGACCGCTACTACTCGAGCGGCACGCTCGATGCCGGGGCATTTGGCGGCGAGGGCAACAAGGAGCTGCCGGAGGATCCGCAGGTGTCGCTGCAGCCGATGACCTGCCAGCATTGCGAGCTCGCACCGTGCGAAACGGTGTGCCCCGTGAATGCGACCGTGCACGACGGCGAAGGCCTGAACGTGATGGCCTACAACCGGTGCATCGGCACCCGCTATTGCGCGAACAACTGTCCGTACAAGGTCAGGCGGTTCAATTTCTTCGATTGGAACCAGCGTGCGCTCGACGAGCTTTACCTGAGCCAGCTGGCGGATTTCGGCATGCCCGAGCTCGTGTCGCTCGGGAAGAATCCCGAGGTCTCGATCCGGATGCGCGGCGTGATGGAGAAGTGCACATACTGCGTGCAGCGGATCCAGAACGGAAAGATTCAGCACAAGGTGAAGGTCTCCAAGGAGCGGCAGGGCGCCCCGATCCCGCTCGAGGAAATCCGGGTGCCGGACGGGCTGATCAAGACCGCGTGCCAGCAGACCTGCCCGGTGGATGCAATCGTGTTTGGCAACATTCTCGATCCGCAGAGCGCCGTGTCGCAGGCGAAGGCCCGCGAGCAGGAGTACGACGTGCTGGGCTATCTGAACACGCGGCCGCGGACCTCCTATGCCGCCCGGCTGCGGAACCCTAACCCGCGGATGCCCGACTACCGGGAGCTGCCGCTGAGCCGGATCGAGTACGCCCGGAAGAACGAGCCGGCCGCCCATGGCGATGCCCACGGCGGCGGTGACCACGGCGGGGCTGACCACGGAGCATCGGGTGCCCATGCGCCCGCCGCCGGCGAAAAGAAAGGCGGACACTAATGGCCCACGCGTCCGAATCCACCGTCGGCGCGCCGGCGATCCTCCGCGAAGTTAAGCCCGCGGTGCTGCCGCGCGCCATCCTCGTCGAGCACGGCCGCAGCTTCTCCTGGATCACGGACAAGATTTCCGGGATCATCGAGGGCAAGACCCCCGGCTGGTGGTGGGTCTGCTTCATCCTGGCCTGCTTTGTCGCCTCCTTCACGGTCGGCGGCATCACCTACCTCGTCGCCACCGGCGTCGGCGTCTGGGGTCATGCGAATCCGGTCAACTGGGCGTGGGACATCGTCAACTTCGTCTTCTGGATCGGCATCGGGCATGCGGGCACGCTGATTTCGGCGATTCTCTGTCTCCTGCGGCAGAAGTGGCGCACGTCGATCAACCGCGCCGCGGAGGCGATGACGATTTTTGCCGTCGTCTGCGCGGCGATCTTCCCGGTCTTTCACGTCGGCCGGATCTGGTACGCCTGGTACCTGTTCCCGATTCCGAACTCGAACGTGATCTGGCAGAACTTCCGCTCGCCGCTGGAGTGGGACGTCTTCGCGGTCTCCACCTACGGCACGGTGTCGGTGCTGTTCTGGTACGTCGGGCTGATTCCGGATCTGGCGGTCCTGCGGGATCGGTTCTATGCCGCGGGCAACAAGCTCCGGTCGTTCCTCTACGGACTGTTCGCGATGGGCTGGCGCGGTTCAAACCGGCACTGGAGCAATTACGAGATGGCGTACCTGATCCTGGCCGGCGTCTCGACGCCGCTCGTGCTCTCGGTCCATACCATCGTCTCCTTCGACTTCGCGGTCTCGCTGCTCCCCGGCTGGCACACCACGATCTTTCCGCCGTACTTCGTGGCCGGCGCGATCTTCTCGGGCTTCGGGATGGTGCTGACGCTGATGCTGCCGCTGCGGGCGGTCTATGGTCTCCAGGATCTCATTACGCAGTATCACATCGACTGCATGTGCAAGATCACCCTGGCGACGGGCACCATCGTGGGCTACGCCTACGGGATGGAGTTCTTCATCGCGTGGTATGGCGCGAACCCCTATGAGGGCTTCGCCTTCATCAACCGCGCGTTCGGCCACTACGCCTGGGCCTACTGGATCATGATCTCGTGCAACGTGATCACGCCGCAGTTCTTCTGGTTCCGCAAGGTGCGCGAGAACACGACGCTCGTCTGGGTGCTCTCGATCTTCGTGAACGTCGGCATGTGGTTCGAGCGGTTCGTGATCATCGTCACCTCGCTCGCCCGCGACTTCCTGCCTTCGAGCTGGGGCTATTACAGCCCCTCGATCGTCGAGATCTTCACGTTCTTCGGCACGTTCGGGGTGTTCTCCGTGCTGTTCCTGCTCTTCATCCGGTTCCTGCCGATCATGCCGATGGCCGAGCTGAAGGCGGTGACGCCGCAGGCCGACGTGCATGGCGGCCACCACGGTGATCACAAGACCGGGCTCGGCGATCCCGCCAGTGTCGAACAGGGAGGGCCGCAGCCATGAGTGACCGCCCGGCAAAATCGTACGGCATCATTGCCACCTTCCAGACCGCCCCGCAGCTCTATCATGCCGCGGAGCAGGTCCGCGATGCGGGCTACCGGCATTGGGATTGCATCACGCCGTTCCCGGTGCACGGGCTCGATCGCGCGATGGGGCTCCGGCGTTCGATCGTCCCCCGGATCTCGCTCGCCGGCGGCATCACCGGTTTCATCACCGGCATGACCCTGATCTGGTGGACCGGCGCGTGGGATTATCCGCTCATCGTCGGCGGCAAGCCGTATTTCAGCCCGATGTTCGCGTTTCCCGTGAGCTACGAGCTCACGATCCTGTTCACGGCCTTTGCGACGATCATCGGGATGTTCGTCCTGAACGGGCTGCCGATGCATTATCACCCGGTGCTCAAGTACGAGCACATCCGCCGGGGGATGGATGACACCTTCTTCATCGTGATCGAGGCGCGCGATCCGCGCTTCAACGCCGCCAACACCCGGGCGCTGCTGGAGAAGGCCGGCGGCACGGCCATCGCCGAACTCGAGGCCTGAGCCATGCGCAACGTCTACCTGATCACCGCCTTTGTCTGCGTGGCCGTCGTGTCCCTGCTCGGACTGCGGGGCACGAGGTTCACCGCGCCGCCGCTCGACGTCTTCCCGGAATGGGCCTTCCCGAGCATGGAGTTCCAGCCCCGCCCGAAACCACAGGGAGCGAGCCGGTTTTTTGCCGACGGACAGGCGGATCGCCGGCCCGTGCAACACACCGTTGCCCGGGGGATGTTGCGCGACGACGACCATCTCTTCCTCGGCCGCGATTCCGCCGGCGAATTTGCGCGGGGCTTTCCCGCCGCCATCACCGTCGATCCGGAGTTCCTCCAGCACGGCCGCGAGCGCTATGCCATCTATTGCGCGCCCTGCCACAGCGAGGTGGGTGACGGCAACGGCATCACCAAGCGCTACGGCATGGGCGCCACGCCCAGCTACCACGACGAGCGGCTGCGTACGATGCCGGAGGGCGAGATCTACAACACAATCACCAACGGCAAGAACACCATGATGCCCTACGCCGACAAGCTCGCCCCCGCGGAACGCTGGGCGGTGGTCGCGTACGTCCGTGCGCTCCAGCGCGCGCAGATGGGCAAACCCGCCGACGTCACCGATGCGGCCGCCCGCCAGACCCTCGGTCTCCCATGAGTTCCCACGCAGCCACTGCCTCAGCCGCCGGCGTTCCGGCCGCGCAATCCTCCGCCTCCCTTGCGGGCAGGTCCCTCATGATCGGGCTCATCGGCCTTGGGCTGACCGGGTTGGGGATCTTCGTTTCCGGAGCCGCCAAGGTTGCGGTGTCCTATCTCGTGGGCTTCACCTTCTGGACCGCCATCGCGATTGGCATGCTCCTGATGTGCCTGATTCACCACATCTTCGATGCATCCTGGTCGGTGGTGATTCGCCGGCAGTGGGAGCATGGGCTGACTGCCTTCAAGTGGCTCGCGATCCTCTTCGTTCCCCTGGTCCTCGCCTCGCTGTTCTACCAGCGCGACCTGATCTGGCCCTGGATGAATCCCGCGCATGAGCTCCATGGCGGCCACACGGTCGGCCATGATCCGCTTTACGTGAAGAAGTCCGGTTTCCTGAACGTGCAGGCCTTCGTGATCGGATCGGCCGCGTTCTTCCTGCTGTGGATCTGGCTCTCGGCCCGGCTGCGGAAGGCCTCGTTCACCCAGGATGCCGACGGCGATCTGCGCTGGACGTTCATGAACCGGAGAACCGCCGCCTTCGGCATTCCGATCGTCGCGCTCACGCTCACCGCCGCATCAATTTACTGGGTCAAGAGCCTCGAGTACCACTGGTTCTCGACCATGTACGGAGTCTGGTTCTTCTCGAACTGTGTCCGCGGGGCACTCTCCTGCGGCGTGCTCATCATGGTCTGGCTGCTCGGCCGCGGCGACTACCGGGGCGTTCTCAACAACAATCACTTTCACAGCATCGGCATGCTGATGCTGGCCTTCACGGTTTTCTGGGCGTACGTGACCTTCTCCCAGTATTTCCTGATCTGGAACGCCAACGTGCCGGAGGAGACCTTCTGGTACAACCTGCGCGAGCTGAACCACGACGGCTCCACGAACCAGTGGTGGTATGTCGGGCTCGTCATCCTGTTCGGCCATTTCTTCCTGCCGTTCTTCTGGCTGCTGTCCTACCGTTACAAGGTGACCCCGCACATCATCCGGCGGATCGCGCTCTTCATCCTCGCGGTCATCCTGATTGATCTCTGCTACAACATCCTGCCGATCTTGAAGGACCCGAACGGCGACCCGCTGCCCTTCCTGTCCGTCCACCTGCTGTGGGTGCTGACCTCCTTGGCCGGAGTGGGCGGCATCTGCGTCTGGGCGTACCTGCGCAGCTTCCCGACGGCCAAACTCATTCCGATTCGCGATCCGCGGATTGGCGAAAGCCTGACCCACCATGAGTAACCCGCCCGATGTCACTCCCCCGGCGGTGAGCGAGCCCGCACCTCGGCCGGTTTCGTTGATCACGATCGGTTTCCTCTTCGTGCTGTTTGCGGCGTTTTCCTTCGTGGTACGCGCATTCTACGCCCCCGATGACACGCACCCCCACCGGGCCGCGGCCGAGAACCTGGGGCCCGACCTGGAGTGGCGCGCCACGCCCGCCACGCGGCGCGAGGTCCTGCAGGAGCTGCGGGCGAGCAATGCGAAACAGGCGTCCGGATACGCCTGGATCGACCAGTCGGCGGGCGTGGTGCAGCTGCCGATCGAACGCGCGATGGAACTCACCGTCCAGCAGTACGGGCCGAAGCGCTGAACCCTGGCCCAACCCCTTTCGAGATGATCAACGCTCCGACCCACGCCAGCCTGGCTGAAGTCACCGCCATCGACACCCGCGGGCGCGGACCGCTGCTGCTGCTGCTGGTTGCGGCCGTGGCCTGGCTGGTGCTCAGCGGCATCCTTGCCCTGATCGCATCCATCCAGCTCCATTCGCCGGCCTTCCTGGCGGAATATTCGTGGCTGACGCACGGCCGGACGCAGGCGCTGCGGGAGACGGCGTTCGTCTATGGCTGGGCGGCCAATGCCGGGCTTGCGATTGGGCTGTGGATCCTCGCCCGGCTGGGCGGATCCTCGCTCCGCGCGCTGAACTGGACGATCATGGGGACGCTGTTCTGGAACCTCGGCGTCGCGGCCGGGCTGGTGGGGATCGCGACCGGCGACATGACGTCGTTCGCGCTGCTGCAACTGCCGCGGTATGTGCAGCCGCTGCTGCTGGTCGCCTACGCGGCGATCGCGATTCCCGGGGTGCTGGCCTGGTCCGGTCGGCGGATGAACCGGACGTATGCGTCGCAATGGTACATCATCGCGGCGCTGTTTCTCCTCCCCTGGCTGCTGATTGCGGTGCAAAGCATGCTGTTCTGGGCGCCGGTCCGCGGCACGCTGCAGGCGGTCGCGGCCGGCTGGTACGCGCAGGGCACGTGGACGCTGTGGCTCGCGCCGCTCGCGCTCGCGGGGGCCTATTACGTGGTGCCGAAGGTCACCGGCCGCGTCCTGCCCTCCTACGAGTTTGCGCCGCTGGCGTTCTGGACGCTGATCGTGATCGGAGCCTGGACCGGAGGACGGCACCTGATCGGCGGGCCGGTGCCGGCCTGGATCGCGACGGTGGCGGTGGTGGCATCCGTGATGGTGCTCTTCCACCATGTCGTGCTCTGGCTCAACCTTCGGGTGGTCTTCAGCGGGACGGGCAACGCGATTGTGTTCATGCGGTTTGGCTTCGTGGCCTACCTGGCCTCCGGCGTGCTGGCGGCATTCACGGCGTTTCGCGGCATTGCCGCGTTTGCCCAGTTCACGTTCATGACTCCGGCCCTGGAAATGCTCGGGCTGTACGGGGCCATCTCGATGTTTTTCTTTGGCTCGATTTACTTCATGATGCCGCGGCTGACCGGCCAGCCCTGGGCTTCCGGGGCATTGGTGGTGGGGCATCGCTGGCTGGTGATGTTGGGGATCGCAGCCGGCATCGTTGCGCTGGTTGTGGCCGGCTGGATCCAGGGGGCGGCCCTGCTCGATCCGGATCTGGCAATCGATGCGGTCCTGGAGCGGGTTAAGCCGGCGCTGCTCGCCTCGACTGCGGCGCACTTGATCCTGCTCGGCGCCAACCTGCTTCTGTTCGTCAATGTGCTCCAGAGCGCGTGGGCGGGATGCCGGGCGAATCTCCCGGCGGGTACCCCGTTCCGCCAGCCGGCAACCCTGGAGGCGACCGCGTCATGAAAAACGCCCCTCTTTTCTTCCTCGGACTGCTCGGAGCGGTGACGTTTTCCTGGGCCGGACTCGTTTTGGGTTCGCACGCCCAGCTCGGAAAGCTCGGGCCGTACTTCGACGAGGCCGAGAGCCTGTCCTTTCCCCAGCCGGTCTCCGGACTGGCCGCCCGCGGCGAGCGCGTTTATGCGGATCTGGGCTGCGCCGCCTGCCATACGCAGCAGGTGCGGCGGCCGGGATACGGTTCCGACCAGGAGCGGGGATGGGGCGATCGCCAGAGCGTGGCGCGGGATTATATCTTTCGGGGTCGTCCGCTGCTGGGTGACGCGCGGATTGGCCCGGATCTCGCCAATCTCGCAGGTCGTAAGGCCGGCGCGCCGAAGCAGGAGGAACTCCTGAGATTTCTCTACTTGGGGAGCAAGACCCATGCGCCGTATCGATTCCTGTTCGAGAGCCGCGAGATCGTCGGCCAGCGATCCATCCACGCGCTCGAGTTCCCCGATGCAATGATGACAGCCCCGGGGCACGAGATCGTGCCGACGGAACGGGCTCGGACCCTGGCGGCATATCTGCTCAGTTTGAACCAGAGCCACGTTTATCCGGAAGCGCGACCGGTGCCGCGGGAGGAGCCTGCGACCGAAGCGGCGCCAGCGGCTGCGGAAAAGGCCGGCAAGGCGGAGGAGAAGCCATGAACAACGCTCCGGAAAACCGCGATCCCCGGATCGATCAGGCGGCCGTGACGGACGAGAGCCTGCTGCTTGCCCATGAGAAATTCCTGGGGAAGCAGCCGGACGAGAAGGCGCGCTATCGGCTGCTCCCGCTGAATCTGCTCTTTGTCTTCAGCGGACTCATTTTCTTCGGCGCCACCTATCTCGGTCGGTATTCCGGGCACTTCGATCCGAAGGTTTTTGATGAAACGGCGCCCCGCGGTGCCGCGGCTGCCGCGGCCGCGCCCGTGGATCCCGTCGCCATGGGCCGGACGGTTTACACGACGGTTTGCGCTGCCTGCCACCAGGCGACGGGTCAGGGACTTCCGCCGGCCTTCCCGCCGCTGGCGGGGTCGGAATGGGTCAATGGATCGGAAGAGCGCGTGATTCGGATCGTGCTGCACGGGCTGAGCGGGCCGATCAAGGTTGCCGGGACCGATTATAACAGCGTCATGCCGGCCGCGGGTCCGGGGTCGGGATTCAACCTGAGCCCGGAGAAGATCGCCGCCGTCCTGACCTATGTCCGCCAGGAGTGGGGCAACAGCGCACCGCCGGTATCCGTGGAGAAAGTTCGCGAGGTCCAAGGGCAGGTCGGCAGCCGGGGACCTTGGACGGCGGCGGAGCTGGAACCGTTCGCGCAGTAACGGAAAAGTTTCGGCTGTCGGATTGAAAGCCCGTGCCGGGGCCTTACGCTTCGGGCATGGTGATCGAGTCGATTCGTGAATTCAACCGGACGAGCTCAAGCGGCCGCCTGCTGACCTGCCTGCGCCCCCGCGGCCGATCCTTCCTTTTCAGGAGCCGAGGCTCGCCTCGCCCAGCCGGTTTCCCGTGACGAGGTGGTTCTGCACGTAGTCCTTCACCGCCTCGGCGAGCGGGGTGATCGGACGGTGGTACCCGGTGGCCCGGAGCTTGGAGGTGTCCGCCTGCGTGAAGTACTGGTATTTGCCGCGCAGCGTCTCCGGCATGTCGATGAACTCGATCGCCGGCTCGCGGCCCAGCGCGGCAAAGATCGCGCGGGTGAGCGCCAGCCAGGTGTTGGCCTCGCCGCTGCCCACGTTGTACAACCCGCCGGCATCGGAGGCATCCGTGGCAAAGTGGATCGTCATCTCGACCGCATCCTTCACGTAGAGAAAATCCCGCTTCTGCTCGCCGTCCCTGAAATCCGGCCGGTGGCTCCGGAAGAGCTGCACCCGGCCGGAGGCAAGGATCTGCTGGTACGCCTTGTTCACGAGCGAACGCATGTCGCCCTTGTGATCCTCGTTCGGGCCGAAGACATTGAAGTACTTCAACCCCACGATTCGCGGAAGGATCCCGGCCCGCTGCGCATGTAGATCGAACAGATGCTTCGAGTAGCCGTACATGTTGAGCGGACGGAGCCGCCCGAGATCATCGGCCTTGTCATCCATACCCCGGGTGCCGTCGCCATACGTCGCCGCCGACGACGCATAGATGAACCGTGCATCCTGCCCCAGCGCCCAGGTGGCCAGCTCCTTCGTGTAGCCAAAATTATTGTCCGCGAGGTACGACGCATTCCGCTCCGTCGTCGCGGAGCAGGCGCCCAGGTGAAAGACCGCGGAAAATTTGCCGAAGGCGCGGGACTGCTCGTGCAGCCGCCGCCGAAACGCGTCGGCCTCGACATAGTCCGCGAACTTCAGCGGCACCAGGTTCCGCCATTTCTCGTCGGAGCCGAGAAAGTCGGTGATCACGATGTCCGTGCAGCCGCGCTGGTTCAGCGCCCAGACGAGCGCGCTGCCGATGAAGCCTGCGCCACCGGTGACCAGGATGCGGCCGTCGAGGGAACTCATGCGGGAAGTTTTCGCCACGGAAGGATGCACGAGCATGGATATTTCACGCGCTCGGAAACAGCTGCGACCCGTAGCGCCAGTCTCCGACTGGCGCACACCGGTTGAAATCCAGCGCTACCAATTCCGGAAGCCGAAGGGGTGTAGGGACGACGCATGGCGGATTCAAGGTCACTCGTCCCGGGAAAGTTCCCGCGAACGGGCGGTGGCGGCCAGCACGGTTTCCCGAATGAGACCGCGAAAATCACGGGCCTTCAGTCGCTGCAGCCCGGCAAAGGTCGTGCCATTTGGCGACGTCACCTGGTCGCGCAGCAGTTCGGGATCAACGGCCTTGTGAGCCAGCAACCGGGCGGAGCCCAGCAGGGTCTCGAGGGCGAGTTTTTCGGCGACTGGCCGGGCCAGTCCCGCGGCGACTGCGGCATCGCGGAGCGCGGCGGCGAACTCGAACACGTAGGCAGGGCCGCTGCCGCTGACGCCGGTGACTGCATCCAGGTCGCCTTCGGCCACCTCCATGGACACGCCCAGGGCACCGAGCAGCCGATCGAGCACGGCGCGATCGGCGGGATCGAGCGGAGTGCGGGCGCACCACGCCGTGACTCCGGCACCGATTTGCCCGGGGGTGTTCGGCATCGTCCGCACCAGGTTGCGAGATTGCGGGAAAACCCGATCGAGGCTGGCGAGCGTTTTCCCGGCCAGGATCGACACGACGAGCTTTCCGGCGGTCAGTTCGCGGAGCCGTGGATCGGCGGCGGCCAGGTGCTGCGGCTTGAACGCGAGCAGCAGCGTATCCGCTTCGCGGAGCAGCTCATCGAGCGAGGAGGCGACCGCGATCCCCGTGCGGGCGGAAAGCCGTGCGGCGGTGTCATCATCGCCACCGAGGCAAATCAAGTCGGCCGCGGAGGCAGTCTTCCGGGCCAGCAGGCCCTCGACAATGGCGCCCGCCATGTTGCCGGAGCCGAGAAACGCGATCTGGTGCAGGCGGCGCCTGGTTCCTGATAGTGGGTCCCGTTCCTTATTCATTCATCGATTTCCTCACCCGCTTCTCAATCGGGTGCATCAGGATCGCGGTGGCCCCGCCGCCCTGCGTGTCGATCATCGTGACCTCGCCGCCCAGGTTGCGCAGGGCATGCCGGGCAACCGTGAGCCCCATGCCCACGCCCACCGTGTTTTTCGTGCTCACGAAGGGCTCGAAGATCTTGTCCCGGATCTCCGGATCGATGCCCCGGCCATGGTCCACGACCTTCATTTCGACAAAACGGCCCTCCTCGGGCTTCTCGACGATCTTAGTGTGGACGGTGATCGGCCGCGGATCGGTGGGCTTGTTGTCGTAGGATTCCCACGCGTTCATCAGCACCTTGGCCAGGACCTCCTCGAAGACCTCGTAATTCGTGTCGACCGGCAGCTCCTCGAGCGGATTGTCGAGCGTGACCGGCGCCCGCAACTGATAGTCGTCATGGAACCTTGCGATTCCGCCCTCCAGCAGCCGCTGCATGCCCGCCTTGATCAGCGGCGGGCGTGATTTCACGACCAGCGTGCTGAGCTGCTTGATGATCGAGACGATCCGCTGCACCGCGTCCTCGACGTGCTGGACATTCTTCCGAACCTGCTCGGGCTTGTCGTAGTACGCCTTCACCAAATCGAGATAACCGATGACGACTCCGAGCAGGTTGTTGAGATTGTGCGCAATGCCCTGGGTGACTGCGCCGATGGTGGCGGCCTTTCGCGCTTCCTCGAGTCGCCGGGTCAGGTCGACGACGTGGCGGTTGATCGTGACGAAACGCAGCTGGGTCTGGACGCGGGCGAGCGTCTCGTCCAGGTCGATCGGCTTGGTGATGTAATCCACCGCGCCAACGCCGAGCCCCTCGAGTTTGCTTTCTTTGGTCGTGCGAGCGGTGATGAAAATGACCGGGATACCGCGCGTGTCCTCACTCGCCTGCAGCCGCTGGCAGACCTCGATGCCGTCCATGTCCGGCATCATGACGTCGAGCAGGATCAGGTCGGGTTTCTGGCGTTTGACCCATTCGAGTGCCTCGAGCCCATTGTAGGCAGCGGCGACCCGGATGCCCTCGCGTTCCAGTTTGCGCTTCAGGAGCTGGACGTTGATGGGCTGGTCATCGACGACCAGAATCGAGGGAGAGGCCATGCTGGGCGAGAAAAGCGGCTTGCGGGTTGGAGCGCAAGTGCGCCATGCGGCGGCAAATGCAATCGGGCATCGCCCAAAAACCACTCATATCACATGATCATGGTATATGAGTGGCGTGGGGGCCGGAAATCGCATGCGGAGTGGAAATCCCAGGAGCAAGTTCCGCCGGCCGCGCCGGACGAAGCAGCCGCGGCTGGCCGCCCCATGAGTTCCAAATTCAAGTACCTCGCAGCCGGAATGCCTTGACGGTGTTCTTCATCAACATCGCCACGGTCATGGGCCCCACGCCACCCGGCACCGGGGTGATCTTCGCGCAGTGGGGGGCGACCTCGTCGAACTTCACGTCGCCGACGAGCCTGTACCCGGATTTCTTCGACGCATCCGGCACGCGGTTGATCCCGACATCGATCACCACTGCTCCCGGCTTCACCATCTCGCCGGTGACAAACCCCGCACGCCCGATCGCCGCGATCAGCACGTCGGCCTGCCGGGTGAGGGCGGGGAGGTTCGCGGTGGCGGAATGGCAGACGGTCACGGTGCCGTTAGCCCCGGCCTTCTTCTGCAGCGCGAGCAGCGCCACGGGTTTGCCGACAATCAGGGAGCGTCCGACCACGACCACGTGCTTACCCTTCAGATCGACGCCGCTGCGGGCGAGCAATTCCATGATCCCGGCGGGCGTGCAGGAGACGAAGCCGGTTTCATCCTCCTGCGCCACCTTCCCGAGGTTCAGCGTGTTGAACCCGTCGACATCCTTGTCCGGCGAAACGCGTCGAAACACCGCCACCTCATCGATGCCCTTGGGCAGGGGCGACTGGACGAGGATGCCATCGACCTCCGGATCCGCATTGAGCTGGTCGATCAGGGCGAACAACTCTGCCTGGGAAATGGAGACGGGAGGAAGTATCACGCGGCTGGTGACACCGATTTCGGCGGCAGTCTGCTCCTTTTTCCGCACGTAGGAGACGGAGGCGGGATCGTCGCCGACCCGGACGAGGGCGAGGCAGGGTTTGCGGGCGGGCAGGGTGGCAATTTCGGTTTTCAGTTCCGCGACGATGTCCGCCGCGATCCGGTTCCCGTCGATCAGTTCCATAACAGATGAAAAGTGGTGGCTCGTCTGGTTCGCCATTGCGGCCGCGGCTACTTCAATTGGAGGGATTCGACCTGGATGACGATCTCGCGGCCGCCGGGCATGCCCTTCGGAACGCCGAAGACGACCACCGGGCGGTCGAGATACTTCTCGATCTGATCCGTCAGGAGGAGCCGGGACAAATCGAGATAGGCATAGGGGCGGCCAGCCTCGTCATTGAGGGCGTAGTCATACGGGCGGCGCGGCCGGAGCGGGCGTCGCGTGGAAACCAGGTGCCCCGCGAATTGCCGGGCGAGCGCATTCGTGTCGCCGGCCGAGGTCATCGGGACGGCCTGTCCCGGGGCGGCGCCGTAGACGCCGGGAGTGGCCGTGCCGGGGCCGGGGGCCGGTGTCGGCGCCGCGGCCGGGGCGGAACTTGAGCCGGCGGGCGTGGTGGCGATCGGGGGCACGTAGCCGGGCGCGCCGCCGACCTGGATGTAGCCTATCAGCGGCTTCTCGAGGCTGATCTGGGTCCAGCGGCCGCGAAGGCCGGTGATCGCCGTCTTGTCGCCCGGTTCGGCGACTGCAAGCACGCCGGCATCCGACTTGGGCGCGATCCGAATGGAGGCGCCGGGCTTCACGTCGAGGCTCTTGCTGAGATCCTTGTTTTCGACGTAGCCCTCGAAGGGGCCGGGCAGTTCGATTGCCATCCAGCCCGCGGGGGTGTCGGCGAGCGCGGAGGCGGCGGGCAGCGGCTCGGTCCCGGCCTCGAGCACGGTGATGGCCGGGGCGGAGACATCGGGCCGCGCATGGACCGCCGTGGTCTTGGTCAGCGGGGCGGCGAGGAGGGCGGCCGGTGCGCAAAGCGCGGACACGGCGAAACGGAGGAGATTAGTCGTCATCGGCGGAAGGAACAGGAGCGGCGTAGGCCTCGAAGGGTGCACGCGGGGTGCGGGGATTGCGGAAGAGCGAGTCGACTTCCTTCGTAGAAAGGACTTTCCCGGCGCGCAACGGGATTCCCTTCAACTGGAGGGCGCCGATCTGGTATCGGCGCAGCCGTTTCACGTCAAAACCCAGGCTGGTGAATAGCAAACGAATTTCGCGCTTCTTCCCGTGGTGCATGTGCACGTCGAGGTCGGTGGCGGACTGCTCGACCGTGGCATTGATCAGGGCGGCGCGCTCGACCCGCAGCCGCTCGCCCTCGACCATGACGCCGCGAACCAGCTGGGGCAGCCGGCTTGCCGGGAAGGGTTTCTTCAGCACGACGTGGTAGCGTTTGACGACGGTGTTCGAGGGGTGCATCAGCCGGTTGGCGAGATCGCCATCGGTCGTGAGGATGACGAGTCCTTCGCTCTCGAGATCGAGCCGGCCGGCGCAGAAGAAACGGAGCTTGGCGAGTTCGCGCGGCAGCAGGGCGAAGACCGTGGCGGCGTGGTGCGGATCGTCGTTGGAGCACACCAGCCCGCGGGGCTTGTGGACGGCGACCGTGATCCGCGGCTGCGCGGTGCTGCGGATGGTCTTGCCACGGACCGTGACCCGATCGCTGCCCGGAATGATCTTCTGGCCGAGGGTCGCCGCGGCGCCGTTGACCCAGACCTCACCCTGCGCGATCAACGCCTCGGCGGACCGGCGCGAACAGATGCCGGTGTCGGCGAGGAATTTTTGCAGGCGGATGGGTTCCATGAAAGTGGGTGCGGGGACTTGAAGCGAAGGAGACTGAAGGATGGAGGGACTGAACCGCAAACCCCGTCTTATTTGGATTGTTTCGCGGCATCAGCCTTTCACTGTCTCCCCCTTTTTCCCATGTCCGATGCCGTGCCGCCCTCCGCCTATTCAAAGGATCGTCCGTTTCCAGCCCGGTTGCTGGAAAACCGGCTCCTGACGAAGCCTGGCTCGGCCAAGGAGACGCGGCACTTTGTCGTGGATTTGCGCGGCAGCGGGCTGCACTACAAGGCGGGCGATTCGCTCGGGGTCTTTCCCTCGAACCGTCCGGAGGAAGTGGACGAGATTCTCCGGAGGCTCGGAGCGAGCGGCGACGAGCTCGTTTCGCCGGCGCTGCTCAGGCTGGCGGAGCCAGTCCGGTTGCGCGATGCGCTGGCCGATCGGCTGGCGCTCTCCAAGCCAACCCGCAAGATCATCGAGACGCTTGCCGGCAAGGCCACCCATCCCGATGAAAGGGCCCGGCTTGCGGGGCTGCTCGCCCCCGAGGCCCGGGATGTCCTCGCCGCCTTTCTCGAACACCGGGAATTTGTGGATCTGCTGGCGGAGTTTCCCAGCGCAAAGCTGACGGCACAGGAGCTGGCGGATCACCTGCGCAAACTGATGCCGCGGCTCTACTCGGTCGCCTCCTCCGCGCGCGTGCATCCCGGCGAGGTGCATCTGACGGTTGCGGTGGTCCGCTACGAGACGAACCACCGCGAACGCGTCGGCGTCTGCTCGACCTTTCTCGCAGATCGGGTGCAGGTCGGCGCGACGCCGGTGCCGGTCTTTGTCTCGGATTCCCATTTTGGGCCGCCGGCGGATGGAGCGAAGGACTGCATCATGGTGGGACCGGGGACGGGCATCGCGCCCTTCCGGGCCTTCATGCAGGAGCGGGTGGCCGCTGGTGCGTCGGGGCGAAACTGGCTGTTCTTTGGCGACCAGAAGAGGAACACGGACTTTCTCTACGAGGAGGAGTGGGCCGACCAACTGGCGCACGGTCACCTGGCGCGGCTCGACACGGCATTTTCACGGGATCAACTGCTGAAGATCTATGTGCAGGATCGGATGCGTGAGGCGGCGGCGGAGCTCTGGGCCTGGCTGAAGGGCGGCGCGCATTTCTACGTGTGTGGCGATGCCAAGCGGATGGCGCGCGATGTCGATGTTGCGCTGCACGAGATCGTCGCGGAGCAGGGCGGGTACACGCATGACCAGGCTGTGGACTATGTGAAGCAGATGAAACGGGATCGGCGCTACCAGCGCGACGTGTATTGATCCGTGATTTTCTCCTCGCTCCCCGCCACCCGCGCGCCGCTACTTTGCGATCCCATGCTCACCTTCACGAATCGAACCGCCGTTGTGACCGGTGCCGGCCGCGGCATCGGCAAGGCCATTGCGGAGACACTCGCCCGGAATGGCGTCACGGTGATATGCGTTTCCAAGTCGGCCGATTCCTGCGGGGCGACGGCGGCGGCGATCACGGCGGCTGGCGGCAAGGCGAAGGCGCGGGCGGTCGACGTGGCGGACGGGGCGGCGGTGGCGCAGGCGGCGGCGGAACTGCTCGGGGAGTTTCCCACCATTGACATCCTCGTGAACAACGCGGGCATCACGCGCGACGGGCTGCTGTTCCGAATGAGCGACGCGGATTGGAACGACGTGCTGACGACCAATCTCACCAGCTGCTTTCACTGGACCAAGCATCTCGCGCGGCCAATGACCCGGGCCCGCTGGGGCCGGATCGTGAACATCACGTCCGTGAGCGGGATCATGGGCAATGCCGGCCAGGCAAACTATTCTGCGGCCAAGGCAGGCATGATTGGTTTGACCAAGTCCTTGGCGCGCGAATTCGCCAGCCGCAGTGTGACGGTCAATGCCGTCGCGCCGGGATTCATCAAGACCGACATGACGACCGATTTCGTCAACAAGCCCGAGGCCTCGGCCAAGATTCTCGAGGTCGTTCCGTTGAAGCGATTCGGGGAAGCCTCGGATGTCGCGACGCTCACCGCGTATCTCTGTTCCGATCAGGCGGGATACGTTACTGGACAAGTTTTTAACATTGACGGTGGAATGGCGATGTGAACTCTCCGCAGCGGTTCCCTCCTCTCAACTTCAGCACAATGGCCGACCAAAAAACCATCGAACAGCGGGTCAAAGAGATCATCGTCAATCAGCTCAACGTCAACGAAGAGCAGATCACGCCGCAGGCATCTTTTCTCGACGATCTCGGCGCCGATTCGCTCGACACGGTCGAGCTGATCATGGCTTTCGAAGAGGAGTTCAAGGATGAGATCAAGGGTGAGATACCCGAATCCGACGCGGAAAAGCTCCAGACGGTGGGGCAGGTGACCGATTACATCAAGGCCAAGGCCGGCCAGGCCTGAATCCAATTCGCTGATTCTCCGGCGTTCTGCCTGTTTCCCCCGAGGAAATTACTGGCAGGACGCCTTTTTGTTTTCTGAAATCTCGGCTGTAGATTGCTTATGGAACCTGCTTTGTCTTCGCGTCGGGTGGTAGTGACCGGACTTGGGGTCGTCACGTCCCTCGGCCATGATGTGAGTTCATTCTGGAGCAATCTCGTGGCGGGGCGCTCCGGGGTCACTCGCGTGTCACTGTTTGATCCGTCCAGCTTTGCCAGCCAGATTGGCGCGGAGGTGCGCGACTGGGATGCGGCGCAGCACATGGATCCCAAGGAGGCGCGACGCAACGATCGCTACACCCATTTCGGCTTTGTGGCTGCCCAGCAGGCGGTGGCCGATTCCGGCCTCGACATGGCGAGGGAGGATGGCGACCGCGTGGGAGTCATGATCGGGTCGGGCATCGGCGGGATGTACACCTACGAATCGCAACTGAAGGTCCTGGCTGAACGCGGACCGCGGAAGGTCTCCCCCTTCACGATTCCGTCGCTGATCGGAAACATGTGCGCGGGGCTGGTGGCGATTGCGCACGGAGCACGGGGGCCGAACTTCGGGATCGTATCGGCGTGCGCCACCGGCACGCATGCGATTGGCGAGGCGGGCCATGCCATCCGCCGCGGAGATGCCGACGTGATGATTGCCGGCGGCAGCGAGGCCGCGATCACGCCGTTTGCGTATGCGAGCTTTTGTTCGATGAAGGCGATGAGCACGCGCAACGACGCGCCGGAGGAGGCCAGCCGGCCGTTCGATCGCGGCCGGGACGGGTTCATCATGGGTGAGGGCGCCGGCGTGATCGTGCTGGAATCGCTGGAACATGCCCGGGCGCGCGGGGCGCGGATCTACTGCGAACTTGCCGGATACGCGGCGAGCAGTGACGCGTATCACATCACCCAGCCCGATCCCGAGGGGAAGGGGCTTTCACTGGCGATGCGTCGTGCGTTGGCGAGCGCGCAGGCGGCACCCGAGGAGGTGGATTACCTGAACGCGCATGGCACCTCGACTCCCTACAACGACAAGTTCGAGACCCTCGCCATCAAACATGTGTTCGGGACCCATGCCGCGAAGCTGGCTGTGAGCTCCACCAAATCGATGACGGGGCACCTGCTGGGTGCAGCAGGTGGCATCGAATCGGTGATCTGCGCCAAGACCATCGAATCGCAGACGATCGCGCCAACCATCAACCTCGATGAACCGGATCCCGAGTGCGACCTGGATTACGTCCCCAACGTCGCCCGACCGGCCCGCGTGCGGACCGTGCTGAGCAATAATCTCGGGTTTGGCGGCCAGAACGCAGCGATCGTCTTTCGCGCTGTTTGACCCGGCGTGCTGACCGGCGTCACGCATTGCGGGCGACTGGCAGCCAGCGTTCGAGACAGGAGCGGAGTTCGTCGCTCCGGACCGGCTTGGCAATGAAGTCGTCCATGCCCGCCGCGAGGCAGGCTTCGCGGTCGCCTGCCATCGTATTGGCGGTGATGGCGATGATCGGCAGTGCCCTTCCAGCAAGTCGCGCGCGGATCTGTCGGGTAGCTTCCAGCCCGTCGATCCCGGGCATCTGGCAGTCCATGAAAACCAGGTCGCAGGCGCCAGCCGAGGCAATCTCCACGGCCCCCGCGCCGTCCGACGCGATGACCGCCTCCAGGCCCAGCCCGGACAGCATCCATTCCATCACCCTCTGGTTGACGCGGTCATCCTCTACCACGAGCACCGTGCCGGAAAGCGACGCCGCCGGGTTGGCAGCTGGCTCCCGCGTCGGGACCTGGGGTGCGGCGCCGAATGCGAAGGGCAGATCGAAGGTGAACTGGGATCCCCGGCCGGGAAGGCTGGCCACGGAGATGTGACCGCCCATCCGGTTGACGAGGCGCTGGGAAATCGCCAGCCCCAGCCCGGTACCGCCGAACCGGCGTGTCATCGAGCTGTCGCCCTGGGAGAACACCTGGAACAGCTTGAGCTTGGTCGCCGCATCCATGCCAATGCCTGTATCCGCAACCTCAAAACGCAGGGTGGCCGCGTCGCCGGTGCGATGCAGCACCCGGACTGAGATCAGCACCCGCCCCTGCTCGGTGAACTTGATCGCATTGCCGGCCAGATTGAGCAGGACCTGCTTCAGCCGGACGGCATCGCCGATGACATAAGGGGGCAGGTCGGCGGGCAGGTCGGCGGAGAACGCCAACCCCTTTTCCGCGGCCGCGACGCGCAGCAGCGCGACGACCTCGGACACGGTTGGGATCAAGGGGAACGAAATGGTCTCAAAATCCAGCCTGCCGCTCTCGATTTTCGAGAAGTCGAGAATGTCATTGAGCAATCGCATCAGTGTGTCGGCCGAACCAGCGGCGACTTCGACCTGATTCTGCTGTTCCGCATTCAGCGGCGAACTCTGGAGCACCTGGAGCATCCCCATGATGCCATTCATAGGGGTGCGGATTTCGTGGCTCATGGTGGCGAGAAACTCACTTTTCGCCTGGCTTGCCCGTTCCGCCTGGAGCCTGGCCTCGTTCAACGTGGCCACCAGCGCCTCGTTCTCGAAAATCAGCCGCCAGAGTCTCTGCAGATCGGCATGATGCATCCTGGCGGTGTTCAACAGGAAAATGGCATAGGTGACGGTGACGAGAGCCAGCAGCCAGGTGCCCGGTTCCGGCACGGTGAGGAACCGCAGCACCAACGGCGAGAGAGTCGTAGCGACGTAGATGCCGTAGCTGGCCGGAACCGAGGCGAGCGAACGGGCGGCACCTGCGTTCAATCCCGCCAGAATCATGACGAGGAGCAACTGCACGAGTGGCCGGTCTGCGTCGAAGTAGTGCCAGCCGGCCATCCCCCAGATGAACCCGGCGACCGCGACCCCGAAAACAAAACCGTGGCGCCATGTCGGGAGCCGGCTTGGCGGTGGATTCGAGCGGGCAAAGGCGATGTTCAACCCCCAGCGGCCCAACGACACAATCAAGAGCAGACCGAGCCAGGGGACGTGCAATGAGCGTGGGTGGCTCTCAACGGTCGCAGCCACCAGGGTGATGGCGAGAATGACATTCGAGAACAGCCCGAACCCCGCCGTGCGATACAGCAGCCGCGTCATTTCTGCGTCCACTCCAGCTGCAATGGAAAGGCCTGCGCCTGAAGTGCGGGCTGCGTTGGAGGAGGAGGCCATCTCAGGCGGCATTGGCGGCGCGGTGTGAAACCACGCTAGGCCGGGGCTGCCGGACGTCGAAATGAATCAGCGACAAAAAATCCGCGGCGCCTGGCGGTGCCGCGGATCGAAAGATTTTATGGAACGGGTCGTTACACTTTTTCCACCAGGCCGGCCTTGATGGCCTTGACCGACACCCAAACCCGCTTCGTTCCACCATTGGCGGTCTTGATCCGAATGCGCTGCAGGTTGGGCCGGAACTTCCGCTTGGTGATGCTGGTTACGTGCGTGCCAATCCCTCCGCTCTTCTTCGACTGACCTTTGCGATTGATGATCGAACCCTTGACGGGGCGGCGACCGGTGACTGCACAGATTCTGGCCATGATGGTTTCGAGATGGTTAAAGGGTCGCGAGTAAAGGCCGGGTCCGGGTCGAAGCAAGCGGTTTTTGCGCTATCGGAACACTCAGGCAACGCCGGGGCGCAAGGCATGGAGAACCTGGAATTTCTGCCCCAGGTGGGACGGATGAAGTAGCTGCAGCAACGAGAGCTTACGCCGGCTGAACCGTGCGGCATCGGCCGCGCTGGCGGCGGCGATGAAGTCTCCGGCATGGTGGATGAAGAATGCCTCCTGGGCTTCGAGTGTAGGGGCAGCGAAGCCGGATTGGACCAGCGCCGCTGACAACCAGTCCCAGCACACGTGACAGGTCAGGTCCTGTTCGCCGGGCCGGGCGAGGAGATCGTTGGATTGCGTGTGCCGGAAGTAGGCCCTTGCCGTGCCGGCGGGCGTTTCCCGGCTCAATTCAACCCAGGATTTTCCGTAATCGATGGCGACAAACAGCCCGGTCCAGGGTTGGCGCGCGATCGCGTCAACGAGTTCCCGGGCCGCAACCGGAAGATCCATCACATACCCCTCTGCGGCTTCCTCCGGCAGCGACGCCGGCGTCGCCGTTGCAAGCTCCACGAAAACCAGGGACTGATCGCTGAGCCGCACGCCGAGTTCCCGCCATTGGCCGGCGCGCCAGACATACCGATGAAACGGCTGGGCGTCGAAAAGCTCGTTGGAAAAGACCACGCATTTTCCCGAGAGGAGCAGCGGCTCGCCGGCTCCGATGGTTTGGACCGCGCCGAATGGATGCTCAACTCCTGCGAGAATTCCACGCTTCGCGGTTGCGGCGGGACTGGCATCAACCGGTTCAGCGCCGATCTCCACGAACGTGTGCTCGCACGGATTGCGACCGTCCAGCAGCCGGGTGCACGCTGCGGCGACCAGTTCGCCAAATACCGCACCACTCGTGCTCGCCGTGAAAAAATCGGTCCCCGGTTCATAGCCGACTCGCCGTCGGGGCTGCCGGTAGTACCCCCCGACTGAGTCGTAAAGAGCGAGCGTCATGAAGTCCGCGAAAGTCATCACCCCCTCCGGACCCGCTGTCGCCCGGAAACGGGCGAGAAAGTCCGGCGCAGCGTCGCGATCGGGGTCAGAGGACGCCACGCGATTCATCGGAACCGGGAAGACGGGGATTGTTGCGCCGCGAGCATGCCGCCCATTTACAAACCGAATCGGATGACCACTGTGAGCGGCATGATCAAACGGATTCTCGTGCTCGCCACCGGCGTCATGCTCGGCGTGGCCATGTCCGTTGCCGGCATCCGGGTCGCGACCGCATGGAATTTCTGGCCCAGCCGGGATCTTTCGCGCTCGGCCAGCTATGTGCGCGAGGTGATGCGGCTGGTGAATTCGAATTATGTCGACGCGGACGCGGCGGGATACGACCGGCTCGCGCGGAGTGCCCTGCACGGGATGATCGAGTCGCTTGATCCGCATTCGGAATTTCTGGAGGCGCAGGACAACGCCGAGTTCGAGGAGGATCTTGCCGGCCAGTTTGGGGGAATCGGGATCCAGGTCGAAATCCGCCAGAATCGTGTCGTTGTGATTGCGACGCTGGCCGATACGCCGGGCGAACGGGCGGGAATTCGTCGCGGAGACGAAATCGTGAGCATTGACGGCCAGCCGATCGACACGAGCGGCCAGGTCGATTCGGTGGTCAGCCGGCTGCGCGGCAGGCCCGGCACCAAAGTGCTGGTGGGCCTGTTTCGGCCTTCGGCGCACGAGACACTGGCCCTGAATCTCGTGCGCGAGGTCATCCAGATCGAGAGCGTCCGCGCGGTGCGGATCCTCGAGGATGGGATTGGCTATGTGCAGCTGACCGAGTTTTCCGATCACACCGGCGATCAATTCGACCGGGCGCTGGCGCAATTGCTGAAGTTGGGCGCCAGCAGCCTCATCATCGATTTGCGGAACAATCCCGGCGGTGTGCTGGAGGCCGCGGTCGCCGTGGCGGAGCCGTTCTTCCGCAAGGGCGAGTTGATCGTCTACACGAAGGGCCGGCAGCCGGCCGATCGGGAGGAGTTTCGCGCCCAATACTCAGGGGAGCCGATTGCCCTGCCGATTGCGGTGCTTATCAACGCCGGCAGTGCCAGCGCCGCCGAGATTGTCACCGGGGCGCTCAAGGATTCCGGCAGGGCCATCGTGGTGGGCGAGCGGTCGTTTGGGAAAGGCTCAGTCCAGTCGGTGTTCCGGCTCGAGCAGGGCGAGGGCCTCCGGCTCACGACGGCCCGCTACTACACGCCGGCCGGCGCGACGATTCACGAACAGGGAATCACGCCGCAGGTCGAGGTGGTGATGACTCCGGAGGAGGATGCGAAACTGGCCCGGCAGCGGGCGAGGACCGACATTGACGATCCGGCCGAGTTCAAGGCCCGGTTTGGGTTCGAACCCGTTGAGGATCGCCAGCTGGAAACGGCGGTGGCCATGCTGAAGGGAGTGCGGCTGTTCGAGACTCGCGCCGCGACCCGCGTCTCCGCAGCACCATGATTCTGGCGCTGGAGAGTTCCTGTGATGAGACGGCCGTGGCGGCCTTTGACCCGCACGCCGGGCTCAAGGGTGAGTGGATCCACAGCCAGATTACACTCCATGAAAGGCATGGCGGCGTCGTGCCGGATCTGGCGACCCGCGAGCACTTGCGGAATTTCGGTCCGCTGCTCGAGCGTGCCCGTGGGGAGGTGGAGTTTGGGCGAATCGAAACGGTGGCGGTGACGAGCGGTCCCGGTCTCGCCGCCTGCCTTGCGGTCGGCGTGGCGGCGGCCAAGTCGCTGGCGCTGTCGCTCAGGACGGCGGTGGTTGGGGTGAACCATCTGAGGGGCCATGTCTGGTCGCCATTCATTACGGCGCATGGCCAGGATCCCGGGCGTTTCGAGGAAATGCTGCAAGGGGCGCTGCCGCACCTGGGGCTGATCGCATCCGGTGGCAACACGATGCTGGTGGCGCTGGATCAGGAGCGCAGGCTCACCGTGCTGTCGTCCACCCGGGATGATGCGGCGGGCGAGGCGCTCGACAAGGGGGCGAAGCTCCTCGGGCTGGGTTATCCGGGCGGTCCGCGGGTGGAGCGACAGGCGGCGCCTGGCCGCGCGGACGCGTTCGAATTTCCCCGCGGTATTGGTCGCCGGGATGATTTGGATTTCAGTTTTTCGGGGCTGAAGACGAGCCTGCGCTATCTCTTGGAGAAGATGTCCCGGACGCAGGTCGAGGCAGCGCTGGCGGACCTTTGCGCGAGCTATCAACAGGCCGTGGTCGACGCCCTGGTACGCAAGACGAAGGCGGCCCTCCGGTTGGGCGAGGGCCGGTACCGCAGCCTGGGGCTTTCCGGGGGAGTCGCCAACAATCGCGTTCTGCGCGCGGCCATGGCGGCGTTGGCCCGCCGCGAGCGGGTGGATTTCCTCGCCGCCCGTCCGATGCATACCGGTGACAACGCTGGCATGATTGCCTTTGCCTCCTGGGTCGATCCCGCCGGCACCGATCAGGCGTCGGGCCTGGGATTGAGGATTTCGCCCGGCGCGGACCTTCAGCCCGGCTTTTCGCCGCAACCGTGAGGCGTCACTTGTAGTCCCGCCGCAGGTTGCTCGGCAGGATGCCGAGTTCCTCGCGATATTTCGCCACCGTCCGCCGCGCGATCGTGATGCCCCGTTCCTGCAGCTTGGCCACCAGTTCCTGATCGCTCAGCGGCCCGGCCTTGTCCTCCAGGTTGATCAGATCGGCGATCATCTCCTTCACGCTGGTGTTGGAAATCGCCGCGCCGCTGTCCGCCTGGTAGCCCGGAGTGAAGAAGTACTTGAAATCGAATACCCCGTGCGGCGTGCGGATGTACTTGTTGGCAATGGCGCGGCTGACCGTGGTCTCATGGACGCCGACCACCTCGGCAATCTGCGTCATCGTCAGCGGCTTCAGATGGGCGACGCCCTGTTCGAAGAACTCCTTCTGCGCGTTGATGATCTCGCGCGTGATCCTTTCGATGGTGCGCTGGCGCTGCTCGATCGAATCGATTAGGAACTTCCCCGAGCGCATCCGCTCGCGCAGGTACTCGCGCTCCTCCTTCGAAAGGGAACCCTTCGCGATCATGTCCCGATAGGTGCTCGAGATGCGCAGCCGCGGGATGTAATCGCTGTTGAGGTGGATTTTCCATTCGTCGCCATCCTGCTCGACGGTGACATCGGGCACGACGACCCGGTTGTTGTCCTCCGCGAACCGGCGGCCGGGAGCGGGATCGAGCTTGCCGATTTCCTCGATGGCCGACTGTACGTCCTCGGTGTCGACGCCGAGCTTCCGGGCGATCTCGGGAATCCGCCGGCGGGTGAGCAGTTCGAAATGATCCCGGATGATGCGGGCGGCCAGGGAGCTGCCGCGTCCCTTGGCCGCGAGCTGCGCGATCAGACAGTCAGCCAGATCCCAGGCGCCGATTCCGGGAGGATCGAACGTCTTCAGCGTCTTGAGCGCCTCCTGCACGGATGCCAGCGGCAGGCTGGTCTGGAGCGCGACGTCGGACACCGACTGCGTCAGGAACCCGCGGTCGTCCAGGCTGCCGACCAGATGCCTCATGGCCTCGAGGGCGGGCGGTGGCAGATCCGTCATCTCCGCCTGCTGCATCAGGTGTTCCTGCAGCGAGGTTTCCATGACCAGGGAGTCAAAGAAATGTTGGCGGCGCTCGGCGTCGTCCGCGGTGTACGGCTGTGACCCGCCGACGCTGGCCATGTGATCCCGCCAGTCCTCGTCGAGCTTGCCGAGGATCTCGAATTCCTTGTCCCGGGAGAAATCCAACTCGTCGGCCTTCGGCTTGGCGTCGCTGTGATCGGCGGGCGGGGAGGCCTGTTCATCGGAGGCGACCGGGCCATCGCCATCGAGGGCGGTGTCGCCGGCCTGATCGTCGGCTGCCTTGTCGAGGCTGATGCCGTCCATCGGCAATTCCTCGAGGGTGGGGTTGGTCTGCAGTTCCTCCTGGATGACGGAGCGCAGATCCAGCGCCGCCACCTGGAGGATTTTCAGCGAATGACGCAGCTGTGGCGCGAGAACCAGCGACTGGGTTTGTCGCTGGCGCAGTTCGTGACTAAATCCAGGCCCGCTCATGAGGATGAAATGGCTGCACGTTCATCTCAGACGGGGCGGGTGGAAAGCGCGGGGACAACCGGATCCCGGACACCGCAGAGCTCCTTGAGGTAGACGCCGAGTTTCTCGTTGGTGGGGCCGTAACGATCGCTGTAAAGGTAGAGCTCCAGGTCGGTGAGCATTTCCGAGGCGGTCTGATAGCGTTTGTCGCGGTCGCGCTGGAGCGCCCGCTGGATGATGGCCTCGAGGCGGGGTTCGATTTCCGGGCGGATCGAGCCGAACTTGGGAATGGGCAGCGCGAGGATGTTGCGCCGCGACTGCGCCCGATCGGCGGAGCGGAAGATGTTCCGGCCGAGCAGCAGTTCGGTGAGCACGATTCCGAGCGGGAAGAGGTCGGCGCGCGCATCGGTGATCGCGTAGCTCGCCTGCTCGGGCGAAAGGTATTCGTCCTTCCCGGCGATCACCTTGCCCTCCTCGTTGTACATCAGGTCGAGCGCCTTCGCGATTCCGAAGTCGGTCAGCTTAACGTCGCCCTCGAAGGCGATCATCACGTTCTTGGGCCCGATGTCGCGGTGGACGATGTTCAGGTGCCGCCCCTCGGTGTCGCACTTCGAATGCGCGTAGGTGAGACCCCGCGCGACGCGGGAAACGATGAACGCCGCGAGGTCGACCGGGACGGGTTTTCCGCGTTTGCGGTGCAGTTCAAGAAACTGCTCGAGATTCACCCCGCGCACGAATTCCATCACCATGAAATACTGCCCGCCGACCTGCCCGAGGTGATAGGTCTGGACGATGTTGGTGTGGATCAGGTCGGCGACGAGGCGGGCCTCGCCGATGAAGTTGTTCTGGAATTCCTCGATGGCGGAGTACTCCTCCCGAATCAGCTTCACGGCGACAACCTTGCGAAAATTGCCGGCGCCCAGCTGGTGCGCCTCGTACACGACGCCCATGCCGCCGTCGGCAATTTTCCGCGTCATGTCGTAGCGAAGTTCGTTGAAGATGTGTTTGATGGCCGGCACCTGCGAGCGGAGGAAACGGTCCGCCCCGGCACGTGGCAAGAGCGCAGATTTTTTCCGGCGTGAAATTTGCTGCACACCCGTTTGACAGGGGAAGCCGCGGACCTAGCGTGCGCCCGACATGATCACGCTTACGCCACGTGCCGCCCAGCAGATCCGCACGATGCAGGCGGAGCTGAATGCCCCGGAGAAGCGCCTGCGCGTGCTGGTCGAATCCGGCGGCTGCTCCGGTTTCCAGTATGGGATGTCCTTCGATGCGCCGAAGGCAGGTGACACGGAAATCGAGAGCGAAGGAGTGCCTCTGGTCGTTGATGCCACGAGTCTCGCCTACCTGAGCGGTTCATCGATTGATTTCGATGACGGTCTGCATGGGAAGGGATTCGAGATCCGGAATCCGAATGCCCAGAGCACCTGCGGTTGCGGGAAGTCGTTCAGCTGACCGCCTCGTGCAGCGCGACGATCCCGAAGGTCAGCGCCCGGGCGGTGACGGCGGAGAATCCACTGGCCAGAAGTTCGCGGGTCAGCCCCGGACGATCAGGGAATTCTCCGATCGTTTCATTCAAGTAAACATAGGCTGCGCGATCTCCCGTCACCGCGCCTGCGACCGAAGGCAGGATTCGCTGCAGATAGAAATAGTAGAGCGGGCGGAACCAGGCGTGGGGCTGGGAAAATTCGAGCACGAAAAGCCGCCCGCCTCGTCGGAGAACCCTCCTCATCTCGCGCAGCCCCTTGGCCCGGTCAGCCAGGTTCCTGAGCCCGAAGGAAATTGTCACCGCGTCGAACCGCTCGCTGGGCAGGGGTAGTTCCAACACATCTCCTTTTTGGAACGTGATCTTGCGCAATCGTGAATCCTGCGAGTCCAGCCGTTTTGCCTCCGCCTGTTCGAGCATGGGCTCGCAGAAGTCCATCCCGATGATCGCTGCGGTTTCCGGGAGTTGAACAGCGAGGGCAAAGGCGACGTCGCCGCTGCCGGTTGCAAGATCCAGCACATCCTTGGGATTATGCTGCGCCACGGCGGAAACCAGCCGTCGACGCCAGGATCGATCCACGCCGCCACTCAGCAGCCGGTTGGCAAGATCGTACCTGCGGGCAATCCGCCCAAACATCGAATTTACCGCGGCAGGGTCAGGCATAAACCGGATACGATGCCCCGGGGGAACGCCGGTGGGCTAAGTTGGTCATAAGAGTTGACGCAATTCAAAGGACTAAAATAGTTTATAGGTGCTTTAGAAAACCAGGGCCTCAGCAAAAAGGAATCCCCATGTCCAATCTGACCAAACGCGAGATAGTGCTGGAAATTTACCGGAAGTCGGGCTTTCCCCAAAAACAGATCGTCGACACCGTTCAACAGACGCTGGATATCATCCAGAAGGCACTAGCCAACGGGCGCAACGTCGAGTTGCGGAATTTCGGTGTACTGGAAGTGCAGGTGAGAAAGCAGCGGATCGGCCGCAACCCGAACAAGCCGGAGGCGGAAGTCATTATTCCCCAGCGCGCCGTCGTTAAGTTCAAATCTGGAAAGATCCTCAAGCAGCAGCTGAAGAAGATTGACCTCACCAAGCTCCAAACCGCACCGAGTGCGGACGAAGCTGACGATGATACGGATATCGAGCCGGAGACCGGCCCGGAGGGCGAAACCCCTCGGCAGTGACGGTTTCAAGCCGCTGCCCTGGCGATGACGGGGCGGCGTTCGCGGATTGCACGGGCGCGATGTCGGCAAATCTGTCGGGACGTCCTGACCGCGCGCGGCGCACCTGATTCGCCCCTCGCGACTTGCAGACGCCAAGAGGGGCTGTCCAGCGTCAGGCTTTACCTGACGGGGGATTCAATTTCGTCGACCTCGCCGGCGTGCCAACGGACGGGTGCTTTTTGATTCGCGCTGGTCAGTCCGCGTTCCCAACGATGCGTCTTCCATGTCGACGTTCCAAACCCTGCCTGGCTTTCGCGATTTCTATCCCGAGGATTTTGCCCGGCGGCACCATGTCTTCCGGCTGTGGCGGCAGAGCGCGAGCGCTTTCGGATTCTCCGAGTACGACGCGCCGGTGCTCGAGTCGTTGGAACTCTACAAGGCGAAATCCGGCGACGAAATCGAGGCGCAGCTTTTCAGTTTTACCGACAAGGGCGGGCGCGATGTCGCGCTGCGTCCGGAAATGACCCCCACGGTGTGCCGGATGGTGGGCGCGCGAGCCAACGCGCTCAAGCGGCCGATCCGGTGGTTCAGCATCGCGGAGTTTTACCGGTATGAGCGGATGCAGAAGGGCCGCGGGCGGTGCTTTTCGCAATTGAACGCCGACATCTTCGGCGAACCCGGGCCGGAGGCCGAGATCGAGCTGATTGCGCTGCTGGTTCAGTGCCTTTGTGCCTTTGGCCTCCGCGAGGAGGATTTTTTTGTGCGGCTGAGCGACAGAAACCTCTGGTATTACTACCTTGAGGCTCTGGGGCTCGACGAGTCGCGCACCCGGGCCGTTCTCGCGGCGATCGACAAGTACGAGAAGTCCGGCGACGCCGCCTTTGACGGATATGCCGAAAAATTCGGACCGCTCGAAGCCGGTTTGAAGGAGAAGATCCTGGGATTCCTCCAAATCAAATCGCTGCCGGCGATCGAACATGCCGTGGCGGCTCTGGGAGTGGACCGGCTTGCTGCGCGATTGGCGGACTGGAGAAAATTGATCGATGGGCTCGGCGCCATGGGGTTGTCCCGGTTCGTCGAGGTCGATCTCGGGGTTGTGCGCGGCCTGGCGTACTACACCGGGTTCGTTTTTGAAGCATTCGACCGCAAGGGGGAGCTTCGTGCTCTGGCCGGTGGCGGCCGGTATGATGATTTGGTGGCAAAACTGGGTGGACCTGCGCTGCCGGCGGTGGGTTTTGCCATTGGAGACATGACATTTTCGCTTCTGCTCGAGCAGCGGGGACTGATGCCGACCCTGGTGTTCGCGCCGGATGTTTACTGCGTGATCGGGGGCGTTCCCGAACGGCAGGCGGCCTTCGGCGACATCCATGCCCTGCGGGCCGGAGGCTTCCGGGTCGACTACCCGCTGAAGGAGGTGGCATTTGGCAAGCAATTCAAGACGGCCGCGGAGTCCGGTGCGAAGCTCGCGTTGATTTATGGCAGTGATGAGCTGGCCCGAGGTGTCGTCAAAGTGCGCGACCTGGAGCAGCGGACCGAGATGGACGTGCCCCGGGCGGACCTGATCGCGACCGTCCGGGACTTTTTTTCGGCCGGGTAGGGGGCACTGCGGTGGCTTGAACTGGGAGCGGCGCCGCGCAATGCTCGACGCCACATGAAACCCCAAGGCCAGCGGTTCCGCGCCCTGCCGGACCAATATGCCGTCTGTCGCCTGAGTCCTGACGCCGTCGTGCCGGGTTGGGCCAGCGGTCCCTTCGTCAACCTGACGTTCACGGATGATGAGCTCGCCATCATCTGTCCGGCGGAGCGCGTACCCGCGGACGTGCGGGCGGAGCGTGACTGGCGCGTCCTGAAGCTGGTCGGGCCGTTCCCGTTCACCGCCACCGGGGTGCTGGCATCGCTCGCGACGCCGCTGGCCCGGGCGGGCATCAGCCTGCTTTCAATCGCGACCTACGACACCGATTATTGCCTGGTCAAGGCCGACGTCTTCGAGGATGCCGTCGACGTCCTGATTGCCGCCGGCCACACCCGCATCGGTTGACCGGATGAACGTCGTGCCCGCCTGGTGGAAGCTGTTGCAGCTGCCGGTGGCGGTGACGGTGGGCGGTTACGTCCTCCTGGCGATTACCGCGCCGTTCCTCGCGGAGCGGGCGCTTTATCACCCCGGGATGGCATCGCGGCGCGCGCCATCGGGGATGATTACGCTGCGCGATCCCGCGGGCCGGGCGGTGGCGGCGCTGCACCTGCCCAATCCGGGGGCCCGCTTCACGCTGTGGTTCTTCCACGGCAACGCCGAGGATCTCGGTGATCTCGAGCCCCTGCTGGAGACGCTGCAGGCGGCCGGGTTCGCCGTCTTCGCCTCGGAGTATCCTGGATATGGATTCAGTGAAGGGGCGCCATCGGAGGAGGCGATTTATCGCGCCGCGCGGGTCGCACGCGATTATCTGCGCCGTGAACTCGGCGTGCCGGCGGCCAGGACGATTCTGATGGGCCGATCGCTGGGCGGCGGCCCCGCGGTGCAGCTGGCGACGGAGGAGCGGGTCGGGGGGCTGGTGCTGCAGAGCGCCTTCACGAGCGTCTACCGCGTGGTCACGCGCTGGCCGCTGCTGCCGTTCGACCAGTTCGCCAACGAACGGAAGCTGGCAAGAATCTCCGCTCCGGTCCTGGTGATGCATGGCGCCGCCGACGAGGTGATCCCCTTCTGGCACGGCGAGCGGCTCCTGGCGGCCGCGCCCGGCGTGAAGCGGTCACTTTGGATCCCCGGGGCGCGGCACAATGACTTCGGTGAAGTGGCGGGCCCCCGATTGCTCGAGGCACTGCGGGAATTCGCGGCGCTGTGTGAGCAGGCGGGGCCGCGATCGGATTCCGGCGCGGTGCCTTGAGTCCGTCGCGATTCCGTGGGCCCAGTCCGCATTCCCGCGGGGATGGCGAGGTTCACCCTTTCGCGGGCAAGCCGGCCCGGACTTTCGCCGGCAGTGCTACGCACCCCATTATTTAACCGGAAATTCAGCATAAAACGAATTGACGGGAAAATGAGGTCGCCCCATGGGTTGTGGCTGTTGCGACCCACGACCACACCCCGTTGTGGTCAGCAACGCGTTAATAACTCCTAGCAAGTTTTGTTCGCCTGGGGCTTTCCCGTCCCAAGAACAGCCGCCGCCCACACGGCCATGCCCACAGCCAATCCCATCGTTTGCGCGGTTTTTCCGCCCGTGCCACTGCTGCGGCCATGCGCCGCTTGTGGCTGGCGGCGACCGCCGGCCGGCTCCCCGCCGCCAAACGGATCGTAGGGTCCGCCGCCTGGGTGTCCGTTCGCGCGGATTTCTCGAAGTCCTTCGCCATTTTCACTCCTCCTATCCCACAACCTCCTTCCCATGCAGAAAACGTTTCAGGTCGGTGCCAAGACGTTCGTACTCGATCAAGCAAAGGCCGAAGCCGCCTTTGCCGCCAAGAAGGTGATCAACGGTCGCCAGACCATGACCTTCAATCTCCTCCCGCTGAAATATCAGTGGGCCTACGATCTTTACCGGACGATGAAGGCGAACCACTGGGAGCCGGAGGACATCCCCATGGGCAAGGACATCGAGCAATGGCGCGACGAGCGGGCGCTCTCCGAGGTCGAGCGGTGGATCATCCGCATGGGCATCGGCTATTTCTCCGCCGCCGAGGGAATCGTGGGTGACAACATCCAGCATGTCGTGCGCGAGCTCGTCACCGCACCCGAACTCAAGCTCGTCCTTGGCCGGCACGCCCACGAGGAGAACATCCATGCCGATTCGCTCCTGTACATGATCGCCTCGCTCGGCATCAACCCGCACGAATGCGAGGCGATGTTCGAGGATGTGCCGACGATCGTCCGGAAGAACGAATTCGTCACGAAGGTTTCCCGGGAGTTGCGCCGCGAACTCGATCTCAGCCGTCCCGAAAACAAGCGGCTGCTCGCCAGGAACATCTTTGTCTTCGGCCAGTGCATGGAGGGCACCCAGTTCTATGGCCTCTTTGGCATGATCCTTTCGCTTTACCGGCAGAACAAGTTTCCGGGGATTGGCCAGATGTTCCGGTACACGCTCCGGGACGAGTCCAACCACATCGAGGTCTTCCGGAATCTCTTCATGGATCTCGTCGAGGAGAACCGGGAGATTTGGACGGCCGAATTCAAGGAGGAGCTGCGGGATCTGATGCGTGAGGGGGTGACGCTCGAGCAGGATTTCATTCGCGACTGCCTGCCGGTCAACGCGGTGGGCCTCGCGGTCGACGAGTTCCTGACGTATATCGATTACATTGCGGACCGCCGGCTCGAGGGCTGCGGGCTTGCCCCGCTTTCCGCCGGGGTGAAGAACCCGCTCCCGTGGCTGGCGGAGATGATGGACATCAAGAAGGAGCAGAACTTTTTCGAGGGCCGCGTCACCGAATATCAGAAGGCATCCTCGCTCCATCTCGCCCGCGACGACGAGCTTTGATCCGGAGGCCGGCTTCCGCTCCCACTTCGGAGTGGAAGCTCCGCCCACCCGGCCCGATGGCGGGCCCTGATGCCGCCCCAGCTACATTTCCAAGAATTCCAGCGCCTCACCCCAACCGCGCCCGCCGCACTCGTACCCCCACGCCCACCATGAGCAATCCTCCGTCCCTCGCCCACGATCTCGCCCTCAAACGCACCGTCCAGACTCCCGTCGAGCAGAAGCCCCATTATGCCTGGCGCGAATCCCTGGCGGGCGAAGCGATCGAGCTGCCCGATGTCATCCTGCTGTGCCCGCATGGCGAGGAGCGGTTCGTCATGGCCGAGGTGGCCGACACCCTCGGCAACGCCCTGACCAACGTTCACCTGGCCAAGGGCGACTTGAACATCTTCACCGACGCCAACCGGGCGTGGATCGCGACGATCTGCCGGGAACTCGCCGCCAACCTCACGATGCTGGCCCGCGAGCAGTCGCCGCTGCGAATTTCGCTCAACCAGCTCTACGAACTACTCGAGAAGACGCTCGTCGACAACAACGCCTACTTCGTGGCGAAGAGCCTGCTGCTCAACCGGGCCCGGAAGATCGCCATCGATCGCAATGCCGCCGCCCCGTCGACCCTCCGGGTGATCCGCCGCAACAACCAAGTGGTCCCCTGGAGCGAGCAGAAGGTCGAAATCGCCGTCCGCAAGACGTTCCTCTCGCTGCAGCGCGATTCCGCGCCGGCGGTCGGTATCACCCGGGCTGTTTCCGAGCGCGTCCACGCCTCCAAGCAGTCATTCATTCACATCGAGGAAATCCAGGATCTGGTCCAGGAGGAACTGATGCGCGGCGGGCACTACAAGGTGGCCGAAGCGTACATCCTCTTCCGGGCCCAGCGCGCGGTGGCCCGCGAGGCCGGGCTCGAGTCCGCCAGCGGGGATTTGCCCGCCGATCAGGTGGCGCCGGTGCTCGCCCCCGGCCAGTCGTCCCTGATCGTCGTCCGGAAGGCGGATGGCACGAACAGCTTCTGGGACGGCGCCGATTTGCGGAAGCGGATCGAGTTCGCCCGGATCAACCTCGACCTCTGCCTGTCCAACGACGAGATCGAGACGGAACTCCGCCGTTCGATCTACGATCAGATTTCGCAGAAGGACCTCGATGCGACGATCGTCCTCAACTCCAAGACGCTGATCGAGCGTGACGCCGACTTTGCCAAGTTCGCCGGCCGGATCCAGCTCACCTATATCTACGAGGAGGTCCTTGGCTGGGACATCATGAAGGACGGAATTGGGGCGCTGAAGGGCGCGCACCAGCGCGCGTTCCGCAAATATCTCGAACACGGTGTGGCCATCCGCCGGCTCAATCCCCGGCTGCTGGAGTACGATCTCAGCCGGCTGGCCGGCGCGCTCGATCCCTCGTCCGACCTCGAGTTCGACTTCCTTGGCATCCAGACGATGTACGATCGCTATCTCATCATCGACAAGACGCGGTCGCCCGCGCGCCGGATCGAGACGCCCCAGTTCTTCTGGCTGCGGGTCGCGATGGGGCTGATGCTGGACGAAAAGGAGGACCGCGAGGGGCGGGTCATCGGCCTTTACGAACTCTACCGAAGCCGGCGGTTCTGCAGCAGCACGCCCACGCTTTTCAATTCCGGCACGCTGCACTCGCAGCTTTCATCCTGTTACCTGTACTACGTCGACGACACGCTCGAGAGCATCATGCTCCGCGGCATCGCCGACAATGCCTTCCTCGCCAAGTGGGCCGGCGGCCTGGGTGGCTCGTGGACGGCGGTCCGCGGCACCGGGGCGCACATCCAGGGAACCAACGGCGAGTCCCAGGGCGTGATCCCGTTTCTCAAGCTCCACAACGACCAGCTCGTCGCCGTCAATCAGGGCGGCAAGCGCAAGGGCTCGGGCTGTGCGTATCTGGAAACCTGGCACAACGACATGTTCGAGTTTCTCGAGCTGCGGAAGAACACGGGCGACGACCGCCGCCGGACCCACGACATGAACACGGCGAACTGGATTCCCGACCTGTTCATGAAACGGATGGAGGCGCGCCAGCACTGGACGCTCTTCCGCTCCAACCAGGTGAAGGATCTCCATGATCTCTACGGGCGGGCGTTCGAGGAGCGCTATCTCGAATATGAGAAGCTGGCCGAGGCGGGGAAGATTGCCGGCCAGCGAATTGAGGCGCTCGAACTGTGGAAGCGGATGCTCGCGATGCTGTTCGAGACCGGGCATCCGTGGATCACCTTCAAGGACGCCTGCAACCTCCGCTCGCCCCAGGATCACGTCGGCGTGATCCACTCGTCCAATCTCTGCACCGAGATCACGCTGAACACGTCGAACGACGAGACCGCCGTCTGCAATCTCGGCTCGGTCATCCTCGATTCGCATCTGCAGCCGGACGGTTCGCTGGATCATGCGAAGCTCCGCGAAACGATCCGGATGGCGGTGCGAGCGCTCGACAACGTGATCGACATCAACTTCTACCCGACTCCCGCAGCGCAGGCCTCGAACCTGCGTCACCGGCCGATCGGGCTCGGGGTCATGGGCCTGGCGCACGCACTCTACCTCCGCGGCCATGCCTTCGCCTCGCCGGAGGCGGTCGAGTTCAACGACGAGGCGATGGAGGCCATCGCATATTATGCCTACGAGGCGAGTTCCGACCTCGCCGCGGAGCGCGGTGCCTACTCGAGCTTCAAGGGTTCGAAGTGGGATCGCGGGCTGCTGCCGCAGGACACGATCGATTTGCTGGAAAAGGAGCGCGGCGTGCCGGTGGAGGTCCCGCGGGGCGGCCGGCTGGATTGGAGTCCGCTGCGCGCAAAGATTGCCCGGCAGGGCATGCGCAACTCGAACTGCCTGGCCATCGCGCCCACGGCGACCATCTCGAACATCACGGCGACCTCGCCGTGCATCGAGCCGACCTACAAGAACCTGTTTGTGAAGTCGAACCTCTCAGGCGAGTTCATCGTGCTGAATCCCTTCCTGGTGAAGGATCTGAAGGCCCGCGGCCTCTGGGATCAGGACATGATCGACAACCTGAAGTACTTCGACGGGGAGCTGAAGGACATCGAGCGGATCCCCGCTGACCTGAAGGCAAAGTACCTCACGGCCTTCGACATCGACCCGAAATGGATCCTGGAAGCCGCTGCGCGGCGGCAGAAATGGATCGATCAGGCACAGAGTGTGAACCTGTGGATCAAGACGCCGGATCTGAAGACGCTCAGCCACATGTACCGGCAGGCCTGGCATGTCGGACTGAAGACCACCTATTATCTCCGGAGCCTCGGCGCCTCCAACATCGAGAAGGCAACCGTGTCGGTGAAGAAGGAGGTTCGCGGCGCCATCAAGGAGGGCCAGGATGGCGGCCGGAACAGCGGGGATGCCGAAGGCACGGCGCCAACGAGCCCGAGGGTGTATACCGAAGCCGAGAAGAACGCCTGTTCAATCGAGGCTATGCGCCGGGGGGAGATCTGCGAAGCCTGCCAGTAACCTGAGGCTGCGCCTCCGCCACTTGCGGCACGGGCAAAAAACAGCCCGTGTGCGGGGGCACACGGGGCTGGAGGTCACGGGAATCCGGACGCAGGACGCTTCCGGGCGGTTGAGTGGTCGAAAGCCTGACGAACCGGCATCGGGAAAGTCACGGTGCCGGTGAAGTTTTTTTCCTGTCGCCGATCTCCGGGGGCGTTCTCGCCGGGTAAGTCTCGCCACCCAGGCAGGATGCTCCAAATCGCGCGGGGTTTCGGAAGCATACCGGGCGCTGATTGTTGACACCATTGGTTCACCCCCACCAACGTCCGATGTTCAACAAACCAACTCGAACAAGGGATCAATCATGGACTTGGGAATCAAGGGGCGAACGGCTCTGGTGCTTGGCGCTGGCGGTGGTCTCGGTGGGGCGGTGGCGCGCGCGCTGGCCGCGGAAGGAGTGAACGTTGCGCTGGGTGACATCGATGCCAAGGCGGCCAGGGCATCCGCCGACGCTGTCGAGACGGCGGGCGTGAAAGCCGTCCCGCTGGCTTGGGATCTGGCTGATCTCTCATTGATCGGGCCGCACATCGGAACGATTGCCAGAGAACTCGGCCCGGTGGAGATCCTGGTCAATATCACGGGTGGACCCCCGCCGACGCCCGCTGCCGGGCAGGACGCGGCGCAATGGACCAGGCAGTTCCAGGCGATGGTCTTGTCCGTCATAGCGATAACGGACGCGGTGCTGCCGGAAATGCGTTCGCGCAAATGGGGTCGAATCATCACCAGCACCTCTTCCGGCGTGATTGCCCCCATCCCGAACCTCGGGCTTTCCAATACGCTGCGATCCTCATTGGTCGGATGGTCAAAGACCCTTTCCCGCGAAGTGGCCCGGGACGGTGTGACCGCCAATATCGTCGTGCCTGGACGCATTGCCACCGGCCGGATCACCTTCCTCGATGAGGCGCGGGCCAAGCGTGAGAACCGGCCGGTCGAGGCAGTCGTCGCGGAAAGCAACGCTTCGATCCCGGCGGGCCGTTACGGCCGGCCGGAGGAGTTTGCCGCCGCGGTGGCGTTCCTTGCGAGCGAACAGGCTTCATATATTACCGGATCGGTCATTCGAATCGACGGCGGTCAGATCCCGAGCGTGTAGCAGCCTGTCGGCCTTACGGCTGCTCGACTTGAATGCGCTATTCCTCGCGGGATGCGCCTACGAGGATCAGCCGCATCGCATCGAGGCGCAGCCGGGCCTGCTGGATCGCCGTGCGACTCTCCTCGAGCTGCACGCGCGCAAGTTCAATTTCTTCGGGCCGCACTGAGAGGTTCAAATTTCCCAGGTCCACCAGTCGCTGCAATTCCGCTCCCAGTTCCGCCGCAGCCTGCGACTCGGCCGCCTGCTTGAAGCCGACGCTGCGCTTTTCTGCGACGTGAGTCGCCGCTTCCAGGAGTGCCGCGAGCGCACTGGCATTGAATCCCGGCCGCTCCAGGAAGCGATGAATGTCGGCATCCTTCGCCTCCGCGGCCAAGGAGCTGGCGTCCCACTCGAGGCTCCGATCGTTGCCAGCGATGTCGACCACGACGCGCACCGGCATGGGAGCGAGAAAGCGGTCCAGGTGCCAGCGTGAGGCCGCGACCGTCTCGAGGACAAACACCGCTTCCAGCAGGAGATTCGGCCGATCTCCGGGAAGCGTGGCAAAGGCCGTGGTGCCGGCATGCGATTCCAGCAGGAGGTCGATGGCATCCTGCACCAAGGCATGATCCTGAGACAGGAACCGGATGTCTTCGCGCGCAATGGCGCGCGCGCGGCTGAACGTCGCCAGCATTCCTTCGGCCGGAATCGAGGGAAAACCTTCGATGAATGCATGACTGGGATCGAGGAACACATCACCCGCCTCGTGCTCGCTGACCCGCACGCCGAAGTGATCGAGCAGCTCGATGAGGAAACGCCGGGTGAAGGGGTCGGCGTCCACCGCCCGGATCTTGGCGATCACGCGATCGGCCGCGGCGGGGTTGAAGGAATTGAGTTCCAGGAGCCGGTCGCGCCCCTGTCGCAGCTTCCGGGCCAGCCCCTCGCGGAACACGGCGGTCTCCGCAATGAACGCCTCGAGTTCGCTCCGGCCGGCACGGCCGGCGCCGTAGTCGAGGGCGAGTCCAAGCAGCCGATCCCGGAATGCGTCCTGATACTCATTTCCTCCATGCAGGGGAGCTTCGAAAGCCCTGAGCCCGCGGTGATACCATTCAACCACCGCTTCGTTGGCACTCCCGGCCAGGTACGGCACATGAATCCGGATGGTTTCTGTCTGACCGATCCGATCGAGCCGGCCGATCCGCTGCTCGATCAACCCAGGGATCAACGGGAGGTCGAACAGGATGAGATGATGTGCGAATTGAAAATTGCGGCCTTCGCTGCCGATTTCAGAACAGAGCAGCAGCCGGGCTCCGTCCGGCTCCGCAAACCAGGCGGCATTCCGATCCCGCTGGACAAGCGGCATCCCCTCGTGGAACAACGCTGATTTCACGGCCATTTTCTCCTGCAGCGCGGCCTCAATCGCGGCCACCTTCCGCTGGGAACGGCAAATCAGGAGTGCCTTGGCCGTGCGGTTCCTTTTCAGGAAGTCCACCAGCCACGTGATCCGCGGATCGTCGCGAAATGAATAACGGATCCCAACTTCCTCGCCGCTCTCCTCGGCCAGCAGTTCGCGCGCGATCCGAGCCAGGAGGCCGACGTTATGCGACGACTCGAGTGGTGCCGGAACGAATTCGCGGCACGGGAAGCCGGACATAGCCGCCCGGGTGTTTCGAAAGACCACGCGGCCCGTGCCGTGCTGATCGAGCAGAGCCTGGAGCAGGGCTTCGCGCGCGCCGGGCCGCCCCGCGCTCAATGCTGCCAAGTGCTGCGCCAGCCGGCCGGGATCCCGGGTGAATATTTCCTGCAGTGTCGCATGATCCTTTTCGTCCAGAGCCATCTGCTCGATGAGTTTCTCCGCAATGCCCGCGACGGCCGCGAAGCGCTCCGATTCCAGCTGGAACTGGTCGAAGGCGGCATAGCGGTTGGGGTCGAGCAGACGCAGCCGGGCGAAATGGCCCTCCAGCCCGAGCTGGGTTGGCGTGGCGGTCAACAGGAGCAGCCCGGCGGTCTGCTGGGCCAGCCGTTCAACCAGGACGTATTCGGGACTGGGGGAGACCGGATCCCATATCAGGTGGTGCGCCTCGTCGACCACCACCATGTCCCAGCCGGCGCCAATGGCTTGTTCCTGCCGCTGCTGGCTTGCCGCGAGCAGCGAGATGCTCACGAGCGCAAGCTGCGTGGAGGAAAAGGGGTTTTGTGCCGGGTCACCATGGTCGACTGCCTCGCAGCGGGCCTCATCGTAGATGCTGAACCAGAGATTGAACCGGCGCAGCAACTCGACAAACCACTGGTGCACGAGCGGCTCCGGCACGAGGATCAGGACCCGGCTTGCCTGGCCAACCGCGAGCAGTCGCTGCAGTATCAGACCGGCCTCGATGGTCTTCCCGAGGCCAACCTCGTCCGCCAGCAGCACGCGCGGATTCTGCCGGGTGGCGACCTCGTGGAGAATATAGATCTGATGCGGGATGAGTTCGAGCCGGCCGCCCAGAAACCCGCGGACGTCCGATTGCCGAAACCTCGCCCGCGCCTGGAGCGTCCGGTGCCGCAAGTCGAACACCGTGCCCGGGTCGACCTGCGCCGCCATCAGCCGCTCCTGGGGGAGACTGACGCTCGTGACATCTGAAATCTCATCCTCGCGCAGCGAGCGGCCGTGGCCGAGGTAGGTGAGCAGCCCGGCCTCCTCGCTGACAGATTCGATGGCGAGTGGAGCTCCGCTGCGCGGTGTGACCGTTTCGCCGGGGCGAAACTGGATCCGCTTGAGGACGCTGGTCCCCAGCGCATACAGCCGGTCTTCTCCGGTCGCCGGAAATGTGACATGGACTCGGCGAGAGTCGGGATCGATCATCTTGATTAAGCCCAGGCCGAGCTCGGGCTCGCGCTCGCTCATGCAGCGTTGTCCTGCGACGGAAGGAGACATGCGGGCTGCCATCTAAGCCTCCCGGCGAATTTCCGCAAACCCGTCCCGCCCATACTCCCGGTGGACCGTTGGGCCATAGCCCTACTTCCGCTACTGGAGGCTGGTGAGAACACAAGCCGTTGATCCATCGTCTGGTCTTCCCAAAGGTCGGGACTACACGAGCGGTTTGGCCGCCGGATATCGGATCTTTGGCGGGGGTTGA
>WYBX01000111.1 GCA_011525695.1 Verrucomicrobiia bacterium
GGCGAGGTCAGGCGTGGTAAGCTTCTTCATGGCGTAGTCCTCCGTTTACTGCCCGTAGTGGGCGGGGTGTTTGGTAGCACCCGGAGATTACGCCATTTTCAATTTCTACAACAGTCGGGACGGGACCCAGCACTGCTGGCTGCGGGCACTGAGCCGGTGCAGGCGCATCCGGAGTACCGGGATAATTGGCTTCATCCCGGGCGTGTGGGAGTAACTGCGCCGAGCCAAGTCCGGTGCTGGGTCGGCTTGTGCCGGCCGAACTGTGGCCGGTCCGGCGTTCGGTGACTCATTTGGACCGCGCGACCATATCGGCTCTAGCCTAGCGCATGAACAGCACTAGGCACTCGAGTTACTCTGTGTAGGCGCACAAGTAGGTGCCGGGCCGCCACGGGAAGCTCCAGAACTCTTGCCTCGACCATGGGAGTCAGCTTGCCGGCCGCGGCACCACTGATGGATTGGGCGATAAGGGGCTGGTTCTTGACGGACGGGAACGGGCGTCTGTGGGGTAGTATATTCGTTAGGCCTTGTCTTGGTCGTTGCGCAAGTACTAGTGCGAAAGCTCACGGAGAATTTGCGGCTGCCTCGAGGCGGGCAGGCACACCCGGGTCGGAATTCGTAGTTTCAGCCAAGGACGCCGACCCAGTCTGGGCTGTGTTGGACACCACTGGAGCAACGTACTCCGAAGCAAGTGACCTGACCCCTAGGTCCAGCCAAGGCTGATTGGAAGACTCAGCCCGGTTGAAGGGGATTTGAATTGGCCAAGAAGTGCTTCACACCCGAGCAGATTATTGCCCGCCTGCGTCAGGCGGGGATTTCTGCTTCCCAACGGAGAGCGATTGGCGGCGCGTGCCGCCAGCAGGGTGTCAGCGAGCAGACCTATTGGCAATGGCGCAGGAATTGTGGCAGAACGGAGGTCGACCAACTGCGCCTGGGGGATCTCGAGCTGGAAGACGGCAGGCTCGAGAAGCTAGTCGCCGACCGGGCCCTGAATTTCGCGATGCTGGAGGATGCAGCGAGGCCAAGCTTGTGAGCCCGACCCGGCGGCGGCAGACCCTGGACCGCGTCTGCCCCGATCTGCTGGCGTCGGGAACTCGGGCGGCACGGTCCTCGGTCGGCCGTGGGTAACGCAGCGGTATCGGCCCAGGATCGCCGGCGATGAGGAACTGCTGACCGCTGCGATCATCGCGCGGGCATAGCAGTACCGACTGGACGGCCATGGTCGAGTAAGCGGGCAGCTGCGGCCCGATGGCTGGCGGGTCGATCACAAGCGCGTGGAGCGGATCTGGCGCCAGGCAGGTCTGAAGGTGCCGGCCAGTCAGGGGAGGTGGGTCCGGCTGCGATTGAACGACGGTTCTTGCGCCCGGTTGTGGTAGGATCGCCGGAATCAGGTGTGGACGCACGACTACTTCGTGCACGAGCGGACGTACGACGGCCGAGCGCTGCTGCTCATAGCGGTGCTGGATGAGTACAGCCAGGAAGGCCTGGCTATTGAGATGAGCCGCCCCTGAACTCGAAGAGCGTGGTGGCGACGTTTGCACAGCGCGGTTCCTGGATTGCGCGGTGCCGGAGCATATCCGGTCAGACAACGACTCGGAGAATGCGCTTAGGGTCACGCGGACGATCTTGGACGAACCGAAGGTGGACACGTTGTACATCGAGCCTGGGAGCCCGTGGGAGAACGGCTGCATGAAAAACTTCATCGGCAACTTGGGGGACGTTCTGCTGAGCGGGGAGATCTTTGCCAAGGTGCTTGAGGCTAAGGTGTTGGTAGAGCAGTGGCGTCGGCGCTACAATCGTGACCGGCCGCACAGCTCGCTGGGCTACCGGTCGCCTGCCCCGGATACCTTCCGGTTGCTCTCCCTAGAGCGCGTAGGCCAAGGATGGAAATGGTATCATCCCCAGTGGCAGGTCACATGAGCATGAACAAGCACGGGGAGTACACAGTCGATCGGCCGCCACACTGCATAATGGACGGGTTCGCGTCCTGTACCAGAACCACGTTCGGGACGCTGACAGCATTGCAATTCCGATTTGTGCGAGCAGTTTGCTCGCCGAATTTGGGGGTCCTGCACAATGAAGCTTGATGCCGAAGAACTGACAAGAGCAAGGGCTGCAGTGGCTGAAGTGTCGCGCTCGGTGCTGCAGCTTCGGTCGGAAGGGCGAGTGCCGGGGACATTTGCGTGCGGATTCGGCGGTGCTGCGCTGCTTTCTCACTACCTTTATGAGTCAGATGGCGATCCCAGGCACTTGGCCGAATGCGAGAGCGTCGTTGATTCGCTGCTCCACGGCGCGAGCTTCCTGCCTCACCTAACGCTGTACTCTGGGGTCGTCGGACTCGGCTGGCTAGTGTCCCACCTCGCAGTACGTGGACAGGAATCGGTGGACCTTGGCGCGCTTGATTCCGAGCTGATAGACGCGCTTTCTGTGAAATGGTCAGGTCACTTTGATATCGTATCTGGCCTGGCTGGCATAGGTCTCTACGCAGTGGAACGTTACCCTATCCAGGATAGTGCAGCAATCATACACGGAGTAGTGGAAAACCTGGGGAGACTCGCTGTTGAAAGGGAACGTGGTGTCGTATGGCTGAGTCACAAGCGCTTCATGCACGAGTGGAGACGTGACGATGTACCTGAAGAGCATGTCGACTACGGTGTCGCACACGGGATTGCTGGCGTGATCGCATTTCTGGCGATGCTTCATGCGCGAGGACTAGGCAATTCAACATCTCGACGTCTTCTTGTGGGTGCCGTCGAGTTTCTGATGGCGCAATTCGTGGTGGATGACGGCGCATATAGGCTGCCATCAACAAACCTCACCGGTAACCCAAGAGGCGCACGGCTAGCATGGTGCTACAACGAACTCGGTGCCGCGGTTGTGATCCTGTGTGCATCGCGGTCCCTAGAGAATCGGCAATGGACCGAATTCGCGGACGCGGCATTGCGGTCTACGCTGGGGAGGTGGCCGGGAGAGGTAGGCGTGCGCGACGTCGGACTGTGTCACGGAGCGGCGGGTGCAAGCATGCTATACGCTAGCGTGTATCAGTTGACAGCGGACGCCGCCTTTGGTGTGGAGTCCCTAAGGTGGCTCCGCTGTGCGCTTGGCATGTACACACCTGGTACAGGATGTGGCGGCTTCGTTGCGAAGATCCTGACCACGAAAGATGGCTTGACCTGTGACACCGCGTCCCCTGGGTTCTTGGAGGGAGCTATCGGGGCCGCGCTCGCTATGCATACTCTTGCGGCAGGGCGCTGTCTGGCTTGGGCGCGGGTGCTTGGAATCGATTCCGACTATTTGGCCAGCCAGCAGGGCTCTTCACCGCCAAATGGTGGAGTTGGAGACGATCATGCCCAGCCGTACCTGGGGGGCGAAGCTGCGAAAGGCCGGCCGCAGACGCGGTCTGGGCGTCATTGAATAGCGTGCGCCATTACTCTGAATCTGCAACACGCGCGATCATCAAGATGAGGTTGCGCCACGTGGAGCGTGTGCAGGACTCAGGTAATGACTGCGGCGCCGCCTGCGTTTGGTCCATTCTCGCCTTCAATGGCATGCGGGCAGATTATGGTGAAATCAAGCGGTCGTGCGGAGTCGGTGAGCGGGGTGCGAGCCTCCGGCGTTTGCACGAGGTAATCTTGGAGCACGGACTGTCGGCAAAGGTATTGGGCGCCGTAGCAAGTGAGTTGCCGTTTGCGAACTATGATGGCGGTCCGATGATTGTGCCTCTCGTTGCTGGTGGACCATCTATGAGCCACTTTCTCGTCGTGTTCGCGTCGAGGTCGGGAGCAGTTCTTGCTATGGATCCGGCCGTTGGCTTGCGCTGGATCGAAGCGCCAGAGTTCATAGCGAACGTGCGAAGGGTGCCGATTGGCGTTGAGATTGGTGCGGCGGCCTCGAGGCGCGAAGCTTGCTTGACTCGTGAAGGCAATTGTGTTGCGGAGGGTGGGGCCGCAGCGATGAACCCAATGGCAGCCGGGGGCGACAACAACAATGAGCATCTTGCAGAGGATCGAATCCGCTATGTGGAGTTCTTGAGCCGCGTAGGCGCTCTCGGATGGTTTGGAGGCGGGAATCATGTCTTGACCATTTCCCTAGATGGTCGAGGATTTGCGCTTCCCGCTTGTTTCGACTCTCTGGATGGTGTGTCGAAGAGTGAATCTGGGGCGGTTGCCGTACGGGCACTGATTGTCAAGACGGACGCTGGGCGCACTGCGGTGTGCAGCGCGTTCTGTACCTGGCGTGCAGCGTTGGCGCGACTTAGGGCGCGGCGCTATTTGATAGGCGCCTTTGGCGGGTATTGGAGTGCGCGATTTGCTATGGAGGCCGCGAGCGGAATATCGGCGACCGGTTCGGCGTGCGTCGCATCGGTGCTTCTTGCAAACGTCGCGGTTCCCTTTGCGCATACGACATCGCTTGTGGGGCTTTCCCTGCTTGGCGGCGCATGCGTGGTGTGCGCCTCGTCATTGGCTGCATATGCGCACATGAGTTCGCACGCGAGTCTAACTGCACAAATGCGCGCGGGTTCAGTCCGGTCATTGGAATTTTGCTCGCGGCGCCTCTTGGAATTGGAGGTCCCGGCTGCGTTCCTAGTCCGCGACCAAGATGTCGTGCGCGTTTTGGGGCTTGCGACCCAAGCTGTGCCTGCACTTGTGATGGCGGTGATGGCGGCGCTTGCGCCGGTTGCGGCAATCCTCTTGCTGCAACCGCATCTAGTTGTCGGCCTGCTGGCGATATGGGCGGGAAAGCTGATGGGTGCGAGGCTCGTAGACGCTTGTCATGCGGCAATGCGACGGGCATATGTAGTGACAGATGGTCAGCAGCGCCGCGACCAATTTGAGGGCCTGAGTGCTGCGCACGCGGTGCGTTTGCACGGGCTGCAATCCTTATTAGCGCGGCATTTGCGGCAATCCACGCGGGCATTCATATCGGTGAACGGCGCTCAGTTGCGCTTCTCGGGTGGCGTTGAGTTTGCGGAAGCTGTAATCGATACGCTAGCTCTTGCGGTGTTTGCGGTGGCAATATTTGGCGCTGTCGCAAGTGGAACCCTGACCTTGCAATCTGGAGCTCTGGTGATTGCGCTAGTTCTGCAGGGGCAACGCGTGGCTATGGATATCCGTAGCCAATTGCTGGGGATACGGGATTTCAGCATAGTGCATGAGCGATTGGCTGCCGGGCCGCGAATGGTGTTTGAAGCCTTTGACTCCCAGAACGAAGCGTCTGCGTTAGTATCTTTGCGTCATACCGAGCTTGAATGGTCAACTATCAGCATGGAAGGCCTTTCGGTCAAGCGTGTAGGGCGCGGCGAGGTGGTGCGCGCGCCGGCCATTGTATTCCGCGCCGGTGCTCACATTTGTGTCTACGGTGAGAGTGGAGCGGGGAAGACATCACTGTCTTTGGCGCTGGCGGGCTTCTTGAAGATGGCGCTCAGCGCACTCACGGTGGACGACGCGCCAGTCCAGAGGAGTGCAATTGGACGACTGGGTGTTGTATTGGCTGAGCCGCGTGGTCTTGCCGGCGACGGTACGATTCGGGACAACGTATTGTTCGATAGATGCGATATCAGCGAAGGCCAGTACAGAACAGCAATCGTGGCGTCCGGGCTGAGCGCAATTCTGGAGGCGCTCCCCGGGGGCGACGAGGCGGTGATCGGGGGAAGCGGTCATAAGCTTTCCGACGGGCAACTTAAGCGATTGTGCCTCGCACGTGCGTTGCTCGCGGGGCCGCGCATGCTGCTGTTGGACGAACTGCTCAGTGCCATGGAGTATGGCGCGCGGCGAACGATCTTGGAGCACTTGCGGAAGGAGTACCCGCGGATGACAGTATTGGCAACTGCTCATGATCGACGTGATCGCGATCTCTACCATGAAGTATGGCATTTGAATGAGGGAATCTTGTCTGTGGAACGCGTCGATCGCAGCTGACTCGATATTGTCTGTAGCGCGACAGGACGTCCCGGGAGGCGCGCGGCCTGTTGTGCCATTCGTCTCCTTTGAGTGGCGCTCTGAGCGGCCTGTGCTCTGAGGCCCGCGGAAGCCCGACCCGCAAGCGAGGGTAGTACGCACTCAGGCATGGAAGGGCGGCCGGGAGTGCTTGACGAACGCGCTACTATCGACACAGTATGTAAGGAGCGTTAGATCTTACAGCGACGGTATGCGGTATTGCGCTTGGACTTTCCGCATATGGCGGACACGCTGTTAGCGCAGTGCGCGAATTGAGGATGATTCTGGGCCGCGACCTTGACCGGGGCTTCATTCTGGAGGCGATCGAGTGGGATTGAGTTGGGCGGCTGCATTGGATCGGTTTGTTTGGCCGGACATCGCGAGCGACGGCGGTGCGTCGCAGTATCGTACGAGCGGGTGGGGTTCAAGGCTTGTCCGACGCGGAACAGGCGGCAACGCGGCGGAGTCGACCCGTGGGCCCACGTATCTGTGCCGCACGTTGGGCGATCTCGATAGAGCTCTCGCTCCCGGCGAGCAGGCCTGCATAGCTTCATTGGGATCGGCGCTACATTGCCGCAGGCTCGCGCACCAATGGCAGGTGCGGGAGCGGGGCGGGCGTTGGCACAGCTGTAGTGCCTACACAATCGCAGTGCTTCTGCGCGCGGCGTCGCACTCTCTCGGCGATCCTGACTGGCGGCCGCATCCAGATGCGATTGGATCTCTTAACAGCTGTGCTGAACTCCTGAAGTACATCCACATCGCGGAGCTCGGGCTATTGCCAATATGCGATGTGCTTTTGCAGCCGACTGAATTGATCGTAGCCTCTCGCCTTGGTGAGCCGACGAGCATGAATTCGGCCGATACAGCCATTGGGTGCATATTCTCGTCTTGCAGAGCGAGAAAGGGTGTACTGCTTGGCTCCATAGTGCTCGCCGTGGGTGCGATCGTCGCGACCGTCATGACTGCGGAGCTTGTGCGGCGGTCACTTGATGCGATCTTGGCGTCCAGAGATGCGAGAGTACTCATTTGTGCCATTGTGGGGGTCGTGCTCGCTGGCCATGCGCTTCGCGTTGCGATGAGTGTAGTCGGGCAGAGTGCGGCGCTCGGAGTTCGGGAGGATATGACCAATCACTTTGTAGATAGAGTACTTCGCGGAACGCGGATGACCGCCGATCCCACAACAGGTGGGGGCGCATTTGCCCGACTGCAAGACATTGCGGTACTGGTCTCGGTGTTTGGCGGGCTTGCCACGTTGGTTCCTGTGGAGATTGCGTTACGTGTTGGGTCCTGCGTGTTCCTTCTGTTCCACGCTCCTGTATTGCTGCTCGTGGCTTTGTCTGGGACGGCTGCGATCTTGGTGCTGGTGCCGTGCGTTTATCGCGAATGCGTGCGCGTTAATCGGGCGCAACGCGCTGTTGCGGGTGAGACGATTGATCTGCTTGGTGAAAGAGCGACGCATTCGCGGTGCTATCGTCAATTCGATACAAGTCGAAAGAGATTTGCGCGTGTGTATCTCGCGCTATCCACTGGACGGCGCCATGCCGTGGATGCCGGAGTGGTCGGTCTGAGGGCTCGAGTGCTGGCCATATCGGTGGAGACCGGCATCCTTGCGGCCGTTGCCGTGATTGCCGCTCGCAGCGTCGCCCAGGGCAATATGAGTGGAGGGAGCGCGATTGCGTCGGTGGGTTCAGCCATGCTGGTGTCGCGAGCCGGCGCAAAGGTGCTTGAGGTAGCAATGCGAGTAGCTGCCGTGCAGCCATCGATAGAGCGCCTAGACACCGTATATAGGACATGCGAATCGAATGTGGAAGAATTGCAGTATCACGATGGTGGTCCTGCTGAGAAGCGTGTCTTTGGGCTCCGAGACGTGTCCATTTCGCTGGACCACAAACCAGATCTGTTGCGAGGAATCGATTTCGACGTATTCCCTGGGCAATGGATCGCGGTAATCGGTGCGAACGGCGCCGGCAAGTCGACATTTGTGAGCTTTCTAGCGGGCCTGTGCGATCGAGCCAGTGGCAGCGTACTGATTGGAAGCGCGGGCGCTGGCGCCAATGTGGCGACGCAGCTGAAGGATCTTGTGGCTGTCGTATCGCGCGATCCCGTATTTGTACGCGGTTCCATGTGGGACAATTTGATAGGTGCTGAAGTAGGCGCCGATGTGGGCGAGATACACGCTGCTCTGCGTGATTCCTGTGCGGATGAGTTTGTGGACTGTGATAGCCTGCAAGAAGTCGCGGTCGATGGAGCCAGTCCGTCGCTTTCGACAGGGCAGGCCGCTCGATTGGGTATTGCGCGCGCACTGCTTATGAGACCACGCGTTCTCGTGCTGGATGAGGCGTTGGACGTGCTGAGCGATGAGCAGTTGAGCCAGGTGTCGCTGGGGCTGCGGCGGCGGGGGCTAGCGGTAGTTGTCGTTACCCATCGTGCGGATGTTGTGAGAATGTGTGAAGTTGTCGCAGAGCTGCAGAAGGGGAAGCTGTCCATGCTGAGGACGCCTTGAAGCACAGACGTGGGCACGCGGCACCTCGGCCGCACATAGACCGCAGTCGGCAATCGGCTGATTGTGCGAGAATTGCGGCGGGATATGCGTTGGAAGGCTTCGGTCGGGCTGTCCCGGGCGGCTTGGTATTCATGAGCGGGGCGACGCTTGCGGCCGTTGCCGTGGCGACCGTAATCGCTTTCGTTCCCATACCGCGGAGCTTATGTGTGCTGGTCCGCTGTGACGCAGTTGTGGGCACGAGCGTGCGCGGGCATGTAGTGCCGCAGGTAGGGGTTCAGCCCTTGATAGGAGTCTTGCAATGCGAGTTGCGACGCGCGGGTGTACTTGATTGCCGTGTTAACGGTGGCGCCGCCAGTCTGGGAGAGGTATTCTGCAGCGGCGGTTGCGATACCGTGAGTTTCGCAATGCTACTACCTGCGGGTGGCGAATGGACCGCATCGGCGGGCGCCGAGTGGAAGGCGACGGTGGTGCTGCCGCGGCGGTCTGCGGTTGCAATCGTCCGTTCCGCACTTCGGAAAGGGGGGTGTTGAGATGCCCGCGCTGGCAATGGGAGGTCTCTATGAGGCCGGGGACTACTTCATATTGAGGCGACCACTCAAGCCTATTGCATTTGGGTTGTCGGGGGGGGGGGCATCACGGAGCCCGCACCTCAATACGGGAATCGGTGCTGAGGCAAGCTATGAGGCAGCGCTAGATTGTGGTTGGAATCGCATCTGCAGCCACGCGGAGGATCTACAGTTTCGGGACGCGATCGCGGTCGCGTCGCAGGCGCTGACCATGCAGCTGGCCGGCGTATCGGCTCGGTGCCTCGCGTTGAAGGCTCCTCGATTCGTTCACGCGCTGTGCCGGTATGAAATCCGGTGCGCGACACGATGCACACCGTTCGGGGGATTTGCTACAATAGGATGGGGCCGTGTCAATGCAGAAGGATTGCCCTGCATTGTGAGCCCTGAGTCCCTACGGTTGGTTCGCGATGTGAGAATGGACGCCGCCCTATTGCTGCAACTGGCGTCAATTGCAGCTGCGGGAACATTTCATCATCGGGACTTGCATCTGCTTGTGAACACTACTGCTAGCGTTGTCGGATCTTATGTGCGATACAATGAATCCCGCGACGGGCTCTATGGTGCGAAGCGTCAGATTGTGTCGCTGGAGCGCTCCGATGCCCTCGATTTGGTCTTGTCTATGGCGCGGAAGCCGACTCGGCGCGGCGAAATAGTGATGGGTCTTGTAGACGCTATCGACGACCTAGCGTTCGATGAAGCCGCTCGGTTCGTACACGATCTAGTGGCCGCGCAGTTTCTCGTGCCGGACGTGTTGCCTGGCCCCCACGCTGGTGAAGTGCTCCCATGTGCGATTGCGGCAATTGAACGTGAGGATTGCGAGCAAGGCGCGAGCGACCGAGCGCGGCGAGGCCTTGGCGACGCTATAGACGCCGTGGCTAACGCACCGCATGGACACTTGGCTGATCGCATCGACGACGTACGCGTGGCGGTGCGGGCCTATGCTGAGACGTTGGCCAAGCGAGAAGCGTGTGTCTTCTGCACTAGCGAAGGCCATGAAGGCGCGGCCGCCCCAGAGAGCGTCGACGTCGGGGCATGCGACAACCCCGTGCAAATCGATCTAGTGGTGGACGATGAAGTGGGTACGCTTGCAAGAAGCGCGCTTGAGCCACTGTGTCGCACTGTAGAGTCATTTGCGCGGATCGGTATACTGCGCGATCGCCGCACTATTGACGCATTTGTGGAGGAATTCACGGCCCGATACGAGGACCGGATGGTACCTCTTGGTGAGGTGCTGGATCCTGACGCCGGCATTTCCTTCGGCATGGCTGGCCGTGCGCAGGTCGAGCCGTCGCCCCTTGTTCGTATTCTGCGGGGCGCCGAGCACAGCGGGCGGATTGGCGGACGCCCTCCTGCGCTACCCCCTTGGATTTCGAACAAACTGTACGAAGTCATGCGGAGCGGAGCAGTCGACATGCGGATAGATCGTTCCGACATCGCCGCTCACGGGGTGCCGGTCGAGGATGGATTGCCGGAATCGCTCGCGGTGATGTTCTCAGTCGCGGGCGATTTGAGTGCTCTTGGCCGAACGGACGCGGAGATCGTGTACATCTGCGCATTTGTGGAAAATGCACTAGTGCCAAGCGGTCGGTTCGCGCGCGGCCTTGGGGCTGGTTTTGATGCTCATGTTCGGGCGGAAGCCGAGCGCCAACAGAGAGCCTGTGCGGCGATGCTTACGGGTCTCACGTATTTGCCGCCGGCCCGGGCCGGAAACGTCGGCCGGCATCCGTGTCTGCGGTCGCGATCGCTGGTATACTCCGCTCCTTGGAGTAGAGAGTCCATCGGGGATATCCTCGTCGAGGACTTGCTTGTATCAGTTAACGGTGGACGAATCACGCTACACCACGCACAGACCGGACAATTGATACAGCCTTGTGTGGATACGGCGCTCAATTTGCAGAGCAACATCCATCCACCACTCTGTGCGTTCTTCGCAATGGTTGAGGGGCAGGACAGGCGGATGGAATACCAGTGGCAGTGGCGGGAACATCTTGGCGCGCCATTTCTGCCGCGAGTGTATCTTGATGATGTAGTTGTGTCTCCGCGCACGTGGAATGTCAGCAGAGAAGATCTGTGGGAGATTGGGCAATGGGGCTGGCGCCCGGACGGCCGCGCGCTCACTGTTAGCGGCTACCATAAGCTCCATGACTGGCGAGGGAGGCGAGAGATCCCGCTTCGTGTAGCGCTCGGGTCGATGACGGACTTCCTAGAGCTGGATCTGAGCTGTCCGGTGCACGCAGCGGTCTTTACGCGCGCTGTATTGCGCGGCGGTTCGATTAGGGAGACATTTCTTGGTGAGATGGACGGACGAGACGGTGCAGCGGAGTTCGCTCACGAAGTAATCGTGCCCATGCATCGCGCTGGCGTTGCGTCAGACTGGCAAGGTACGTATACCATTTCCAAGCCGAGTGAATCTGGGCGCAGTGTACGGTACGGCATTGCAGATGGTGTCATATACGCGAAGATATATGGCGGTCCTATGTTGCTGGATCGCTTCCTGGTGCGTCACTTGGCTCCTATGTTGGCTGAGCGGCGGCAGTGTGGTGCGTTGGATCATTGGCATTTCGTAAGGTACTCTGACGCGCGTTCGCATCTGAGAGTTCGCCTCTTCGCAAGTGAGTTGGCTGAGGTGACTTCGCTGATTGCTAGTCTGGAGTCCGTATGCGGTGCGAGGGAGTTGGGGCAGGGATCTGCGCTGGTCTTCGCGCAGTATGAACCGGAGGAATGGAGATACGGTGGCAGCGCGTCTTTGCGTAAGTGTGAGAGACTGTTTTGCATTGATTCCGAGTGTGTTGCGCAAATTCTCGCCGCGGCGTCTGAGTGGTCGCCAAGTGCTGACATCTCGGGGGTCTCGGGGAACGAAGATGGTGAATCTGGCCGATGGTTGGTAGCGGCAGTGTCGCTGCACAGCTTCCTGGGCGATCTGGGGCTGGATTCGCTCGCGATTGCTGCCTTCGTTGAACGCGCAGCCGGCGGATATGCGCAGGAATTCCGGCTGCATGCTGGTCATATGAAAGCGATCAATACGCTTTACCGCCGAGTGGGCCGGACTCTCGAGCGATCGCTTGGGGAGGAAGTTTCTGGACCACTTGGCGAGTTGTTGACCGCAATGTTGAACACTAGGAGGCATCAAGTCGCTTCGCTCATTAGTGACGTACGTCGGCTGTCAACCAACGGCACCATTGGCGCGCCATTTGACGACATTGTGTGCAGCTTGGCGCATATGCATTGCAACCGGCTATTTGCGTCGCGGCAGCGGCAGCAGGAGGCGGTCTTGTTCCAGTTGTTGTTGCGCGCTAGTCGGGCGACGTGCCACAGGCGTGCGAGTGGCCGGCATGGGGGTGCGTAGATGCTGAAGGCTGGTCACGATCGCGAACGACGCGCATGTTGGAGCGCTCTCATTGCTCGGAATGCTCGCCCCGTTGTGTGTGAAGTGCCGGCCGCTTTTGGCGTTCTGATTTGGATTGCCGTCACTACAATCGGAGCGTGCGGCAACTCGCCAAAGCCAGCGGATTCGGTGACGGAGGTGACGCTGGTGGAACGTTGGCGCACGGGGCAGGATGACGACGAGGTGATTTTCGGCAGCATTGTGGATGTGGAAAGCGCGCGTGACCGGATATTTCTGCTGGACGCGGTCATGAATGACATTAAGGTTCTGACGATGGACGGAGCGTACGTGGCCACAATTGCGGGTGAAGGCGATGGCCCGGGCGGCTTGCGGGCTCCTTGCGACATGACCATCATGAATGATTCCCTGTTGGTCGTGTGCAATAGTAGATCTGCTAAGGTCGACGTCTTCACTCTCGACGGGGACTTTGTGCGGAGGGCAGATGTTGCTGTCGATGATGGCTTTGTGTTCCTCCGCGGCGTTAGGGCGTGGTGCGACGGCATTGCGGTGATTTCGGTATGCAATCGCGCAGATCCCCACGCAGTTGAGGTGCTATACGCGCTGGATTACTACAGCGCTCAGTTCGTGTTTCGGGGGCGCCTACTGGAAAGACGCGTCATGTGCGAGCCGATGGTGTACGATGAGACCAAGGCGCTGTTTGTGGAGCGCCAGAGTTGGTGCGTGTCGCGCAAAGGTGAGTTAACGGTTGCTCCGTATGCGACGGATGTACTTTGGCTGAAGCGGTGGAGGTGTGGCGGCGGCGAGGAGCCCGAAGTTTTTCGACAGTACAGCCCTCGACGCCGCGACGTCGAGTATTTGCGATGGCTCCATGGGCGTTTTGATGCAAGCGGGTACATGTATGATGATGTTGTGCTGAGTCCGTTCTCGCGTGTTGTTGACCACGTGTGGCCTCGCGAATGCGGCGGCTATCTCATCAGGGGAAGCGAGTCCAAGGCCAGGGAGCGCGGAGCTGTGGCGTTGGCATTTGAGATGGCCGATGCCGCCGGTGAGCGCACGGGGTTCTTGCATCTCGTAGGGAATGAAATTGGCGCAGATGGAGGCGTGTACTTCGTAGGAGAAGACAATGTCCTTATTGTGATGGAGCTCGGTGTGCCGGGCGGCACCCCGACCTGGGCCGGTGATGACCTGTCATTCGGGGCGGTCTGCTTCAGTGTGGCAGAGGGGACTCTGGATGGGAAGTGAGATTACATGGACGGCGGTTGCGGTGGTCGCGCCATTGTGCTGGCACCTGTGCGGGCTTGCTTGAGCACGTCTCGGGTGTCGCCTGATGCGGTGACAAACCGGTCTTTCTTGGCGCGGCGTGGGATGACTTCATGGCGCACGAGGCAGTAATGCGTGACGCAGACCAAGTAGTGAACAGGTCTACAGGGGACGCTCGGATGTCTGAGATTGTCGTGCCGCGGCGTTGGTGGCGGCGCTATGAAGGCGTGTCTTTGTGTGTAGACTTGCAGACTCAAGAGGCTCTCGGAGTCGGAATGAATGCGCGTGATGATTCCGGCCTCATTGGGCTGATCAATCGCACGAAGACGCATGCTGGCTCGGTCGAGCTGGCGGAGCGATTCCGGCGTCCTATTGTTGACGCAGAGGGGATTCGCTTGGTGCAGGGAGCCCTCGCGGCTTTGAGAGAGTACCAATGGAATTTGCCGATTGACGAGGAATTGTACTCATGCGTAGAGCGTTACATTGGGTCGACTGTTGAGATGTGTGAAAGCGCGTCGCTCTGGGCGAGGGTCCGCTTTTTGTGGAGAGTGGCGAGATATGGAGACAATCGCGCTGCTGTGTCCCGGGGTGTACGCGGAGTGCGGCAGTTATTGGAGAGGGTGCGTGCATTTTGTCTGACGGCCGGCGCGGCGGAGCCGAGTGGCCATGCTGCTGGCGTGGTACAGGAGTGCCTTCTGCATGTGGCCGCAGTTGAGAACGACCATGGGCGTGGATTTGGCAGTTGGGACATGTTGGGATTGGCAAGAGCGGATTGGTGGTTCCGCGGGCCGAGTGCCAATCATCTACTTGCTCTGTTGTGGATCATGCGTGACCTAGACGCCATGATTTGCATGGCTCGATTTGGAGACTCAGCGGAATTTACCACTCCAGAAGTTGTGAACGGAGAATCGGTGCAGCTGGTGGCGCGTTATCTGCGTCATCCACTTATTGCGGAGGCTGTTGGTAACTCGCTAGATCTGGGCCGGTCGGGCAATGTGCTCTTCTTGACGGGCCCGAACATGGCGGGGAAGTCCACATTCATGCAGGCAGTTGGACTGGCTGTGTTGCTTGCGCATATGGGCATGAGGGTCCCAGCGTCGTCGTTCCGTTTTGTCCCGTTGCAGAGTCTCTTTGCGCATATGGGAGCTCAGGGGGATGTAGCCACTGGAACCAGCCGATTTCTCGCCGAAGTTCGTAGACTCCGCGTTGTGGCGGAGTACTTGGCGCGAGGCGATCGAACTCTAGGGCTGTTGGACGAACCGTTTACTGGGACCAACGTGGTAGAGGCAAGAGAGGCGACGATGCGGCTGGCGAGTGAGCTCAGTCAAGTAGCAGGCAGCCTTTTTGCGATTGCATCCCATCATGACGAGGTGGCGTGCGCGCTGCGCGCCCGGGGCGTTCTTGCCGCGTGCTTTGAGGGTGAGTGTCTTGAGTCGGGAAGCTATCGCTTTGACTATCTGCTGCGTCCTGGCGTGTCCGCACAGCGGCTAGGTTTACAGATCCTGGATTCGGAGTTGATTTGGCACCATCTGCAGTTGGCTATTGGTCGATCGTGAGCGCGGCCGGTACCGTGTAAGCGTCCGGCCAGCCGCGTATTCCGCGACTTGAGCGCCAGAGGCATTCTGTTCGGTTACGCGGAGTTGCTGTTGCGGTCACAGCGTGGCGTAAGCTGTGCTGACTGCGTGTACAGTGACGGTAATCGGTCGACAGCTGCCCCGGCGGCCCCCCCAACTTCGCCTGCCTGTGGTCGGGTCAACTTCTTTCACCCGGCAGCGAGCCGCACAGGGGCACCAGGGACGTACCTGCCGGATCTGGCGAGTCGGAACAGTCGGCGTCGCCCCTTACTGCATAAGTTGCCCGAGCGTGTCTTCTACCTTGCCCTGGCCTGCACGCGGGCTGAGGTTCTTATGGCGAGGTTTTCTACCTCGAAGCGTGTGCGGATCATTTGGGCCATTTCGTCGTAAATGGACGCTTTCTTTGTCGGATCAGCAATCGTCACAATTAGGGCAAACGGCTGCGGTCGGTCCGCCTCGCCCGTCTTGGTGTCGTGCCTCGTCAGGAGCTGCAGTTTGAGGCGCCAGTGCAGCCCTCGCTCCCCTTTCCCTAGATCTCCGTGGTACGTGCGGACCGGAGCCCACTTCCTTAGCTCCTGGACCTGGTACGCCTCGTACAGAATACCCGGATTCCGATGTTCTGGGGGGACGAGGCCCTTGAATTTGATCCGCTTGACCCCGGACTTTCGCTCAGTGCTTTCAACGTAGACGCCGAAATGAGCGTCCACGTGAGTCTCGCAGTACTCGCTTCCCCACCGTGCCCCCCGCACCGGCATGAACGCCACCGTCATCCAAACCTCACCGCGAAAACGCCCGCCATCGCACAAGCTCTCCGGGTAGGGGAAGTGGTCCCACTCCAGGAAATACCCAGGACGAAGCACATCTTCGAACACAAGCGTCGATGTGTGCGGAGCACACTCAATGCAGTACGGAGGAGGTGCTGGTCGGCCAAAGCCGAGGAAATCCACGTCTTCGTCCGGCACTCTACCACCGCTTCTAGGGTCCCTCGCATGGTGTGTCATCAGCGCCCGAGCGAGAACAGGCGATGGTGTAGGTGTGACTTGATCATAAATCTGCGCAAGCGCCCGTGAAACAAGTGGAGCGGCAAAACTCGTGCCCAGGTTCTCAACTGAATCAGTACCGAGCACGGACCTTACGCCCGTGATGTGGCGCAGGTCAGTAGAACATGTGCCACCATAGTGGACCAGGTCCGGCTTGATGATGTGGTTTGGACCCGCGCCATGGCGCGAAAAAGCTGACGGGCAATTGAGCCCAGGCCCCTTCTTAGCGTAGGCAATGTGTGAGATAGAGCCAACAGTGATTCCGAGCACGCTATCAGCCGGAGTCGTAATTCTACCGGTCGCCTTCTGTGCTTCCGTGCGCGGGAAGTCGAGGAGCGGGGGCATATCGTAGTTCCCCGCACTAATTACAAAGGAAACCTTGTGCCGTTCCTGGAGATTGTCGAGTTGCTCTGCCAAGGGGGAGAACTCATCAAGGGAGCAGATTTCGTCCGTCCCAAGTGAGAGATTCCACACCTTGTACCGATTGGCGTGCTGTTTGAGCGCAGTCTCAAGAGACTGCAGAAGTTCCTGCTCCGTCAGGTCGTCAATGTCCCCATGCTCGGGATCGCTGTTTGGTATCACCTGCAGATCGAAGACGGCGCAGGGTTGCCCATCCAGATCAGCAAGATTCGGATTAAGTTCCGGACCCCAGCAAATGAGCCCCGCGACGAATGTCCCGTGATCCGTGTTGCGGTACTGCTCGGCAACTGTGGATTCTCGTCCGACGACCCAGCTTTCCAGCGCCGGGTTTGTCGACGAGATTCCGCTATCTACGACCACGACCACTGGAACGTCTCCTCCGGAATGTCGCGGCAGGTCGGACGGCAGTTGCTGCGGGCTTGTCGCTTTCGGCCGGAGGAATCGAAGGCTTGGCATTTTCCCCACGCTTCGCACGCCGACAACTTTCGAAAGGGCGTCCACATCGTCTTCAGTCCGGCACCGCACCCCATAGACGTAGCTGCGGGGGTCGTAGCCATTCTGGTCAACGACCAGCTTTCGATCACGGCAGAGTTTCTCGAACTCTCTGATGGCGAAACCCTGTTCTTCGCTACCGAAATCAAAGAGACGGACCCGCGTCTGGAAGCCATCTTCCACGCGCGGGCATTGGCGAAGAATTGCGGCCGGGGTACTGCGTCCCCGCCTGAAATCAGGTGTTACGATCTCGATTGCTTCGATGCTAGAAAGCTCCTTGAGCCCGAGCGGCGAGTCGTCGTTCTCTACCATTTCCCCGAGAGCGGCTAGCCCACCCGGCGTTGCCTTCACAAAGAGTTCTCCGAGCCCACCAGCACCCATGATTGGGCAAGAGCGATCCGAGAATAGTCGGGTCGGGCGGTGGCTCTTGGCGACGGCCTTTCTTATTAGCTTCACGCGGACGGGCATCGGCCCTTTGTACGTGCGTTGCAGGACGACAACAGCGTTCTCGATCGCCCGCACCTGACTTCTAAGCGAGCCGCGGTATTCCCCCGTGACATCCCGAAATGGTGCCCGGGGCCCCCCGCCGCCCTGGACCTTCCTCTCCTGGCCCTGCTTCGGGAGAATGAGCTTAATCGGAAGGCGCTGTCCGGAATGGTCATCGCTACGTGGCATGAATTGAATCTCCCTCCATAGTCCATCGGTACGCAGTCGCCTTGGATACTCCGAGCACGGCGGCAAGCGCGGCGTGTGAATAGAGCTTTGCGTCCCTTGCGCGAAGTGCTTGGGCTAGTTCTTGTGGCGAGGCGTAGGCCAGCCTTGCAAGGAATCTCCGCTCCGCGCCCTCGCCACTTGCGAAGTTGCGAAGCACACCAAGAATTTCGGGCAACCCCGGAGTTTGACGCGTTGCAATTCGCGTTCTATGGAGACGCAGACAAGCTTCGTGAATATCTGAGCCGGAAAATCCTTCGGACAGATCGGCGAGCAGACGTTTGTCGCGGGGAGAACACGGGATTGGTCCCAATGAACCATCCCACAAGATGACGCGCTCTCCCAACGAAGGAAGGGTGAGTTCGAGTCGGTAGCTGAACCGCCGCCATATCGCTCGGTCGAGTAGCTCCGCATGATTAGTCGCGGCTAGGACGATGGACTGCGAACCAAGTGCATCCAGGTTTTGAATAAAACTGTTCACGACCCTCTTCAGCTCACCATGTTCCTGTTCGTCGCCCCGCAATTTTGCGATGGCGTCGAACTCATCCAGAAAGAGTACTCCGGGGGTTCGTGCAGCAAACTCGAAGACACCGCGGATGTTCTTCGACGTTGATCCGAGGTATGAAGAGATCACGCCATCAAGGCGTACTATGTAGAGATCGAGCCCAAGCTCGCCAGCTATGTGGCGCGCCAGGCGGCTCTTGCCGCACCCCGGGGGGCCGTAGAGTAAGAAGGTCAGTGACGTCGATACGCCGTGCGATTCGAGTTGGGCTTGGCTCTTCGAGACGCTGAGAAATTCGTTAACAATGTTCCATTGTGCGTCGGCAAGGACTAAGGGGGGGTCCGCGAGGCCGCGCACATCAATCCGCTCCATTAGCGGAAATCGGCTTTCGCCGTCGACTGGTACCGCCCTGTTGGTGATTCCCACCGGTTTCAGAGTATGGTCCGATTCCTCCAGTAGCCGACGAAGGCGTGTCGCAGCTGCGACCTCTCCGGCCTTATCCAGCTTCTCTGCTAGGAAAGACGAGTAGTTTCGCACCTTCGCGATATCGAGACGAAGGGCCCCGTTTACGATGCGAAATAGCTCGTCGAGGAAACGAAGGTCGTCGTTCATGAGACGAATATAGATAAGGATGCAGCCACCGTCAAGAGGGGTCTTATCGGAAATTCCGGAAATTCACGTCATCCTTGCGCGCCCGCAAGCCGCGTCAATCGGGGCCTTCCGTGCGCCGAACGGTGTGAATGCGCTGAGCGCGAGGTGGGCACTCGTCGCGCTGGAGTCTGATCGTGGCGCCCCTTGCCGTCGTCTATGGCTGGTCACCCAATCCCCTCGGCATGCCATTTCGGGCGAAAATGGAGCGTGCGGACCGGCAGTCCTGGCCCCGCCGCAATACCGTGTCCCACAACGCGCACGCGGGCACCTGGGCGGCTCTTGGGGCCGTTGCCGCGCTCCGCGCCGAGCAGAAAAACGGCCCGCGTCAGCGGGCCCTGGAGGGGTCTCCTGGGGTGGTTCGTACACTGTAACCTAGGGGCTACCA
>WYBX01000112.1 GCA_011525695.1 Verrucomicrobiia bacterium
ATCCCAACCGAGTTGTTCACAAAGTTCGCTCCCGCCCACCGCCGCCTCTTCGGGCACAGAGGCGGTGGGCTCCGCGAACTTCATGAACAACTCGGTTCCTCTGTCCACCAATTCGAGGCAATCACAGAGGCCACGAAATAAGGGACAGGTCAATTCATGCAGCGCGACGTCTGGCAGCGGGTTCGCTGCGAACCGTCGCTCCGGCTGGCAATCTGCGAGAGCCTCAAAGGCTTGCAGCACTTCATTGCCCCACCGGTCAGCCCAGATCGCGATTGCGCGAGCGTGATGCCGCCCTACCGTCCCGCCTCATGGCTTCGCTTCGGGATCCGTTTTCTCCCCTCGACACATTTTCCCCCCGCCACCTGGGCGAGGATCCGGCCGCACTTTCGTCGATGCTCGAACTGCTCGACTACCCTTCCCTCGACGCCTTGGTGGATGCCGCCGTCCCGCCAGGCATCCGACGCGGCCCGCTCGGTCTTCCGCCGGCGCTCGGCGAAAGTGCTGCGCTGGCGGAGCTGCGTGGCATCGCGTCCGAAAACAAGGTCTTCCGCAGTTTCATCGGGCTGGGCTACCACGACACCCACACGCCACCCATCATCCAGCGTAACATCCTCGAGAATCCGGCCTGGTATACTGCCTATACCCCGTACCAAGCCGAGATTTCGCAGGGGCGACTCGAGGCGCTGCTCAATTTCCAGACCCTGGTGACCGAGCTGACCGGCCTCGAGATCGCCAATGCCTCAATGCTCGATGAGGGCACGGCCGCCGCCGAGGCGATGATGATGTGCCACCGGCTCAAGGAAGGAGACGCAGCCGCCCACCGGCTGTTTTTCGTCTCGGAAAAATGCCACCCCCAGACGATCGACATCGTGCAGACGCGCGCGCAACCGCTCGGCATTTCCGTGACGGTGGGCGATCATCGCAGCTTCAAGCCCGACTCCGGCTGCTTCGGGGTGCTGGTGCAATATCCCGACACCACCGGATCGATTCACGACTTCGAGGATTTTTTCGCGGCGGCCCATACCGCCGGAGCCGCCACCATCGTCGCCGCCGATTTGCTCGCCCTCACCCTGCTGCGCGCCCCGGGCGAGTTCGGCGCCGACGTGGCGGTCGGTTCGGCACAGCGGTTCGGCGTGCCGATGGGTTTCGGCGGGCCCCATGCCGGGTTCCTTGCCACCAAGGACGCCTTCAAGCGGCAGATGCCCGGCCGGCTGGTCGGCGTCTCGAAGGATGCCCAGGGGGCCCCGGCGCTGCGGCTCGCACTCGGCACCCGGGAGCAGCATATCCGTCGCGACCGGGCGACCTCCAACATCTGCACCGCCCAGGTGCTGCTCGCGGTGATGGCCTCGATGTACGCCGTCTATCACGGCCCCGCCGGGCTCGTGCGGATCGCGCGGCGGGTGAAGTTGCTCACGGAACTCCTCGCCGCCGGGCTGCGCAGCGCCGGTGCCAGCGTCAATTCCGAGCCAGTATTCGACACGCTCACCGTCTCGAACGTGGCAGCCGTCCGCGTGCATGCAGCCGCGGAGGCAAAGCGGTTCAACCTGCGAACGATCGATGATTACACGGTCGGCATTTCACTCGACGAGACCACGACGATCGAGGAGGTGGAAACGCTGCTCTCGTTCTTTCGCACCAATGGCAACGGGATCCCATCCGCAAACGCTGCGGACGAATCGCTCGCCCGTTTCCCCGCGCCCCATGCCCGTCGGAGCGGATTCCTCGGCCACGCCGTATTCAACCGGTACCATACTGAACATGAGATGCTCCGGTACATCAAGCGGCTCGAGAACAAGGATCTCTCGCTGGTGCACTCGATGATTTCCCTCGGCTCTTGCACGATGAAATTGAATGCCACCAGCGAGATGTTTCCCGTCTCGTGGCCCGAGTTCAGCCGGCTCCACCCGTTCGCCCCGCCGGAACAGACGCGTGGCTACCAGAAACTGTTCCGCCAACTCGAGGAATGGCTCGCCGAGATCACGGGCTTCGCCGCCGTCTCGCTCCAGCCGAACGCCGGCTCGCAAGGCGAATACGCGGGCCTGCTCGTCATCCGGGCCTACCACCAGTCCCGCGGTGAGGGCCACCGCCGGGTTTGCCTCATCCCCACCAGCGCCCACGGCACCAACCCCGCCAGCGCGGCCATGGGCGGCTTCAAGGTGGTGCCGGTCGCATGCGATGCGAACGGCAACATCGATCTTCAGGATCTCCGTGCCAAGGCAGCCGCCCACGCGCGTGATCTCGCCGCGCTGATGGTCACCTACCCGTCCACCCACGGGGTCTTCGAAACCGCCATCAAGGAAATCTGCGCCATCACCCATGAGCATGGAGGCCAGGTTTACATGGATGGGGCCAACATGAACGCCCAGGTTGGGCTTACCTCCCCGGGCCACATCGGCGCCGATGTCTGCCATCTCAATCTGCACAAGACCTTCTGCATTCCGCACGGCGGCGGCGGTCCGGGCATGGGCCCGATCGCCGTGGCCGCCCACCTCGCGCCGTTCCTGCCCTCCCATCCTGTCGCCCCGCCATCCACCCCGCTCCCCGCCTCGGCAGCCGACGCGCGACTGCAACCGATCGGTGCCGTCAGCGCCGCGCCCCATGGCAGCGCCAGCATCCTCGTCATCTCCTGGATGTACATCCGGATGATGGGTCCCGACGGGCTCACGGTCGCGACCAAGGCCGCAATCCTCAACGCCAATTACGTCGCCCGCCGGCTCGAGCGATACTTTCCCGTCCTCTATCGCGGCGACACCGGCCTTATCGCACACGAGTGCATCGTCGATCTGCGCGGTTGGAAAAAACACGCCGTCGAGGTCGAGGATGCGGCGAAGCGGCTCATGGACTATGGCTACCATGCGCCCACCATGTCGTTCCCGGTTCCCGGCACGTTCATGATCGAACCGACTGAGAGTGAATCGAAGGCGGAACTCGATCGCTTTTGCGACGCGATGATTTCGATCCACGGCGAGATGCAGGCCATCGCGAATGGCGAATCCGACAAGGCGAACAATCCCCTGAAACACGCCCCGCATACCGCGCAGGTGGTCTGTGCAGATTCCTGGGACCATCCGTACTCGCGCGAAACGGCGGCCTTCCCCGATCCCTTCACGCGCGCCAGCAAGTTCTGGCCCAGCGTGGGTCGGGTCGACAATGTCTACGGCGATCGCAATCTCGTGTGCTCCTGCGCCGGCATGGAGGCGTATGCCGCTACCTCACCCACGCCCTCACCGTTGTGATCCGCGGCAACTGCGCCGGGAGCCGGTCCCAGCTTTCGCCCTCGTCCTTCGAGGCGAACACTTCGCCACCGGTCGTGCCGAAATAAACCCCCGCTGGCTCCAGCGAATCCGTCGCCAGCGCGTCGCGCAGGACGCCGACATAGTGCTCCTGTTGCGGTAGCCCGTTCGTCAGCGCGCGCCAGGACCGGCCCCGATCGCGCGATCGCCACACCTTCAACGCCCCGTCCGGCACCACGCGGTTCTCATCGCTCAGCAACGGGATGACGAAGAGGTCGCCGCGCGGCGTCACCCCGAGCGGAAAGCCGAAATCGTGCGGCATCCCGTTCGAGACCCGGACCCAGGCATCCCCGCCGTCATCCGAGCGGAACACGCCGCCATGGTACTGCAGATGCAGCACGTCCGGGTTTTCCGGATCGCCCGCCAGCCGGTGCACACACCGGCCCATGTCGGGATCCGTGATGAACTGCGGCGCCACGTTGTGCAGGCCTTCGTTGCACAACCGCCAGCTGGCGCCGCCATCCTCGCTGCGCAGCACGCCGACCGCGGAGATGCCCACCCACAACCGCCGCGGATTCTTCGGATCCACCACGATCGAATGCAGGCAAAGCCCGCCAAACCCCGGCATCCAGCGCGGCCGGGTCGGATGCCGCGTCAGCGCCGTCATCTCGCTCCAGGTCCGCGCATCATCCCGGCTTACGAACAGCGCGGCATCATCCGCGCCGGCATACCATGTCCCCGGTTCGCCGGGAGCCCCCGGCACGATTTGCCAGATGTGTTTCAGCTCGCCCGGCGTGCCCTCGGCGAACCGCGGATCGCGCTCCACCGGTTCCCAGGTCTCGCCCCAATCCGTCGAGGTCCGGATCCTCGGCCCGTGCATGAAATGGCCGGTGCCGGCGAGGATGCGGTCCTGGTGCGGATCGCCGCACAGGCTGAACACCTCCCAGCCGCCCAGGTGCGGGCCGGTGAGCCGCCACTCCTTGCGGTGCTCATCGGTGTGATACAGGAAGATTCCTTTGACCGTGCCGATCAGCAGCACGACTTTCCGCGGGGTGGGCGGCGTGGGCATGGCAGGCATATGGCAAACTGGCCGGCGCGCCGCCAGCCGTTTCTTGCCGCATGCGATTCGATGTCACAGCTGCGACATCGAATCGCACCAGGGAACAAATCGCGGATTTTCCGATGCCCATTCCGGGCGGTTCGGTTTGACCCGGCCGTACCGGCCGCTCTTCCTATTCGTTCCGTCGCGTGAAGCTGCCGTCCCTCAAGCTCCGGATCCTCCTGCTGCTGGCATTGGCAGGCACCCTGGGCCTCTTCGCGGGCGTCGGCACGTACACGTTCTATTACGCCGAGGGATTGTCCTACTTTTCCAACGACCCGCGGGCCTGCGTGAACTGCCACATCATGCGCGATCATTTCGACGGCTGGTTGAAATCGCCGCACCACGCCGTCGCCACCTGCAACGACTGCCACACCCCTCACGATTTCCTCGGCAAGTACCTGACCAAGGCGGAAAATGGCTACTGGCACTCGAAGGGTTTTACCCTGCAGGATTTTCACGAGCCAATCATGATCCGGCCGAAGAATTCGACCGTGCTCCAGCGCAACTGCGTCGCCTGCCACCGCCAGATCGTCGCCGAAATCAACACCCATCCCGGCAACCGCCGCGAAATGCTCGACTGCGTCCACTGCCATCGCGACGTCGGCCATGGCCCGGTCAACTGAACCACCCACACCCGTTCTACTCCCTCACGCATCGCAACGGAGATTCACCATGAACCAACTCAACGACCGCCGCGGAATCGCCACCTGGGTCTACCTCGCCGTCATCGCCGCGGTGGCGGTCGCCACGTTCATCGTCCTCCTGCTTTACCAGAACATCATCGAGCGGAAGGCGGAGGCCACCCAGCACGTCTTCCGCGTCGTCGATGTCGACGACTCCACCACGAACCCGGAACTGTGGGGCAAGAATTACCCGCGCCAGTACGACAGCTACCGTCGCACCGTGGACATCGTCCAGACGAAGCACGGCGGCAGCGAGGCGTTTCAGCATCTCGATCGCGATCCCGCCTGGCGCCGGATCTTCAATGGTTACGCCTTTGCCGTGGACTACCGGGAGGAGCGCGGCCACGCCTACATGCTGACCGATCAACGCGAGACGGAGCGGGTGCACAATTTCAAGCAGCCGGGTTCGTGCCTGCAGTGCCATGCCTCCGTGATCCCGGCCTACATCGAGGCCGGCCTGAAGGCGGGAGCCCCGGCCGGCCCGGAGAATCGTGAGGCGCAAATCCAGCGGGGATTCGAGGTGATTTGCGCGATGCTCTATGACGAGGCCACGAAGTTCGTGGAACATCCGGTCTCCTGCATCGACTGCCATGATGCCGAGACCATGAACCTGCGCGTGTCGCGCCCCGCGTTTCTCAATGGCATTCGCGCCCTGGCGCGATCCGACTATCCCACCCCCCACCTGCCCAGCATCGAGCGCTGGCGGAACGAGGGCCGGCAGGGCGACTACCAGCCGAATCGCGATGCCAACCGCCAGGAACTGCGCTCGCTGGTCTGCGCGCAGTGCCACAACGAATACTATTTCAAGGGCACCGGGAAGCTCGTCACCCATCCCTGGGAAAACGGGCTCCGCGTCGAACACATGGAGGCGTACTACGATGGCGAGAACTACAGCGACTGGCAGCATGCCGAGACCGGGGCCGGCGTGCTGAAGGCCCAGCACCCCGAATTCGAAATGTGGAGCCAGGGAATCCACGCGCGCAGCGGCGTCGCCTGCGCCGACTGCCACATGCCGTACCAGCGGGAAGGCGCGATCAAGGTCAGCAACCACCACGTCCGGTCACCGCTGCTCAATATCGCCGCGGCATGCCAGACGTGCCACCGAATCACCGAGCCGGAACTGCAAGCCCGGGTGGAAATCGTCCAGGATCGCAACCGCGCGCTGCTCGATCGCGGCCAGGAGGCGATCGTCACGCTGATCGATACGCTCGCCTCGGCCCGAACCGCCGGCGCCACCGACGCGCAACTCGAGAAAGCCCGCGCACTCCAGCGCAAGGCGCAATGGCGGCTCGATTTTGTCTACGCGGAGAACTCGATGGGGTTCCACGCCTCGCAGGAGGCCGCGCGGATCCTGGCGGAGGCAATCGACTATGCGCGGCAGGGCCATCTCGAGGCGGTCAATGCCACCACGGCCCGCACCGGCGCGCAGTCGCAACCGGGACAGGAGTAGCGGCTACGCTCGATTCGGATCGTGCAGTTTCGCGACGATTATCCTCTTTCTCGTTCTTCATAATCGTTCTCGTTCTCTCTCCGGCGAGACGATCGAGAACGAGTACGAAAACGAGGAACGATAACTATTCGGCGGCGGCTACCGCGTTGCGCATTAACGGCCGAGATCGGCGAGAGAGCGGCTATCGGCCCGCCGTCGCATTCACCAGCGGCTGCGTCCAGGCAGTCTCGACCTCGCCCGCCACGCTCGCATTCGGCTTCGGCTTGGAGGAGATGATTTTTGCCCGGACATAAATCTCGTCGCCCCGCAGCGTATAGCTCGCCCGGGTCCCCTTCACCTCCGCCAGGACCGCCCCCACATCGGCACTGTAGCGGCGATGCGGCAGTGTCCGGCGTCCCTCGACCTCGGGCCCCGCCGCCAGCAGTTCTGTGGCCGGATTGTAGCCGCGGCGGGTGCCCCGGAACTGCGTCACGTAGCTGACGCCCGGCTCCGGCTCGATCTCGACTGAAAGCCGGCCGTCGTCGGACTGGACGTCGCGCAAGGTCACGCCCGTGCTGGCATAAAAATCGCCCGCCTCCATCGCCCGGATGATCGATTCCGCCGTCAGATGCCGCGCCCGCACCATGATCCAGCCACGGCCCGCGTTGCTCTTGCCCAGTTCGATGCTGTGATAGGCATGGGAATCGTCGACCCCGATGCCATACATCACGCCGAGGTTCAGGTCGGTCAGCCGGCGGGTGAGGATCGCATCCCACATCGCATCCATTCCCAGCCGCCGGTCATCGCCGCCGTTGTTCACCCCGGGATGCCCATTGTACACCTCGAAGAACCGTTCGTTGCGCACCTGCATCAACTCCTCCGCCGTGATTGACCAGCGAAAGTTCGGATGATTGAGGTGCGCAATCATCGGCTGGCCGGTCCGCTCCCGCTGCGCCACGACCGCATCCACCACCCGCTGCATCACGTCGAGTGCGTTGTCGCCCTGCAGCGGCGGAACGAACTCGCCCGGGTTGGTGACGTTGATGTGGACGGGCCCGCCGAATTCCGGGGTGGTGTCGGTCCGGGCCCGCTTCCAGGTGGAACTGATCTCCTCGCTCGGAATCAGCAGGAATCGTCCGGGTTCCTCGAGCAGTGAACGGTATTCGTCCAGCGGCTTCAGCCGCACCTCGCGCCGGCCGGCGACCTCGCGCTGCTCGACCCAGTCCGGCCCGAACCGCCGCAGGTATTTCTCCAGCGCCACGCCACCGCCCCGCTGGATCACCTCGCCCATCAGCGACACGGGTTGCTTCAACTCGAGCCAGCGGGTTCCCCGCTGCAGGACGTTATGGTCCGAAAGCGCGAGGAAATGATATCCATTTCCCTTGTACCAGTCGGCGATCATCTCCGGGTAGTCGTCCCCGTCGCTCCACAGGGAATGCGTGTGCAGGTTGCCCTTGAACCAGCGTGGTTCCGCCGCGATGTCCGGCCCGGCCCCGGCCACCGCCGCCACGCCGGCCATCACCAGCCCCACCACCCATGCCCTGCCACGCAGTGCGAATCGATCGAGACGGGATAACATCGTGCCCGAATACCAGCCCGGGCTCCGGTTTCAATGCCGCGATTGCAAAAGCGGTTGCAGCACCGGCCGGGGATGACGCGTGCAATGGCATGTCGCAGCTGCGACACGGAATCGCACAATGCCAAGGCCCTGCAATTTCATGTCCCAGCTGGGACAGGGAATCGCACGGTGGCAGCACCGTGCAACGGCGTGTCGCTGCTGCGAGCTGGAATTGCAAACTCGTGGCTCGGGACCGTGGCGCAATCTCCCCTGAACAGCCGGCTCATGCTCCGGCCCGGCGCGGAATTCCAAACCCTAACGGATTCCAACCGCGTCCGAATTTCACCCCGGATCGATGGTTTTGCCGGGGACACAATCCGGGATTTCCCGAGAGCGATGCCGCTTGTCGTGGACCCCGGGGATGGACGATATTCTCGCCATGCTGGGTTTCAAGGACACCCCAACCCCGTCCGCCGGCGCCATCGTCATCGCGGACGACAATGCGGATGACATCTTCCTCCTCCGCCGCGAGCTGGATCGACTCGGCATCAACGCCCCGATCGTGGAACTGGCCGATGGTCACGAGACCATCGAGTTTCTCCGGCAGTACACCAGCGAGTCTCACACCGATCCGGTCCCGCAGCTCCTTTTTCTCGATCTGAACATGCCCCGGACGACCGGGTTCAGTGTGCTGTGCTGGCTGCGCGAGCAGGACGCGCTCCACGGGTTGAGGGTCGTCATCCTTTCCGACTCCGACGATCCGGGTGATGTGGCGCTCGCCACCGCGCTCGAGGCCGACGCCTACGTGGCCAAGCAGCCGGATGTTAATGGGCTCGCAGAGATCCTCCGCCGCTTCGCGCCGGCCGTGCTGGCTCCCTTCCACGCGGCGGTCCGCTGACCGGGACTTCGCGGCTCCAGCCATGCGCCCGCGGCGCCTGCACGCCGCTGCCGGGGAATCGGATCAGAGGAAAACCCTTTGCCTGCCAGGCAGCGCGGCGTTTTGTTCCAGCGCCATGCGCTTTCCGAGCCGAACCCGCCCAGCGCTCGCCGTACTCCGATTCGCAGGTTTGCTCGCGGGCGCAACGCTGGGCGGTTTCTGCGGCTGCTCGCAGCGCGAGGCGCCCGTCGCCGCGGGGATCCGCACCCAGACCCTCCTGCTCGGGAACGGCGCCGAGCCGGCCGACCTCGATCCGCAGGTCATCACCGCCTATACGGATGGCAACCTGATCATGGCGCTCTTCGAGGGGCTCACGGCACTCGACGAACGCACGGCCCAACCGGTCCCCGCCGCCGCGGAACGCTGGGAGGTTTCGCCGGATCAGCTCACCTGGACGTTTCACCTGCGACCCGCCCTGAAGTGGTCAAACGGCGAACCGCTCACCGCCGGTGATTTCATTCTCTCCTGGCGCCGTCTGCTCACGCCGGCGCTGGGCGCCGAAAACGCCTATTATCTCCACGCCATAAAAAATGCGGAGGCATTCCAGCGCGGCGAACTCACCGACCCGGCTGCGCTGGGACTCGCCGCACCCGACGATCACACGCTGGTCGTGAGCCTCGCGCGACCAACGCCCTATTTTCCGCTGCAGGTGGCGCAGCCGTCGACGTATCCCGTGCACCTGCCCACCCTCGAACGGTTCGACGCGTCGCACCGGCGCGGCACCGGGTGGACCCGGCCCGGCAATCACGTGGGCAACGGTCCCTTCAGCCTGCGTGACTGGGCGCCCAATGCCCGCATCACCGTCGGGCGGAATCCTCATTACTGGGACGCCGGCTCGGTGCGGCTGCGCGAGATCGTCTTTTTTTCCACGGAGAATCCCGATGTCGACGAGCGCAATTTCCGCGCCGGCCAGGTCCACGCCACCCACACGCTGCCGCTGGGCAAGGTAGCCAGCTGGCGCGAGCGCGATCCGGCGCGGCTGCGCATCGACCCCTTTCTGCAGACGGTGTTTCTCCGCTTCAACACGACCCGTCCGCCTTTGGACGATCCCCGGGTTCGCCGGGCATTATCGTTCGCGATCGATCGCGAGGCGATCGCCCGCACCGTGCTCCGTGGTTCGCGTTCGCCGGCATTCGCGCTGACTCCGCCGGACATGGGTGGCTATACGTCGGAGGCGCGGATGGAGACCGACTTCGAAGCCGCCCGGCGGCTGCTGGCGGAGGCGGGGTTTCCCCGAGGGCAGGGGCTGGAGCCAATCGAAATCCAGTGCCGGAACGATGAAATCCAGCCCCAGGTGGCCGAGGTGTTGCAAGCCGCCTGGCAGCGTGAACTCGGGCTTCGGCTCCTCCTCGCACCGTCGGAACAGAAGATCTGGCTGCAGAACCAGCAGACGCTCGCCTTCGCCGTCACGGTGGGTTCATGGATCGCCGATTTTCCGGACCCGGTGAACTTTCTGGGACTGTTCGTCGGCGGTGGCGGCTACAACTGGACGGGCTGGTCCAATCCGGACTTCGATCGGGCGCTCGCCGCCGCGGAATCGAGCCGTGATCCGTCCAACCGTTTCCGCCACTTCCAGCAAGCCGAGGCGCTCCTGCTGATGGAGGCACCGATTGCGCCGATTTTCCACGGTGCCCAGACCTACCTGCTCCATCCCGCCGTGAAGGGCTGGCCGGCCGCGCCGCTCGGCACCCGTCGATACCAGCGCGTGTACCTCGAGGAGTGAACCCGGAACGCAGCGGCGCAGAATGCGCATCCGATCGGGTTTGTGGACGCCACGGAGGGCGTCCCTCCATGACGGTCATTCCGACCAAGAAATCGGAATCCTGGAATCGGATTTCGATTCATGGAGGGCCGGGCTCCGCGCCGGCCGCAACGTGCGATGAGAAGATTCATTTCGCAACGGCTTCAACACGGCGGGCGCGCCGCGTCCCCAACCGAGCACCCTACCTCAGCTTCGCGGGATCCACCACCACGTGCTTTATCCGCTCGCGCTTCCAGGTGTACGTCACGTGCACGAGTCCATCGCTCGTCTGGATCACTGCCGGATAGGAATACTCCCCGGGCTGGTCCTCCAGCGTCATCACCTGGCGCCAGTCGCGACCATCACGGGAAACGCCGATCACCAGCGGAGTGCGGCCCTTGGGCACCGGGTTGAAGACGAGCAGGTGCCGGCCGTCCTTCAACGTCACCGCATCGGTACCCGCGCTCGGATTCGGCACCCCCTCGAGCAGTGTCATCGGTCCCCAACTCCGACCGGCGTCGTCGGATGAGATCGTGAAGACCAGCCCCTGCCGGGTCCGACCCACGGCCTGCAGTCGGGCCCCGCCGATCCGATCATGAAACAGGATGCTCGGCTGGATTGCGGCGAGGTTCACGCCGTCATTGAGGAACCCGGTTCGCGTCCAGGTGCTCCCGCCATCCGTGCTCCGCTCGAAATAGACCCGCCACTTGCTGGGTCGCTCGGGCGTCTCGTCGCTGGTCGGCGAAAGGATCGTGCCGTCCTCCAGCTGAACCGGTTTGTTCTTGATCGGGCCGAGGATTCCCGCCGGGAGCCGGCGCGCGGCGCCCCACGTGCGGCCGCCGTCCGTGCTGGTGCGCAACTCCCCCCACCAGGTCTGCGGCGTGGGCCCAACCTTGTAGAACAGCATCAGCGGCGCCCCGCCGCGGGGCTGGAACAGCACCGGATTCCACGTCGGATGCCGGCTCCCGTCGGACTGGATCCCGTTGGCGACCTCGACGCTGGAAGTCCATTTTCCCTGCTCGAGCCGGGCCAGCCAGATTCCGACATCCGGGTTCTTCTCGGCCGTCCCGCCGAACCAGGCGGCGACCAGCTCCTTCCGGCCGGTCTCGACGATCGTCGAGGCGTGGCAGGACGGATACGGTGCCTGCTCGTAGATGAATTCTGATTTCACCAGCGCGGTGCCAGTCGCAACGGTGGCTGGAAGGCAAACGGCCACGCCAAGGGGTAGCAATCGGTTCATGGGAGGAGTGGGGGCAATCGTTCGCGATCGCGCAACTGAGATCCGCCCCTATGCCGCCCATGTCAGCCGCAGGCAAGCCGGACGAGCAGGGTGTCGGGGATGTTGGGAAGGTTCCTATGCCGCCCATGTCAGCCGCAGGCAAGCCGGACTGCACCCGCAATGCCGGAGTGTTTCCTTCGTTATCATTTGTCAGCGGCTCTGGTCGGGCGACAGTGAGGCCATGGCCCTGGTCTCGCACAACCCTGCCACCGGAAAACGGCTCGCGGTTTATCGTGAACTGACGGCGTCCCAGCTCGAGCGCGCCGTCGCCCGTTCCAGCCGGGTCCAGCGTGAGTGGCGCGAACTCACTCCGGCCCGACGCGCCCGATGCATCCGCGCACTTGGCGCCGCGCTGCGCAGCCATCGCGACGCATTGGCCTCGCTCGCGACCGATGAGATGGGAAAACCCATCACGCAGGGGCGCGCCGAGGTCGAAAAATGCGCGGCACTTTGCGACTATTACGCGAAGCACGGCTCCGCCGCGCTCGCCGACGAAGTTCCGCTGGCGGCACCAAGGCAGGCGCACGTCGCCTACGATCCGCTCGGCACAATCCTGGCGATCATGCCGTGGAATTTCCCCTTCTGGCAGGTGATGCGGGCCGCGGTACCGGCGCTGCTGGCAGGCAACACCGTCCTGTTGAAGCATGCCCCGAATGTCCCGGGCTGCGCGCTCGCCCTCGAGCGACTCTTTGCCAAGGCCGGTTTTCCGACCGGCGCGTTCCAGATCCTGCTCATCGGCACCGATCCCGTCGCCCGCTTGATTGCCGATCCACGCGTCCAGGGCGTCACCCTCACCGGCAGCACCCGCGCTGGCCGGATCGTCGCGGCGCTCGCGGGCGCCGCCCTGAAGCCGGTGGTCCTGGAACTCGGCGGCAGCGATGCCGTGCTGGTGTTCGATGATGCCGATCTGGACCGGGCGGCCGAACTGGGCGCCCAGGCGCGGCTGCTCAACAGCGGCCAGAGCTGCCTCTGCGCCAAGCGGTTCATCGTCGTGCGTTCCCGGCTGCGCGAGTTCACCGATCGGTTCGTCGCCCGGATGGCCGCGCGGCGCACGGGGGATCCCACGGATCCCGCGACCGACATCGGCCCGCTCGCACGGCCTGATCTCGTCGACACCCTGCACACCCAGGTGACCCGCAGCGTCCGGTCCGGAGCGCGGATTCTCCTTGGCGGCCAGCGGCTGTCCGGCCCGGGAAATTTCCATGCTACGACCGTGCTGGGCGGCGTCCGGCCCGGGATGCCCGCGGCGGAGGAGGAGATGTTCGGGCCCGTCGCCGCAATCATGGTGGCGCGCGACGAGGCCGATGCCATCCGGCTGGCCAACACCTCGGCCTACGGGCTCGGCGCCACCGTCTTCACCAAGAGCCGCGCGCGCGCCCGCGCCGCGATTCGCGCGCTCCAGGCCGGATCTGTCTTTGTCAACGACTCGACCCGGTCGTCACCCGAACTGCCCTTCGGCGGCATCAAGGAAAGCGGCCATGGCCGCGAACTTGGCGCGTGGGGCGTCCGCGCGTTCACGAACGTCAAGACTGTCTGGGTAGCCTAGCAGCCCGCCGACATGCTGCTAGTCCTGTTCCCAAATCCGACGGGCTCCTACAGCAGCGATTGGATCTTCTTCTCGTAGCTATCGGTCGGTTCGAGCCCGACCTTTCGGTCGCGAATCCGGCCCTCCCGATCGATCAGGAACGTCGTCGGGATCGCCTCGATCCCGCCGAATGCGGCCACGATTGTCTCGTCGCCCATCGCCAGCGGATAGTTCACCTTGAAACGTTCCCTGAAGGTCTTGACGGCATCCGGCCCGGCCTGATCCAGCGATACTCCGACGATCACCAGTCCGTCCGGGCCGTACTTTTGCGCCAGCTCCGTGTAGCCCGGAATCTCCTTGATGCACGGCGGGCACCATGTGGCCCAGAAATCCAGCACGACGACCTTGCCCTTCAACTGCTCGGAACCAACCGGCTCCCCGTTCAGATCCTTGAGCGACCAGGCGGGGACCGGTCCAATGACCGGTAGCGCCATCTTCGACGCACCCGACTGAGCTGCGTCCGCGGTCACCTTCGGCACCGGCGGCGTGTCCGGCTTGCGCGGCGAACAGCCGGCAAAGCCGAAAGCGAGGGCGGTCAAGCCGATCAGGGCGAAACGGGGGGTGGTCTTCATGATTGGAAAAAGGGTCTCGAGCCTATCCGCAACCCCCGCCTCGGCAAATGTGAGCGCTCGAATTGTTCCGCTCAGGACTCGCGGGACTCCGGCAGATCCAGTCCGAGAATCTCGATGAATTTCTTCATGGCCGGAGTGAGGACCCGCCCCTTGCGATGCAGGATGGCCAGCGGGCGCGTGAAATCCCGTCCCTTGAATGGCAGCACGGCCAGCGTGCCCTGCTTCTGCTCCTGCGCGACCGTCGCCTGCGGCACGATCGCGATGCCATGATCGATTTCGACCGCCCGCTTAACCGTCTCGATGTTGTCGAATTCCATCACCGGCTCGATCTCGAGCTTGTGCTCGCGAAAGATCTGGTCGACAGCCTTGCGCGTGGGAATGTCCGGGTCGAACCCGATGAACTTCTGGGAAACCAGATCCTTCACCTCCACCTCACCACGCCGGGCGAGCGAATGCTGCGGATGCGTGATCAACACCAGGTGATCGTTGCGAAATGGCAGCACCTCGATCTGGCGCTGCTTGACCGGGAACGCGACGAGCCCGAAATCGACGGAATTGTGGAGGATGTCCTCGTAGACCAGGTTCGAACGGCGATACTCCACCCGCACATTGACCGATGGAAAATCGTGCAGGAATTTCTTGATGAACGGTGGCAGCTCATGGAGCCCGATCGAGTAGATGGTGGATATCCGGATCGTGCCGCTGATCACCTTCTTCATCTCCTGCAGCTCGGACAGGAGCTTCTCGTAGGTATGCAGCATCTCCTTCGCGGCGTCGTAAACCCGCTGGCCTTCACGGGTGAGCTGAAACTGCTTCTGGCTGCGATCGATCAGCAGCGTCTTGAAGTGCCGCTCCATCGCGCGCGCCTGCTGGCTGACCGCCGATTGGGTGATGCCATTAAGCTTCGCCGACTTCGAAAAGCTTTTCGTTTCGACGAGATCTGCGAAGATTTTGAAGTTTTCGATCTGCATGATTAGACGCCGTTGTATTAGCCAATCTAGAAGTTGTGGCCCGCTCGTAAACCTTTAAGTAGTTCTTCTAAACGAACGTTTTTCGATCGATGGATTTGAGCTTCGAGGAGTTTCAGCGCCGCGCAGACGGCCTTCGGGCCCGGATTGCCGCCGCCTGCGCGACGGCGGGCCGCGCCCCTGACGAGGTCGAGCTGCTGGCGGTGACGAAAACCCATCCCGTTATAGCCGCCGAATATGCGGCGCGCTACGGACTGAAGGGGGTGGGCGAAAACCGGGTCCAGGAAGGGGTTGAAAAACGAGCCCAGACCACCGTTGCGCTTCGTTGGGAGCTCATCGGCCACCTCCAGACGAACAAGGCCCGGCTGGCCGCCCGGCACTTCGACCGGGTTCAAAGCGTCGATTCCGAGAAACTCCTCCGGCATCTCGCCCGCGCCGCCGCCGAAGCCGGCCGCACACTGCCCGTCCTGCTGCAGGTGAATGCCGGCAATGATCCTGCAAAATTTGGCGTGGACCTCGCCGATGCCCCCCGGCTGCTCGAGGTTGCGCTAGCCCAGCCGGCGCTGCGGGTCGACGGGTTCATGACGATTGCGCCACTCGGCCGGGACGACACGGAAACTGCCGCGCTCGCCACGCAAACCTTCGCCAACCTGCGTGAACTGCGGGACTCGCTCGCAACGCAAACCGGCCGCCCCCTGCGCGAACTCTCGATGGGGATGACCGGGGACCTCGAGGCCGCCGTCGCCGCCGGCAGCACGCTCGTCCGCGTCGGCACCGCATTGTACGGCGTCAGGCCGCAACCGCCCTCACGCTAAGGAGTTTTCGTTTTTGCAGCCCGCACGTCGAGGCGCAGCGCGCATTCGACCGGGTGGAAGAGAATGCGATTCAAATTGAATTTCGCCGGTCGGAGACGCGGCGCTACGGCGGGCCGGCCCTCTGGTGGGTCCGGAGATCGTTGGCGCGTGCGGCTGCCTGGGTAGCGCCGGTTTTCAACCGGCGAAAAGCGTTCCGAATCACATTTTCCGCAAGATGGGTTGTGAGGTATGGCGGGACGCCACTTCCACTTACAACCCGCTCGCGAGTAGATGCGGTTGCTGCTCCACGGAAAAGTGTCCGTCTTTGTCCTACGAGGGCGCATGGATCGGGGGCTCGTCGGCAAGAAGTTTTTTACCCGGTTACGTCGGTTTCCCTATTGCGCCGTCGGAGAAATCTTTTTCCCTTCGCCGCGTGGAAATCGTGACCCTCAGCGCACCGCAACGGGAGGCCTTCCTGAGTTTGCTCGACGATCGGAGTCCGGTGGTGCGCCGGGCGCTGCTCGCGCAGTTCGAGCGGCTCGGGCCTGCCGCGGCCCCCTTTCTCGAAGCCGTCGCCCGGGGTTCGAACCGGGTGCTGGCCCGGCATGCCGCGTGGTTCATCGACGAGTTGAAGTTTTCCGATCCGGTGGCGGAGTTTCGCGGCTTCATCCGTTCCATGAACTACGAGCTCGAGACCGGCTCGATGCTCCTGGCCCGCACCGTGACGCCATCGCTCAATGTCACGGAGTGCTGCACCGAGCTTGAAGTCATCGCCCGCCGCTGCCGGGAGCTGATTGTGGAGCCGTCGTCCGCGCGGGAAAAGTGCCGCGTGCTGAATCGCGTGATGTTTCACGAATGGGGCTTCCACGGGAACGTCGAGCATTACACCGACCCGCGCAACAGCTTCATCGATGAGGTCCTCGCGCGGCGGACCGGGATTCCGATTTCCCTCAGCATCGTCTACCTGCTCGTGGCCGAACGGATCGGCCTGCAGCTCGAGCCGGTGGGCCTCCCCGGCCACTTCATCGTCGGCTGCCTGACCGACGATCTTCCCTTCTTCATCGATCCCTTCGACCGGGGCGTCTTCCGCGACGCGGAGGAAATCTTCGATTTGCTGCGAGCGAACAATATCACGCCGCGGCCAAATGACCTCGCACCGACGCCGGTTCGCGAGGTGCTCTGCCGCAGCTGCCGGAACCTGGTGAACCATTACACGGCCGCCGGCGAAACCGAGCGGGCCAAGTTGTTCGCCCACTTCGTCGAGGAGTTCGAGGCCACCTACGAGCGGCACGCCTCGTCCTGACCGTGGCAGTGGCGTCTCGCCGCTGCCACTTTCCGGGGCGCGGTTTGACAATGGGCCCTGCCCGCCCCGAAATCCGGGGACTCCGATGTCCTCCGAACCCGTCCTCACGCTCGCCGATCTCGAGTCGTGGTCATGGCCCGGAACCGCGCTGGCTGTCCTCGGACACCCGATACAGCACTCGATCAGTCCGCCGATGCACAATGCCGCGCTGGCCGCCGCGGCGGAGCGGGACGCGCGCTTCGGCGACTGGCGCTATTTCCGGTTCGACATCCCCCCGGACGACTTGCCCCACGCCCTGGAACTGCTGCACGCGAAGCGCTTCCGCGGCGTGAACCTCACGGTGCCGCACAAGGTCCTCGCCTTTGATCGGATGGCGGCCATCGACCCGGCCGCCCGGCCGGTGGGCGCCGTCAACACCCTGGCCTGGGAGCCGGACGGCTGGCGCGGTTTCAACACCGATGGCTACGGGCTATCCACGGCCGTGCGCGAGAGCCTGAAACTCGAGCTGGCTGGCACCGCGATCGTGCTCGTTGGCGCCGGTGGCGCCGCGCGGGGAGCCGCCGTCGAATGCCTGCAGCGCGGCTGCTCCTCCCTCTGGATCGCGAATCGTTCGCGCGGCAATCTCGAGGCGCTGTTCGGCGTGCTGGTCCCCCTGGCGACCGGATTTCCGCTGCATGGGTTCACGCTGCCGCGGATCCCGGCCGAACTTCCCCGCGACACGCTGGTGATCAATGCCACGAGCGCCGGGTTGCGCGCCAGTGACGCCGCGCCGCTGGATCTCGGCCGGCTCCCCCGCGCCGCCGCCGTGTTCGACATGATCTACAATCCCCCGGAAACCCGGCTGCTGCGGCAGGCGGCCTTCCTCGGGATCCCCCATGCCAACGGCCTCGGCATGCTCGTGCATCAGGGCGCACGAGCCTTGGAGATCTGGAGCGGCATCCCGGCGACCGAATCCGCCCCGGTGATGACGGTGGCGGTCCAGGCTGCATTGCTGTCCGCTTGATCGGAGTTCCGATGCTGCGCCCGGGGAACGCGCGCAACCCGGCGATATCAACGTGACCGCGGGGATGCCCGTCGTAACGCCGCGTCCCCGACCGGCGGACCTCAGTCGGAAAAACGTTCGGTCGGACCCGCTCAGTCTCTTGGCTCTGGCCGGCCCGGCGAGTGGTTTTCGATGGCGTCCGGCGCCAGGGTTTGCACCCTCGCGGCATCATGACGCGCCCATCCCTCGCGTTCCTGTTGCTCGCGCTTGTTGCCTGCCCCTGCCGAGCCGCGGAATATCCCACCCGACCCATCACCTTCATCGTGCCCTGGGGTGCAGGAGGAGGCACCGACGCAGTCGGGCGGATCATGGCCTCGCTGCTGGAACGCGACCTCGGACGACCCGTCAATGTGGTCAACCGCACCGGCGGGAGTGGAGTCGTGGGTCACAGTGCCATCGCCCATGCGCGCCCCGACGGCTACACCATCGGCATCCTGACGGTCGAGATTGCGATGATGCACCATCAGGGCCTGACGCGGCTCGATGGTTCGTCCTTCACCCCGCTGGGCCTGGTCAATCTGGATCCCACGGCGATCCAGGTCCGGGCCGACTCCCCCTACCAGACCCTCGGTGACCTGATGAATGCGATTCGGGAACAGCCCGGGAAGCTCAAGGCCTCCGGCACGGCGCGGGGCGGGATCTGGCATGTCTCACTCTGCGGGCTGTTGCGCGAACAGCGCATTGCGCCCGAGGCGGTCGTCTGGGTTCCCAGTGTCGGCAACGCGGCGGGGCTGCTGGATCTGGTCGCCGGAGGAGTCGACATCGTGCCGGGCTCGCATCCGGAGGGACGCTCGCTGATTGATGCCGGACGCGTCCGGAGCCTCGCGATCCTGGATGACAATCCATCGCAACTTTACCCGGCGGTGCCGACCGGCGCGCAGGCGATCGGCACGCGCTGGAGCATGGGCGCATGGCGGGGCATCGGTGCGCCCAAGCGGCTGCCCAAGCCGATTGCCGAGCGACTGCAGGCGGCGGTGAAGCGGGCCTATGACAGCCGCGAGTTCGCGGAATTCATGGCGCAGCGTGGCTTTGGGCGCAAATGGGCGGGCCCGGAGGAGTTCGCCGCCTTCATGGCCCGGGAGGATGAACAGATGGGTGAAATCATGCGGGCGCTCGGCCTCGCGCGCTGAAACCGGAACCCTGGCGCATGCGGGTCAACGACATCGTCTCCGGCACGATTCTCCTGCTGCTCGGCGCCGCGGTGGCGGCGCATGCGCTGGGCTTCCCGGCCGCACATGGACAGACCATCGGGCCGGGCGTCTTCCCTGGGTCAATCGGACTCGGTCTCGTCCTCGCCGGGGCGCTGCTGATGCGGTCCGGCTGGAGGCAGACCCCGCGGGCCCCGGCCGTTGAATGGGACGAGGGGCTGCGGCAGCCCCGGTTCGCGGCGAACGGCGCGCTGGTGATTGGCACCGTGATTTTCTATGCCCTCGCCGTCGAGCGCGTCGGTTTTTTCCCCAGCGCATTTGTGATGCTGGCCGTGCTCTTCCTGGCCTTCGGCGTGAGCCGCCGGTGGATCGCGCCGCTCGCGGCGGCCGTGACCTTCGGGCTGCATTTCGCCTTTTATTCCCTGCTGAGCGTGCCCCTGCCCTGGGGCTGGCTCGAACGATTCGCCTGGTGACCCACGTACTCGAAGCATTTCAACTCGTGCTGGACCCTGGCGTGCTGGGCACGGTGCTGCTCGCGGCCCTGTTTGGACTCTTCGTCGGCGCGGTGCCCGGGCTCACCGCGACGATGGCGACGGCGTTGCTGGTGCCGGTCACGTTCCTCATGGCGCCGGTGCCGGCGATTGCGTGCATGGTGACGGCGTCCGCGATGGCGATCTTCGCGGGCGACATCCCGGGCGCCCTGCTGCGGATGCCGGGAACGCCGGCTTCGGCGGCGTATTGCGAGGAAGCCAATGCCATGACCCGGAAGGGACAGGCGGAACGCGTGCTCGGTGCGAGCCTGGTCTGCTCGGTCGTCGGCGGGCTCTTCGGGATCATCGTGCTTGTGACCACCGCGCCGCTGCTGGCAGAGTTTGCGCTCCAGTTCAGCTCGTTCGAATACTTCTGGCTCGTCCTGCTCGGGCTGACGTGCGCCGTGTTCATTGCTCCGGGCCGCCCGCTGAAGGGGATGGTTTCGCTGCTGATCGGACTCCTGATCGCGACCGTCGGCTTCGAGAACCCGGCGGCGTATCCAAGGTTCACCTTCGGGACGGAGGCCCTGATGAGCGGGCTGCAGCTGACCCCCGTGATGATCGGCATGTTCGCGGTTTCAGAGGTGATCCGCCATGCGTTGGCGCCCGCCGGCCCGGCTCACCTCCCGGCGCGGGGCATGGGGCGGATTTTTCGCGGGCAGGGCACGCTCCTGCGGCAGCAAGCCGTGCCGGTCCTGCGCGGCAGCGCGCTCGGCACCGCGATCGGCGCGCTGCCCGGCGCGGGTGCCGACATTGCCGCGTGGATCGCCTATGGCATTTCGAAGCGTTTCTCCCGGACGCCGGAAAAGTTCGGCACCGGCCACATCGAGGGGGTGGTCGAGGCCGGGGCGGCGAACAACAGCGCGCTGGCCGCGGCGTGGATTCCCGCGCTGGTGTTCGGCATCCCCGGCGATTCCATCACCGCGATTGTCATCGGCGTGCTCTACATGAAGGGGATGAACCCCGGCCCCACGCTCTTCATCGAAAACCCGCAGAACATCTACGCGGTGTTCATCGTTTTCCTCCTCGCGAACCTGCTGTTGCTGCCGCTGGGCTGGATGGCGATCAAGCTCGCGAAGAATGTCCTGCGGGTGCCCCGCCGCGTCCTGATGCCCATCATCCTGCTCTTCTGCGTCGTCGGGGCCTTCGCGATCAACAATTCCGTCTTCGATGTCGGCGTGATGCTGGCCTTCGGGCTGCTGGCCTTCGGGCTGGAGGCGAACCGGTTTCCCATCGCGCCCACCATCCTCGGCCTGGTCCTCGGCGGGATGCTGGAGCAGAACCTGGTGACTTCGCTGATCAAGGCGGATGGGAACCCCGCCGCCTTCTTCGCGCGGCCGCTGGCTGCCGGCCTGGGGGTAGCGACCATCCTGATCTGGCTCTCACCCCTGATCCGCCGGGCGTTAAGAAGACGGACCGCGGCCGCGACAGTGCTCCATTAGGAGCCCGCCGCTCCTGCGTGCGGCCGCTTATCTCGGTCGGCAAATCCCGGAAATCCGTTGTCTCGGCGGGGGCCGGCCGGCATTCGAGTCGGGCCGCGTACGGGCGCCCGGAACCATCCCAGGTTACGGGCAGGTACTCACCGCGCGGTTAGCGCTTTCTTCGTTTTCATGAGCGACAACTCCTCCTACCCGACCGAGGTCAAATTTTTCAGCGGCGAGGATCTCCCGCTGGAACTCCACAAGGTGCGCGTGGTGCAGAAGCTGCACCTCCGGCCGGTGGAGGAACGCCACCGCGCGATGGACGCGGCCGGCTACAATACGTTCCTGCTCCACACCCGCGATCTGTTCCTGGACATGCTGACGGACAGCGGCACCAACGCGATGAGCGATCAGCAAACCGCCGCGATGATGGTGGCCGACGACGCCTATGCCGGCTCCGCCAGCTTCGCCCGAATGCAGGAGGCTATCCGGGAGGTCTTCGGGACCGCCCACGTGCTGCCAGTCCACCAGGGTCGCGCCGCGGAGAACATCATTTCCAAGACGTTCATCAAGCCGGGCGACGTGATCCCGATGAACTACCACTTCACGACCACCAAGGCGCACATCGACATCAATGGCGGCCGGATCCTGGAAATCTTCACGAACGAGGCACTGAAGATCAAAAGCTCGCATCCCTTCAAGGGGAACCTCGACCTGGGGAAACTCGAAGCCGCGATCGCCGAGTTCGGCACCGGCCGGATTCCCTACGTCCGGATGGAGGCATCGACCAACCTGATAGGCGGGCAGCCATTCTCGATGCAGAATCTGCGCGAGGTCCGGGCCATCACGCGCCGGCACGGAATCATGCTCGTGCTCGATGTCAGTCTCGTTGGCGAAAATGTCTGGCTGATCAAGCAGCGGGAGCCCGAGTTCAAGAACACCAGCATCAAGGACATCCTGCTCGAATTCTGCGGGCTTGCGGATCTGATCTATTTTTCCAGCCGGAAAGTCAGTTCGACCCGCGGCGGGGCGATCGCCACCAACCGGCTCGATCTCTTCAACCGGATGAAGGATCTGGTGCCGCTCTACGAGGGCTTCCTGACTTACGGTGGAATGTCGGTGCGCGAAATCGAGGCGATGGCGGTCGGGTTGCGCGAGACCATTGACGACACGATCATCAGCCAGTCGCCGGCCTTCATCCGTTGGCTGGTCAACGATCTCGATGCGGCCGGCGTGCCGGTGGTCACCCCCGCCGGCGGGCTCGGGGCCCACGTGGATGCGCGCGGTTTTCTCCCGCACGTCCCGCAGTCCGAGTACCCTGCCGGCGCGCTCGCAGCCGCCTTCTACATCGCCTCGGGCACCCGCGGGATGGAGCGCGGCACGATTTCCAGCGTGCGCGATGAACAGGGCAACGATGTGCTGGCGGATGTGGAACTGCTGCGGCTGGCGCTGCCACGCCGCGTCTTCACGCTTTCCCAGGTGAAATATGTCGCCGATCGGCTGAAGTGGCTGCACGCGAACCGGCACCTGGTGGGCGGGCTGAAGTTCGTCGAGGAACCGAAGGTCCTGCGCTTCTTCCTTGGCCGGCTCGCGCCCACCAGCGACTGGCCGGCGAAACTGGTCGCGCAGTTCCGGCGCGACTTCGGCGAAAGTCTCTGAGCCGAAACAATTCGCTTGGGAACCGCGAATCTTCGCGCTCTTCGCGGTTCAACTCCGGAACTGTCCACCTGCGCCTATGGTTTCAAGCTGCCCCCGTTGAAGGCGCCGGCCTGTCGCGCGAGCTGCTTCTCGATGCTGCCGCAGACGAGGTCGCACAGGGTAAGGATCGAGGGATCGGCGATGGAGTAGAACACCTGCAGCCCCTCCTTCCGGCGGCTGAGGACATGCGCGTGCGTCAGGGTCTGGAGGTGCCGCGACACATTGGCCTGCGTTCCGCCGGTTTCGGCCACGAGGGCACCCACACTTTTCTCGGTCTTGAAAAGTGCATGGATAAGCCGCAGGCGCATCGGTTCCGCCAGCACGGCGAAACGGCGGGCGATCAGGTCAAGCGCCTCATCAGAGAGCGCACGGGTGGGTTTGGCGGACATGCGCGGCGTAAGGAACTGAATCTTCCGCCAGGTTCAAGTTTGCGCGAGCGCGGAGACGGCGCGAATCGGGGGTGCGTTCGCGCTGGTCGCATGGCTTCTCCCGCGTTCGGCCGGCGGCGTCGGGCCATCGAACTCCGGCCTTCCGGGCCGAGGCAACCCGGGACGATCGCGAGGCAGCGTGGGTGCGCTTGCATTTGGCGCTGCCCGCACCTTGCTTCCACTTGCAGCTCGAAGCCGTGAGCATGGATTGAGGCCGTGAGCCGCGACTGGAAATGCTGACCCTACCCCAGATCCTGCTCCTCGCCATCGTCGCCGGCACAGTGGGAATGTTCCTTTGGGGGCGCTGGCGGCACGACATGGTGGCCGTGGGGGCCCTGCTGGCCTGCGTCTTCGCCGGCATCGTGCCGCCGGAACACGCGTTCGCCGGCTTTGGCCACCCGGCCGTCGTCACGGTGGCCTGCGTGCTGGTCTTGAGCCGGGGCCTGCTCAGTTCCGGGGCGATCGATGCGGTCACCCAACGGCTCCTGCCAATCGCCGCCGGGCCGACGGTGACAATCGGAATCCTGACCGCACTGGGCGCCACACTGTCGGCCTTCATGAACAATGTCGGCGCCCTCGCGCTGCTCATGCCGGTGGCCATTCAGATCGCCTCGAAGCAGTCCCTGCCGCCGGGCCGGGTGCTGATGCCACTGGCCTTCGGTTCGATTCTCGGCGGGATGATGACGCTCATTGGAACGCCGCCGAACCTGATCGTATCGGCCTTCCGCGCACAGGTGAACGGAACCGGTTTCGCCATGTTCGATTTTTCACCCGTGGGCGTGGCGGTGGCCGCCGGCGGCGTGTTGTTCGTCGTCCTCCTCGGCTGGCGGCTGGTCCCGTCACGCGAGCGGCCCGGCGCCGGAGGGTTCGACATCGGCACGTACATGACGGAGGCGCAGATCACCGCTGAAAGCAGCACGGTGGGAAAGACCCTGCGCGAAATCGGCAGCATCCTGGAAGAGGCGGATGCCCAGGTCGTCGGCATGGTGCGCAACGAATATCGAGTCTCGGCTCCGGACGCCGGGCGCATCCTCCAGGCGGGCGACATCCTGGTGATCGAAGCCGAGCCGGAATCGCTCGCCACCGTCCTTTCCTCGCTGGGGCTGAAACTGACGGAGGATGTACCCGTCAAGACCGCATCGGATGAGCGAGCTGCGAAGCTTCCCGGTCCGGCCGGCGCCGGCGACGGGGAAAATCCCGCCGGGAAAGCATCCGACAAGAAGAGTCGGCATTTCGAGGAGGAGAAGAGCGCCTTGATCGAGCTGACCGCGCGGCCCGGCACCAGCTTGATCGGCCGCTCGGCGGCCGATTTGCATCTGCGCACCCGGCATCGGATCAATCTGCTCGCCCTGTCGCGACAAGGCCGGCGCTCCATTCGCCGGCTGCGTTCCGAGCGGATAGCGGCGGGTGACGTGCTGCTGATGCAGGGTTCGCCGGAAGCGGTGATGAATTTTGCATCGGAATTCGGCTGCGTGCCGCTGGCGCCGCGCACGCTGCGCATCCCCGATCGACGGCAGGCGATTGCCGCTTCGGCGATCCTGGCTGCGGCCGTCGCGGGTGCGGCGCTCGGGCTGGTGCCGGCGGCCGTTTCGTTTGCCGCCGGCGTGCTCGCGAGCATGGCATTGCGGGTGGTCTCGCCGCGCGCGGTCTACGAGGCGGTGGACTGGCCGGTTGTCGTGTTGCTGGCGGCCCTGATTCCCGTGGCCGGCGCAATGGCTTCCACCGGCGCCGCAAACGTGATTGCCGGGCTCCTGCTGGACACGGTCGTGCATGGGCACGCTGTCGTGGGGCTGGCGCTGATCCTGGTGGTCACCATGACCCTGTCCGATTTCATGAACAATGCCGCCACCGCAGCCATGATGTGCCCGATTGCGATCAGCACGGCCTCGCAGCTCGAGGCCAGACCCGATTCCTTCCTGATGGCAGTGGCGATCGGTGCCTCCTGCGCCTTCCTCACTCCGATCGGACACCAGAACAACACGCTCATCCTGGGGCCCGGCGGGTTGCGGTTCGGCGATTATTGGCGGCTGGGACTGCCGCTGGAGCTGCTCGTGCTGGCGATCAGCATCCCGCTGTTGCTGCGGTTCTGGCCGCTCTAGCAGCGTGTGGACTTAGCATTCGACTGTACGGGTCGGAAGGAAGCAACGTAGCAACACGCTGCTAGTTCGACTCATTCCGTCATCAGCCAGATGGCCGTGATGGCGAAGACCATGCCGGCGAAATGCGCCGGCAGCGGCAGCCGGCCATACAGCATCAGTGAAAGGACGATGGTGATGACGGGCGCGAGCGCATTTGTCATCGGGGCGACGATGATGGCCTTGCCATAGCGAAATGCATAAACGATCAGCAGTGCGCCAATGGAGTTGAGCACATGGATCATGGCGGCCAGCCAGGGGCCGCGGAATCCCCAGTTGATCGGCGCCGCGAAATCCGTCATCGCCAGCGCGACCGGGATCAGCAGCAGCGCGGTGGCCGCCATGTAGACAAAGATGCTCTCGGCCGCCATCCGCTCGTTGGAAAACTTCATCACATAGGCCTGGAATCCCCAGGCGAAAAACGCGCCGAAGGCGAGGGCGAGCCACAGGTAGCCGCGAATCACCGTGCCATCCGGCGGCGCGTACGAGAGCAGGATCAAGGCCGGCAGCGCGAGGGCGATGCCGATCCACTGGCGGCGCCGCGCGCGTTCCTTGAGCAGCGATACCGACAATGCGATGGTGACGAGCGGGCTGAGCGAGATGATCGGAAAGACGATGTAGGCCGGCCCCCGCTTCAGCGCCTCGAAGAGCACGAGCTGGCCCCCCGCGCCGGTCAGGCCCACCACCGTGCCGAGCAGGATCGAACGGGGATCGCGATCGAGCCGCCACCCGTTCAGCCGCAGCGCCACCAGCGCACAGGGAATCATCGTCAGCGTCCAGACCGAATAGCCCAGCGTGGGCGGAAATCCCGCCTTCTCCGGCAGCTCGATCAGTGCGCCCCAGACGCCCCAGCAGGCGGTCGTGATCAGTGCGAACAGCAGCCAGGGTCGCCGCGGGGCCGGCACGGATCCGGGATGGGGGCGTCTCCTGGCTCGCGAGTTCTCGGGTCACGCGCGCCAGCGCAACAGCCAAGGGAAATGTTGCAACATTTTTATCTTGTTGCAGCCTCCGCCGAATCCGGTTTCCCCGGAGCCCATGCAGATCGACCTTCCTTCCGCCACCCTCCGCAGTGGTGAACGCGTCGCCGCCGCGATTATCGAGGGTCCCGACCCCGCCTGGGCCGACCGGCTCGAACGGCTGCTGCTGCACAAGGGCGATCCGTGGACCTGGGAGAACACCGAGCTGCTGCGCGAATCCACCGGCGTCGGGGCCAGGTTCTACATCCTGCATCGGGACGGAAGGCCCTTTTCCAACGTGCTCCTCACCGAGACGGCCGGCGTCGCCATGCTCGGCCACGTCTGGACCGAGCCGCCAGACCGCCGCACCGGCGCCAGCTCGATTCTGATGGAGGCGCTGATGGCGGATTTCCGGAAGCGCCGTGGCCGCGCGATCTTCCTCGGCACCGATTATGACACGCCGCCATGGCATTACTACCATCGGCGCGGGTTCGAAGCGGTGGAGCCGGGCAGCGGATACATGGAACTTTACGTTGAGCCGCGCGCCGACTTCGAACGAGCCTGGTTCGGGGCCACCGAGACCGTGATCGAGCGACTGGACTGGAAGCACTGGGCGACCTCCACTCCGCTCTGCATCGGCGGCTTCGAAGGCGCCGTGCGACTGGCGGGCGTGCAACTGGTCGGCCGCATCTGCAGCGAGACCCCGCTGCTGCCGTTGATTCGCGAGGAGCGGCGGCGCCAGCGGACTGGCGACCCATCCCGCGCCTGCGTCCTGCGCGACGCGGCTGGACCGGGTGTGCTGGGGATTGCATGCCGGCGGCCACATCCACTCTGGCCGTACACGGATCTGCTCGACGTCTACTGCCATCCCGCCTGGTGGCATCGGGCCGCAGAAATGTGCGCGACCGTTTCATTTGGCGCGGCCAAGCGCACGCTCGCATACGCCGATTCGGCCCATGCAAGAAAATGCGCCATTCTGCGGGAAGCCGGGCTTGAGCCGGCGGCGACGCTGCCTCAATGGGCCCCGGTCCCCTCGGATGCCCCACGGGTGGATGTCACGGTTTTCGCGCAGGGCTGATCCGAAACGCATTAGACGCGGCGGGTCCGAACTTCGTACATGGAGGGCCGGGCTCCGTCACGGCCATGAATATCGATGGGCTGCGCAGAATGCGTTTCCCATCGGTTTGTGGACGACACGGGTCGTCCCTCCACTCAAATCTGATCCCGACCCGACTCTTGGTACTTTGGTGCCGCCGATCGTCGAATGCATCCGCCTCTGCAAACTCGCGCGCAGCGCGGAAACAGCAGCCCGACCGCAAATCGCGACCAGTTGCCCCTGCAACGGTGCGTATGATAGCGGCCCCCGACTGCAGGTCTGACGGGCTGCTACTAATCGAGAAACGGCGTGTACTCCGGCACGAGGTTCTTCAGCAGCGCCTTGAGCTGGTTCGAATCGAATTCGTACAGCCGCTGCTCGAGTTCCTGCACGCCGGATTCACTGAACATCGCGTGGCTGACGAACCGCATGATCCGGGGATGCTCCGTCGGCTGGTGCTCCTCGGTCTGGTGCTGCAATTCCTCGAAAAGCTTCTCCCCCGGTTTCAGCCCCGTGAATGCGATCTCGATGTCCTCCCCCGGCTGGAATCCGCTCAGGATGATCATCTGGCGGGCGAGATCGACGATCTTCACGGGCTGTCCCATATCGAGGACGAAGATCTCGCCGCCCTTCCCGAGCACGAAACTCTGCAGCACCAACCCGACCGCCTCGGGGATGGTCATGAAGTAGCGCGTGACATCGGGATGCGTCACGGTGACGGGGCCGCCCAGCGCGATTTGCCGCTTGAAGATCGGGACCACGCTGCCGGACGAGCCCAGCACATTGCCGAACCTGACTGCCATGAATTTGGTGCTGGTCGGGCTCACCGGCGAAACCAGCCGGCTTCCCGGCGCCGGAATCGGCACGCCGTCAAACGCCGTGCCCTTTCCTGCCAGCTCCTGGGCCGCGGCCGCCCGCAGCCGGATGTCGTCCTGGGTGGCGGCGATCGCCAGCAGCTGGATTTCCGCCAGTCGCTTCGTCGCCCCCATCACGCTCGTCGGGTTGATTGCCTTGTCCGTCGAGATCAGCACGAAGGCCTCGATCCCATGCGCCGCGGCGAGCTGGGCGAGCTGGCGGGTGCCGAGGACGTTGTTCCGGATCGCCTCCGCCGGCTGCCGCTCCATCAGGAACACATGCTTGTGCGCCGCCGCGTGGAACACCACCGCCGGTTCGTAACGGGTAAAAATGTAGTCCATCCGTTCGCGGTCCAGGATGTCGCCGACGAGCGCCACCGCCATCGTCCCGAAACCGAGCTCGTTCATCTCCTGCTCGATGATGAAGAGTGCGCCCTCCGACTGCTCGACCATCAACAGTCGCCGGGGATTGAGCGCCGCGATCTGCCGGCAGAGCTCGCCGCCGATGCTCCCGCCCGCCCCGGTCACCAGGATCACCCGGTTCTCGATCAATTCGCGCATCCCGGCCGAATCGAGGTTCACCGCGTCGCGCCCGAGCAAATCCTGGACCTCCACCGGACGGATCCGGCTGACCTTGACGCGGCCTGCGGCCAGCTCCTCGAGCGACGGCAGCGTCTCGACCTTCAGCCCCTGCTGCGTGAACAACATCACCACCTCGCGTATCCGCTTCGCGGAGGCGGACGGCATCGCGATCACGGCCTTGGCCAGCGTCGCGAGTCCCTTCACCTCGGCGGCGACTTCCGGGGGTCCCACCACCGGAATGCCATGCACAAGCTTGCCATGCTTGGTGACATCGTCGTCGAAGAACATCACCGGCTTGAACCCGCGGGAGGGATGGGTGAGGAATTCGTTCGCGAGCGAGGCGCCGGCATCGCCCGCACCGACAATCGCAATCCGCTGCTGCTGCTGCTGCACGCCGGTGGCCGCCCGCCGCGCGCCGATAATCCGCTCGCGGTACATCCGGGCGCCCATCCGGGCGACGCAAAGCCCGCCGATGCAGAGCATGAAATCGATCAACAGCACGCCGCGCGGCGCCGCAAAGCTTCCGGTCGTGACCAGCCGCGGAAGCAGCAGCACCAGGCTTGCCCCGCTCATCGCCCAGACCAGCCGCAGCAAATCCGGAATGCTGAAATATGTCATCATGCTGCCGAGCTGGCGCGCGGCCACCAGCGCGACCAGTTTGATCCCGATCACCCAGGGCAGCAGCCGCAGCCGCTCGGCCTGGTGCTGCTCCGGCACCAGGAAGTCGAACCGGACCTCGTAGGCCAGGTGGAAGCTGGCGCTGATGATCGCGGTGTAGACCAACGCCAGAATCGCCGTGCGCCGGTTCTGGCCCGCGTCCACCACCGGGGGGGAGAAAAAGCCTAATGCGGACATGGAGCGGCGGGCTTGGTGTTGGCGCGACCCGGGTTGAACTCTGGCATGGTGGCGTCACCGGCGGCGCTTATACCGGTGCGGCCAACGACGAGCTTGAAGGTAAGGAACAGGATTTTCAGATCGAGCCAGAAACTCCGCTCCTCCACGTAACGGACGTCCCATTCGAACTTTTCCTCCCATGACAGCGCGTTGCGCCCCATCGCCTGGGCCAGCCCCGTGATCCCGGGGCGCACCTCGTGGCGCCGCGCCTGCCGCGGCGAGTAGCGTTCGAGGTACTGGACGAGCAGCGGTCGCGGGCCGACCAGGCTCATGTCGCCGCGCAGCACGTTCAGCAACTCGGGCAGTTCGTCGAGCGACGTGGCGCGGAGCCAGCGGCCGAATCCGGTCAACCGTTCACGATCGGGCAGCAGGGCTCCGGCGGCATCGCGGCGATCGGTCATTGTCCGGAACTTGATCATCTCGAAAATCCGCGCGTTGCGGCCCGGCCGGGCCTGCCGGAAGAAAACCGGCCGGCCGAGCTTCAGCCGTACCAGGATCGCAACGAGGGCGAAGACCGGGAGCCAGAGGGGCGCGGTGAGAAGCACGGCCAGGAGATCGAAGGTGCGCTTGGACAAGGGGGAAGCCAGTTATTGGTTATCAGCTATAATCCCCCCACCCTCCTCACCACGTCCACCACACGCGCGAGGTCCGCCTCGGCCAGATTCGAACCGGAGGGCAGGCAAAGCCCGCGATTGAAGAGGTCTTCGGCCACGTCCCCGCCGAAGCGATCGCAGTGCGCGAATACGGGCTGCCGGTGCATCGGTTTCCATACCGGCCGCGCCTCGATGTTTTCCGCTGCCAGCGCCATCCGAACCGCCTCGCGGTCGAAGCCAAACCGCGCCGGATCGATCAGGATGCAAGTCAGCCAGCGCGTGCTGCGTCCCCACGGCGCCTCGGGCATGAACTCGATCCCCGGCAAATCCGAGAATGCCTGCTGATAAAATGCGCAGTTCCGCCGCCGCGCCTCGACCCGCGCCTCGAGCACGCGCAACTGGCCGCGGCCGATCCCGGCCAGCACATTGCTCATCCGGTAATTGTAGCCGATCTCGGAATGCTCGTAATGCGGCGCCGGATCCCGCGCCTGCGTCGCCAGGAACCGCGCCTTCCGAATCAACGTCTCGTCCTCCGAGACCAGCATCCCGCCGCCGGAGGTCGTGATGATCTTGTTCCCATTGAAGGAAAAGATCCCCATCCGGCCAATGGTGCCCGGGGATATGCTCACGCGGGGCGTGGGAGCACCGGTTATCGGTTCCTGGTTATCAGTTACAAGTTCCCGGCTACGAGGACTTCTCGAACCACCTGCTTGAGCAGCCCCCAATGACTGATCACCAGCAATTGATAACTGCGGCGCTTGCGCCGCCGTGAAATACCGCGCCCCCAGCGCCTCCGCCGCATCCTCGATCAGCACCACCCCGTAGCGTTCGCACAACTCCGCCACGGCAGCGATGTTCGCGCACTGGCCGTAAAGGTGCACCAGGATGACGGCCGCCGGCAGGATTCCCCCGGCCGCGCGACTGGCCAGCGCCGCCTCGAGCAGCGAGGGATCCATGTTCCAACTCAAACGCTCGCTGTCGATGAAGACCGGCCTGCCACCCTCGTAGACGATCGGGTTCACGCTCGCGCTGAAGGTCAGCGTCGAGCAGAAGACCTCGGCGCCCGGCTTCAACCCCGCCAGCTTGAGCGCCAGATGCAGCGCCGCCGTCCCGGACGAAAGCGCCGCCGCATGCCGGGAGCCCACCACGGCACAAAACTCCTGTTCAAACGCATCCACCTGCGGGCCGAGCGGGGCAATCCAGTTGGTCGCAAAAGCTTCCCGCACGAATTCGAACTCGTCCGTCCCCATGTGGGGCGAGGAGAGATAGATCCGCGGAGATTTGCTCATGTGGGGCCGGGAGTTCTACCGGTGCCGGCGGCTGATGCAAGCATGAGGCATTTCCAGCTTTCCGGACGAATGAAAATCCCACGGGGCAAGGAACTAACGAAATGCTGAACCGCTCAGCAGGATGCCTTCCCGAAAATGCCGCAGGCATTTTCAATTAGCCTGTCGGATGCGTCGGTCTCACATTCGGCATCGTCACGTCGAACAGCCGTAAGACCGACAGGCTAAAGCAGCATCCCGGCCCCGACCGTGGCATGCGTGAACTCGTCGATCAGGATGAAGCTGCCGGTCGTCCGGTTCCGCCGGTAGCTGTCGTAAAACAACGGCGTGCCGGTCCGCAGGTGCAGCCGGCCGATGTCGTTCAGCCCGATCCGCAGATCCCCCTCCTTCCGATGAAGCGTCGCGACATCCACCTTGTAGCGGACCTCCTTGATCACACAGCGCAGTTCGCGCGTCGTGTGACGCATCAGGTACCTGCCACCCGGCCGGAGGTCGGTTTCCGAAAACCAGCAGACCATCGCCTCCAGATCACGGCCGGATGAGGGCCGGTTGTGCCGTTTCGCAATCAGGTCTCCCCGGCTGAGATCGATCTCGTCGGCCAGCGTCACCTCGACCGACATCGGCGTGAAGGCCTCGGCGACCGGGCACCCGAGCGAGGTGATCGCCTTGATCCTCGTGGTCTGCCCGCCCGGCAGCACCACGATTTCGTCGCCCGGCTTGAATACTCCGCCCGCGATCCGCCCGGCAAAGCCGCGATAGTCGTGATGGCGATCGTCATTCGGCCGAATCACCGTCTGCACCGGCAGCCGGGCATCGATGTGGTTCGCGTCGCTTCCGATATAGAGCGTCTCGAGCGTGTAAAGCAGCGGACCGCCTTCATACCATCCCATCCGCCGCGAGCGTTCCACCACGTTGTCGCCGTGCAGTGCCGAGAGGGGGATGAACTTGATGTCCGGCGACTCCAGCCGGGAGGCGAACTCCTGGAATTGCGCGACGACCTCGCGATAGCGGGTCTCGGACCAGTCCACGAGATCCATCTTGTTGATCGCGATCACGAGGTGGGGAATCCGGAGCAGCGAGGCGATGAAGCTGTGCCGGCAGGTCTGCTCGATCACGCCCTTGCGGGCATCCACCAGAATCACCGCGGCGTTCGCGGTCGAGGCGCCGGTGACCATGTTCCGGGTGTACTGGGTGTGACCGGGAGTGTCGGCGATGATGAACCGGCGGCAGGGAGTGGCGAAGTAACGGTAGGCCACATCGATCGTGATGCCCTGTTCGCGCTCGGCGCGGAGGCCGTCGGTGAGCAGCGCCAAATTGAGATGTTCCTCGCCCCGCTGGCTCGTGGCTCGCTCAATCGCCGTCAGCTGGTCCTCGAGGATGGCCCGGGAGTCGTAAAGCAGCCGGCCGATGAGCGTGGATTTGCCGTCATCGACGCTGCCCGCCGTGGTGAAGCGCAGCAGTTCGGTGCCGCCGGGAGGGAACAGCGATGGTTGGTTATTGCCGGCCGTCTTCATCGTTCAGGTTCCACTCCTTCCGTAGGGGCGCAGTCTTGCCTGCGCCCTCCCGTGCATTCGATTCCTCCGAGCGCAGCAAGACTGCGCCCCTACGTTCCGCCGATAATGCGTCATGCGGATTGATGGTCTCACAAGTTCAGCCGGTCTCTCAAAAGTACCCCGCCCTCTTCCGGTCCTCCATCGCCATTTCGGAACGCCGGTCGTCCACGCGCGCGCCACGCTCCGTCACCCGCGCCGCAGCGATCTCCGCGATGATTTCGCCAACCGTCCCCGCTGTGCTCTCGACCGCCCCCGTGCAGGTCATGTCCCCCACGGTCCGGAACCGCACTCTCCGGGTTTCGATTCGCTCCCCGGGGAGCAGCGCCATTCCCTCCCGCCAGCCCAGCAGCTGTCCCTCCCGTTTCACGAGCTGGCGTTCGTGACTGAAATAGATCGAGGGCACCTTCAGTTGCTCGCGCTCGATGTACTGCCAGACATCCAGCTCGGTCCAGTTCGAGAGCGGAAAGATTCGGAAATGCTCGCCGGGCCGCTTGCGCCCGTTGAAGAGGTTCCACAGTTCCGGCCGCTGGTTCTTGGGATCCCACTGGCCGAAATCGTCCCGATGCGAAAAAAAACGCTCCTTGGCGCGTGCCTTCTCCTCGTCGCGGCGCGCTCCGCCCAGGCAGGCATCGAGTTCGAACTCCTGAATCGCATCGAGCAGGGTGACGGTCTGCAGGGCGTTGCGGGACGGATTCGGACCCGATTCCTCCGTGGCCCGACCCAAGCGGATCGTGTCGGCAACGTGCCGGACGACCAGCCGCGCTCCGAGCCGGGCGACGAACGCGTCCCGGAACACGATCGTCTCCGGAAAATTATGACCGGTGTCGATGTGGAGGAAGGGAAACGGGCAGCGAGCCGGGATGAAGGCCTTCTGCGCGAGCTGCGCCAGGACGATCGAGTCCTTGCCGCCGGAGAACAACAAGGCGGAGCGTTCGAATTGCGCCGCCACCTCCCGGAGCACGAAGACCGCCTCGTTCTCCAGCTGCGCCAGATGGCTGAGGTTGTAGGAAGGCATTTTCTTCAAACCTGAAGGCTGAGACCTGAGACCTGAGGAGAGGCTGGTCCGTACTCAAATAGGTCTCAGCCTCTAATATCAGGATTTAAGATTCAGCTCTCAGGATTCACGCTTCTCCTTTGTCCGCTTGCTCATCGTCACGAATATCGAAATCAGCTCCTCGGCCTCATTCCAAACCGGCTCCACGATCTCGTGAGCAACCCCACAGTCCTCGTGCAGGAGTTCGAGCCAAAGTTGGGACTCATCGGCCTCCTGCGCGCATTGCTCAATCTTCGAAATAAACTCAACGTTGGAACGAGCACGCGATGCCTCCCGATAATTTGCTGCGACTGAGGTCCCGGAGCGCAACAGTTGCTTGCCTATGACCGCCTGTTCTTCGCGACGCTTGTTCAAGGCAATAAAAAGACGAACAATCGAGCCGGCGAACTTCTTGGTGCGGCGGCGCATTTCCGCTTTGCGTTCAGAGGTGTTCATAAGGTCCCAGGTCTCAGGCCTCAGGTCTCAGGTCTCAGGTTTCAGGTCTCAGGTTTCAGGTGTCAGGTGTCAGGTGTCAGGCTTCAGCTTTCAGGTCTTAGGTTTCAGGCCTCAGGATTCAGGTCTCAGGCCTCCGGTTTCAGCGCGCTCAGCCCTTACATACGGCAGAACGTGTCCGTGCAGTTCCTCCAGCGAAGCCTCAGGCGCCACGCCTTCCGTCTGGATTCGGACCACGCCGTCGCCGGGAAGCGGCTCCTCGAAGCTGGAGTCGCGGCCGGTGAACTGGCTCAGTTCCCCCGCAGCCGCGCGGGCATAGAGACCCTTGGGATCGCGCCGCGCGCATTCCGCATACGAGGCCACCACCTGGAACAGCAGCAGATCCGCCGCGCCAATGATCTCCCGCGCCATCGCACGCTGGGCGCGCAGCGGCGTGATGAAGGAGCAGATCGTGACAATCCCGGCGTCGACAAACAGCCGCGCCACCTCGGACACCCGCCGCAGATTTTCGCTCCGATCGGCATCGCTGTAGCCGAGCCCCCGGTTCAAACCGGCCCGCAGGTTGTCGCCATCGAGCAGCCGCGTGGCAAATCCCTGGGCGTGCAGCCGCGCCTCGAGTCCCGTGGCGAGCGTGCTCTTGCCGGCAGCCGAGATCCCAAACAGCCAGATCACCCGCGCCCGCTGCCGGAACATCTCTTCCTTCGCGCTGCGGCTGACAGAATCCATGGTCCCTTTCTTGTTCATCCGCGCCAAGTGTCGATGTTGTTCTGGAGGCTGGAGGCGCCTGCCTGCGGGATCTCCCAAGCTACGCGGAGGATCGGACAACCCATGCGTTGTAGGCATCTCTGCCCTGCGCGAAAATCGCCGCATGTTATTCAGCCCGCAGATCAGGGCTGAGCATCCTGCGGAAACCCACAGGAGTGCGCGCGGCTTTCCCACGTCCGTACCCTCAATGAAATTCACTCCATGAATGCTCCCATCAACCGCAGGAAATTTCTCCGACATTCCCTCCTGGCCGGTGGTGCAGCCGTGGGGCTGAGCAGCATCGAGGAGAAGGTTCTTGCCGATGAAATCCGCACGGCGACGCCCACGACTCCCAATCCGCGGGCCGCCGACCGACTGCAGCTGCCGCGTGGAAAGATCGGGAGCCTTGAAATCAGCCGGGTGATCTGCGGCGGCAATCTCATCGGCGGCTGGGCCCACAGCCGGGATCTGATCTACGTCTCGACCCTGGTGAAGGCGTACCACACCGATGAGAAAATCTTCGACACCCTGCACCTCGCCGAGCAGCGCGGAATCAACACCGTCCTGACCAACCCGTCGGCGGGCCGCGTGCTGAGCGACTACTGGCATGCCGAAGGCGGAAAGATCCAGTGGATTTCCGACTGTGCCACGGCGGATATCAAGGCGGGCATCAAGCAGTCCGTCGATGATGGCGCCCACGCCATTTATATTCAGGGCAGCCGCTGTGATCAGATGGTGCGGGACAACCGCCTGGCCGAACTCGAGCAGGCGGTGTCCCTGATGCGGGAACAGGGGGTGCCCTGGGGACTCGGCGCACACAGCCTCGATACGGTCAGGGCCTGCGTTAAGGCGGGTTTCGAACCCGACTTCTGGGCAAAGACGCTGCACCAGGACAATTACTGGTCGGCCACGCCGGCGGATCGCCGGTTGCCATTCGATGAGGTGAACGGCAAGCGGCGGGACCATGACCGGCACCACGACAACATGTGGTGCACGGATGCATCCGGGACGATCGCCTGCATGGGTGCGCTCAAACAACCCTGGATTGCGTTCAAGGTGCTTGCCGCCGGCGCCATACATCCGCGGCAGGCTTTTCAATGGGCATTCGAAAGCGGCGCGGATTTCATCTGCGTCGGCATGTTCGATTTCCAGGTGGTCGAGAATTCCACGATCGCGCAGCGCGCGCTGGAGAATGTAACCCAGGCCGGACGCAGCCGTCCGTGGAGGGCGTGAACCGGCTGGCGCCGCGCCGGCGATCCGATCCACTGTCGCCGCGAGATGTGCGGCGAACCTGGCGATGAGGTTCTCCCGGTGGCTTCACCACCCGCGGAAGCCCGCCCTCCGGGCATCAAACGATCACCACACTCCCACCTGCCCTCCCACTCCCGCCATCACTCTGAGCTGAAATACGAGCCGCCACTGCCGTCGATCCCGCCTGAAACGCCGGGAGGGTGTCCCGGCCTTTCCGGCGGATCGAGCCGCGCCGAAGCGACGGCTCGCCAAGTGTCACGAGCGTTTCCGCTCGGGAATCCGGGCTAGCGCTTCTTCGCGGTCTTAGCCTTCTTCTTCGCCGGCGCCTTCTTGGTCTGTTTCTTTGCGTTCTTTGCTTTGGCCATATTATTTCTGGGTTGATGCTAGTTGTCGTAACGGGGCGGGGTGCCCCGATCGGACATTGGACCTTTCGGAAAACTCACGCGTCGCGCCACGTGCCGCGATCACGCTTCCGACTCCATGCCCGATGATTGTGCGAACTGATCGCGGACGTCGAACTATTTTCCTTGCTTGATCGCAATTCCCGCGCGCGCGTTCCGCCGCTCCGATCGGCCAGCCTTGGTCCCAATCCACGCCCCCGCGGTCGTGAACCGCGGCCGATCCGCTCATGTATTGTATTAATGGTGACGTGAACTCCAGAGGTAAAATCGCCCCGGGCCCGGCGGAGCCGCGTCACCGCGCCGGCGCGATCCGATCCGCGATTTCCTCTGGCTTCCACGCATTCCCACGCCAGATCTCCGTCACCCGCCCGTCCGGTCCGATCAAGACGGTGGCCAGGGTGTGATCGAGCGCGGCGCCGTCACGGACCGCGCGCACGGCGAACGCGCGGGCCAAAGCGTCGATCTGATCCCGGCTGCCGGTCGCGAAACGCCAGCGGCGGAAGTCCGCCCCGAGCGCGCCGCCGTACTCGCGCAGCACCGCGGGCCGGTCATGCTCCGGATCGATCGAGATGCTGAGCAGCCGCACGTTCGCCCGCACGGCGGCCGGCATCTCCGCGACCAGCCCCTGCAGGGACTGGAATTTTTTCGCCATCAGCGGACAGAACTCCGGCACGGGGCACCGCGTGAAGATGAAAGTGACCACGGTCTGGCGCCCGCGCAGGTCGGCATCGGTCACGGGAAGACTGTCCTGATCGATCAGCGCGAAACCCGGCACAGGATCGCCGGCCCGCAGCCGGCGCAGTGATCCTGTATCCCCGTTGCCGGTGCGAGCCGGAGCCGCGGGGCGGTTTTCGACGCGGCCCAGCCGGCGAAACTTTGTCGCCCGCGACTGCGTGCCGACGCGAAACTCGAAGCTCACGAGATCGCCCGCCACCAGACCCGCCGCGTCCGCCGCCTCCGTGTTGAACGGCATCGTCATCGCCGGCATAAAACCGGGAATTTCCTCGTGCCGGATCGTGATCGCCCCATCGGCGTAGGGCGCCAGGACAACTCCGCGGACTTCGAAAACGCGTTCCGAATCGCGGGCACAGCCCGCCAACACGAGCGCCAGCAGCCAGGGGTGAAGCCACGACCGGAACATCGGGAGAGGTCGCATCGGATTTCTTCGGATCATGAATTCGGGAGTTGCGGGGTACGGTGGGCGGGCGCTTGAAGCCTTGACCGTTTCGCCCGTTGCGGCAACTTTGGCCATCCGGAATGCGAACTTTTCCCCCCGTCGCGCTACGATTGCGGATCTGCCCTCGGCAGCCGCACCGGGCAAAGCCCCATCAACCCACGTCGCCGTTTCCCATGAACTCAACACGTCATCGTCTCGTCCTCGCCACCAGCTGCGCGCTGGCCCTGCTCGCCTCCGGGTGCGCCAAGAAGGAATCCTCCGATCAAACCGCCGCGACGAACAAGGCCGCGGCCGGGGCGGATGCCGGCGGCACCGCCAGCACCCCAGCCCCGCAGAACGGCCGGGCCATCGAAATCACCGCCAATGACACGATGAAGTTCTCCGTCACCGAGATTCGCGCCAAGCCGGGCGAGGCCCTGTCCGTTACCCTGGTCAATGTCGGCTCGATGCCGAAGTTCTCCATGGGCCACAACTGGGTGTTGCTGAAGGATGCCGCCCAGATCGACGCCTTCGTCAGCGAGGCCTCGACCGCCCCGACGACCGATTACATCCCGGCTTCGCGCAAGGACAATGTCCTTGCGCACACGAAGCTGCTCGGCCCCAAGGAGCGCGATACGGTCACGTTCAGTGCACCCACGCAGCCCGGCCGCTACCTGTTCCTCTGCACCTTTCCCGGCCACTATCAGGTCGGCATGAAGGGCGAACTGATTGTCGAGTGACACCCGGAGCCCGCACCCATGAATCGTTCCCGCCTTTCGCGCGCCACGCTGGCCCTCCTCCCCCTCATCATCCTGATCGGCGGCTGCGGCCGGCCCGGCACCGCTGACAAGAAATCCGCCGGCTCGGCGAATGAAGCCGCGACCCGCACCTATGTCGCCCCCGGCGAGAAGGACGAGTTCTACCTCTTCTATTCCGGCGGGCATTCGGGCCAGGTGTTCCTGGCCGGCATCCCGTCGATGCGCCACCTGTTCACGATTCCCGTCTTCACCCCGCATCCGGGAGTCGGCTACGGCTACGACGAGGAAACGAAGGCGATGCTCGGCGGATTCACCTGGGGCGATGTGCATCACCCGGCACTCTCCCAGACCGACAGCATGTATGATGGCCGCTGGCTGTTCGTGAACGACAACGCCAACAACCGGGTCGCGCGGATCGATCTCCGGGACATGAAGACCCGGCAGATCCTGGGGCCGATCCCGAACTCCTCCGGCAACCACGGCTCATCGTTCGTCACCGAAAACACCGAGTACATTCTGGTCGCCACCCGTTTCTCCGTGCCGCTGCCGAAGGGCCGCCACGCCGATGTCACCCAATATGCCGACGAATTCAACGGGATGGTCAGCGGCATCACCGTCGACCAGCAGACCGGCGAGATGAAGGTTGGCTGGCAGGTGCTGACGCCGCCCTTCAACTGGGATCTCGGCTCGACCGGCAAGGGCCCCAGCTCGGGCTGGGCGTTCTGGACCTCGTACAACACCGAGATGGCGCACGAGACGCTCGAGGCGGGGGCGTCCCAGCTCGATCGGGATTACGCGGCGGTCGTGAACTGGCGGGCCGCCGAGGCCGCCGTGCGGGAGGGCAAGGCCACCCAGATGGCCGGCGTGCCGGTGATCGATCCGGCGAAGGTGCCGGGCGTGCTCTACTTCCTGCCCGTCCCCAAGTCGCCCCACGGCATCGACGTGGATCCCACCGGCAAGTGGATCGCCGCCGGCGGCAAGCTGCAGCCGACGGTGCCGGTCTTCAATTTCGAGAAGCTCAAGGCCGCCATCGATGCGCGAAACTTCGAGACCGAGTTCCGCGGCGTGCCCGTGATCAATTTTGCCGCGGTGCTCGAGGGCGAGGTCCCGGCCGGGCTCGGCCCGCTGCACACCCAGTACGACGGTAGGGGCAATGCCTACACCTCGATGTTCATCGAGTCCGTCGTGACGAAATGGAAGCTGCCGCCCTGGAGCGAGGAGGAGCGCCAGGATCTGAACAAGGTCGTCCTCGACAAGATCCCCGTGCATTTCAACATCGGCCACCTCGCCGTGGCCGGCAGCGAGACCCGCCAGCCGTACGGTCGCTACCTCGTGGCCGGCAACAAGCTTTCCAAGGGCCGCCATCTCAGCACCGGCCCCTCCCAGCCCGAAAGCAGCCAGTTGATCGACATCAGCGGGGAGAAGATGACGATGCTCTACGAGACCTTCACGGATCCCGAGCCCCACTTCATGCAGATCCTCAAGGCCGACGCGATCCAGCCAATCGAGGTGTATCCGAAGGCCGAGAACAAGCATCCGCACGCGGTGTGGGACGCCAGCGAGACCGGCGTCACCCGCAACGGCAACACCGTGGAGGCAAAGGTGCTGGCAATTCGCAGCCGCTTCGTGCCCGACCGGATCGAGGCGAACGAGGGCGACACCGTCGTGCTGCACCTGACCAACGTCGAGCAGTCCACCGACATGATCCATGGCTGGGGGCTGATCGAGCATGACATCAATGTGATCGTCGACCCCGGCGAGACGAAGACGGTGAAGTTCAAGGCGGCGAAGCCGGGCGTGTTCGCCTTCTATTGCACGAACTTCTGCTCGGCGCTGCACCAGGAAATGCAGGGCTATCTGGCCGTGAAACCCGCCGCAGGCAACGCCGCGCGCTGAGGCGCGCGCGTGCCGGGCACCCACGCTCCGAACCCGCCATGCGAGAAACCACGCGGCGCTTCTACGGCTACCTCCGCCGGCCACCCAGCGCGGTGGCGCGGGTGCTCCTCGTGCTCGCCGCCGGTGCGCTGGTGACGGCACTCTTCCTCCCCTTCTGGGAAATCCGGCTGGTTGCACCGCAGTACCAGGAGGGGCTGTCGCTCCACATCTACGCCTACAAGTTGATCGCCGGCAACGGGGGCCAGGATCTCCACGAGATCAACAACCTCAACCATTACATCGGCATGCGGCCGATCGAGGAGGCGGATTTCATCGAAATGCGCTGGGTGCCATTCGCGCTGGGGGTCTTCGTCCTGCTTTCGCTCCGTGCGGCGGCCATCGGCATCGTCCGCGGCATCGTCGACCTGCTCGTGCTCTACCTCTACTTCACCGCCTTCTCCTTCGGCAGCTTCTATTACCGGCTCTACACCTATGGCCATCAGCTCGATCCCAAGGCCCCGATGACGATCCAGCCCTTCACGCCGGTCCTGATCGGTCATCAGCAGATCGCCAACTTCGAGCAGAGCAGCTACCCCGACATTGGCGCGGTCTTCCTGGGCCTGTTCCCGCTCCTGGTCATCACCGCGCTGTGGCTGTCGCGCAAGGAGCCGGCGTGAAATTCCCGCTCATGCTGCGCCGTGCGGCGATCACCGCGGCCATGGCGATTGCCGGGACGATCCCGGCACGTGCGGTCGCAACTCCAACCCCCGCCAATGCTTCACGCATCGATGCCCACCGATCAGCGAATCCCGGTGATCAGCTCCGCGGCCGGATTGCCGCCGCGGAACCCGGCGCCGAACTCGAGGTGCCGGCCGGCGTTTACGAGGGGCCCTTCATCCTGGACCGGCCGATCCGGCTGATTACCGATGCCAGCGCCACGCTGGCGGGGACCGGCCGCGGCCATGTCGTCGAGATCCGCGCACCGGACGTGGAACTCGCCGGGTTCGTCATCCGCCGCTCCGGGTCAAACCTGTCGACCGACGATGCGGGCGTGCATGTCACCGGCGCACGGGCGATCATCCGGGATAACACCATTGTCGATACGCTCCATGGCATTTACGTGCGCCGCGCCCCCGGCTGCCGGATCACGGGCAACGTGATTCGCGGACGGGCGGCAGCGGTGGCGATCCCCGACCCGGTGGCCGCCGGCCTGCAGCTTTCCGCCGCCGAGATGTGCTCGGTCGAACTCGAGCAGAACCAGCGCGGCAACGGAATCCATGTCTGGAACAGCTCGGGCCATCTCATCGCGAACAACGACATCCGCGGCACGCGCGACGGCATCTACTTTTCCTTCTGCGACCAGACGATAGTGCGGCGCAATGTCATCCAGGACGTCCGCTATGGGCTCCATTACATGTATTCGGACGACAATCTTTTTGAGGAAAACCTGTTCACGCGGAACGCCGCCGGTTCCGCGCTGATGTATTCCACCGACATCACCCTGCGTCGCAACCGGTTCGTCGCCAACCGCAGCCACCGGGCCTACGGGCTGCTGCTGCACACGGTCGAGCGCACCCGAATCGAGGACAACACGATCGAAGGCAATACCATCGGAATCTTCCTCGAGAATTCCAGCGACAACACCTTCCTCCGAAATACGATCGCCGCCAACTACATCGGGCTGCGGCTCTCCGCCAGCTCCGAGGCGAATCGTTTCTCTGCCAATCGGCTGCACACGAATGTCCATGCAATTGAGACCAGTGGCCGCGGCGGCACGAACCGCTGGTCGGTCGACGGCGTGGGCAATGACTGGGAAGGAGCGCTGAAACTCGACCTGAACCAGGACGGGATCGCGGACGTGCCCCATTACGAGGCCGACCTGTTCGGCCGGTGGCGCCGCGAATTTCCGGAGATCGGCCTGCTTTCGGGCAGCCCGGGCGAGCGCGCCATCGGCTTCCTGCACACCCGCCTTCACCTCCCCGGAGTCCCCGGCGTGACGGATGAACGGCCGCTGGCGCGGTCCGGCGTCCCGTGATCGCCGCCCGCGGAGTGGAAAAGCGATTCGGCTCCCGTCGCGTGCTGCGCGGGCTGGATCTCACCGTGGACCGCGGTCGCGTGACCTTGCTGGTGGGCGCCAATGGCGCCGGGAAGACGACGCTGCTGCGCGTGCTCACCGGGCTCTGCCGGCCGGAACGCGGCTCGGTTGCGATCGCCGGCCTTGACCTCACGAGGGCGCGGCTCGCCGCGCTCGGCGCGCTCGCCTTCCTGCCGCAGGCCCCGCGGTTTCACCCCCGGCTCACGACCCGCGCGGTCGCGCACTATTACGGCCGGCTGCGCGGGCGGACTCCGGACGAGGTGATGGCACAGCTCGGGCATTGGGGGCTCGTCGATCACGTGGGAGCCACCACCGCCGAGCTCTCGGGCGGATTGCGGCAGCGGCTCGCGCTGGCAATCTTCGCCCTCGCCCGGGCCCCGGCGCTGATTCTGGACGAGCCGGGGCTGAGCCTCGATCCGGAATGGCGGGATCGACTGCAGGCTCACCTCAACAACGAGGCCCGCGGCGGCGCCGCCGTCCTCGTTGCCACCCACCTGCTGGGTGAATGGGAGGGGAAAGTGGATACCTGCGCCCTGCTCGAGACGGGACGCATCGCCGGCACGCTGCCACCCGGGCGGCTGCGCGCCTTCTTCCTGACCGGATCGCACGATGAACCCCCGACATCGTGACTGGCGGACGCTCGGCGCCACGCTGGCGCGTGAGCTACTGAGCTACCGAATCAACCGGTTCCTCCACCTGCATCTCGCCCTGATGCTGGCTATTGGGCTGCTGGCGCTGCTGGCGCCGCCGGATGCCGCCGCGCCCGGCGCCTCCTGGTGGGTGTTGAACGGCGTGATTTACGTCGGCTCGCTGTCGACGCTGCTTCTGGGGCTGAGTTCGGCGCAGGCGGAGGCGGAGGAGTTTGCGGTGCTGTTCACGCACCCGATCCGGATTGGATCCTGGGTAGCGGGAAAGTGCAGCGGGCTGCTGGTCGTCGTGGTTCCCGCCGCCGCCCTGCTCGTTCTCCCAACGCTGCTGGCCGCCGGCGGCTCCACCCTGCTCCTGGGTGCCGCGGTTTCGGCTGCGGCGGTCAGCGTGCTGCTCGCCTGGATCGGACTCGCCATCGGCTTCTGGATCCAGGATCCGGTGCGCGGGCTGATCGTGGCGCTCCTTGCTTGGTGCCTGCTCCTGTTCGGAATCGACCTGCTGCTCATCCTAATCGGCGGGTCGGAGTGGGTTCATCACAACCCGGCCGTTTGGGTCGGCGCACTCATGCTCAGTCCGCTGGATGCCTATCGGGTGACGCTGCTCTTTTCGGTCGAGCAGGCGGCATTCAGCGGCGCATCGATGCACGGGCTGACCCGCTGGTGGCTGGCCCATCCGGCGGCGTGGCTGGCCATCTGTCTGGCGGGATGGTGTGCCGTCGCCGCAATCGCCGCCGCCATGGGTGCCGGGTTCCGCCGCACGCGATAGGAGTCTGTCGGACTCACGCGGATCGTTCTGAAAGTGGCGCAGATTTGCTGCGCCCTCATTGCAATCGTGAATCCTCTCAAGGCGCAGCAGTCTGCGCCCCTGCGTGTGCAATCATTTCTGATGTTGTGTATCGCGCGTCAATTCGAGCAGCGGCAGAAAACCGACCGGCTGCTTACGTCACGCGCGGAAGCAGGAAAAGCAGGACGGCGAGGAAATGGCACGTGCTGCCTCCAAGCACGAAGGCGTGCCAGACCGCGTGGTGGTACCGCAGCCGGTGCCAGCGATAGAAAATCACACCCACCGAGTAGGACAGTCCGCCGGCGACAAGCAGCCAGAGCCCCCCCGCCGGGACATTCGCCACGAGCGGTTTCAGCGCCACGACGATCAGCCACCCGGCAAAGAGGTAGGCGAGCGTCGAGATCAGCCGATAACGCTCGCCGCTGAAAAGCTTGAACACCGCACCGGCACCGCAAAGCCCCCAGATGACGCCGAACAGCGTCCAGCCCCATGGCCCGCGCAGATTCGTGAGCAGGAACGGCGTATACGTGCCGGCGATCAGCAGGAAAATCGCGGCATGATCCAGCTTCTTGAAAAGCGCCTTCGCCCGTCCGCCACGACTCGCATGATAGAGCGTGGAGGCCGCATAAAGCGTCATCAGCGTGAGTCCGAACACTGTGAAGCTGACCACGTGCCAGGCATCGCCGCGGCGGCTAGCGAAGACGATCAGCAAGGTCAGCCCCGCCACGCTCAGGGCGAGCCCGATTCCGTGCGTGACCCAATTGGCGATCTCCTCCCCGCGCGTGTAGGCCCGCCGGGCGGGAGCCGCCCGGGGGGCTTCCGTCACATCCGTCATGCCGGTCGCGGCCGCGATCGATGCGTTCCCCGCGAGTTCCCGGCGGCGCTGCACCACGCGCTCCGCCCAGGCATCCAGCTGCCGGATCAACCAGCGGGGACGCGGGCTCTGGAATTTCTCCGGCGCCCACTCCTCGCCGTCGGCGTATACCGTCCTGGGCATCACACAGGTCCCAAACGCCCAGTCGGCCAGCGGCAGCCCGAAGAATCCGGAAATCGACTCGTTGCAATCGATCACCGCGTGGTGCCGCAGGTGGAAGGCATAGGCCGGCCGCCATAGCCAGCCCCAGAGCGGATGCTCGATGAGCGGCTCCCATTTCTCGAATGGCCAGTGGTTGATGGCATGGAGCACCTCGTAAAGCGTGATCGACACCGCCAGCGCCGCGAAGCCCGACAGGAACCACGGGAAGCCCGGCAGCCACCACTGGAGCAGCGCGAAGAGCGGCGCCTGCACCGCGGCGAAAACCGCCAGGGAATACCAGGGGAAAAAGGATGCCTCGCCCTGCTCCGGTTCCGTGATCGGAAACTTGTTCTCGATGAAAAGAATCCCGCGCCCGCCCCGGACCGGCTTGCGGGCGATCCGCGTCAGCGCGTGATGCAGGGTGTGCTGCCGGTAAAGCCGCCGCAGCAGCGGAATCGCCGGCAGGTGCAGGACGTACCGGTGAAAGAAATACTCCATGAAGCAGTTGACGAGGCTGATGGTCAGGAAGGCCACCACGCCGCTCCACAACGGCGCCAAGAATTGCTGCTCCCATACCCCCGGAGCCACCAGCCGCAGCACCGCCAGCAGCCCGGCGAACGTCACCACGACGGTCAGGGCAAAGAGTGACAGTGAAAATTCCTCATGTTCGGAGTGAGGGTCGTGTGGATCGGCCATGCAAATCCGGAGTAACGTTCAAATCCGCCGGATGGCAAACCTCGTCTGGCATCGGCAGAATCCTTGGTTCCAATCCACGTCCTGGAGGGACGCCCTCCGTGGCGTCCGCAAACCCGTTGGGAAAATCATCCTGCGCAGCGCATCGATCCCAATGGCCGTGACGGAGCACGGCCCTCCATGAATCCAGTTCGAATCCTGCGGAGGAGCTCCGATCTCAGGCCCGACAGGTCGCCAGCGGCATGAGCGCAGATACAGGGCCTCCGCGCAGATAGCGGATCACGTCCTCCGCCCCGTAGTGATCGACACCGGACTCAACGAGCCGGGCGAGATCAGACACCTCATTGCCGGCAGTGACCAGCGCCGGCTCGACCACGCCATCGCGCAATTGGGCGAGCCCGACCGTCGCCGCGAGCCCGTTGCACAGGCACTTCCGGCCGACGGTGTCGGCGGGATTCCCGCCCTTGCGGACATAGTCTTCCACCGGTTCGGCGGCACAGCGATAGCCGATCGAGCCATCCGGCTTCCGGTATGGTTGGCGCAAATAGCCGAGATCGCACACCCGGCCGCGGGCGGCATAGACCGCAGCCTCGGAGAGCGTGTCCTCGACCTGCATGACCTTGAACGGAAAGCCCGTCGGCGAGGCAGCTGGGTCGGTGAACACCCGCGCGCTGCCAGCCCGGCTCGCCCGGATCGCCTCCCGCTTCAGTCCGGGTTCGACGCCGGACTCATCGCAGAAGGCGAAGGCCGTTCCGACCTGGATCCCGGCGGCACCCAGCTTCAGCGCCGCGGCGAGTTTCTCCGGTCCCGCCTGCGCCCCTGCCAGCCAGAAAGGGAGCCCCAGTTCCCGGATTTTCGCCAAATCCGGCACGTCGCGAGGCCCGTATACCGGCTCCCCCTGCGCATCGAGCTGCATTACCCCGCGCGGCGGCGCATTGTGCCCGCCAGCCACGTCGCCTTCGACCACGAAACCGTCGACCCGGCCATTCGACTTCTTCGCCAGCGTCATCGCCAGCGTTGCGGAGGACACGATCGCCAGGAAATGGGGGCGCTGCAGCTTCGGGGCGGATCCCCCGCAGAACTCCTCCGGCACGAACCGGGCCGTATAATCCTCGACCGGCAGTCCTCCCTCCACGTCGATTTTCAACTCCGCCGGCCCGCCCGCCGCGAAACGATCGAGGACCCCCGGAATCGAGCGCGGGATCCCGGCGCCCATCAGCACGTAATCCACGCCGGCCAGCATCGCCCCGTACAACGAGGGCAGCGTCGCCAGCTGAATCTTCTCGAGCAGATTGATCCCCACCCGGCCGCCATGACCCTCCTTCGCGAGGAACACCTCCACGAAATTCGCCGCCACCGTCAGCTCGGTCAGCGCCGGTCCGCAACCTAGCGAAGGCATGGCCACGCCCCGGTACGGCGCGCCCGGATCCTTGCCACCGGGAATGAAATGGGCCTCCAGCACGCGTTCGGCCACCCCCTTGATCGGGAATGCATCGAGCGCGCGACGCATGTGCTCCTCGGGATCCCCCTCCGCCAGTCTCCGTGCCAGGATCACCGCCAGCAATGTCCCCGAGATCACGCCGAGCTCGCCCAGCCGCGATACCGTCCGCGCCAGCCGCCAGTTTGAAACCGCAACCCCCATGCCTCCCTGAATGATGACCGGATGTGACATATTTGTAGGCGCGTTCCCCCTGCGGCTGGCCGGAAATATGACCTCCGACCTGACTCGGGATCGCTCCCTCGGCCCGGATGGACCGCGGAAAACTGACGCGCCGGGCGAGCCTGCGGAGCCGGGGCGGCCAACGGAAGTCCGATGCAGAAATTGAGAGAGGTATTAGTGCGACGCGCGTGGGCAGATAGGAGCCGCACATCTTATGGCTTTGGCAAGTTTTGCGGCACCCGCCACCACCGCCGTGCCCGGCAGCCGGATCATCCAAAGCTCTCGTTACGGCCAACCAGCCCCGTCACGAAGGTTTTGCCCGGACCTCGATCGTCCCATCCGCAAACTCGGCGGCCATCAACTTCCCCGCGCCGACCTCGCGCCGCCGGGTGATTGGCCGTCCGTGGTCGTCGCGCATGATCACGAAGCCGCGGTGCAGCACGGAAGCCGGGCTGGCGGCCTGCAACCGTTTCCACAGCGAAAGCAGCCGGTGTGACTCCAGCTGAACGCGCTTCTCCGGCGAATGCTGCAACAGGCCTGCACGCGCCGTCGCCAGCTTGTGCTGCTGTGATTGGGCGAGGTTGCGCCAGGCGGCGGCCATCCGGTTCGCCAGGTCATCCAGCCGCAGGTAGCCCTGCTCAATCTGAGCCGCCGGCGTCAGCAGCCTCAGTCGGGAACGCGCATGGTCGAGGTTGGCCTGTGCGTGACGGATCACCGCGGCAGCCAGCGCCGTCATGGCCTCACTGGCCTGCCGCACCCGTTCACCACAGCTCACGAAATGGCTCGTGATCAATTCCGCGGCCGCACTGGGTGTCTCCGCCCGCAGATCCGCGGCAAAATCACACAGCGTGAAGTCAATCTCGTGGCCCACCGCGGAGATCACGGGCACCGCGCAGCCCGCCACGGCCCGCACCAGCGGCTCCTCGTTGAACGCCCAGAGATCCTCGAGGCTGCCGCCGCCCCGTCCAATCACCAGCAGATCAAAGACCCCCAGCTTCTCCGCCAGCTTCAGCATGGCGATCATCTCCGCCGCCGCGCCCTCACCCTGCACCCTCGCCGGCAGCACCACCGCCCGGCCGCACCACTTCCGCCGGCGGATGATCCGCATGAAATCCTGGACCGCCGCACCCGTGGGCGACGTGATGAATCCCACCGTGAGCGGCATTGCCGGAATCGGCTTCCGACGCTCGGGATCAAACAATCCCTCCTCCGCCAGCCGCGCCTTCAGCGCCTCGAACTCCCGCTGCAGCCGGCCCACGCCGTCATCCACGACGATCCGAACAATCATCTGATACTGGCCGCGCGCCTCATAAACGCTCACCTGCCCGTAAACCAGCACCTGCAGCCCGTCGCGCAGTCGCACCGTTTGCCGCGCCGCGTCGCCGCGAAAGAGGACGGCGCTCAGCTGCGCGCCGGCGTCCTTCAGCGAGAAATACACATGCCCGCTCGCCTGCGCCCGCAGGTTGGAAACCTCCCCGCGAATCCAGCAGGGACGAATCCCCGTCTCGAGCACCGATTTCACGCGCCGGGTGAATTCGCTGACGCTCTCGGCCCGCGGCCCGTCGTCGAGTTCCAGTTCAGTCTTCACGGCGCGCAAATCTCCTTCGCAGCCAGTGGACGAGGACGCCGGCCACCACCAGCACCCCGAGCCCGATAAGCACCACGGCGAAATTGCCGTTGAAAAGCCCCTTCCCAAGGATGATCCCACCGAGTGCCCAGGGCAGGACCGCGAGCCAGGACACGATCATGTAGAGCCGGAACGGGGCCTCGGCGACGCCGAGGATGCAGGCCTGCGCGGCATACGGTGGTCCCGGCGTGAGTCGCACCACCAGGAGCACGCCCAGGGCGTTCTCCGGCGTGATCCGCGGCACGGTGTAACCGCAGCGCGTCAAGAGCGCGAGCAACGGCGGCCGCAGCGCATAGCGCGCGACGGCATAGCCGATGGCCAGGTTGACGGCGATCGCGACCAGCGACAACCCGATCACCAGGGGAAGCCCGAGCTGCGCGCCAAAGGCCTCCCCGGCCGGGATTGTGAACGCCGCCATGGGCATGCCGAAGGCCGGCAACACCACCATCGCGCCAAAAAAAGCCGTCGGGCCCGCCTGCCGGATGAGCAACATTCCCCGTTCGGCCAAAGCCCGCAGGTCGACGCCCCGCAGGCTCAACGCCGCCAGTACCGCCAGCACGACTGCAAGCAGGCCCAGTTTGAAAAGCGGAAGTTTGCGGGGTGAAGCGGTGGCCTGACTCGACATCGGCGAGGTTGTCGCCCCCTCGCGCTTCACCGTCAAGAACTCGCAAATCCTGTCCGCAGGCAGCGGAGCACGTCCGCCGGGCTTGCGGTGCCGACCTTGCCGCTGTCTCCTGCATCCGCGCGCATGCCCGCTTTGCCGTCCGTTTCCGCCCCCCCAACCCGGTGGAGGTCAGCCATTCCGGTGGCTGTTGCGCTGGCCTACGCGGCCGGTCACCTCACCTGGTACCAGACGACGCCGCTCGGCCAGGTGCCGGTGCTCGATGAACTGGAGAACCTCACCCTGGCGGAGGCGATTGTCGGCGGCACGCTGCCGGCAGAGCCATTCTACCGCGCGCCAGGGTATGCAGCGATGCTCGCGCTTCTCCGAATCATGGGTGTGCCGGCCGCAGCCCTCTTTCCCGTCGCGCTCATCCTGGGCGTGCTGCTGCACGCCATCAACGCAGGTTTGGTCGCAGGGATCGCCCGCAGCTGGTTCGGCCCGACCGCCGCACTGGTCGGCGGCCTGTTGTTCGCCCTGAACCCGGTCTTCGTCCACTTTGCCACCCAGGCGCTGGACGCCGTGCCCGCGTTGACGCTCTTTCTCGCTGGACTCAACTGGCTGGCGCCGGAACTGAACACCGGTCGAGGGGAATCGCCGGATGTCCGCCGATGGGCCGGCGCGAGCCTTGCCTGGGCCGCCGCCACCGCGCTACGGCCGAACTACCTGCCGGCTTGGTGCGGCTTGCTGCTGGTGGCGGTGGTTGTTTTTCGCGGACGCGGCCGCTGGAAGGCCGGTGCCGGCGCCACCAGCGGGCTCGTGGTGTTCGCGCTTGTCGCAGCGTGGCAATGGCGGGTCAGCGGCGAGCCGGGATTCCTGCCCTGGCAGGGCAGCTATAATTTGTGGGCGGCCAACCAGCCGGGAGCCCACGGCCGCTATTACGTGCAGCGGCAGAGCCTTTCCGCCGAGGACGCCGCAGGCAATCCGGCCCGGTTCGAGTCGCAGCTGCAGTTCCAGGAGGACAAGGGCCGGCCCGCGCGCGATATCCGCGAACTCAACGCCCACTGGCGGACGCGCTTTCTTCACCAGATCTCGCGGCAACCATTCGCCTGGCTCGGGCTGCTGGCGCGAAAGACCTACGCCCTGCTGAACAATTGGGAGCAGTACAACAACAAGACCTACGCGTTTCACCGCGATCGTTCCCCCTGGCTGCGCTGGAATCCCCTGGGCTGGGGGCTCGTCTTCACGTTCGGCGTCGCCGGCTTCGCGCACCTCGCGATCCAGGATCGCAAGGCGGCACTCGGCCTGGCACTCATCATCATCGCGACGGGTGCTGCGGTGCTGCTGTTCTATGTGAGCGGCCGATTCCGGCTGCCGCTGGCAGCCCTCGCGACCATCCTCGCCGCCGGAGCGCTGGTCGCACCACGCTGCTGGCAGCCGTGGTCGCAGCGCCGGCGGCTTTTCGTTGGCGGCTGCACTGCCGGCGCCGCCCTCCTCGCTTTTTCATCCTTCGACGACGTGGCCAGCCGCGCGACCTACGTCCAGGATCACGCCCTGCTCGCCCGGGCGGCGGAAACCATCGGCGACGACACGGTCGCCTGGCAGCACGCCACTGCCGCACTCGCCCTGCAGCCGCGGCATCCGGATGCGCTGCGTCTCGCGGTCGCGTCTTACTTCAACCACCTGGTGCTTGGATTGCCGCCACCGGCGCCTGAATCCGAATGGCAGGCCGTGTGTTTCCAGCTTCTGGAAAATCGCGACTCCGGTCCGGCCGAGCTGCGCGCCGTTGCCGCACTCGCGCAATGGCGGACAGGGCAACAGCCGGCCGCCCTGGCCGAATGGCGGGCACTCGGTCAGGCACCGTCTGCGCAATCCGCCCGGATCCTGGTGGGGGATCTCAGTCCGGCGGAGGTCGTGGTGTCGTCCTGGCCGGCCGCAGCCTGGAATACGCCTCTGGTCCAGCTCGCCGGCCGGCGGTTTTCACTCCAAACCCCGGCAAAGGTGCCGTCAGAAAATGAAGCGGACACGGACCGACTCTTTGCCCGGCTGTTCGCGGCGTCGGCAGGGAGGGTTCCATGATGACGTCGGCACCCACGGATGATTCCGCCCGGGTCGCAACCTGGCTCGCAGGTGCGCTGGTCGTGCTGCCGTTGCTGCAGGCGCTCCCGCTCGATTTCGATCGCAGCGCCGTGCTCGCCGTGCTCCTGCCAGTCCTGTGGGTCGGACGGCATAAACTCGCCTCCGCCGCACTGTCGCTGGGCAATTCCCGCCGGTGGATTCGGTCCGCACTCCTCGCGACCGGCATCGCAATTATCCTGTCCGTCGCCTTCGCCGATCAGCCCGCACCCGCGATCGTCACCGCCGCCACCTGGGTCCTCGTGGCCGCCGCCGGCCTGATTGCCGGCGCTGCGGCGAATGGCCGGGAAGCCGCGATTCGTCGGATCCTCGAGGGGGTTGCGCTCGGCAGCGCACTCGCCCTCGCGATCATGGGCTGCCTCTGGCTCGCCACGGGACGTGGCGCCGTGCCGCTTTACGCACACCATCGCCATGTCGGTTTGCACGCAATCGGCGGCGCGCTGGCCGGCAGTGCACTGCTGGTCACGAGCCAACGGTGGCCGCAACGCTGCTGCTGGCTGGCGGCCGGCGGCGTTTCCTGGGCTGGATTGTTGTGGTCGGGTGGACGGACACCCATGGTGGCGCTCACGGTCGGAATTGCCGTTTGGTTCGGGATCAGCGCGGGGCTGCGAAAGAAAATCGCCCTGGCCACCGCCCTGCACCTTGGCCTCGGGCTCGCCGTATCCTCCAGCTTCGTCTCGAGTCGTCCCGAACTTGGCTGGCGTCACGCGGTGAGCCGCACGGCGGCGGCGGTTCAGCCAGCCTCGGTCAATGTGAGCAAGCTCACCTCGACCCGGAGCGACTTCTGGCGCGAAGCCGCGGAGCATGCACTGAAGTCACCGTGGATTGGCCACGGCCCGGACGCCTATCGCCACATCCTTCCGAAACTCGACGGACAGCAGCCTCACAATCTGCTGCTGCAGCTGTGGCTTGATCTCGGCATTGCCGGGGCGCTGCCCTTGCTCGGCGGCCTCGGTTGCGCACTGGTGCTGGGCTGGCGGCAGGCTCGCGCACATCCGGACAACCGCGCCTACGGTGCCGCGTTCGCCCTCGCGATGGCATTCACCGCCGCCAGCATGCTGGATGGCGTTTATTACCACGTGTTGACGCTGCTGCCGGCGATGCTCGTCCTCGGCATCCTGCTCTTCGGCCATCCGTCCGGCCTCGCCGATATCAACGGCCCCAGGCGAACGGCCGCGATTCCGATCGCCCGGACGCTCGTCAGCGTGGCCGCGGCAGTCCTGGCGGTTCACAGCTGGCTGTTTCAACAACTGGCGGTCGCATCACCGCCGCGGGGGCCGGACGCGGCTGCGGCGCGGCTCATCCGGGTGTTCCCCAGCACGACGTTTGGGCTCTGGCACTGGCTGGATGCGTGGTATCGCGACGATCCGGCGACGGCGATCGCCTGGGCACGCTGGGCGCAGGGACACGCGGCCAATCCCTCGCTCTTCCACATCCGGGCCGGCCAGTATCTCCTCGCGAGCGGTGACCCGGACGCCGCGCGCGAAGAACTGCGCGCCGCACGGGAGACGGCGCACTGGACCGCGCGCCCCGCGATTGCGGAACTCGAGAAAAAACTCTTTTCCAATCCCTGATTGAACGTGCATCGATCCCCGGCCAACCCGTTTCGCGACACGATTGTGCCCCTGCTCCTGATTGCCGGCGACGCGCTCGCGACCTTTGCGGGCCTGGCGCTGGGATACTGGCTGCGGTACGCCTCGCCGCTGGGGGATCTCGGTATCGACGTGCCGGATGCGAGCTTTGCGCGTTACCTGCCGCTGCTCCTCGTCGGCGTGGCGCTGCTGCTGGCGACCTTCGTGCAGCTGGGCCTCTACGACACCCGACTGCTGCTCCGCCGGTACCACAGCCTGGCGATCATCCTCAAGGGCTCCGCGCTGTGGCTCGTGATTTATCTCGGGATCTCGCTCGTCCTGAAGTTCGACCCGCCGATCTCGCGTCTCTTTGTCCTGCTGGCGTTCGCCGGTGTCGTCGTCCTGCTCTATTCGTGGCGGACCTTCTTCTACATCGTGCTCACACGGAGCACCGCCGTCCGCCAGCTCCGCCGGCGGGCGGTCCTCCTCGGTTGGAATGGTTTCGCGCAGGCCATCGCGGCCGAGATCGCCCGGGATCCCGCCCATCCCTACGACGTGGTCGGCGTCGTTGCCCGCACTCCGGAAACGGCGGCGCCGTTCGCCGATTCGAATCCCGGGCTGCCGCTGCTCGGGACCGCCGACGAGCTAAGCGGGATTCTCGCCCGCGAGTCGATCGACGCCGTGATCATCACCCGGCTGGATCTGGCGCCCGCGGAAGTGCGGCGGATCGTGGAGCTGTGCGAGCGGGCGTATGTGGAATGGAAGATCGTTCCGGGCGCGTTCGACATCTTCCTGAGCGGGCTGCGGCTTCAGACCATCGGCCGCGTGCCGGTGCTCGGGGTCGAGGTCCTCGCGATCAACCGGCTCTTCAACCGCGCCCTGAAACGGCTGGTGGATCTGGTCGGGGCCGTGGTGGGACTCGGGCTGGCCGCGCCGTTCGTGGTCGTGCTGGCGGGCCTGATCAAATGGGAGTCGCCGGGCGGTCCGGTGTTCTTCCGCCAGCAGCGCATCGGCGCGAAGCACCGGCCGTTCACGCTGTGGAAGCTGCGCAGCATGGTGCCGGAGGCGGCGAACCGCGACGACGCCCACCAAAGCACCCGGCCCGGCGACGATCGCCTGCTCCGGATCGGCGCGGTGATGCGCCGCTGGAATCTCGATGAGCTCCCCCAGTTCTGGAACGTGCTCCGGGGCGAGATGAGCCTGGTGGGTCCGCGGCCGGAACGGCCCTACCATGTGGAGCGTCTCTCGGCGGAGATTCCGCATTATCTCCCCCGCCACGTGGCCAAGCCCGGTATGACCGGCTGGGCCCAGGTGAATGGGTTGCGCGGCGACACCAATCTCGCCGCCCGGGTCCAGCACGACATCTATTACATCGAGAACTGGAGCATCTGGCTCGACGTGCAGATCCTCCTCCTGACCTTTGTCCGCTGGAAAAGCGCCGGGTGACTCCACCAGCTGCGTCACGCCCACCGCGGGGTGACTCGTCGCCGTGCGTCCCACTCAGCGCCAGTTGATTCGTAGACTGCGTCACTCCCAGCGTCCGGTGACCCGTGGCTGGGCGCCGCCAGTGCCATGCCTTCGATCGCCGTCCCGCCGTGGGCCCGCTCGTCCAGTCCTTCTACAAAGCCAACATTTTCACGATTCTCGTGAGATGTTCGGGCTAATTCACATGCAGTGACTTCACCAAGCGCGCGCATTGAATTGGACCCAGTGGAGGTCGACTACGGACCTCGCCATGACAGGATCATTGTGGCTGGCTTTGATATGAAGCGCCCGTGTGCCTTCGCGACGGCTGATGGCGATTGCGACCTCGACCGGATCCTCGCCGCCGAGATTGGCGCGCTGTACGGTGCCACGCCCAATCACTTCACCGTGAGGCGAATCCAGGCGGATTTCCACTTCGATGACAGCCGACACCCGCGGGACCAACTGGATCAGGAGTCCAGCGACTTCGGATAGATCGACTGGTTCGAATGCGAACCAGCCCCCCGACGAAAGGCGGACCACGTTGCCGACGCGTCCTTCAAAAACATCGATGATTTCAGCCCCTTCCGCGCGGTCAAACGCCGCCGCCCACTTTCGTCTCGGATGTAGAATGACCTCGCGGATCGAGTGCAAGGCCGGCATTCCACCGGCGGGTTCGTCGGTGTAGCTCGCGCGGAGTGCAAGGACCGGCGGGATTGCCGACCTGTCTCTCGGGGCCGTGGGTGGAATGAACACCCCCGAAAGGCCGGTTCGTATTTCGCTGGCTCCTCCATCCAGCGAGAGGATCCATACAACCATCCGGCCGGCCTGGTCGATCGAGAGGTGGGGATGGGATGGCATCGGCGCCTCGTGACCCCACGCGCCGATTCCGCCAGCGATGATCTTTCGGGCTAGCTTCCCGGCAGCCGCAGGGTCTCCGCGATAACGATTCGCGATCTCGACAAAGGCGGGGCCGACTGACTTGGCGGTCATCGTGTGGCATCCAAAGCAGGTCATGGCCCCCATCTGCCTGCGTATGGGTGACAGCGCCTCACGGATTGCGCTTGCACGCGGGCGGACAGCCACCTCGACACTCACCCGCGATTCGTCAATCGCCTTGTCCTCCTCGTCGGACACCGACAGTTCGTAGGACACCGGCATCTCAGGCTCATAGAAGCCGCCATTCGCAGGTTGGATGAATTCCAGATGCGGGGGCGAATTTCCCACGGCGATCTCCAACTCCACCGTTGCCGTCGCACAATTGGAATCCGTCACCGTCAGTGTCACTGGTGCGCGGCCGGCGTCACGGAAGGTGAATTCCGGGGAAACGTCCTTCGATTCACCAAAATCGCCAAAGCGCCACGCGTAGGACAGCGTGTCGCCGTCCTTGTCGGTCGAATGACTGGCGTCGAACTTCACCCGCAGCGGTGGCCTACCTGCCTGCGCGGATGCATTCGCGACGGCCACGGGGGCTCGATTGCCCGCCCTATACACAAGCCGGGTGATTTGTGAGTCCACGTTGCCGCCCCACTGGTCGCCGGTTTCGACAACATACAGGGTGTGGTCGGGTGCGAGTTTCAGCTCGATGGGTTTCCTAAATCGCATCGTGGGCAGGAACGGCTCGATTCGGGCGATGCGCTCGTCTTCGTCGAGGTGGACGACGCGGATCCAGTTGCGCATCCAGTCGTGAATGAAAAGAACGTGATGGAGAGCTTCCGGCAGCTTGAGGTCATTCCGGACGCCCGGGTCGTAGCGATACACGGGGCCTGCCATGGCCGACCGGCCTCCGCTGCCGAGCGCCGGAAACACCTGCGACTCACCACTGGGATACCAGATCAATGCCGGTTGGGCAGGCGGCAGCACCCGCGCACCGCGGTTGTTCGGCGAATCGTTGCGCGGAAAGCGGACATCGAAGAAGGCGCCGGCCTTGCGAGTGACGAAATCGAACTTTCGATACGGCTCGTTGGGCCCCGTGAAATAGGGCCAGCCAAAGAATCCGGCGGCACGCGCCTGGTTGATTTCATCGTAGCCGTTGGGGCCGGCCTGAATCGCGACATCGATGTTCTGGCCGACGTCGCCCCAGTAGATGAAGCCGGTGGCGTCGTCCAGGTATGACCGAAATCCATTCCGCACGCCCATGGCGAAGATCTCGGACCGACCATCCCGGCCGTCCGGAAACAGATTTCCCTCTGGAATCAGATAGCCGCCGTCCGGCGTTGGCCGGATGCGCAGAATCTTTCCGCGCAGATCCATCGAGTTCGCAGCCGTGCGCTGCGCGTCGTGCGTCTCAAATCCCGGCCGCTCGTCGAGCTGAATCTCGGGAATCGTGGTCGTGTTGTCGCCAGTACCCAGTATCAAATCGCCATTGGCGCCCATGAACAAGCCGCCGCCCTGGTGCTGCAGGTTGGGGCGCTCGAGCGTGTAGTCGAAAAGCATCCGCTCGCTCTCCAGATCCAGCCTGCCATCCTTGAGCACAAAGCGCGACAGGCGCAGCGTGCCCTTCTTCTCCAGCGGCGAGAAGAATAGATACAATGCCTGCGTGCTATCGAAATTCCGATCCAGGGCCAAGCCCAGCATGCCAATCTCCCCGGTCACGTGAACCGGGCGTTGTCCGAGGACGGTGACAGTCGACGAATCCGGTTCCTTGAGCTTGAGGGTGCCGTTGCGCTCGATGAAGTACACCCGCCCGTCGCGAGTGATTTCCATCTGCATCGGGTCATTGCAAGCGGCGACAATGATTTCCTTTTCAAACCGATCGGGGTCGTAGTCGGCACCGTGAGCCGGTGCTGCAAGGCAGAGCACCAGGCACAATCGCCGAATCCGCCTCAGCGATGCCATTGGGCTGCATACCCGTTGCCTGTCGGGGGACTGGAACTGGAGGCGGGGAACATGGATCCTGGGAGTTCGGCAGCTCAATCTTCGACCCGCGCCCCGATGGTCGTCAGCGGTGCCAGCCGATCGATCGGCTGGCGAACGCTCCACATCATGCCGCGGAAAATCAGGAGACGATAGAGCGGGTCGTCAAAGGTCCAGGTATAGTGACCGGGCACACTGACGAAGGCCCGCCCTGGGCCGACCTCGCGAGTCCACATTTGCGGTTGCGGCGCATTCTGCTCGATGCTGGCGGCAAGCACATCGGCACCAGCAGCCGCAAGATTGCCGGTCATGTTCCAGTAGCTCTCGTCTGGAATCGTGAATTCGGTGAAGCCCACGGCAAGCGGATGATCCTTGGTCAGCAGCCAGTCGCTGGCCCCGTGCCGATATCGCCCGACGCCTCCCTGCCAGGCTAGGCCGACGCGTTGCGCAAGCGCTACCGCATGAGAGCTCGCATTGAGCGAGAAGTGAATGAACACGAGTCCACCACCGCGGGCCAGAAACGCATCGAGATCTCGGCCCAACGCCTCGATCTTCGTGACCTCCTTCTCGAGTGCCCACGCGGGGTTGTAGGAATTGAAGACGACCAGATCGCTTCGCCCCCACTGCTCGGCGGTCGGCCAGCGGTCCGAGGCGTCGACAATGATCCCATCGGCGCACGAGAGCAGGCGTGCCCAGCGATCCCGCCACAGCGGATAATCGTGCGCGCCTGGCCTTCCGTGTGCGGCGTCCTTTTCGGATGCGCAGAGTAGGATTCGCAGCGCAGGCTCTGGCATGGAGGAATCCTCAGGCGTGGGGTGCACAGTTCGGGAGGAGTTTAGAATGGCGGCAACCGCGGCGCGCTTGCGTGGCGGCGGCGCACCCGGGAGGATAACGGGTGCGGCCTCGAAAGGTGGTTGCAGGGGCAGATCCTCGTCATTGGGGCGAGGCGCCGCAGCTGCGTAGGAGGTCGCGGCTGCAGACTGCTCGCCGGCCGCTTCCACCTGCGCGGAGCACACGAGGGTGAGCCCCAAGGCAAAAAGCACTTCATACGGCCGACGTTGCATACGGACCTGCATCGCGTTACGGAATCGGCTGAGGGCGCCCGCGAGAGACACGGGAGCGGCTAGAAGCCACCCTTCACCCCAAACACCCAGAGCGCACCAAAGTCTTCCCGCTGGTTGAACTGTGCAACCTCGGGCGTGGAAGGGCCGTAGACTTCGAAATCCTGGGTGGCGTTGCCGACATTGCGGAGGCTGAAGAACAGGCTGAGATTCTTCCTCAGATTATACGATCCGCTCACATCGATATACATCCGCTTGCTGAACCAGGCAAAAGTATCAGGGTCTCTACTCCGGCCGGCGCCGATCTTGGCGCCTCTTCCCCTGCTCCGGTAATTGCCGTTGACCCGAAACTCGAACTTCTCGCGCGTAAGCCGGATACCTCCGCTGTAGACCCGGGGAACAAGATCCCGGAAGTTCAGCCGGGCATCCTCCGCGCCAATGGCCCGCATCGTGGTCAGGTTGGCGAAAACCTGCACCCCGCGGGCCCAGTGGGGCAGGAACGTCAGGTTCTGCTTATAGCTGAAATCCAATCCCTCCATCCGCAACGGCGTGGGCAGGTTGTACTGCGTGGCAGCGTCGTAGTCTCCGTACACCACCGGATCGAGCCCGTACTGCTCGAGGAATTCGCTGGAGGGAGTGAACATCGTGCTGGCAAAGAAGTTTTCGATATTCCGACGGAATGCACTCACCGAGACCAGTCCCACCGGCTCCAGGTAGTATTCCAGGCTAAGGTACGTCGATTGCGCCGACCACGCTTTGATGCCGACATTGTTGACGCTGATGCGATTTGAGGGACTGGGCGGACTCTCGGTATTGGGCAGAGTTAGGCCGCCTGCATACTGGTTGAAATTAGGCCGGCCGACGGAATGATAGTAGGCCGCCCGCGCAATCAGATTGTCCCTGATATTATAGGCCACATTCACATTGGGGAAATAGCGCAGATACTCCTTCTTCGCTTGAAGGCCCCGGTCGATTCGAGTGAGCTTGGAAATTTCGAGCGGAACGGTGGTGATCAAGGCCGGACTTCCGTTTGAGCCAAGAATTACATTGCCGGAGGCGTCGCGCTGAAAGTTCCTGGTTGCGTCGGTCAGCGGCCCTTCCGCATCGATATTGGTCTGTTCGACCCGCAGCCCGCCGACGAAATGGAGACGGTTGCGAAGGAGGGAAAAGTCGGTCCGGAAGTAGGCCGCGCTGATCGTCTCCTCCGCACGCTTGGAACCGTTGATCTGGCTTTGGTAGGCGGCATTCTCGTCAATGGTGAAATGGTTTGGGTTCGCCTGATAAAGGTCCCACAGCTCATGGTTGCTGGGCCACTGGACCTGGCCGAAGCCATACGGGGCGATCCGCTGGGAGAAGGCCTCGTCGAGCACCACGCCGGCGCCGTCGTCATTGCCCACCGGGTTGGTGCTCGCCCTTCCGTCTGCACCGACATGCCGGAAGTTCGTCGTCATGTCCCGAAGATCGCGGGTCTGCTGAGTGATCTCGAATCCGGCCTTGAGTTTGACCGGCACCTCCCAGTCGATCGTTCTCGCAATATTACCGTACGCACTCCGCATCATATCGTAGGTGTCATTAATCCGTCCCCGCGGGTCGGCTATTGAGTAATTGTCGAGCTTGTTGGGATCGATCACGGCCCCGGTGGCACCATCCCGGACAGTAATTCGGCCGGGACGGAGGTAGAAGTTGTCGTCGAAGTCAATCGTCACGCCCGTCCTCCGATAGGTAGCGGTCATGAAGAAGCCCTTGTCGATATCGCGTTCGTGATGCCGGGACCGCGAGAATCCCAGTCCGGCGTTGGCTTTCCAAACCGGCCCGTCGTGGCTATACGTGAGCGTCGGAGAATGCGTAAAGGTGGCGTTGTCACGCTGCGTCCCATTTTCGATCCGGATCTCTCCTGCGCCGGTGATTCCGTGGGTGAACAGGGTGCTGAAATTCCCCGGCGCCACGCGGTTGACCAGGAAGTCCAGCCGGTGCGAGAAGAACTTTCCCCGGTGAAGCGCGCTCTGCCAGGAGAACGAGAGGCGATCCCGCTCGCTCAGCTTGAAATCGAGCGTCGCCCCCATCGACGTCCGGGTGGTCTGGCGGGGAAAGTCGTTGATTTGGGCTCGAATCAAATAGGGATTGTCGAAGGTCGTGTCCGGGAGTGTGCCGCCATTGGTGACGTCGGTCGTGCCGGCCCACCACAGCCGGATGTTGTCCGATGAGATCGAGTCGGTGGACCGGGCGCCCGACAGCGTGAATCCGAACCGCCGGTTGACGGGGTAGATGAGGGAGAAGTTGTATCCCGGATCCACTTTGCGTGTCATGTCGCGACCTGGCCCCGGCGTCTTCTCGAAGTCGCGTGTGTTGTCCCGCATCGAGATGTAGGTGCTCCAGTCGAATGTCGGCTTCGCGCGTTCGAAGGCGCCTTTGGAGACCACATTGATCGATCCGGCGAGGGCATTGCCGGGAGACTCCGGCGTCGGCGTGTGCAGCACCTCCACGCGCGAGATATTGTGCGTCGACATGGTCGTGAAGTCCGTGACCCGCTCGGTTCCGCGGGTGGCGCCCGCCTGACCGAATCCATTCACCGTAATCGGAGTGTTGGTACCGCCAACGCCGCCGAGTTGCGCCTGCACTGCGGCACCGCCTGAATAGATGATGTCGACGCCCGGAACAAATTTCAGGATTTCGCCCAAGTTGCCGTCGGGAAGCGGGCCGAATTCATTCACCGCGACGACATTTTTGATATTGGGGGCAAAGCGCTTTTCGTTGATGGCAATCGCAGAACCGTCCATCTGCGATGATTCCGCTATGACCATCTTCTCCAGTGTGACAATATCACGCTCGCCACTCGTTTGCGACCCGTACTGCCTCAGCTCAAAGTCGAGCTGAGCCGTTTCGCTGCCGCGGACATCAACCGTCGAGCTCCTGACGTCCAGACCGGTGTGGAATGCACGCAATGTGACTGTTCCCGCTGGGACATGAGTCAGCGTGTATCGACCCTCGGCATCGGTGAGTGCCTGGGCGCCCGTTCCGACAATGGTGATGCGCGCGTTCTCCAGATACTCGCCCGTTTGCACATTCAGGACTCTGCCGGTGACGATACCCTGTCCGCCACCAGTGCTCTGGGAGGGATTCTCGGAGGCGGCAAAGGCTGCGACAACGCAGCCGAACGTCATTGCGAAACTCCGCAACGAAGAAAAAGGAGAAGTCGCTTTGGCATGCTTGCACTTGGTATTTGGGGTCATGATGCGGGACATGATGTCAGAGGTTCGTTGAAGAGATCGGTCCAGGGAAGAGCCGTGAGCCGGGTGGGGAATGGCTGCGCTGACAGCCGCTTCGACTGCTCAGCAAAGCCTATGCCAGCAAGCTAGCGGATATCCTAACCTGTTGCTGCAAAGTCGCGTGCATATACAGACGGGTCTGGATGCGGACTGCGATCACCGGGGGCGGCGGAAGGTATACAATGTCGTATACACTCGGGGGAAACAGTCAGCATGTGCAGCGGGTATCCGATCCCGCGGTCACTGGAGGTCGACACGGGGATCGACGGCCGTCCGCACTGGGAGAGTCGCCTCGTGACGTACACCCGAACCGGACGCCAGGGACCGCGGACGGCGCGGGCGCAGCAGTCTTTTTCAAGCTATGCCAGGTTATCGGAGCTACGGGTGGTGAGCAGTGCGGCGAACCACTGCGATAGAAGTCCCATGACGCTGCCGCAGACGACCGATACCAGCACCCAAGCCAGTTTGATATCCAGCGGCGCCCCCGCCCCGAAGAAGGCGGCAGCCCCGATGAAACTCGCCGGGATGACCCCCAGAAGGCTCCATTGGGAGATCCGGCAGAGGATCCATCCCAGCAGGCCCAGGAGTGCCGCGAAGATCAGCAGGCCCAGTCCTTGCGTGCTCCCTCCGATCTCGCCGTTGAGCCACACGACCGCAGCAGAGATCAGTGCCCCGGTCGCTCCGCAGGCCACGCTCTTCGCGAACCCCTGCGCTCCGCCCCCGGCGGCGTAAAAGGACGCCCACGTGAGGAACGTAATCCATGTGGTCACCTTTGGCTCGAGGTATCCCAGCGTTGCAAATGTCCAGAGAAACACCAGGAGTCCAACGCTGAGCGAGACCGAGTTGATTGTTTTCATGTTAAATCATCCATGGTTCCCGCATTGCCCGGCTCCGGAGCCGGTTCGCATCCTCGTCACCCATGAATGCCTCGCCGCGGGGATCCCAGACCACCTTGCGGCGCAGCTGCATCGCGATGGCGGCCAGCGAGCACAGCGTGGTGGAGCGGTGCGCGATCTCTACCGGGGCGCAAGTGGGATGATTGCGCCTGATGCATTCGATGAAGTCCGGGATGTTCTCGCCGTTTGGCCGGACCAGTCGGACCTTGTCGCGCGGGCCGATTCGAAGGTGAAGCAGTGACGGTGGATCGGCTTCCACCCGGCCGCGCCAGATGAACACGGTGCCTTCGGTGCCCTCGAGGGTGATGCCCATCCGGTGCTGCGGCCATGGCGCCGGCGGCGGTGTTTGCTCGCCAATCCCTCCCCAGTTGCCCGAGCAGTCCGTCCAGTGCCAGGTCAACCCATTCGCAAACGAGAAGTGCATCTGCCAGCGATACGGACGATCGTAGAGTCCGCCGGTCGGAAATATGCCATCGGCCTCGACGGTTATGGGGCCGTCAGGATGGTCGAGCCCGCTGGCCTGCTGGGCGCTGTCCGCGTGATGCACGCCCCAGCCTGCGAAGTAGCCCATGGTATAGTCGGAAATATGATACCAGCAGTGCGCCCTGATCCGCAGCGGCGTGAAATCCGACCACGGCGCCGGCCCCAGCCACCGATCCCAATCGAGCCCAGCCGGGACCGGTTCGGTGGGCTGCGGCGCACAAGTCAGCCCCGCCGGACTGGCGATGCGCACATGTTTGAGTTTCCCGATATAGCCGTTGCGCACCAACTCGCAGCCGAACAGCATCGCCGCGTCGTGACGCTGCTGCGTCCCGTGCTGGAAGACGATGCCGTGGCGCCGGACCGCCTCGACGACGGCCTGCCCTTCCGCAATGGTGCGCGTGAGCGGCTTCTGGCAATAGACGTGCTTGCCGGCCTGCGCGGCTGCGATCGTCATCAGGGAGTGCCAGTGATCGGGACTGGCTATATAGACGGCATCTATGTCACGACGGGCGAGCACCTCGCGGAAATCGCCGTGGGTGCTGCAGTCCTTGTTCTCGTAGTGCGCATCGACGGTCCGCTTCGCCCGCGCGAGCCGGTCCGCCTGGACGTCGCAGACGGCTCGAAACTGGGTTTGCTCGTGTCCCAGAAACATCCGCCAGCCAAAGCCGAGCCCAAGCGCGGCGACATTGATCCGGTTACTCGGTGCCGTCGCACCACCCCGTCCCAGCACGCGAGCCGGGACAATCATCGGCGCGGCTGCACCGAGCAGCATCGTCCGCATGAAGCGTCGCCGCGTGATCGCGCCAGCCGTGCGGGCGGGCCCTTTGGCGGCAGAGATCGAATTTCGCTTGAAGGCGTGCAGCATGGAAATCAGGGGTTGGCCTTTGCGCCGGCCAACAGGTCGAGTGCCCTTTGCCTCACCGCTGGCTCGCGGGAGATGGCGGCGACTTGACGTAAGAGCGGAAGGCTCAGGTCGGCTGACGATGGTCCGAGTGTCGCGGCGATCCTCACAATGGCTGCACCGGCCGCGTCAGCCTGCGCGGGATCCTCGAGATACACGGCGAGACGCTGGAGCGAGGCCGGCGCCGTGATTTGGCCGTAGGACGAGATGAGCATCGCCGTCTCGTCGGCCGTGCGCACGAGGGGGGTGACTTTCTCCAAACGAGAAAACTGCGTGTCCGGATTGGCGCCCGGGTCGCGGGTGACAATCCGAAGATAACTGCGCAGGGCGTCCAGCCGATCGCCAGAGGACTCGTCCTGCGCGATCTCGAGCAAGTCGGGAAGCGCACTGTCGTCCGGCCACCCTGCCAGCGCCCGAAACGCGGCCGCGCGGACGGCCGCGTCGGGATGAGCATGCCCGCGCCGAACCGCAGCCAGCGCGTCGGCTCCGCCGAGGGCGGGAAGAAGTCGCAGGATGCTCACGCGTACGGCGTCGCCATCGTTCCGCAATTCGCTCAAAAGAACGCCTGTGCAGCGGGGCCGCGTTCGCAGGACGATAGTTCCCAGGGCTTTTTCTGCCGCGCGCTGCACCGTCCCGTCGCTCGCGCTCCCCAACGTGGCCAGGACAGCCGGGAGATGCTCCTCGTTGCCCAGGGCACCGAGAGCGGTCAGCGCTGCCGCGGTTGTCTCAGGGGCGTTGCTCTGGAGGAACGGGATGACAGATGGAGCCGCTTCGTAGGCCGCACGAGCGGACAAAGCCGCGAGAAGTTCGATGCGAAGCGACGCGGTCGCCGTATCCAATGCCTCAATCAGCCGACGATCGACCTTGGCGTCTGGAAGGTTGGCCAGCGCGAGGCGGGCGGCGCTGCTGTCGTTTCCGGTCCCAGCGGCGAGCCGGGCGAGTGAGAGCGCGTCATCTGCCGTGCCGGTGGCGCCCAAGGCGCGAAATGCCGCATCGCGAACCCGTGGCTCGGGGCTGGCACAGGCCCCGAGCGCCGCCTCGCGGCCAGCCGGCTCGGCCCGGGCGGCAGCAATATCGAGTACGGCAATCTGTCCCGCAGGGGGCAGTGTGCCGAACCTCCGCAAGAACGGAGCAATGGATTCCGAGGCGGGCCACTTCAAGAGTTCCTGCTCCGCCGCGTCCCGTAGCGCATCATCGCTGCCGGCCAAGGCGGCCTGGATCAGTTCCGTGGCCTGATCGCTTTCGGTCCGCAGACGGCCCTGCCACGCAGCCACCCGCAGGGGGCGGTCGCTGTCGGCACTGCAGATTTCCCGAAAGATGCGCCGGGCGACAGCCCGTTCTTCGCCGCGCATGAGATGTTCAGCGGCAACAAGCCGGCTTTGCGCCACGACCGATTTCAGATCCGGACCCGCCGACTTGCCGACCTCCTCCAGAGCCTCCGCCGCCCGGCGCGTGCCGATCTGACCCATCGCCATCGCGGCCGCACTCGCCAGTCCGAAGTCCTCCCCATCGAGCAGTGGCTGCAGCACGCCCACCGCCGCGGGATCTCCTCGCTCGCCAAGCGAATGGATGATGCCGATCTTCTGAGTGCGCTCCGCGCGTGGCAGGCCGTTCCGCAATGCTGCCAGCGCTTCGTCGCCGGGAATCCCCTCCAGTGCGAGCCTCGCGGCATGCGACACCTCAGGATGCGCGAGGAGCGGGCCCAGACTCGGAACAACAAGGCGGGTGCCAATGACCGCCAGCCGGGCGCAGGCGAACTGCCGTGCTGCGACTGAAGCGTGACTCCCTAAAATCTCGGCAAGCCTGGATTCGAGCTCCCGGCGGGCAGGTGTACCTGGGGCCGCCGTGGCGATCGCCTCGTCGATGGCGATCAAGTCTTCAGCCGGGCGATTCCAATCCGACGTCCGGAGCCGCGAGAATGCCGCTTCGAGACGCGTCGAATCGGACGGTTCAAGCGCAACCCGTGCTCCCACTGTCACAAGTTCATTGAGACGGCCAAGCGGCTGGCGGGCCGTCCACAGCAGCCCGCGGAAGACAAGCAGTCGGTAAATGGGATCGTCGAATGTCCAGGTGCTGTGTCCCGGGATGCAGACGAAGACGCGACCACGGCCGGCTTCACGCAACCAGACCTGAGGCTCATCGCCGCTCGGCTCCGCTGAGGTGGCGAGCACCGTCCAGCCGCCCAGGTCTCCGATCATCCGGGAATAGGTTTCATCGATGAATGAGACCGTTCGGTCCAGGGGGAAACCGGCGGTGATGGCGTGTGGCTTGAACTGCAACGGCGTCGGTCCAATGCGAAACACATTGCCCGCTTCGCCCCAGGCATGTCCAAGTCGCTGCGCGAGCGCGGCACGGTCGGCGTTGCCGGCGCGGATGGCATAGTGGAGAAACACGAGCCCGCCGCCTCGCGCGAGAAATGCATCGATGTCCGGGCCTCTTGCGGCATTCCACGCCGGGTTGTTATGGAAGGAAATCACGACGTCCGCTCGCGCCCACTGATCGCGGGTCGGCCAGCGATCCGCCGGTTCCGTAGTCACACCGGGGGCAAGAGACAGGAGCCTGGTCCAGCGTTCGCGCCAGAGCGGATAGTCATGCACGCCGGGCCGCATGTGTGCCCGGTCCTTTTCCGCCGCACACAGCACGACATGCAATGGAGACAGGGCTTCGGAATTGGCCGGGGGCGGAACCGCTTCCAGCATCGCCTCGATTTCCCCGCGAGGTCGGGGATCCGGGGGGTTCGGCGCCATGATTGGCGCAGGTTCCAAGCCGGCCACGCGCGTCGCCGCCAAAAACGGAAATCCAACCGCGACGAGAAGGAACAGTCGCCAGCAAAGATACAGTGTCTTGTTCATCAGGCTTGCCGACGGGCCTTGGCGATATTCGCCAGCAACTCGCGCGCACAGGCCTCGGCAAATTCCGGGGCGTTAATCGTGCAATCGAGCCTCTGTACGGGAATCCCCGGCCGGAGATGTGTTGCCAGTCCTTCGAAGAGGGCGGCATCCGCAGCCGGATCGTGAAACGGCTGGCCGGACTCGCTGATCACGCTGACTGCGCGCAGCGGGAGAAGGACCGTCACGGGACCAGTCGAGAGATTGATCTTGCCGGCAATGATCCGGCCCAGCTCGGCGCATTCGCCGGGGGTCGTGCGCATGAGTGTGACCTGCGGGTTGTGCGGATAGAACGTCCGACCCTTGAACTTCGCGGGCACGCTTTCGGGTGGACCGAAATTCACCATATCGAGGCAGCCGGGCGTCACGATTGCGGGCACGCCTTTGCGCGCAGCGGCCTCCAGCCGCGTCGGGCCGGCGTTGAGGACGCCGCCCACGAGTTCGTCCGCCCATTCGGTGGTTGTGATATCGAGCACGCCCGCGACGAGACCCGTCTCGATCAGCGACTCCATCGTTCGGCCTCCGGTTCCGGTGGCGTGGAACACCAGCACCTCGTAACCGGCGGCTTCGAGCCTTTGCCGCGCACAATCCACTGCTTTGGTGGTGTTGCCGAACATCGATGCAACAATCAGCGGCCTTTCCGCGGCAGAGTCTTCCGCCAACGCCGAGATCGCCTCGACCATGCCGCAAACCGCTCCGGCCGCCTGCGTGAAGACCTCTCGCGACACCCGATTCAGGCCCGACACGTCGACGATGCTCGGCACCATCACGATATCCTTTACCCCAACGTACGGGGCGACGTTGCCACTGGCCACCGTCGAGACCATGACCTTTGGAAATCCCATGGGCAGCGCGCGCATCGCGGCCGTGCCAATGGCCGTGCCGCCGGTGCCCCCAAGAGAGACGGCACCTTGGATTCGGCCCTTTGCTGCAAGTCGAGCAAGGAAACGCGGCGCGGCAGCAGCCAGCGCCGCAATCATCGCACCCCGATCCTTCTTCTCCGCCAGTCCCGGGAAATCGATGCCTCCGGCGGCGGCAACTTCTTCCCGCGGGATATCCGGCACGACCTGCGGTGGACCAAGACCGCCCACATCGATGAGCAGCGCCTCGTGTCCCAGGGCGCGGATGGCACGGGCGACGAAGGCGTGCTCCTCCCCCTTGGTGTCGAGCGTGCCGAAAACAGCGATGGTCTTCATGCGAGCGCCGGCGCCTTTTCGGTCGATCGCAGCCGCAGCGCGGTAAACCGCCTGACTTCGGCGGTCAGCGCCTTCTCCGTGGGCAACCGTTCCATCGAACTTGCACCGTAGAATCCATCGAGCCCGGCACAGCGCTCCAGCATGAATCGCGCGTCATCCGGCGATGCGATCGGACCTCCATGGCAGAGCACGAAAACGTCCGGTCGGGCCGATTTGGCTTCGTCGATGATCGCACGCACTTCCGACACGCACTGCTCCAGCGTCTTCGCTGTCACGGCGCCGATTTTCCCCGAGGTCGTCAGACCCATGTGCGCCACGATGAGGTCGGCACCCGCCTTCGTCATCCTGGCTGCTTCGTCGGGATTGAATACATACGGTGTCGTCAGGAGATCGAGATCATGCGCGGCGGCTATGCAGTCGACTTCGAGCTGATAGCTCATGCCAGTTTCCTCCAGATTGGCCCGGAAAAGGCCATCGATCAGCCCGACGGTCGGGAAGTTCTGAATACCCGCAAACCCGAGCGACTTCAGCTCCCGCAGGAAATGGCCCCGCAGCATGAAAGGATCGGTGCCATTGACTCCGGCAATCACCGGCGTGTGCCTTACCGCGGTGATGACTTCGCCTGCCATATCCTTCACGATCTGGTTGGCGTTGCCATACGCCAGGAGACCGCTGAGCGAACCTCGGCCGGCCATGCGGTAGCGGCCGGAGTTGTAGATCACAATGAGGTCCACTCCTCCCGCCTCTTCGCATTGGGCGGAGATGCCCGTCCCAGCCCCCGCTCCCACGATACACTGGCCGCGCGCGATCTTCGCACGCAGGGCACCGATGATGGCCGATCGTTCCATATGGGGCGGATTCATTTGATGGAGGGAAAGTGTCGCCGGGTTGTGCACGTGCCATGCCACGCGGCAAGAGGGATTGACGGGCGTTCTGCGAGGCAGCGACTTACGTTCCTTGAGGGAAAGCCCGGCCGGCACCCGAAACCGCCGAGTGGATACTTTTCTTGTATTTGGGTAAACAGCGGGTAAACACGCCCCCCCGGATGACGGCCACCCCACTTCAGACCTTGCTGTCTCAAAATGGCCGTACTTCGGGCCGCTTGGTGGCGGTGGTTGCTGGCTCTGGGCAGGTGGCCCGATGTGCCATGGACGCCGGCGCAGACTTTCTCTTCGTATTGAACGCTGGCGCCTATCGCTCGCTGGGTACCGGGTCGCTCGCGTCGTTCCTCCCCTACGGCAATGCGAACGACCAGACGGAAAGCCTGCTGCGCGAGCACATTCTCCCGTCGTGCGGGAGCCTCCCGGTTGTCGCCGGGGTGCTCGCAAGCGATCCCACGCGCCCCCTGGAAGATCGGCTGAAGACGCTCCGTGAACTGGGAGTCGCTGGAATCACGAACTGGCCGGCCGTCGGTTTCGTCGACGGCGAGTTCCGCCAGATCATGGAAGCGGAGGGCGTCGGGGTCCCGGGAGAAGTCGAGATGTTGCGGACAGCGGCATCACTCGGCTTTGCCACCCTCGGCTTTGCCCTCGACCCGGAGGCGGCGCGCGCCTTTGCCGCCGCCAAAGTCGATGGCCTGGTCCTGAACCTCGGCCTGACCCGGGAAATCAAGGATGTGCACGAGCGACGAGATCGGTTGCAGCAATCGCTGGTGCAGTTGCGCGCGATGCAAGCCGCCGCACAGGAAGTCGGGGGCCGGCCGTTCACGCTGGCTTTCGGCGGGCCGGCAACAACGCCGGAAGATCTGGAGGAGATTCTTCGCCACAGCGATGTGGCGGGGTACGCCGGCGGAAGCGTGTTCGAGCGCCTGCCCGTCTACGAAAGTGTCACGGCAACCATCAGCCATTTCAAAAGCGCCGCCACGCGCCCGGCCAGCGGGGCAAAGGAGGTCACCATGGGCGACATGATCGGCTCGAGCACACCGATGCGCCGGGTGTTCGATCTGATCAAGCGCGTGGCGCCGCGCGACGTGAATATCGTGATCCAGGGGGAGTCCGGCACGGGGAAGGAACTGGTCGCGACGCTTCTGCACAAGCTGAGCCCGCGCGGCACGCGAGCGTTCGTCACGCTCAACTGCGGCGCGATCGCCGAGTCGCTGCTCGAGAGCGAGCTCTTTGGTCACGAGAAGGGGGCGTTCACCGGGGCGCACCGGCGGCGGCTCGGAAAGTTCGAACTCGCGCATCGCGGCACGCTGTTCCTGGACGAGATTGCTGACTTGAGTCCGCACGCGCAGGTCTCGCTCCTGCGTGCGCTGCAACAGCGTGAAATCACCCGTGTCGGCGGAGAAGGCGCGATTCCGGTCGACGTGCGGATTGTGTCCGCGTCCCACCAGGATTTGGCGGAACGCGTCGCTGCCGGGTTGTTTCGCGCCGACCTTTATTATCGGTTGAACGGACTTACGATGGTCATCCCACCTTTGCGCGAGCGGCCGGCGGATCTGCCCTTGCTCGCTGAGACAATTCTTCGCCGCCTTTGCGTCCAATGGAACCTGCCGCCACGCCGTATTTCCGCGAGGTTTCTCGAACGGATGACCCGGCACGCATGGCCGGGAAACGTCCGCGAATTGCAGCACATCATTGGCCAGGCGTTGCTGCTCGAGGACAGCCGCGTTCTGGACGGCATCCATTTTCAAGTGGAACCGCACGGGGAACAACGTTCAAGTCCGCCGGCTTTGGAGAACATCTCCGTCTCACGGCGCGAAACCGCAGAGCACGCTTTGCAGGCGGCAAACGGAAACAAGAGCGCCGCGGCCGCCAGGCTGGGGATCACACGCAAGACACTTTACGCGTGGCTCCAGAAGGGAGATTCGGCCAGAGGCAAGGTGAGCGCAGCCTCGGATTTTGAGGAACGAGCCGTCGCGCGTCCCTAGCCTGGACCGAATAGGCCGGCCCTCAGGTGAGTGATTCCCAGTCGACCTCACGGACGCGATCGGGTCGGGGAGTGCGACGACCCCAGGAACTTCGGACCAGCACGGGATCCCCCACCAGCGCCCAGAGCGGCGCATCCTCCACATCATCGGTAAAAGCCTGGCTGCCGGCCCAATCGATTTCCCGGCCGGCGAACCGGGACTGAACCGCCGCGGCCTTGTGCACACTCCGAGTCTCAGGTCCGACAATACAACCGGTGCAACGTCCACCATCAAACGCGACCCGCGATGAGACCACTTCATCAATGCCCAGCTCGCGCGCGATCGGTGCAGCCAGGAAGTCGAATGTCCCCGTGGCGAGCACCGGCTGGAGCCCGCAGGCTCGCGCACGGTCGATTTCCCTCCGCGCCGCCGGACGCACCATGGCCCGCAGCCGTTCGGCCCAGATCCGCTCCCCCATCCCCTGGACCGTCGCCAGGTCCAGTCCCCGCAGCGGGCGCATCGTCGCCTCGCGCAGCGCCCGCCCGTCGATCAGCCGCGCCCGCCTCAGCGCCAGCCGGAACAGAAGCCTCGGGGCCTGACCGCTGCGCTCGCGCAGAATCCACCAGAAAAAAGCGCGCCACGAGTTTCCGCGGAGCACCGTGCCATCCAGGTCAAAAAGTGCCAGGCGCATCGGCAGGTTTGAACTTCCGGGCACGCCGCTCGGCCTCGTTCCGCTCCCCACTGTCAGCCGACCAGGGCATCCGGCAATTGCGATCGAGCACGAAAAAATCCGTGGCCGCCCGCCCCGCCGCCGTTGTCGCCGCCAGGACCGCCGTCCTCACTTCCGCGGCGCCGGCCTCAAGGATGAGCCGGCGTGCCACAGCGAGCGTTCGTCCCGTGTCCGCGGCGTCATCGACCAGGAGCACCCGCCGGCCCGCCAGGGAGGCACTCGCCGGCAATGCCGCCACGCGGGGCGTCAGCCGCTGCAGCCCGGAACGCTCCTCAACCCGTCGCAGCCAGTCGCGGGCGGCCACCGGCAGCCGCGCCGCCAGCGGCGCCAGCTTCCGCTTCAATCCGCGACCCCCGCGGCGAACCCAAATGGGCGTCAACGGCACCTGCAGCGTCGCGGCCAGTTCCTGGGCGAGCAGCCGGGCGCCCGTTTCGACATAGACGATCAGCTCCGGCACAAATCCGCTGCCCGTCACCTTTGACGCCAGCTGCCGCGCCAGCGCCGGCAATTCCGCCAGGGTGACCAGCGGAACCGGACGGCGGCCCCCGAGGTTCTCTGCGCGACGCATCATCGCGGGAAAATTGCTGAGGATATGGCGCGTGTCAGCCTTGTTTCACCCCGGCAATCCGGCCAGCAGGTCCTGCAGCTGGGAAAAGCGGGCGCTCCAGGAATTCATTTGTGCCAGTTGCACGCGCGACTCGCGTCGTTCGGGCGTGTCGGCCCGCACGACCGCAATGGCCGTCTCGATCCAGGATTCAATGCCGGCGGGAAACCGCAGATGATCGGAAAAGTCCGCCACGAGTTCCGGCAGGGCCGTGGCCAGTATCGGCCGGCCCGTGGCAAGGCACTCGTAGGTCTTTGCCGGCATCACCGCGCGCGTATAGTCGTTCAACACGTAGGGCAACAGGAGTACATCGGCACCCACGATGAAACTGCGCAGGTTTTCATGAGGCTGCTGGCCGGCCAGGGTCACGTTGGCCGGCCAGCGGTGCCGCGTGACCACCGGACCGACAAGCATGATCCGCCAGCCGGGGCGCGCACGCGCAATCCCCTCGAGCAGGGCGAAATCGAGGTGCTGCCGGTGGAGGTGGCCGTAATAGAGCAGCGTCAATTGATCGGCCGCCGGCGGCGGCCTGGGCGCGCAGGAAAAACGCTCGACGAACGCGCCATGCGGCAACCGGACACAGCGGCGCGCCTGCGGTGATTTGCGTTCCTGGAGGACGCGGCTTGGCACCAGCGTGAGTTCGGCCTGCTCGAGGAGCCAGCGTTCGTCGGCGGGCAGGTGTTTGGGAATGCCGCGCACGGCCAGCCAGTCGTCGGTGCAGTCATAGACCAGCCGCTGGTGCGGCACGGCTTCGATCAGTTGTCGGGCCGTGCGCGACGCCGCATAGTTCAGGATCAGGTGCACCCCCGCCCCCAGCGCGGAGTCGCGCGCCACAAGCCGCCTCATTTGCCGGGCGTTGAACGCGACGCCTGCCGCGCTGGTCGCCGGCAGTACGAGAGGACGCAGGAGCCGGAGCCCGGCCGGCAGTGGTGTCGCGATCGGGCGCCGCAATGCCGCCAGCCGTGCGACGATGCGCGGCGCGTCCCGCCACCCGAGGCGCCTTGTGCCCGGCAACTCGCAGAACGTCACGGGATGACCGGCGGCGGCGAACAGCGATGCCATCGTCTGGTGCCTCTGCCAGATGAAATTCCAGGCGATGTTGGAAATGACGAGCGTGGCCGCCGGTGCATTCATGTCAGGCCGTCCGATCGTACAAGTCGCGCATCGAAATCCACCCGTGACGGCGCACGCGTTCGAAATAGCTGCCGAGGTTGGCGAAACGGAATCGCAGCCGGGCGGCCGAAGAAACGGGAGTTCCGGCCAGCGGCGCCAGCGCCCGGCTGGTCTCCGCCGCCACCTCCTCACGGTGCTTTGAAAGCTGGCCCGCCACCAGCCTGAACTCGGCCACCACCGCGTTCGTGAAGGCGAAGCGGGCACCCAGCGCCAGCGCGCGGGCAAAAAAATCCATGTCGCCGACAATCCGATAGGACTCGTCCAGCCCGCCCAGCTTCTCAAAGATTCCCTTCCGGATGATCGTTCCCGGCTGGGCCAAGGGAATGACATCGGCGGCAAAAAGTGCGGGCAGGTCCGCCGGGCGCCGCGCCACGGGCAATTCCCCAATCCGGCGGCTGTGCCGATCAATGAGATCGACCCGTCCATACAGGATGTCGATTTCCGGCTGCCGCAGGAAAGCCTCGCACAGCTGGCCGAATCCCGGCGCGCAAAGCCGGTCGTCGTCGTTGATCCACGTGAAAGCGTCCCACCGTCCCGTCGGCTGCCGCACTCCCTGGTTCAGCTTCGGATAGAGGCCCGGCGCGGTCTCGGCGATGGGCCGCAAGTGCGCGGGGCGCGCGGCCATCATGGCCGGGATTCGGGATTCGGGGCAGACCACCACGTGCTCCGCAGCGGGCGCGGCCCGGGCCACCGAGTCGACCGTCTCCTGCCAGTAGGGCGATTCGCCCCGGGTCGCGGTAATGATGCGTAGGTTCATGATTTTCGACGACGGCGCCAGGCGCAAATCCAGGCGCCGGAATATCGACCCATCGGGCCCAAGCCCAATGCAATCCACGCCCCGCCGGCCCGCCACCACAGGGCTCCGAACATGAGCCGGAGGGCCCAACCCGTGACGCCCGGGCGCCGGCCGCGCGAGACTTGGGGAATGGGGAACCCGGATGCCTTCAACGCCTGCCAGTACGGTTCATAGACCGCCCGCCGCAGCCAACGCGGCATCACCGCGAGATCGAGCTGGCCGGAATCCCAAACGCCGGGGAACCAGGGCCGGAACTTCGCAAAGTGAAAGGCAATCAGGGAATGGCCGTCGACCTGGATCCCGCCAGCTTCGCTCCTCCAGGCGGAGCCCGACCAGTTCCAGGGAGCCACATTGATGCCAGGATGATTCACCACATGAACGGCCGCGCCGAAGCGCTCCGGCCAGGCCTCCAGGTATTTCTGATCGGCGAAGCGTTCCGGCTCGAGGCGATCATGGCACCAATCGAGGCAGCGGGCGCGCCAGTCATCGAGCACCGCCCGGCCCGCGGCGTCGTTGCGAAAATACTGGATACCCACGTTGTATCGGCCCCACGGTTCGAGGTCTCGCAGCGCGGGCGGGAACCGGTGCCCGACGATCGCGACGCTGGCGCCGGCCGCCTCGATCTCGGCAAAGAATGGCTGCGGACTGGCAAAGAAGTAGAGGTCCGCGTCGAGGCTGGTGATCCCCGGCAATTCGGGGTGGCAGCTGAGCAGCCATCGCGGCCAGCAGGGCGAAAGCGTGAAGCAGTACTCGCTGCGACTCCGGTTTTGTTTGGCGGCAGCCAGTGCATCGTCACCGGCCTCCAGCGTCGCCAGGCTCACCAGCCGCAATCCCTCCGATGCCCGCGCCCGCAGGGCCGCGCCGGTTTCCTCATCGAGCGCCAGCACCCACAGGGTGGAATCGGGGGCGAGGGCCCGCAGCGAATCCCACAAGGCGAGACCTTGCGGAAGGAAGGCCGCATCGAAACAGGTGCAGAAATGATTCACGATCGGGGAGCCCGGTTCGCGACCCGGCGGCGGAGATGGAAACCCTGGAAGACGAAGCCACTGCCCGCGCCGTCTTCGTTGCGGTATTCATGAATCAATTCGTACGCCGGATTGAAGTGCTGCAGGAGCCGGGTGCGATTGAAGAACCAGCAGGGATAGCTGGCGCGGTAAACGCGTCGCGGCAGATGCTGCACGGTCAGGCGGTCCGCTGCGCGGTCGATAATGCCCGTGCGATCGATCAGGACATGGTCGAAGCTGCGCCCAGCAACGTCGGCCAGCAAGGCGTGCGGTTCGGGGAGGTACGGCAACACCCCGCCGAGCAGCAGGACCCCCGGCCGCTCGTGCCCGAGGCATTCATCGATTGAGGCATAGAACCGCAGCCGATCGCTGGTGAACTCCCTCCGGCCGGCCGCGACGAAGTGCGGCTGCTCGACCACCGACCAGCGCACGGTCGCCAGGGCGTCGAGCCAGGAGCGCAGTTGCCAGTAGACGCTCCCGAGGGCACCGCCGAAATCAAGCACCGACAATCGCCCGTCCTCCGGAATTGCCGCCACGAGCGCGCGGGCGAGATCGGGGCTCACCGTCGGCTCGGTGAAAATGAGTCCATCGCGCTCGAACGCAGCCTTTCCGTCCCTCACCTGGCGCGTGGCCTCGAGCACCCGCGCGAAGATGCCAGCGTCAGCATAGCCGCGGGCCCGCCGGGCCGCCTGCGCCCAGGTCGGGTAATCGCCGACCCAGCAAATCCGGAGGTAGCGCCGCACGATCGGCTCGAGCAGGCGCTTTGGGACCACGGCCCGCAGCACGCTCTTGAGTCGCTCGTCCATGGGCTTGAAGTGCGGGATTTCGCGCGGTGCGGCGATGCAAAATTCCGCGGTGGACTGGCTCAGGCCGGCCCGGCCAGCCCGCAGTTTTCCCGGTTGTGGCGGCGGATCGCGTCGTTGTAGCCGGCCAGGAATGCCCGAGCCTCGGCCGGCGCGGCCAGCCGCGCAAGCAGGGCAAGCAGATCGCCAGCCGTCCGTACCAGCGGGAAGCCAACGCGGACGTAATCGCCGAAGTAGGGCGGGTGCCGCGAAACGTTGATCCCCGCGATGACCTTGCCGCGCTGCGCGGCCACCAGCAGAGTCTGCGAATGCTCGCCCAAAACCAGGTCGGCCCAGGCGATGTCCTCGTCCACGGACGATCCCACGGCCGAAAGGTTGCCGGTATTCGCAAATCCCTGACCGTCGGATCGCGCGCCCTGCGAAACATGGAGGTTGGGCAGGGCGAGTGACTCGACCAAGTCGACCGCCCGCCGGATCGAATCGAGCCCCTGGTGCTCGGGATGCAGCCACAGCGGATGCGGCCGGTAGCGGATGTCGACCTCCGGTCGGGATCGCGCCGCCTCGATCAGCAGGGCCAGCACCAGATCCTCATCGGAGCGATTCTTCAGGGCGGTCCAGTCCCCGGCCCCGCTCGCGAGATAGACAACACGGCGCACCGGTGACCAGGCGGCCGGATCGATGGCGGGAAACTCCCAGGATCGGTAAGCCGGCCAGATGCGGCTCGCGAGCCCATGCCGATCAAAGATGCCTTGGGAAAAACGATCCCAGACCAGGTACTCACGGACCGCAGGGCGATAACGCAGGTAGCAGCTGGGATAGTACGAGGGCAGGAAGCTGTCCTGCAGGTTCACACATTCCAATTTCAACGCGGCGGCAAGGAATGCCACGGCGGCGTTGTGTTCGTGGACGGCTGCGGCCAGCCGCGTGACGGGGCACCGCCAAATCCGCCACAGCCCGTTGGCCGGCCGGAGCAGGGCCAGCGCCCAGCGCGAGTCTGGCTTCAATCGGCGGGCCATCACGAGCTGGAGGTTCAGCCAGATAGCCGCGGCCCGGCCCACCGGGCGCAGCGTCACGACCGAACGGTCGAAATACTGTCCGACCCGCTCCGGCGGCCCGAGCAGAAGCCAGCGCTGCCCCTCCCATTCGAGGTAGTGCCAGGGCATCGGCTGCGTCAGGAGCCGGCGAATCCGGGATCGGAGCGGACGCGGTCGCGTGGGTTTCGATGGCGCGCGGTCCGCCAGCCCAAACTCGCGCCACACCGCCACGTCGATGCCGAGGTCGCCGCACAGCACCGCCCCACCCTGCACCTCAAACTCCCCGCCGATCCGCTCCGCGAGCCGCCGGTTCTTCAGCCGGGTCAGCGTGGCATAATATTCCGTGATTCGGTCCTCGCGCCGCGCGGCGCGGGCCGCCACCTGCCGATCCGCCTCCTCGTCGCAGCGCTCCATGTCCGCCACCTCGAGCAGATCGTGGAAGGTCCGGTAGTGGCAGGCCACCGCGCTTCCTTGTTCCAAGCACTCGCGCTCCGCGGGAAACAGCCAGTGCGGTGTCAGGATGCAGGCGCTCTCGCCCGGCGGCACGGATGCCAGTTCCGCGCGCAGGGACTCCCGTGCGACCGTCAACGAGAAAACCAGGAGCCGTACCCTCGGCCGGGCGGGCGAATCAGCGTCCATCGCTTTCGTCCCGCCGGTCGCGCAACAAGGACGAGCTGATGCCCTCGGTATAGTCGAAGTAAACCAGCTCGCACGACACCGGCGGGTATCGGCCACGCCAATCGGAACCGACCACGATGGCGTCGACCTCGAGTTCATCGACCACGCGCTGCTTGTTCTTGTCGACCTGCGGGATCACGCGATCGACGCAGCGCAGCTCCGCAAGGATCGCCATGCGTTGCGCGAGACTCATGAACGGCTCACGCCCCTTGGCCTGCCGGACCAGCTCGTCGGTTGAGACGCCAACAATCAGCGTCTCCGCTATGGCCTTGGCGCGCCGGAGAATATTGAGGTGTCCGAAGTGGAAGGGATCGAATGCCCCGGTGGTATAGACCACCCGGAACTTGCGCGTCTCGCTCATGGTTTGGCAAGACTCCAAGGCGCAAGTGCACGCAGCTTCAAGGCCAATTGCGGCCGCACCCGCGGGTCGATCAGGTCGTAGCCGACGTTGGCGGCAAAATGCCCGGCGGCGGCGGCGGCGGCCGCGCCGCTGACGCCATAGCGCGGGATGAGGAGCAGGTTTCCGATGGCGCTGACCGCGAGCCCGAACAGCGCCTTTTGCATCAGCCCGAGTGTGTAGCCCTCCGCGAGATACCACTTCCCCGCCGCCATGCCGAGGGCCAGGAAGACTCCCCCCAGCACGTGTATCCGCAGCGGGCTGACCGCGTCGACGTAGTCCGCGCCAAACAGGATCGAAATCAACGGGCCTGCCGCCAGCGCCACCAGCGCTGCCACCGCCCCCGCGCCCCAGATCATCCCGGAGTAGAGCCGCAACAGCCGCTGGCGGTAGGCCTCCGCGCCCAGCGACCGCCCGGCGAGGATCCATGGATTGAGCGCCGTTCCCAAAAACATGGGCAGAAAATACCAGGCCTCGCCCAGACGCGCGGCCGCCGCGTATACGCCGACCGCCGCGTCCCCCGCGAGAGCCTGCAACAACACCTGATCGAGCCGCATGCTGCCGGCGATCGCGACGGCGGAGACGATCATCGGCCAACACTCGCCGAGCAGCGCCCGCGCCCGGGCCCGGCTGAACCGCCAGCGCTCCCTCGTCCGCTCCTGCCGGCGGTAAAACCAGGCGAGCCCTGCCGCGAGCAGGATCGCTTCCAGCATCACGGCCGCCGCAAAGGCCACGACTGTCGCATCGCGAAGGATCAGCGCGACGCGCACCGCTGCGGCCAGGAGTGTCGCCAGCGTGCCGGCCGCGACCGTCCATTTGTTCGCGAGCCGCGCCTGGAAATACAGGTCAAAGACCGTGCCGCCCTGCAGCACCACCTCGAACCCAACCATCGCCAGCATCAGGAGTGTCGGCCCCGGTCCGACCTCCCACCAACCGAACCCCAGCAGCCCGCCGTACAGGAACAGGCCGGCGCCAACCCGCAGGCCCAGCGCGGTCCCGAGGATCTCCCCCGCCTCCTGCCGCCGGCTGACCAATTCCCGGACAATGAGGCCGTCCAGTCCCATCGCCGCGAGCGCCGCCGGCAGCGCCACCAGGGCGATGAGGTAACTCAGCGTCCCGAAATCCGCCGGTGCGAGATGGCGCGCCACCCAGGCCCCGACCGTGAGGCTCACCATGAGCCGCAACACCCTTCCGCCGACGAGCCAGGAAAAGTTATGAAGATGGGCGATCGGCCGGGGATCACCGGCGCCCGGCAATCCGGATACCGGACCACTGCCGATCCCAGCCGGAGTGCTGTCAGCGCCATCTGAGCCATGCGGCGAGGTTGGCCGGTCCACAATATTGGCCAACGCTGCGGCCCGGCCGGAATGGCGTCAACCTCCGGAACCGCCACGAAAATCCTTCCCCCACCGACGCGGCCCCGTAGGCTCCGACGGCCTCCGGCATGAAGCTTTCCATCGTCATCCCCTGCTACAACGAGGCGAAGACCATCCGCGCGATCGTGGAGCGCGTCCGGGCGGCGCCAGTGGCGTCCAAGGAGATCATCATCGTCGATGACTGCTCGCGCGATGGCACGCGGGATATCCTCCGGACCCAGATCACCCCGCTGGTCGACCAGATCATCTATCACGAGGTCAACCGGGGAAAGGGCGCCGCGCTGCGCACCGGGTTTGCCGCCGCCACCGGCGATGTCGTGATCGTCCAGGACGCCGATTTGGAATATGACCCGCAGGAGTACCCACGGCTGCTCCAGCCAATTGCCGATGGTCGCGCCGATGTCGTGTTCGGTTCCCGTTTCCAGGGCGGCCAGCCGCACCGCGTGGTCTATTTCTGGCACATGGTCGGGAACACGCTGTTGACCCTGCTCTCGAACATGGCGACCAACCTCAACCTCACCGACATGGAAACCTGCTACAAGGTCTTCCGCCGGGAGGTACTGCAGCGGATCACGATTGAGGAGGACCGCTTCGGCTTCGAGCCGGAGATCACGGCCAAGGTGGCGAAGCTCGGCGTGGTGATCTACGAGGTTGGCATCGGCTACTACGGCCGCACCTATGCCGAGGGAAAGAAGATCGGCTGGCGCGACGGTTTCCGCGCCTTGTGGGCGATCTTCAAATACAATCTGCTGCGTTGATGCCGCAGGACAGGCGCCGGCCGGAATCCCTTGCCCTGATGTCCGTGCCGGCTGGCGGGGGAGCGGCATGCCCTGGCGCCCGCTGCCGCTCCGGACAATTTGGCATTCCCATCGCAATTCGAAGACCGCTCACTCAGCCCATGTCGGATTCACGGATCAACTCCCGCCGTCTGCCCGCGCTGGTCGCGATCGTGGCGGCCAGTGCCTGCCTCGGATTTGCCGCCTTCACCAACCACGCCTGGGAGGATTATTACATCACCTTTCGCAGCAGCCTGAATCTCGCGAGCGGGCAAGGGTTGGTGTACCAGCCCGGCGAACGCGTCCACACGTTCACTTCGCCACTGGGCACGCTGCTGCCGGCGCTCTTTGCGGGCGGGGGTGAAGGGAGTGACCGGGCACAGCGGGCGCTCTGGCTCTTTCGGCTCGTGAGTGTCGCGGCTCTGGCTGGTGCCGTAGGAACGGCGGCAAGGGTGATGACACGGGCCGGGCTGGGTGCATTGGCCATCGGCGCCGCATGCCTTGCGTGGGCGCTCGATGCCAAGACGGTCGATTTCACCATCAATGGCATGGAGACGGCCCTGCTGGTGCTGTTCATCACGCTGGCGTGGCGTGCACTGGCCGCCGGCGCGCGGGTGGGGCCGACAGCACTCGCATTTGGCGGGCTGCAATGGACCCGCCCGGACGGCGTGGCTTGGTTTGGAGCCCTCGCGCTGGCATGGCTCGCCTTCGGCCGGGCAGATCACTCCAGCCGGTTGCGAGATCGAATCCCCAGACTGGCGCAGGTGGTCGGACTTGGCCTGTTGATTTATGCCCCGTGGCTGATCTTCACATGGCTCTATTACGGAACCCCGGTGCCGCACACCATCGCGGCCAAAGTTTCACATCATCCGCCGGGAGAGCTGGCCATTGCCCTTCTGCTGTATCCCTGGCGCCTTCTCGCCGGCCACACGGCGCTTCACGACGTGTTCATGCCGTCGTATTATTACTTTGGGGGGTGGCCAGCCGGGATGCCATGGGCGGCGCGGTTGCTGAGCGTGGGGTCGGCGCTCGCCTGGATTTCACCCGGGTTGCGATCAGAAGGGCGGATCGCATCCGCGGCATTCTTTGTTGGCGGGTTTTATGTCGAATACATCCCGCGCTCACCCTGGTATTATCCCGGCTGGCAGGCGCTCGGCTTCATTTCGTGGGCCTACGTGCTCGATGTCGCGATTCGCACCGGCGACCATTCAAGCCGCCTCCGGCGTGCACTCGCTCCGGTGGCCCGCATGTTCGGAGCAACGCTCACCCTCGGCTCGCTGGTGCTGCTGTTTGCGGTCACGGTGCAGATGCGCACGCAGCAAACGCTGATCGAAGACGGCCAGCGTCGCGAAATCGGTCTCTGGCTTCGCCGGAACGCTACCTCACGGGACCGGGTGTATCTCGAGCCGCTGGGCTACATCGGTTACTTCTCCGGGCTGAAGATGCTCGACTATCCGGGGCTGGCATCGCCCGAAGTCGTCGCCGCCCGTCATGCCGGCCACAAACCGCATGCCGAGATAATCACGGTCTTGCAGCCGGAATGGCTCGTCTTGCGGGCCGATCAGGTGCGGGCGACGGACGCGGCAGCGCCGAGCCTGTTGAGCGAGCAGTATCGGTTGGCACGCGTCTTTGACGTGCGTCGCGCGATCGATGCCATCCAACTCCTGCCAGGACGAGGGTTCGTCGAGTTCGATGCCCTGTACTTCGTTTTCAAACGCACCGCCGCGCCGCATCATTCGCCATGACGGCCGCCGATTTTGCCTTGGGGATGGTCGGCGCTGGAGCCGTGGTGATGCCAGGCTGGTTGATTGCGCGTAAGGCGCGGCTGCCGGTTCCGTTGCTGGCCGGCTTTCTTGCCGGTGCGGTCGGGCTCACCAGCATCGTTCTCGCCCTGGATGCTGCTGGCCTGCGGCTGGGATTGCACAGCGTCGCCGCTGGCTGGCTGCTCCTCACGCTTGCGGCATCGTGGTGGCACTGGCGGCAGGCAGCGCCACCCGGCATGCCGGCAGGGCTCGAACTCAGAGTGGGCGAGTATTGGCCGTTGTTCGCCTGCCTCGTCCCGGCGTTTGGAGTGGCTGTCTACCGTGCCTGCGCCCAGCCGCTATTTGGCGCCGATACGATCTTCCGATGGAACTATCTGGCCGAGCAAATGCTGGCACGCGGTACGCTCGCGTTTTATCCGCCGGTCACTGCGAACGATTATGAGATCTATGCCTGGCCGGATGGCATTCCTCCGACGATTTCGACGCTCTACTTCTGGTGCTATGCGGTGGCAGGCGCCGCGCGGCCTGCGCTCACCGCACCGGTGATTATCCTGCAGTTCTGCCTGGTGGTCGCAGGCACGCATGCGGTAACACGGCGGTGGTTCTCGGAACGCGCAGCGGCGTTTGCGTGTGCCCTGCTCGTGACTTCGCCACTGGTGGTGTGGGCGAGCGTCATGGGGCACGAGACCGGATTCATGACCATCGCGGTTGCCGGGTTGCTGGTGTACCTGCCGAGCACACGCGAAACGGAAAGCCTCCTGCCCCTTGTTTTTGCCGGGCTCGCGGCGGGGGCGGCGGCGCTGGCGCGCGAATACGGGCTGGTGTTTCCATGGCTAGGACTCGCATTAGGGATGGCGCGCGGCCTGTCCTGGCAGGGCCTCGCGATTTATGGTTCCGCCGCCGCTTTGGCAAGCCTGCCCTGGTACGCCCGGAACTGGCTGCACACGGGGAATCCGCTTTTCAACCATGGGGTCGGCGGACTGTTTCCCGTTAACGAGGTGCATGCGTGGTTGGGCGCAGTGTACCGCCAGGAATTCGGCTGGGGAAATCTGCCGGCCCAGGCGCTCCGGCTCCTGGCGGCAAACTCCTGGTCCGTCGCCGTAGGTGGCTTGATTGGCGCGTGGCACTTCGTGCGCCAGGGACGCGTGCTGATCGCGTTCATGCTCGTCGGAATCACCCTATGGATCGCGTCTGTAAGCCATACGGCAGCGGGTTTCACCTATTCGCTGCGCGTGCTGGCTCCCGCGCTTTTGCTCGCGGCTTCTCTGGGAGGTGCTGTCCTCGCGGCGCGCGCGCAGACGTCGCGCGCCCTTGCCGCCGTCGCGCTCGTACTGGCAGTCCTTGGACTTGACAGCGCCGCACGGGCGCTGGTCCTGCCGGCGAATGCACATCGGCTGCCTCCGCGCATCTGGGCACAGGTCGGCAATGCGCTGCACGAGTACCACGCGGATCCGGCGTTTGGCGCCATTGCACGCCTCGCCGGCAACCAGCGGATGCTGGTCTTCGGACCCAACGCGCTGCTCACCAAATATGGGGCGCGCACGCTGCCACTCTGGAGTCCGGAAGTGCGGTTCCTCTTCAACTCGAAATGCACCCGCCGCGAACTGGCAATCCGGCTCCGCCAGGCGAACGTCGGCTGGATCCTGCTGAACCACGGCCACGTCAACGAACGCTTTCTCTCCCGTAGCGCCTTCCTGCGGCACCCTGCTGAAGGAATGGCGCGCGTCTGGGCTGACGGCGACATGGTGCTTTACCGGGTCGAGGTGACGCCTCGTCAAGCCTCCCTTCGTCCCAGTCCGGCCACTCGCCGGTAGCAACTGCGCCCCGCGCCAGGAGTTCGGACTGGACAGGGTCACGGGGTCACCAACGCTCGGCGCGTATCCGCTGTGAACAACGCATGATCCAGCCAGCGTCCTGTCTCAGCACCGCTCCCGCATGCTGCTCACCCTTCCAGCCATCGCGCTCCTATTTGCAGTGATTGGCTTTGGGCTGGGCTGGGTATTCGTGGCCCGGCTGGCGGTTGCCCCGGCGGAAAAAGTCCTCTGCAGCGTCGGCGTTTCGATTGCCGGGATCTTCCTCTTCGCCTGGGTCGTCTTCATCACGCGCTCCTCGCCCAACCTGCTCTGGGCGCTCCCGGTCCTGGCGCTGGTCGGGCTCGCCGGAGGCCACCGTGAACTGAAGACGGCGCTTTCCGATCCAACCGCCCGCCGAATCCTGGCGGGTCAGGCAATCGTATCGCTCTGGTGCCTGGGCTGGCTGCCGTTCATCACCAGTTTCTCGGGCGGCGGCTGGGCTGGCGACTGGATTGAGCATTGGGAACGGACGCGATTCTTTCTCGAGCAATGGCCGCGCGACTCGCGGTTCATCGGGGTCTATACCCTGCCGGCCCGGCCGCCGCTCGCCAACGTGGTAACCGGCGCCTTGGTCCACCTGGGCGGCGGCGATTTCGCCTCCTTCCAGGTGGTCACAGCACTCCTCGCCTCGCTCGCTTACCTGCCGGCCGCCTGCCTTGCCGTCCGCTGGGGCGGCATCCGCGCCGCCGCCATCCTGGCGGTCGTTTGCATGGCTTCGCCGCTCTTCGTCCAGAATGCAACCTTTCCCTGGACGAAGCTCCCAGCGGCATTTTACGTCCTGGCCTCCCTGTCCTTCTTTCTGCGGCTGCGCGATCCGGCTCCCCCGCCGCACGCCCTTTGCTGGTGGGCGGGGCTGATGGCTGCCGCACTGCTCACCCATTACTCGGCCGCACCCTATCTCCTGGTCATGGGTGGCTGGTGGCTGGTCGCGGGTTTTCGCCCGGCAGACGCGGACTCGCGGCGGCAAGCGATTCGCGCGCTGGTCACGGGACTGCTGATCCTCGTGCCGTGGTTCGCGTGGTCGATTGGCGAGTACGGAGTGGCCGGCACCTTCCTGTCGAATACCAGCGTCACTTCGGAGCACGTGCGTTCGGGCAACCAGTTCCTAAAGATTGCGCTCAATCTCCGGGATACGCTCGTGCCGCATTTCCTGCGCCCCCTGGATTCGACGCTGATCGCCCAGCAGAGCCCGTGGGGATGGTGGCGCGACTGGTTTTTCCAGGTTTACCAGGTCAACCTGCCATTCGCTGTCGGCAGCCTCGGGTGGATTGTCGTTGCCCGCGAGTCCTGGCGGCTCTGGCGCACGACCGGGCCCGCGCCGCGCAGCTTCTGGGCCTGGTTCGTCGGGGCGACCATCGTGATTGGAGTGGCCGTGCACGGGGCACGCGACCATTGGGGGCTGGCGCATATCTGCCTGCAGCCGCTGATCCTGATTGGCCTGGCGTTCCTGGCGGCGCGGTGGTCGCAGCTGAATCGCTGGTGGCGGGGAGTCGTGCTGGCCGGGGCGGCAGTCGACCTCGTCTGCGGGATTGCGCTCCATTTCGCGGTCCAGGGCCACGTGGCCGATCGCTGGAGCCATCCGGGCTGGCCGGCAGCGCAAATCGTGCAATTGCAGAGTTGGACGGCCAACATGAACTTCGCGGCCAAGCTCCATTTCCATCTCGCCTACGTCGCCGATGTGCTCGCGGCGCCGCAGGTGACGGCGCTCGTCCTGCTCGCTGTTGCCGTGCTGCTGGCGATCTGGCTGCTTGCCGATCGGAGCCGAGTCGGACGCCCCCCGGGGGCATAACCCGGTCCATCTACGCGCTCCACCCCAGTGCGGTTCCATGACCGGGGGGCTACGATTCGGGCAATGATGTCGCCCGTTACCCCTTCTCGTCGTCGTCGTTCGCCTGCCAAGCCCGCCGTTCGCCGGCGTCGAAAGAAAGGGGAGCCTTTCGCCGCCTTCATCGCGTATGCCGACATCCCTGCCGCCCGCCGCGCGATGGCGGAAATCAAGGCGGTCCTGAAGGCAGCGGGCCGGCGATTGGAACTGGTCCCGATGCTCTGGCGCTTCGATCAGCTCGATGCGGAAGCCTGGCGCGAACACTCGCTCGCCGAAGCCGCTCGCGGCTCCGTGGTTGTCCTCGCCAGTTCACGGCCGCACGTCCTATCCGATCCGCTCGAACGCTGGATCGGGACGCTGCTCAGCCGCGGGCAAGGTCGGAAGCTCACGATTGTGGCGCTGCTCGGCCCGAACGAGGCCTGGACAATCTCCCTCCAAGCCCCCCGGAAGAATTCCGCAGTGGCATCAGGCCACACAGAACGGCCCCCCGCCGCTCGTCGCGCGGTCGGAACGCTGGAGCCGGCCGGCGCCGCGTGCGCGGCCTGAGCTGCGCCGGAAGATCCCTGCGGCAGTGGCACCGCGGGTGGTGGTCCGCAGGATCCCGTGCACCGTTGCAACTCGCCGCGAACCAAAGTGTCTCTTGCGGGACTGTCCTGCCATGGCTGCTTCCCCTGGATCGACCGGCAACGTCATCGCCGCCCTGGCGAGTTTCTTCATTCCGGGGCTGGGCCAGCTGCTCCAAGGGAAGGTTTTTCGGGCGCTGATCATGTTCGTGCTGGCAAGTGTCCTGTGGATCTTCCTGCTCGGCTGGGTGATTCACCTGTGGTCGATCATCGATGCAGCCGTCTTCAAGCGGCCTGCCACCTGAGCCGCGGACTCGCATGCCCACTGGCACCGTCACGCCCATGTCCCGGCCGCCGCCGGGTGCCGAGGCGGCCAGGAGGCTGCGGCGGGTCCGGGCACTCGCGTGGATGCTGGATCGATCGATCCCGATCGGTCGGTGGCGGATCGGCCTCGACCCCATCCTCGGGCTGATGCCAGGTGCCGGTGACTGGATTGGAGCCCTGTTGTCGCTATATGTATTGTATGAAGGCGCACGGCTGGGGCTGCCGCGCCGGGTGCTTGGCCGGATGACGGGGAACATCCTGCTCGAGGCGGTGGTGGGCACGGTGCCGGTGCTGGGAGATCTGTTCGACTTCGCGTGGCAGGCGAACATCCGGAACGTACAGCTGATCGAGCGCCACTACCGGCCGCAACTCGAGACCCGTTCGTTCCGCGCCATCGGGTTCATGATCCTGCTGCTGCTCGTCCTCGTGCTGACCCTGATCACGGCGCTGCTTTACCTGATCGCGATGCTACTCCAACGTCTCTGGGCTGCCGGCTAGCCTGACACTTGCGGTTTGCCGGCGCGGCTGTTGCCATTGTCGCATGATTCGCGCTCCACTCCGCCCTCGCTGGCTCCTCGTGCTGCTCGCAGCCAGCCTTGCTCCCTTCGCCGCGTTGCGGGCGGAGCCGTTCGCGTTCGCCGCGCTGGGATGCATGCCCTACGCGAGCCGCCCCGACAGCGCCCGGCGGTTCGCCCGCGTGATCACGGAAATCAACCGCGTTGCCCCGGCGTTCACAGTCCACATGGGTGACATCAATGGGAGCGACGAGCTGTGCACGGATGCGCTGCTGGAGCGCCGTCGCGACGACTTCAACCAGTTCGATGGGCCGTTGATTTACACGCCGGGCGACAACGAGTGGACCGACACGCATTCCGAGAAGGCTGGACGCTACGATCCGCTCGAGCGGCTGGCGAAGCTGCGGACCCTGTTCTTTGCCGAGGAACGCAGCCTTGGCCGATGGCCGATTGCGCTGACCACGCAGCGCCGCGATCCCCGCTTCTCCGCCTATGTCGAAAACGCCCGCTGGACCGTCCAGGGAGTGGTCTTCGCGACCGTCCACGTCGTGGGCAGTGGCAACAATCATCGGCCGTCATCGGCATCGGCGATGACGGAATGGCGCGAACGGGATTCGGCGAACGAGGCCTGGATTCGCGCCACGTTTGCCGCGGCCCGCAGCAGCAATGCCCCGGCTATCGCGTGGTTCTTCCAAGCCAACCCCTTTGCGGCGGACAAGGGCCGGCAGGGTTATGCCGCGGGCTTCGAACGAACGCTTAGGACCTTCGAGGCCGAGGCGGCGGCATTCGGCAAGCCCGTGCTGCTGGTGCATGCCGACGAACATCGTTACCGCCTGGACCGGGGAATGCGGTTCGAGGCCAGTGCACCGGAGCTGCCAAAGGTCACCCGACTGGAGACCTTTGGCGCCGAAAACCTCCATGCCGTGCTGGTGGTCGTCGACGTGGCTTCGGCCGATGTGTTTCTCGCCGGCCCATTGCTGATCCCGGGAAACCCGCTGCCAAACCTGCCCCGCGCCTCGCGGACGGATTAGCTCGTATAGTGGCACACTCGCGGGGCGCGGTTGCACGCCGTAGCGCCAGTCTCCGACTGGCGCACGCCGGTCGGAGACCGGCGCTACCATGCCCGGCATCCGACAGGGTGTTGGAGTAGGTCGCAGGTAAGTGTAAAATTTCCCGGCTAGCCCCGACCTGACCCGGGCAGGTCAAATAGACCTGCCCTACTCCAGCTTCAGGCAAAGGTGAACGGGTAGACCCCGCGCACGATCGTGGTCATCGTCTGCTGGCTGGGATATTTCACGAGATAGCGATGGGCACCCAGTGCGAGTGCCCGGCTGACGGTTTCGGGATCGGCTGCGTTCGACAGCACCACGATCGTGAGCGGCGAAATCCCCTTCTGCTGGCGGGCCCATTCCAGGAAGCCAAGCCCGCCCAGGCCCGCCATCTTCAAGTCGAGAAAGAGCAGCCGGGGACAGCGCTCACGGCCACCGGCCGTGTCGAGCCGTGCACCGCCGAGGTAATTGACCACCTCCGAACCGTCATCGAACACCTTCACGGGATTCCGCACACCCGATTTCTTGATCATTCGCTGGATGAAATACACGTCATCCTCGTCGTCGTCGGCCACGAGGATCGGCGCGAGCGGTGGGGTGGCGCGCGGCAGATCGGCCGGCGGGATCGCGATTCCAGTCGGCTGCACCAGAGCGTTCTCCGCCAGAGGGGCTGACGCGGGGAGGACAAGCGTGGAAGTTGCGAGCGAATGAGAGCTATCCGGGCAGGTGAGGTGGTTCATTTTTTTTGAGGTTCTGAAGTTCGAGAAAAGGCCGGGACCGCAAGGGTGGGAATGGCTGCTGCTCGCGGAGAGAATGCCACATCCGACCTGGCCCCGCGCGTGGGTGGATACCCACTCATGGGTGGGGTGCGGTCCTAACTAATCCCGGTTGTCACCGTCCGAATCGCGATGGCGGCCGTCACGTTTCCGCGTCGACGAGTCCGGCTGTTCCGGGGCCCGCGAAACCACATCGCCCTGGGTTTCGCTCACGGATTTCCGCAGCGCCGTCAGCGCTTCGTAGACCTTCTTGTCCGAGGGCGAGCGAATCCCCTGACGCTCGAGCACCGCAATTGCGTCGTCGATTGAGGATAAAATCGCGCGGTAGTCCTTCTCCTGCATCAACCAACCGACCGCTGATTCGGCCATCGGAATCGCCCGCACCCGGTGGGTTTGTGCCCCACTCTGCGTGGGACAATCACCCGGTCGGCCGGAAGTTGAGCGGCTTCAGCCCCGCTTCGATCTGCGATCGCCGCGGCTCGAGGAAGGGCGGCAAGGCGAGACGATCGCCCAGCGCCTCCATCGGCTCGTCGGCCGCAAAGCCGGGTTCGTCGGTGGCGATTTCGAACAGGATGCCGTTCGGCTCGCGAAAATAGAGGCTGCGAAAGTAAAACCGATCCACCGGCCCGCTCGAGGGCATGCCCATCGTCTGCAACCGCTCGGCCCAGCCTTGGTACTCCGCCAGGGTCCGGACGCGGAATGCGACATGATGCACGCCACCGGCGCCGGGCCGCGCCAGCGATCCATTGGGCTCGACGGCGACATGCAGCTCCGCTGCGGCTCCGGCGCCGGCCATCTGGAAAACGTGGACGTTTGCACTCTGGTCACCCGCGCGAGCCGGATACTGCCGCACCGGCTGCATGTTCAGGACGCGCGTCAGCACCGCCTCGGTCGGTCCGAGGTCCGGCACATTCAACGTCACGGGACCCAATCCGCGCAGCTGATGCTCCGGCGGCACCGGGCTGCCGGCCCAGGGATGAGCCGGTTCGCGGCCGGTTTCGACGGCCAGGCTCAACCGCTGGCCTTCGAAATCCTCGAAATCGAGCGTGGCCCGTCCGTCGCGAGTGGTGATGGGAACGTGCGCGACGCCGAGATCGACAAACCGCTGCTCCCACCAGCGGAGGCTCTCTTCGCTGTCGATCCGAAATCCCGTCCGGGCGATGCTGCGGGTCCCGCGGCGTTCGCGGGGCACCGGCCATTCGAAGAAGGTGATGTCCGTGCCTGGAGTGGCGCGGCCATCCGCGTAGAAGAGATGGTAGGCGGAGACGTCGTCCTGGTTGACGGTCCGCTTGACCAGCCGCAGTCCGAGCGTGCGGGTGTAGAACTCGTGGTTGCGCACGGCATCGGCAGTGACCGCCGTAAGATGGTGAAAACCGGAGAGCTGCATGGCACACGCTGCGCAACAAATGGCATTCGTCCAGCGGCACGCAGCGCGGAAAGGAGTTTCCCCTGTGGCGAGCCCGCTGCGTCGGCGGATTCAGTCCGTTTGCTCTCCGTTACCTCCGTTACCTTCTGTTAAATGCCACCCGCAGCCAAAACACGCGGTGGGCTACCATGTATCCGGATCGCGCATTCTCGCGACGGTTTTCATCATCTGGAGGGCCGTGCTCCGCCACGGCCGTGAAGATCGGTCCGCTGCGCAGAATGGATTTCCGAATCGGATTTATGGACGACGCGGAGGTCGTCCCTCCAGGAATGGGTGTCTCGCTACTCGCTACTCTATGCTCGCCACTGGTTCGGTTGCCGCTCCCGCGTTGCGAATGGTCCGGGCTACGCGGATGCCGCGGCGGGCGGCTCGGGCGGTGCAGGAAGCGGCCCGGTGCCGCCCTGAACCGGGGCGACGGGTTCCTCACCAAACTGCTGATCGAACCGGCGGTACAGGTCGGGAAGATCAAACGGCTTGCCCAGCAGGGCGAGCGCGCCCGCTTCGGCGGAGAGTCGGGTAACCGCGGGCGAAGGACAGCCGGTCATCATCCAAATGGGGATCCGCCGAGCCTCAGACACCGCGGGCGCGGCGAGAACGCGGCAGACCTCGAGACCGTTCATACCCGGCATCTGCACGTCAATCATGGCGCCATCGATTGAGTTGGTGCGCGCGAGTTCGAGTGCGCGCTCGCCACTCTCCGCCAGGAGGACAATGTAACCGCGGCGTCCGAGAAGGAAGCGCAGCGACTCCCGCACCGAGTTGTTGTCGTCCACCACGAGCAATGTCCGTGTCATCGAGGAAAGGTCTTGTCGGTAGCGAGCAACGTTCGAGCCGGCGCGGCGAATGAATTCGGCGGTTCATGCGAAATCTTCTCTTCACCTCCGGCAGATCGGTCCAAGCTGCCGTGATGGCCCGGGTCGCCGCACTTGCAGGTATGGTTGGCGCAGTCGTGGGGCTGCCGCTGCTGGGCGCGTGGCTGGCGGGGCGGGAGCTGGCGCCGGTGTTCACCTTCCCGCCGCCGCTGGATGTCCCGGCCGGTTATCCCCGGTTCGGATGGCCGGCGTGCCTGGCGGTGGTACTGGTGCTGGCCGCCGTGTTCGCGCCGTGGCTGCGGAGAACCGTCCCGACGGCTCCGGGTCAGACGCCGGCCAATCCCGCCGTGCGGCAGCCGGCTCGGCCGGGAGGGGGGTTTCCCTGGTGGGGCTGGGTCGCGCTGCTGTGGACGGGCATCTGGTGGGTGCTGGCCTGGACGCGATTTGCGTGGTTCGAGCCAGCGCAACTCTACACTTTCTTCCCGCTCTGGCTGGGGCTGATCGTAACGCTGAATGCGCTGACTGTGGCGCGGACCGGCAGCTGCCTGATGGTGCGTTCACCCGGGGGGTGGGCGGCCTTGTTCGGCGCGAGCGCGCTGTTCTGGTGGATTTTCGAATGGCTGAACCGGTTTGTCCGGAACTGGCACTACCTTGCCGTGGAGCAATTCGACGCCGTCGGCTATGCCTTCAACGCCACGCTCTGCTTCTCGACCGTGCTGCCCGCGGTGGCAGCGATGGCCGAACTCATCGGTTCCGCGGCGCAACTGCAACGAAGGGCGGCAGCCGGCCCCGCCTGGCGCTGGCTGGACTGGCGGCCGACGGGGTGGCTTCTGCTCGGGGGCGGCGCGATCGCACTCGTCCTCACGGGAGCCTGGCCGCAGGTGGCCTACCCCGCCCTCTGGGTCGCGCCGCTCGCGCTCATGCTGGGGCTCCAGCGGATCCAGCCGCAGGGCAGACTGGCCGCGGATCTGGCGGCGGGCGACTGGCGCGAGGCGCTGCCCTGGATGCTCGGCGCACTGGCGTGCGGCTTTTTCTGGGAGATGTGGAACTGGCACAGCCTCGCGAAATGGATTTACACCGTGCCGTATGTGGAACGCTGGTTGGTCTTCGAAATGCCGCTGCTGGGCTACGCCGGCTATCTGCCATTCGGGCTGGAGTGCCTGCTGGCGGTCGGGTTCGTCCGACGGATGCGGCACTGAAAATCGGCCTAAGGCCGCAGCGCACCAAGGCCGAAGGGGTCGGGTTTCAACCTGACCCCTTCGGCACATGCCGTCGCTTAGGTTGTCGCGCACGGGTTCATTACGACGCAGCCGAGTCAAGGCTTGCGAGGACCCGGTGATAAGTCACCCGTCGCTCGGCTCTCTATCTTCGCGATCGCTAGGTCGGTCCAAATGAGTACATTCCTTGTCAGATCTCCCCCTTTCCGTTCGCGTCGAGCGCGAAATTCTCGCAGGGCCGGCAGATCGGCGGGTATTCCGATTCGCTCGAGCCGCCCGAGAGCAGCCGCGGGCAACAGACGATCCTCCTTGGCCTCGAGCGCACGCAGGGAGGCCCACCGCGCCTTTCCGAGATCGTATTCTTCGAGACGCTGTCCGATCAGCCCCGCTGCCCGCGCGACTCCCGGCGTCGCGGACGGCCATTCTCGAGCGTGTCCTCGACATAGAGATGCTGCACCAGCGCCACGGCCACGACGGCGAGCGGCGTGGCAAACAGCACGCCGAGCACCCCGAACAGCAGCCCTGCGATCACAATCGATATCAGCGCCAGCACCGGCGGAAGGTCGACCGCCCAGCGCTGCACCAGCGGCGTGATGACGTTGCTCTCGATTTGCTGCACCACGACGTAGACGCCGAGCGCAAGCAGCGCCGTTTCCGGTCCCTTGGCAAATGCGAGCAGGATTCCCGGGACCGCCGCGACAATCGGGCCCACCACCGGGACGAATTCCAGGATGCCCGCCAGCACGCCGAGCAGGATGACCATCGGCACGCCGATGATGGCCAGGCCGACGGTGGTCAGCGCGCCCACCAAGGCCATGATCACCAGCTGGGCCAACAGCCACTTGCGCAGATCGGTCCCGGCGTCGTTCACCGCGCTCCTGACCTGCTGGCGGCGGGACGGGGGAAACAGCCGCAGCATGCCATTGCGGTACATCGGCGGATCCGCGGCGAAATAGATCCCGAGAAAGACAATCAGCAGCAGATGCCCGACCGCGTTCACGGCGGCGCCCGCGGCCAGCCCGACCCCGGTGAACCCCTTGCCGTCGCCGAGCCCGTCCTGAATCATCTGCACCGCCGCCCTCCCCGCCTCGCTGCCCTGGACCCACTCCCGGAATTTCTGGGCCGCCTGCGGAAGCTGCTCGCGAAATTCAGCAAACTGCTCGCCGGCCTGCGCCCCGAACAACCATCCCAGCACGCCAAACACGATGAGCAGAATCGCAACCGCCACCGCGACGCCCGCTCGCGGCGACCAGCCGGTCCATCGCGCGATCGGCGTGGCCATCGCATGCAGCACGGTGCCAAAGACGATTCCCCCGAAGGCAATCACCAGCGCATCCGCAATCTCCCAGAGCAGCGCCGCAACCGCCGTCAGCGCGATCGCAATGAGAATGTAACGCGTGACGTCCTTGGTTGATGTAGGGGTAGTCATCGACCCGGCATAGTCGCTCGCCGGTCGATCCGGTTCCCGCAACCCAGCCGGCTCCGTCCCAGCCGCGCAATCGATCCGCTGCGCAGAATGAATTTCCCATCGGGCTTGAGGACGCCAGGGAGGGCGTCCCTCCAGGAAGGTCATTCAGACGGAAAAGTGAGCACTGGATTCATGGAGGGCCGTGCTCCGTCACGGCCACTGAGATCCATCCGCTGCGCAGAATGAATTTCCCATCGGGCTTGAGGACGCCACGGAGGGCGTCCCTCCAGGAAAGCCAATCTGACCGGGAAATGTCATTGGTTTCATGGAGGGCCGGGCTCTGCCCCGGCCGCAGACCGCTTGCTACTCGCGGTCCGAAGCCGCCGCTGGATCCAGCGGTTCGTCGAGGGTCAGATCAAAGGTCCCGTCACGCTCCGACTCGAGCAGCCGGGCAACGGCGGCATCGTCGAGGATGATGGTGCGGTGATGGGCGCGGGTGCTGAACATCTGGGGAAACTCGAGCGCGATCTGGACCGAGGGGACGCCGTGCTCCTCGCGGACCTCAATCGTGCCGCGGACCGCCGTGGGCGGATTTCCCCGGTCGGAGGCCGAACGGACGAGAACAATTTTTCCGTCAAGGTACTGCCATTCGGCACGGGTCGCCTCGGCGAGCGGGAAATTCGAGTTCATGAATGCCATGGCTGCAAGTCAGGTGCCCGGCAAAGACCCGGCGGAACCCTGGCGGTTCACACCACCGCCGTCGGCCGACGGCTCCGGGAAACGCCCGGTGGCATGCCCGGGAAATTCCCGTCCTCCGGATGCTTGCACGTTCCGTTGCCCGCGCACTGCATGGGGGCGATGAACTACGTTGCGGAGCTTGGCGCCACGATCCAGCGGATCCACCAATGCACCGCCGCCCACAGCCGGACCGAGACGGTACGCGAGACCGCCGATGGACGCGTCCTGTTCGAGGGCAAGGTCGAGGTATTTGCGTTGCTGGGACACGACCGCGCGCTCCGCTGCTATGCCTGGGGGCACCTCCACGATGGCGGTCAATGGGAGGTGACGACGGTCCTGGCGATCCCGCCCGTGATTTCCGCGTCATCCGCGGTGCTCGCGGCGATCGCGGCGGAGATCCAGGAGCTGCACCATGACTCGGATCCGGATCGGCCGACCGGCTGAATCCACGCATCTCGGCGTGGTTTGCGACGCATCGCGGGTGGGGCTGAGGGGATGGGTCAGAACCTCAGCCGGGAATTCTCGCGGCCGCAGCGGGGACACGGCGCGAGCTCGGTGCCGGCGGGAGCGCTGTAGAGCGCATCACAGCGAATGCAGTGGAACGTCGTCTTGCGGCGCTCGAGTTCGAACCGCCGGTGGTCGCGCCGATCGTAGGCCAGCCAGAGCCCGAGAAACACCGCGGCCACGAGCGCGCAATAGATCACGGTGGCGGTGGTGAGATCGAACACGGGCGCAGGATGGCCGGTTTCCGCGTTCGCGCCAAGCGAGACTGCGCCAAAAAAAACGCGCCGGGGATTTCCGGCGCGTTTGCAATTGGCAGTGGCCCTCAGCCCTTGGGCTCGGCCTCGGCCGGCTTGGCTGGCTCGGCGGCGGGTTCCGCCGGAGCGGCTGCAGCCGCCTCTGCGGAGCCGGCATCCTTCCGGTCGGCGCGTTTCCGCCCCCGGCCGGACTTCTTGCCCTTGGATTTCTTGTAGCCCGGATCGTCGGCCTTGACGAACTCGACCAGCGCCAGCTCCGCCGCGTCGCTGATCCGACGCTGGCCCAGCTTGTAGATCCGCGTATAGCCGCCGTTGCGGTTCGCGAACTCGGTGTGGAGCTCGTTGAACAGCTTGGTGACGGCGTCCTCGTTGCGGACGTCGGCCAGGGCGAGCCGGCGCAGATGGATCTGGTCCTTCTTCTCGGTCTTGGCCGCGGCCCGCTTGGCCTTGGTGATGACCTTCTCGACGAAGGGACGCAGGGCCTTGGCCTTGGTCAGAGTGGTTTGGATACGACCGTGCATGATCAGCGAGGCGGCCATGTTGGACAACATGGCGGCGCGGTGCTCGCGGGTCACGCCGAGGGACGCGTGGTGCTTATTGTGACGCATTGGGTTTTTAAGTTAGCCGGCTCCCGATCGGCAATCCGGTCGCAGCGTTGGGCGGCAGCGGACGGCGCGAGAGCTCAGGTTTAGTAGCGAGTAGCGGGTAGCGGGTAGCGAGTAGAGTTGCGAGCGAGCCGATGCTCACTACTCGCTACTCGATGCTCGCTACTTCGCCTCAGGATTCCTTCTTGGTATCGAGCAGCCGCTCGTCGAACTTCATGCCGAGCGACAGGCCGAGGGCCTCGAGCTTCTCCTTGATTTCGTTGAGCGACTTCTTGCCGAAGTTGCGGTACTTGAGCATCTCCTGCTCGGTCTTCATCGCCAGTTCGCCGACGGTGGTGATGTTGGCGTTGTTCAGGCAGTTGGCGGCGCGGACGGAAAGTTCGATCTCGTTGACCGACATGTTGAGGAGCTTCCGCAGCTTGTTCTGCTCCTCGCTGACCTCCGACTGCTGGTTCTCGAACTCGTAGACCTCCTCGCTGACGCGGTCGAAGACGTCGAGGTGGTGCTTCAGGATGGAGGCGGCCTGCTTGAGTGCGTCGTCGGGCGTGATCCGCCCGTCGGTCCAGACCTCGAGGTTCAGCTTGTCGTAATCGGTGATCTGGCCGACGCGGGTGGCCTCGACTGCGTACTTGACGAGGCGGACGGGCGAGAAGAGCGAGTCGATCGGGATGACGCCGATGGCCTGCTCCTCCTTCTTGTTGGCCTCGCCGGGATAGTAGCCGCGGCCGGTCTTGATCTCGACCTCGGCCTCGAACGACTTCTTGGTGTCGAGCGTGCAGATGACCTGGTCGGGATTGATGATCTGGATGTTGGCGTCGGCCTGGATGTCGGCCGCGGTGACGGGGCCGGACTTGTTGACCTTGATCTGGAGGGTGAGCGGCTCGCGCTTGTGCGAGACGATCAGGATTTTCTTCAGGTTCAGGACGATGTCGGTGACGTCCTCGACGACGCCGTCGATGGACTGGAACTCATGGTTGACCCCATCGATCTTGATGGAGGAGATGGCGGCGCCCTCGATGGAGCTGAGGAGGACGCGGCGGAGCGAATTGCCGACGGTGTGGCCGTAACCGGCTTCGAAGGGCTCGGCGATGAACTTGGCGTAGGTTGGCGTGGCGCCTTCCTCGACCTTGGTCAGTTTGCTGGGCAGTTCGAACTTTCCGAGACGTTTTGGCATGGCTGGGGAGTTCTGACGTGGAGCGATGAATTGGGTGTGGCGGGAGGGCGGCTCAGAAGCGCGAGTAGAACTCGACGATGAGCTGCTCGTTGACGTCCTGGGTCATCTCCTCGCGGGTGGGGAGGCGCACGACGGTGGCTTTGAAGGTCTCCGGGTTCATGGTGAGCCAGCCGGGGACGTTGCGGATCCGGTTTTCCTCGAGGCAGCGGGTGGCGAGCTGGCGCGAGGCGGGCGCGTTCTTGACGTCGATTTCGTCGCCGGGCTGGACGTTGTAGCTGGCGATGTCGACCTTGTGGCCGTTGACGCGGATGTGGCCGTGGTTGACGAACTGGCGGGCGGCGGCGCGGCTCTTGGCGAGGCCGAGCAGGTAGACGGTGCTGTCGAGCCGGGTTTCCAGCAGCTGGAGGAAGCGTTCGCCGGTGACGCCGCGCTCCTGCTTGGCGATCTCGAAGACGCGGCGGAACTGGCGCTCGAGGAGCCCGTAGATCAGGCGGAGCTTCTGCTTCTCATTGAGGCCGGTGGCGTACTCCGAGACCTTGCGGCGGAGCTTCGGTCCGTGCTGGCCAGGCGGATACCCGCGGCGTTCGAAGGCCTTGCCGGAGCCAAGCAGGTGCTGGCCGAAACGGCGGCTGATGCGGGTGGTGGGGCCGGTATAACGAGCCATGGTCGAGAAATTTGAGATTTGAGATTTGAAATTTTCAGATCGCGGCGCGGCGGCTCAGACCCGGCGGCGTTTGCGGGGGCGGCAGCCGTTGTGCGGAATGGGCGTGACGTCGACAATGGCGGTGATCTCGAGGCCGATCGCCTGCAGCGCGCGGATGGCCGAGTCGCGGCCGAGCCCGGGGCCGGAGACGCGGATTTGGACATCCTTGAGCCCGTGGGCCATGGCGTTGCGGGCGGCGTCCTGGGCCACGATTTGCGCGGCATAGGCGGTCGACTTGCGGGAGCCGCGGAAATTGCACTTCCCGGCCGAGGACCAGGCGATGACGGCGCCCTTGGAATCGGTGATGGAAACGATGGTGTTGTTGAACGAGGCGAGGACGTTGGCCACGCCGGAGGTGACGTTCTTGGAGCCCTTGGCCTTGCGGACCTTGATGGCGCCAATCTCCTCCTTCAGCAGTTCCTCGGCCGTGGGCTGGCGCGCAACGCCGTGGACCATCTCCACCGGCTTCTGCTCGCCGGCAGGCGCGGGGGCGGCGGGAGCGGCGGCACCCGGGGCGGCGGCAGCCTCCGCGGCGGGCTTGGCGGCCTTGTCGCCCGCGGCCTTCGGGGCCTTGGCCTTCTTCTCGCCGGCGGGCGCGGCTCCCTCGGCGGGAGCAGCAGCGGCCTTGGCGGGCTTTTCTTTCTTCGGTGCGGACTTTTCTTCGGCCATGGGATTAAAAGTTTAGACTTCCTTTGCCTTGGTCACACCCACGGTCTTGCGGGGACCCTTGCGCGTGCGGGCGTTGGTGCTGGTGCGCTGGCCGCGGACCGGGAGGCCGCGACGATGGCGCATCCCGCGGTAGCAGTTGATTGCCTGCAGGCGCTTCAGGTTGGCGGCAATCTCGCGGCGGAGATCGCCCTCGAGCACCCATTTGTGCTCGGTGATGATGTGGAGAATCTTGTTGAGCTGCTCCTCGGTCAGATCCTGGGCCCGCATGTCCGGGTTCAGGCCTGCCTCCTTGACGAGCAGGTCAGCACGGGTGGATCCGATGCCGTTGATGTAACGGAGCGAGTACGCGACTTTCTTTTTCGCGGGAATTTCTACACCGAGAAGGCGAGGCATAAATGGAGGAGTTGGGTTTTAAGGATTATGTGTAAGTGGGAAAATGGTCAGGAAATCTGGGGCGTGCCGGCGGGGCAGCGGGGAAGGGTCAGAATCTCGGGTCCCTTCTCGGTGGTGAGCACCGTGTGCTCGAAATGCGCGGAGGGCGACCCGTCCGCCGTCACCACCGTCCAGCCGTCAGCGAGCGTCTTCGTCTTGTAGCCACCGAGGTTCACCATCGGTTCGATTGCGAAGGTCATGCCCGGCTTGATCCGGTCGCCGGTGCCCTTGCGCCCGAAGTTCGGGATCTCGGGCGGCTCGTGCATCGAGACCCCGACGCCATGGCCGACCATGTCGCGGACGACGCTGAAACCGTGGGCCTCGACATACTGTTGGATTGTGGCGGAGATGTCGCCGATCCGGTTGCCGACGGTGGCCTGGCGGATGCCGAGCCCGAGCGATTCCTGCGTGACGCGGAGGAGCTGCTCCAGCGGCGGCGGAATGGCGCCGACGGGAACGGTGCAGGCATTGTCACCGATATAGCCGTCGTACCAGACGACGACGTCCAGGGAAACGATGTCACCTTCGCGGAGGATGCGGCGGAACGAGGGGATCCCGTGGACGACCTCGTCGTTCACCGAGATGCAGGTATGGGCCGGGTAGCGCTTCGAACCATGCTGGTAACCGAAACAGGCGCTGCGGGCTCCGAGGCGCGCGATGGCGTCGCGGCCCGCTTCTTCCAAGTCTTGCGTCGTGATTCCCGGCCGGGCGAGCGGCTTGAGCTGCTCGAGCACGGTCGCGGCGACGGCACATGCCTCGCGCATCCGGGCGATCCCCTCCCGGTTCTTGATGGGAATCGTCATGATGTCGCGGGGGTTCCGGGCCCATGCAGGAGGCCCAGGGTGCGATAGTGTTCGACGACGAGTTCGTTGGCGCCGGGACCGGCGAGGACCGCATGGAGCGGCTCATCACGGGCATCGAGCCATTCGTCGAAGACCTTTGCTTGGAGCAGCGTAGCCGGGAAGTCGGTCAGGACAAATCCCGCATCAGGTTTGCGCGCGAAGAACCAGCGGCGCATCCGCGCCAGCAGGTGGGCTTCCTCCGCCGCGGCGTTGGCCGGGCGGCGCGAAATCTCCGGCCCTTTCAGGCGGGTCGGAGAGACGTGCTCAAGATTCAAAGAACAGACTTGGTTCAACGCAGCAGCTGGCGAACCGAGGACCAGGACCCTGGCTTTGGCGACAGGTCCGTATCCAGAGAAGAGGTCGGAGATGCCAGCCACCGCCGTCAGAGTAAAGAACTTATTTCACGAAGGCCTGGTAGGCCCAGATTCCGGTGCCAAGGAGGAGCAGGCCGAGCATGGGCAGCGCGAGCTTCAGCACAGCTTCCTGACTGAGCGCCTCCCCCGTCATCCCGCCCTGCGGATTGGTGCTCCGGGCCCGGATCCGGCCCTTGCGCAGGAACCCGTCGTAATGCCGCTGGAGCAGGAAGGTTTCGACCTGCCGCATGGTGTCGAGGATGACACCGACGGTGATCAGCATCCCCGTGCCGCCGAAGAAATAGGCGATGCGCTGGGGGACGGAGAGTTCGAAGAAGATGATGTCCGGCAGGATCGCGATGATGGTCAGGAAAATCGCGCCCGCGAGGGTCAGCCGGGTCATCACGAAATCGAGGAACTGCGCCGTGGGCGCGCCCGGACGGACGCCGGGGATGTAGCCGCCGTACTTCTTGAGATCGTCGGCGATCTGGATCGGCTTGAACATGACCGAGACCCAGAAATAGCTGAAGAAAAGGATCAGGAGCGCGTTCAGGAAATAATACCAGAAGTTGCCGTGGAGGAGGTTCTGGGAGAACTCGGTGAGGAACTTCAGGTTATAGGCGCTGCCAATCCAGGAGAGGATTTGCTGCGGGAACAGCAGGATGGCGCTCGCGAAGATCACGGGCATGACGCCGGAGTAGTTGACCTTCAGCGGCAGGAACGAGCTCTGACCGCCCATCACCTTGTTGCCCACCACCCGCTTGGCGTACTGCACGGGAATTTTGCGCTGCCCCTGCACGACCATGATGATGCCCATGGTGACGATGATGAACAGCGCCACCATGACGACCGCGTGCGGGATCCCGAGATCGACGCCGGTGCCGACCGGGCGGAAGAACAGCTGGTAGGTCTGCGCCGCCGCGCCGGGGATATCGGCGAGGATGCCGATGGTGATCAGGAGCGAGACACCGTTGCCGATCCCGCGCTGGGTGATCTGCTCGCCGAGCCACATCAGGAGCATGGTGCCGGCCGTCATGAAGATGACCGAGGTGATGATGAACCCGAGCCGGTCCACGATCACGATCGGCCCGTAGGTGGCGAGGTCGTAGCCGGGGAACAGCTGCTGGGGATTGTTGAGTGCCAGCAGCAGCAGGGTGCCCTGGATCACGCAGATCAGGACGGTGGCGTAGCGGGTGTACTGGGTGAGTTTCTGCCGGCCGACATCGCCCTCCTGCTGCAGGCGGCTGAGCGAGGGCACGACGGCCGTCATCAGCTGGAAGATAATCGAGGCGCTGATGTACGGCATGATGCCGAGCGCAGCGATGGCGCCCTTGGTGAGCGCACCGCCGGTGAACATGTTGTAGAGCCCGATCAACGCCCCCGCGCCCCCTGCCGTCTGGTCGCGGAAGAATTGCTGCAGCGGCTCGGGATCGATCCCGGGCAGCGGGATGATCGCCGCGACCCGGGAGACAAACAGCAGCGACAGCGTGTAGAAGATGCGGGAGCGGAGCTCCGGGATCTTCAGGGAGTTCGTGAAGGCGGAAAACACAGCGGGAAGAGGGGTGAGTTAAGGGAGCTGGCCGGCCGGACCCGGGGGGAGCGATCGGCGAGCGACTACGATCAACAACTGGCCATGGCCAATCGGTCCGGCATTCAGGCGACGATGGCCTGGCCGCCGGCCTGCTCGATCTTGGCCTTGGCCGAGGCGGAGAACTTCGCCGCCGTCACCTTCAGCGGGCGGGTAATCTCGCCGTCGCCGAGGATCTTCACGCTTGTCTCGCCGGCGCGAATCAGCCCGGCAGCGGCGAGGCTCTCGGCGTTCACGTCGGTGACCGCGTTGTCGAGCTGGCCGAGCGCGCCGACGTTCACGACCGCGATTTCGGTGCGGAAATTGTACTGGTTGAAGCCGCGGTGCGGGAGCTTGCGGTAGAGCGGCATCTGGCCGCCTTCGAAGCCCGGGCGGATGCTGCCGCCGGATCGGGCGGTCTGGCCCTTGCCGCCGCGGCCGGAGGTCTTGCCGTGGCCGCCGCCTTCGCCGCAGCCAACGCGCTTCTTGCGGTGCACGGCACCGGCAACGTTCTTGAGTTCGTGGAGTTTCATTCGGGATTCCTCGGGATGGGCGCCCCGGCGGCACGGCCGCGCGGGACTCGGATGTTGATGGTGTGAAGCAGGAGAAAGGGGCCGTGGCAGGCCCGGGCTCGGATCAAGCCGTCGGCAGCTTGCGGACCTCGCTGATATTCTCGGCTAGCCGGAGCTGGCGCAGCCCGGCCAGCGTGGCGTGCACGACGGCAATGTGGTTCGAGGAGCCGAGCGACTTCGTCAGGATGTTCTTGATCCCGGCAGCCTCGAGCACCGCGCGGACGCCGCCGCCGGCAATCAGCCCGGTGCCGGGCGAGGCGGGTTTGAGCATCACGCGGCCGCCATCGTATTCGCCGACCACATCGTGCGGAATCGTGTCGCCCTTGAGCTTGACGGTGACGAGGTGCTTGTGGGCGTTGGCGGTGCCCTTCTTGATCGCCTCGGGCACCTCGTTGGCCTTGCCGTAGCCGATGCCGACCTTGCCCTTGCCGTCGCCGACGACGGCGAGGGCGGCGAAGGAGAACCGGCGGCCACCTTTCACGACCTTGGCGCAGCGGTTGATGAAGACGACCTTCTCGATCATGCTCGGGCCGTCGCCTTCCTGCGGCTTGTCACGGTTGTCGCGGCGGGGACCGCGGCCGCCCTGGCCGCGGAAGCCGGCGCCCTGGCCGCGGAAGCCGCCCTGGCCACGGGGGGAACGTTCACGCGCGGGGGTTGCCGCGGGTGCCGCGGCGGGTGCCACTGCCGCGGTGGCAGAGGGGGTGTTTTCGGGCGCGGAATTGGGTTCGGTGCTCATGCGGTGTTTTTAGAATTTGAGGCCGCCTTCGCGGGCGGCGTCGGCGAATTGTTTGACCTTGCCGTGATACGGCGCCCCGGCGCGGTCGAAGACGACCGATTCGATTCCGGCGGCCCGCGCCTTGGCGGCGAAGGCCGCGCCGAGCGTCTTGGCACTGGCGATGTTGGCCTTGAGCTTCTGCTTGCGCATTTCGGGATCGAGGCTCGAGAGAAACACCAGCGTCGCGCCGGCATCGTCGTTGATCGCCTGGGCGTAGGCGTGCTTGGAACTGAAGCGCACCGCCAGCCGCGGGCGGGCAGCGGTGCCCGCCACTTTCTTGCGGATGCGCCAGCGGCGATTCTGAAGGAGTCGGGCTTTCGAGATGGTATTCATGATTGGGCTCCTTAGGCGACGGTCTTGCCTTCCTTGCGGCGAACGCGCTCGCCAACGATGCGCACACCCTTGCCCTTGTAGGGCTCCGGCGGATAGTAGCTTCGGATCTCCGCCGTCACGGCGCCGACCAGCTGCTTGTCCGCACCTTCAACCTTCAGCTTGGTGCCGTCCGCGACGGTCACCTTGATCCCCTCGGGGATGTCCATCAGGATCGGATGCGAATAACCCAGCGCGAGGTCGAGCTGCTTGCCCTTGAGGACCGCCTTGAAGCCGACGCCCTGGATCTCGAGGTCCTTCACATAGCCTTCCGTGACGCCCTTCACCATTCCGGCGACGACGGAGCGCGCCGTGCCGTACATGGCCTTGGCGAAGCGGGATTCTTCGGTCGGGGCGAACGTCACCTTCTTGTCGGCGACGGTCACCTTGACGACGGGGGCGAAGGATTTCTGGACCTTGCCCTTGGGACCCTCGACCAGGACATTGCCGCCGTTGACGGTGACCTTGACCTTGTCGGGGATGGAAACGGGTTGTTTGCCGATGCGGCTCATATGCGTGCGCGTTACCAGATGTTGCAGATCAGTTCGCCGCCGGCGCGATTGCGCCGGCAGTCGGCGTCCTTCATCAGGCCCTTCGAGGTGGAAAGGATGCCGATGCCGAGGCCGTTCAGGACGCGCGGGATTTCGGTGTAGCGGAAGTAGAGCCGGCGGCCGGGGGTGGAGACGCGCTTCAGGCCGGTGATGGCGGGCGCGCCGTCCACGTACTTCATTTTCACGACCAGGGTCTTGTGGCCCTGGGCGTTGGAGCTGGTGGTGTGGTCGGCCACGTAGCCCTCGGCCTTGAGGATCGCGGCGACGCTTTCCTTGAGGTTGGAGTGCGGAATCACGCACTCGTCGAGTCGCGCCTTGCTGGCATTGCGCAGCCGCGTGAGGAAGTCACTGATCGGGTCGGTCATGGTGGATGTTGTTGCTTGCAGCCGCGCGGGTCATATCCGACCCCCGTGGGCCGAAATTGATTACCAGGAGGATTTGATCACGCCCGGGATCTTCCCGTGGAGCGCGAGTTCGCGGAATTGGACGCGGGAGACGCCGAACTTGCGGATGTAGGCGCGGGGCCGGCCGCTCATGGAGCAGCGGTTGCGGATCCGCGTCGGCGAGGAGTTGCGCGGAAGCTTCTGGAGTTTCTTCTGCGTGGCGTGGAATTCCTCATCCGTGGTCGCGGGATTGATCAGGATGGCCTTCAGCTCGGCGCGCTTGGCGGCGAACTTGGCGGCGAGCTTGACGCGCTTCTGATTGCGCTCGATGGCGGAGGTCTTGGGCATGGTCGTGAATCGAAAAAAGGATGGGGTGGAGGCGATCAGGCGGCCTTGGGTGCGGTGGATTCGGCGCGGCGGAAGGGCATGCCGAGCAGCCGGAGCAGCTCGCGGCCCTCGTCGTCGGTGCGGGCGGTGGTGACGATCGTCAGGTCGAGGCCGATGTGCTTCTTGATGTTCTCGACGCTGATTTCCGGGAAAATGGAGTGGTCGGTGATGCCGAGGTTGTAATTGCCGCGGCCGTCCAGCTTGGTCGGCACGCCGCGGAAGTCGCGAATCGTCGGGAGCGCCACCGCCAGCAACCGGTACAGGAATTCCCACATGGCCGTGCCGCGCAGGGTGACATGGCAGCCCACAATCTGGCCCTCGCGCAGCTTGAAGTTCGCGATCGCCTTGCGCGACTTCGCCAGGACGGGCTTCTGCCCGGCGATGGCGGCGATGTCGCGCTGGATGTCCGTAATCTGGTTCTTGTCCGCCTCGGAATCGATGCCGGTGTTGAGGGTGATCTTCACCAGCTTGGGCACCTCGTGGCTGTTCTTGTAGCCGCGGGATTTCACGAGCTCGGGTGCGACCTGCTCGACGTACAGTTTCTTGAGAGTTGGAACGTAGCTCATTTTCTGGGCCCCGGATTACCGACCCGGAGGCAATGGAGGGTGATGATGATGGAGAAGCGGGCCGGCTCAGGCCTTCGCATCCGGCTGCTTGCGACGGGTGCTCGCGTCGTAGGTCGACTGGAGCATCAGGTTGCTGAGGTGAATGGAGCCCTCGCGCTCGGCGATGGTGCCCTGGGGATGTTCCTGGGACTTCTTGAGGTGCCGCTTGATCATCCCGATGCCTTCGATCCGGGCCCGCTGCTTGGCGGGGAGAACCTCGAGAACCTTGCCCGACTTGCCCTTCTGGGAGCCGGCGATGACGACGACGGAGTCGCCGCGTTTGACGTGAAACTTCTGCATGTTAGAGAACCTCCGGCGCGAGCGAGATGATCTTCATGAAGTTCTTCGCGCGCAATTCGCGGGCGACCGGGCCGAAGATGCGGGTGCCCTTGGGATTGTTGGTGGGATCGATGATGACGATGGCGTTGCTGTCGAACCGTAGGTAGCTGCCGTCGGAACGGCGGATGGGAGCCTTGGTCCGGACGACCACCGCCTTCGCGACCTCGCCCTTCTTCACGGTGGCGTCGGAGGTGCTCTCCTTGATGTGCACGGTGACGATGTCGCCCACATGGGCATAGGGCGTTTGCTGGCCCATGCGTTGAATGAGGGCGGCCTTGCGGGCGCCGGTGTTGTCGGCAACGTCGAGAATGGAGCGCAGTTGGATCATGGCGGGCCTCCGGGGCGGGTTATGGTTCTGGGAAAATCAGGCTTTCGCCTCGGGCTGCACGGGAGCCTCGTTCACCTTCGTGGTCTTGGTCGGGACGCTCGCGGCCACATCGGTCTCGCTGATGGCGCCCGCGGCAGTGACCGCCTTTTGGACCACGCTGACGACCCGCCAGCGCTTGAGCCGGCTGATCGGGCGGGTTTCCATGACCTCGACCTTGTCGCCCACCGTGGTCTCGTTCTTCTCGTCGTGGACGTGCAGGACCGTCTGGCGGTTGACGACCTTCTGGTAGAGTGGATGGGGGGTCTTGAAGGGGACGACGACCTTGATGGACTTGTCGCCCGAACGGGAGGAGACGACGCCGACGACGGTTCGACGGGCACTGCGCTGGCCGGGAGTGGCGGATGACATGGAAGTGTTGGCTATAAGGATTAGGGTGGCGGGAGCCGGGCGCGGGACGCGGGCGCGTCGCATGGCCCGTCGGGCTGGGATCAGGCGGCGGACTTGTTTCTCCTGACGCTCAACTCGGTCTCCAAGCGGGCAATGTCCTTCCGGAGAGTGCGCAGCTCATGGGTTTTCTCGACCTGGCCGGTCTGCTTGCGCAGCCGGAGATTGAGGAGTTGTTCGCGAGTCTCGCGAAGCTTGTTGGCAATCTCGACGGGGGCGAGCTCGCGGATTTCTTTGGCGGTCATGGCGGATCGGAGTGCGGGTTGGGGGCTCAGGCGGCGGTGCCTTCGCGCATGATGAACCGGCAGCGGAAGGGCAGCTTGGCGTCGGCCAGCCGGAAGGCCTCCTTGGCGACGGTCTGGGGAATGCCGGCGAGTTCGAAGAGGACGGCGCCGGGCTTGATCACGGCGACATAGTATTCGACCGGGCCCTTGCCCTGGCCCATGCGGACCTCGGCGGGCTTCTTCGTCACCGGCTTGTGGGGGAAGACGCGAATCCAGAGCTTTCCCTTGCGCTTCAGGTGGCGCGAGATGGTGACGCGGGCGGCCTCGATCTGCTGGCCGGTCATCGGGCCGCGGGTCAGCGACTGCAGGCCGAATTCGCCGAAGGCGAGGGTGTTGCCGCGCTTGGCGTTGCCAGCGCGCGAGCCCTTCATCGACTTGCGGTATTTGGTACGGGCGGGAGCGAGAGCCATGGTCTAGAGATTTGAAATTTGAGATCTCAGATTCGAGATCCGCGCGGAGCGCAGTTAGTTGTTGTCGGCCTCTTTTTTGCAGATCCAGCACTTGACGCCGATCTTGCCGTACACGGTCTGGGCCTCGGAAAAGCCGTAATCGATGTTTTCGCGGAGGGTGTGGAGCGGCACGCGGCCCTTGCGCTGCCATTCGCGACGGGCGATGTCGGCGCCGCCGAGCCGGCCGGAGCACTGGATCCGGATGCCCTCGGCGCCGAGGGCCATGGCCATCTCGACGGCCTTCTTCATGGCGCGGCGGAAGGCGATCCGGCGCTCGAGCTGCAGGGCGACATTCTCGGCGACAAGCTGGGCCTCGATCTCGGGCTTCTTGACCTCCTGGATGTCGAGGAGGATCTCCTTGCCGGTGATCTTGGCCAGCTCGGCCTTGATGTTCTCGACCTCCTGGCCCTTGCGGCCGATGACGATGCCGGGGCGAGCGGTGTAGATCTTGACGCGAACGCGGTTCGAGGCGCGCTCGATGAAGATTCGCGGCACGGAGGCCTGCTTCAGCTTCTCCATCAGCTTTTCGCGGATGACCTGGTCCTCGTTCAGGAGCTTGGGAAAATCCTTCTTGCTGGCATACCAGCGGGACTGCCAGTTGCGGCGGACGGCGAGACGGAAACCGATCGGGTTGGTTTTTTGGCCCATGGAAGTGGATTAGGAGTTGGTGTTGCCGTCCGAGAGCACGATTCGGATGTGGGACATCTTCTTGCGGCGCGGTGCGGCCGAACCGCGGGCGGCGGCCTTGAAGCGCTTGAGCACCGGGCCGTTCTCGATCACGGCACTCTTCACCGTGAGGCTGTCGGCCGAGAGGTTGTTGTTGTTCTCGGCGTTCGCGATGGCGCTCTTGAGCGTCTTCGCGATCAGCCGGGCGCTCTTGCGCGGGACGAGCAACAAATAGTCGACGGCGTCCGCGGCCTTGCGGCCTTGGATGGTGCGGGCGACTTCGCGGACCTTTTTGGGGGACATCCGCGCGTAGCGAGTGAGGGCTTGGACTTCCATGATGGTGGTGGCGATTCCGGCGCCCGGGGAGGGGCCGGCGATAGCGGCAGTTGGTCGGGGAGACGGCGTGCCCTACCCTTTGGGTTTCGAGCTGGGTTGGTTTAGATTTCCTTGCGGGTCATGCCGCCGTGCGACTTGAAGATCCGCGTGGGCGAGAATTCCCCGAGTTTGTGGCCGACCATGTTTTCGGTGACATAGACGGCGGTGAAGGACTTGCCGTTATGCACGCTGAACGTGTGGCCGACGAAGTCGGGCGTGATGGTGGACCGGCGGGACCAGGTCTGGATGGGCTTCTTGGCGCCGGACTTCGCCGCCTTCTCGATTTTTTCGAGCAGGTGGTAGTCGACGAAGAAGCCTTTTTTGATGGAACGTGCCATGGGTGCGAAGGGGGCTTACTTCTTGTTGCGCGGCTTGCGGCCGTTGTGATGGACGATGATCATGCTGGTCGACGGGTTCGTGCGCCGGCGCGTGACCAGGCCCTTGGCAACCTGTCCCCACGGCGAGACGAGGTGCTGGCGGCCGCCGCCGCCCTTGGACTTGCCCTGGCCGCCGCCGTTGGGGTGGTCGACCGGGTTCATCGCCACGCCGCGGACGGTCGGGCGGACGCCAAGCCAGCGCCGCCGGCCGGCCTTGCCCAGCGACTGCTGGTTGTGGTCGCTGTTGCCGACCTCGCCGATGGTGGCGCGGCAGTCCGGGTGCAGGAGCCGGAGCTCGCCCGAGGGCATCTTGAGCGTGGCCTTGTCGTTCTCGATCGCGACGAGTTCGAGGCTGGTGCCGGCGGAACGGGCGATCTTGGCGCCGCGACCGGGCACGAGCTCGACGCAGTGGACGAGCGTGGAGGGCGGGATGATCGACAGCGGGAAGTTGTTGCCGACGTTGAAATCGTTGGTGGTCGCCTTGCGCGAGGCGAAGATCCGGTCGCCCACCTTCAGCCCCTTGGGGGCGATGATGTAGCGCTTCTCGCCCGTGGTGTAGGCGATCAGCGCGAGGTTGGCACTGCGGTTCGGATCGTATTCGAGGGCCTGCACCGTCGCCGGCACGTCGAGGAGGTCGCGCCGGAAGTCGACGATCCGGTAGAGCTGCTTGTGGCCGCCGCCGATGTGCCGCGAGGTGACGCGGCCATAGACGTTGCGGCCGCCAGTCTTGGGCTTCGGCTCGGTGAGGGCGCGCTCGGGCCGCTTGGCGGTGAGCCCCTGCCGCTTGTTCAGCGCGGTGAAGCGGCCGGCGGCAGTGAGGGGACGGAAGGAATGGATCGGCATTGGGAGGTCTCCAGGTTGCGGGCGGCTCAGACCAGTTCGATCTTGTCGCCGCTCTTGAGGGTCACGATCGCCTTCTTGTAATCAGAACCGACGGACGGACGGCCCTGGCGGCTCTTCTTGTTCTTGCCGCGATAGGTCTGGGTGTTCACGCGGCGGACGGTGACCTTGAAGGTCTGTTCCACCGCCTCGGCGATCTGGTGCTTGTTCGCGTGGCCGTAGACCTCGAAGGTGTATTGGCCCAGGGCGGACGAAAGCTTGTTCGATTTCTCCGTCAGGCGGACGAGTTTGAGAATCTTGTCGGCTTGCATTAGTTCTTTCCTCCGTTGACCCGGGCGAGGATGGCATCGAGCGCGCGGGTGCTGACGATGATCGTGGCGTGTTGGGCCAGATCGAGGGTGTTGAGCTTCGCGGCCTCCTGGAGGGTGACGCGGGCGAGGTTGCGGGAGGCGCGGGTGGTCTCGGCGGCGAACGGCGCATCGACCAGGAGCACGCGGCCCTGGGGGGCGATCCGCCGGACGACTTCGGAGGCGAGCTTCGTCTTCGGCTGGGGCAGCTCGAATTTCTCGATCACGGCCAGTTCACCGGCCTGGGCGCGATCGAAGAGGGCGCGGCTGAAGGCGAGCGCCTTTACCTTGGCGTTGATCTTCTTCGAGTAGTCGCGCGGCCGGGGGCCGAACACCACGCCGCCGCCAACCCACAGGGGGGAGCGGGTCGATCCGGCGCGGGCGCGTCCGGTACCCTTCTGGCGCCACGGCTTCTTGCCGCCACCGCGCACTTCGCCGCGCGTCTTGGTCGAATGGGTGCCCTGGCGGTTGTTGGCATTGATCGCGACGATGACCTCCTTGACCGCCTGCAGGCCCTTGTCGCCTTCAAACACCGGCAGGCCGAAGTCCTGCTCGCTGCTGCTGGTCCCGTCGGGGGAAAATACTTTGAGTTTCATGACTGCTGGGTCTCCGGATTATTTCGCTGCGGCCTTCGGCTGGCCCTTGATGGCGGTGCGGACGATCACATCGTCGCCGTTGGCGCCGGGAATCGCACCCTTCACGAGGATGAGGTTCTTGTCCGCGATGACCTTCACGACCCGGAGGTTCTGGACCGTGCGTTTCACGCTCCCCATGTGGCCGGGCATGGCCTGGTTCTTCCAGACGCGGCCGGGGGTCTGGCGCATGCCGACCGAGCCGATCCGGCGGTGGAACATCGAGCCGTGCGAGGCGGGGCCGCCCGCCACCCGGAACCGCTTCATCACGCCCTGGAAACCCTTGCCCTTGGTGACCCCAATGACATCGACCAGCTGGCCCTCGGTGAAGGCCGCGGCGTTGACGACGTCGCCGACCTTCAGGGTCGGAGCCTCGCTCAGCCGGACTTCGGCGAGGACGCGGGGGGCATGATCGAGGCCGGCCTTGCGGGCGTGCCCGAGTTCGCCGCCGGGAGTGTTCTTGGCCTTGCGGGACGAGAAGCCGATTTGCACGGCATTGTAGCCATCGGTCGCAACCGTCTTGACCTGGACGACGGCGCAGGGTCCGGCTTCGACCACGGTGACGGGCACGAGCACGTTCTGTGCGTCGTAGACCTGCGTCATGCCGAGTTTCTTACCTAAAATTTCGGAGATCATAGGCTAAGCGGTAGGTGGAGGGTTTTCCGTTTGACGGACCTACTTTAGCGGGGGCCTGGCGGTGCCGCGGGGGCACACAGGCAACTGCTAACTGTAGAGTTGAAAATCCGGGTGCGGATTAAAGTGGAGTCGTGATGGTGGTGGGCCGTTCAGACGTTGATGGTGATATCAACGCCGGAGGGCAGGTTGAGCTTCTTCAACTCGTCGACCGTCTGCGCGGTCGGCTCGATGATGTCGATCAGCCGCTTGTGGGTCCGGGTTTCGAACTGCTCCATCGACTTCTTGTCGACGTGCGGCGAGCGGTTGACGGAGAGCTTTTCGATCCGCGTCGGGAGCGGGATGGGACCGGAGACGCGGGCGCCGGAGCGCTTCGCGGTTTCGACGATGTCCTGGGCCGACTGATCGATCACGCGATAGTCGAAACCCTGGAGTTTGATGCGAATTCGTTGGCCTTTCATGGCGGAAAAAGAACGGCGGGTTAGGTGCGGGCGGGGGCTTTCGAGGAAGTCTCGACGATTTTCGTCAGCAGCGAACTGGGCACCTGCTCGAAATGCGACGGCGTGATGCCCGCACTCGCCCGGCCCTTCGAGAGGGAGCGGATGTCCGTCACGTAACCGAAGAGCGTCTCGAGCGGGACGAAGGCGTTGATGATGCAGGCGCCCGCCTTGTTCTCCACCCCCTGAATCTGGCCGCGGCGGCGATTGATGTCGCCCATCAGGTCGCCCTGGTACTCCTCCGGGGTCGTGACTTCGACGCCCATAATCGGCTCCAGCAGGATCGGGGTCGCCTTCTTCATCGCCTCCTTGAAGCCAAAGATGCCGGCCATCTTGAAGGCGAGTTCCGACGAGTCGACCTCGTGGAAGGAGCCGTCGACGATCCGCACGATGACATCCACGACCGGATACCCCGCCACGACGCCGTTGTTGCAGCCTTCCATGATGCCGTCCGTCGTCGGCTTGATGAATTCCTTCGGGATCGCACCGCCGACGATTTCGTTGACCACCTCGACGCCCTTGCCCTTTTCGTTCGGCTCGATCTTGACGACGACGTGGCCGTACTGGCCCTTGCCGCCCGACTGGCGGATGAACTTGCCCTCGCCGTCGGCCGGCCGCGTCACGGTCTCGCGGTAGGCGATCTGCGGCTTGCCGGCGGTTGCCTCCACCTTGAACTCCCGCTTCATGCGATCGCGGATGATGTCCAGATGCAGCTCGCCCATGCCGGCCAGGATGGTCTGGCCGGTGTCCGTGTCGGTCTTGACCCGCAGCGTCGGATCCTCGGCCACCAGCCGCTGCAGCGCCGTGCTCATCTTTTCCTGGTCGCCCTTGGAATTCGGCTCGATCGACATCGAGATCACGGGCTCGGGGAAGGACGGCGGCTCCAGCCGGACGTCGAACTCGTCGTCACAGAGCGTGTCGCCCGTGATGACGTCCTTCACGCCGACCACCGCGCAGATGTCGCCCGCATAGGCGCGATCGATTTCCTCGCGATCGATGGCGCGCATGAGCACGAGCCGGGACACGCGCTCGGAGCGCCGCGTCCGCGGATTGTAGACGGTCGTGCCCTTGTTGAGCACGCCCGAGTAGATGCGGAAGAACACCAGCCGGCCGACGAAGGGATCGTTCCAGAGCTTGAAGGCCAGGCCGGCCATCTTCGCCTTGTCGTCGACCACCACCTCGATTTCCTTGCCGTCGCTGTCCTGACCCACCATCGGGGGCACATCGATGGGGCTGGGCAGGTAGTTGACCACGCAGTCGAGCAGCCGCTGCACGCCCTTCTTCTTGAAGGCCGAGCCGGGCACGACGCCGGTGAACTGGAGGGAAATGGTCGCCTTGCGCACGCCGAGCATCAGCTCGTTGACGGAGATCTCCTCGCCGCCGAGATACTTCTCGGCGATCGTGTCGTCGAAGTCGGAAACCGCCTCGATCAGCCGCTCCCGGTACTCCCGCGCCTGCTCCTTCATCTCCTCGGGCACCTCCCGGGTGACCGGGTTCATGCCCAGGGCGTCCGTGGTGTCGTCGAACATGTAGGCGACGTTCTGCACCAGGTCGACCAGGCCGGTGAAATTCTCCTCCTTGCCGATCGGGATGAAGATCGGGTGCGCGTTGGCTTTCAGCTTCTCGCGCATCTCGGACACGGCGCGGAAGAAGTCGGCGCCGGTGCGATCCATCTTGTTGATGAAGGCAATCCGCGGGACCTTGTACTTGTTGGCCTGGCGCCACACGGTCTCGGACTGGGGCTGCACGCCCGCCACCGCGCAGAAGACCGCCACCGCACCGTCGAGCACGCGGAGCGAGCGCTCCACCTCGGCGGTGAAATCGACGTGGCCTGGCGTATCAATGATATTGATGCGCTGCTTGATTCCCTGCCAGGGACCGCAGGAGGCGTTCCAGGCGCAGGAAATGGCGGCGGCGGTGATGGTGATCCCGCGCTCCCGCTCCTGCTCCATCCAGTCGGTGACGGTCGTCCCCTCGTGGACCTCGCCCATCTTGTGGACGGCGCCGGAATAAAACAGGATGCGCTCGGTCGTCGTGGTCTTGCCGGCGTCGATGTGCGCGGCAATGCCGATGTTGCGCGTCCACTCGAGTGGATACGGACGATCCTTGGCATTCACCGGGGCGATCTTCGCCTTGTCGGTGACGACGGTGATTCTGGGTGCTGCGACAGCGGACATGGGCAGTGGGCAGTGGGCCGCGGGCGGTTACCAGCGGAGGTGGGCGAAGGCGCGGTTCGCCTGGGCCATCTTGTGGGTGTCTTCCTTCTTCTTCACCACCGAACCCGTGTTGTTGTAGGCGTCGATGATCTCGGCGGCCAGCGCGTCGCGCATCGGGATGCCTTTGCGGCTCGAGGCGGCGGCGACAATCCAGCGCAGGGCGAGCGACTCCTGGCGCTCGAACGAAATTTCCACGGGCACCTGGTAGGTGGCGCCGCCGACCCGGCGGCTCTTCACCTCGAGCCGGGGCCGCGCGTTCTCCAGCGCGCCCAGCATCAGGTCGACCGGATCGCCCTTCTCGAGCTTCTCCGAGACCTTCTCGAACGCCCCGTAGACAATCCGCTGGGCAAGGTTCTTCTTGCCGCTCTTCATGATGACATTGACGAGATGCGCGACGAGCGGGCTGTTGTACCGGGCGTCCGGGACGGTCTGGCGCTTTTCAGCTCTGTGACGACGTGACATGGCGAAATCGGTTGGAAAAGGGGAACGGTTTACTTGGCGGCCTTCGGGCGCTTGACGCCGTACTTCGAGCGCGAGCGGCGGCGCTTCTCGACCCCCGTGGCGTCGAGCGTGCCGCGGACGATGTGATACCGGACACCCGGCAGATCCTTCACGCGGCCGCCCCGCACCAGCACGATTGAGTGCTCCTGCAGGTTGTGCCCCTCGTCAGGAATGTAGGAAATCACCTCGCTGCCGTTCGTCAGCCGCACCTTGGCCACCTTCCGGATCGCCGAATTCGGTTTCTTGGGCGTACGGGTCATGACCTGCACGCACACGCCGCGACGAAAGGGGTTGCCCTCCAACGCCGGGGACTTCGACTTTGCGGTCACCTGGCGGCGGCCTTTGCGCACGAGCTGATTGATTGTCGGCATACGAAATAGGGAAACTTACGAATGGAAATTGGCGAAAAGAGGTGAACGCTAGTTTTCATCCAAAAGCCGGCAAGAACTTTCTCGGGAAAAGTCGGCAGTCGCGCGAAGTCAGCGTTTCAAAATGGCTTCGCGAATCGATTTTGCGGTCACCGGCGCCCACCGGCGATACAGGCGCTGAACGAAAAGGATCGCTGAGGGTTGGGTGTCGGTGGCAAACCTCAAGCCTGATCTTCTCCACCGGAGACGACCGTCGAAGCGGGGGTTCTGGCAGGATCGTTGCACCGGCTCCTGCCGCGTAAAAAAAACGCCCGCTCAAAAGAGCGGGCGTAAAACTGAGTGGAGCTAGGCTCTACAAACAGTTTTTGGCGGGAGGGAGGCAGAACGTGGTTAATCTCCCGGTTGAACACAAGGCGAAATTTCTCAGGTGGGAGATCGGCCGTAGTGATGTAAAAACCCGAACGCATGGACCTTTGCCGCAAGCGGGCGCCGATGGTCCGAACCCAACAAAAAAAAGCCGCGGAGCGGGCTCCGCGGCCGAATCTTTGCAGGGGAAACGCAGGGCCCGGTTCAGCTGGCAGTCGCCTCGGCCGGCTTGCCCTCGTCCATCGCCAGCTCGGCGCCAAACGGGAGCGAGATCTTGAGCTGCTTGTACTTCGGCAGCCCCGTGCCCGCCGGAATCAGGTGACCCATGATCACGTTCTCCTTGAAGCCTTTCAGCAGATCCACCTTGCCGAGCGTCGAGGCATCGGTGAGCACGCGGGTAGTCTCCTGGAAGCTCGCGGCCGAGATGAAGCTCTCGGTCTCGAGCGAGGCCTTGGTGATGCCCAGCAGGATCGGCTCGGCCTCGGCGGGTTTGCCGCCAGCCTCCTCGATCCGCTTGTTCTCCGCCAGGAAGGCGGCGCGGTCCACCTGCTCGCCCCAGAAGTACTCGCTGTCGCCCGGGTCGGTGATCCGGACCTTCCGGAGCATCTGGCGGATGATGATCTCGATGTGCTTGTCGTTAATCGTCACCCCTTGGAGCCGATAGACTTCCTGCACCTGCGAAATCAGGAAGTCGTACAGCGCCGACGGCCCGAGAATCTCGAGGATTTCGTGTGGATCGGCCGCGCCTTCGGTCAGGTGCTGGCCCTTGTGCACCACGTCGCCCGGCTGCACGATGATGTGCTTGCCCGCGGCGATGAGATGCTCCTCCTCCTGGCTCGTCTCGTCGTTCTTGACCACCAGCTTTCGCTTGCCGCGGACGGTGCCCTCGAATGAAACGATGCCGTCGATCCGGGACATCTCGGCCGCGTCCTTGGGACGCCGGGCCTCGAACAGTTCGGCGACGCGCGGCAGGCCGCCCGTGATGTCCTTGGTCTTCGAGGCCTGGCGCGGCGTCTTGGCCAGCAGCGCGCCCGGGGCGATGGTATCGCCCTCGTTGACGGCAATCTGGGCACCGACCGGGATGGAATAGGCCGCCAGCGGCTTGTTCTTGGCGTCGCGAACCTCGATTTGCGGGTTCAGATCCTCCTTGTGCTCGATGACGACGGTCGCGATCCGGCCGGAGGCCTCGTCGAGCTCACGCTTCACCGTGACGCCGGGGATCATGTCCTTGAAGTGCAGCGACCCGCCCTTTTCCGAAAGGACCGGCACGTTGTAGGGATCCCACTGCGCGAGGATGGCGCCCTTCTCGATCTTCTCGCCGTCGCCCACGTGGAGGAACGAGCCGACCACGATGTTGTAGACCTCGAGTTCCTTCTCATCGGCGTCGAGGATCTGGATCGAGCCGGTCTTGTTCAGCACGATCGACCCGCCGTCGGCGGTCTCGACGAGGCGGAGCCCGCGATACTTCACCACGCCGCTCGCACGCACGCGGATTTCGGGCGTCTTGAAGCCGCCGGAGGCCACGCCGCCGATGTGGAAGGTCCGCATCGTGAGCTGCGTCCCGGGTTCGCCGATCGACTGGGCGGCGATGATGCCGACCGAGTCGCCGATCTTGGCGACCTTGTTGGTGGCCGGATTGATGCCGTAGGATTTCGCATCGATGCCGCCCTTCGAAATCGACGTGAGCGGCGACATGACCTTCACGCGCTCGATGCCGGCATCGTCGATCCGCGCGGCAATCTCCTCGGTGATCAGCTCGCCGGAGCCGACCAGCAGCTCCGTCGGGTTGAGCGGATTCGGGACATCGTCGCTCGAGAAGCGGCCGACGAGCCGCTCGCGGAGCCCGACGATTTCGTCGTCGCCCTCGAAGATGGCCTTCTTCCACACGCCGTCGCGGGAGCCGCAATCCTCCTCGGCGATGATGACATCCATCGCCACGTCGCAGAGCTTGCGGGTGAGGTAGCCGGCGTCAGCGGTCTTGAGCGCGGTATCGGCCAGGCCCTTGCGGGCGCCGTGGGTGGAGATGAAGTACTCCAGCACCGTGAGCCCCTCGCGGAACGACGAGAGGATCGGGCGCTCGATGATTTCACCGGAAGGCTTGGCCATCAGGCCGCGGGTGCCGCAGAGCTGGCGCACCTGCTGCTTGTTGCCCCGTGCGCCCGAGTCCATCATGATGTAGACGGGATTCACCTCGGTCCGGCCATCGTTGTTCTCCAGCTTGGCGAAGACCTCCTTCGCGATCTTGTCGGTCGCGCCGGTCCAGATGTCGACGACCTTGTTGTAGCGCTCGCCGTCGGTGATGATGCCCTTGTTGAACTGGCCCTCGACCTCCGCGATCTTCTTCCGCGACTCCTGGACAATGTCCTTCTTCGAGTCGGGGATGATCATGTCGTCGATCCCGATCGAGATCCCAGCCTGGAAGGCGGTCTGGAAACCCAGCTCCTTCAGCTTGTCGAGCGTCTCGACCGTGACCTGGTTGCCCGAGGTCTTGTAGGTGTTGAGGATCAGGTCTCCCAGCTTGCCCTTGGGCACGGGGAAGTTCACGAACCCGAGTTCGGCCGGCCAGATCTGGTTGAAGATCGCGCGGCCCACCGTGGTGCGCAGGGTGCGGCGGTCCTTGTTGCCGTAAACCGTGTCGCGACCGAAGTCGGGATTCGGGATCTCGACCCAGTCGTGCATCCGGAGCGCGCCATCGGCCTTCGCGAACAGGACCTCCTGGGTGCCGGAAAGCAGCGGCACGCGTTGATCCCGGGCCGGCTTCTTGCGGGGCTCGATCGTGAGGTAATAGGCGCCCAGCACGATGTCCTGCGACGGCGTGAGAATCGGCTTGCCCGATGACGGCGAGAAGATGTTCGAGGTCGCCATCATCAGGAGCTTGCACTCCATGATGGCCTCGAGCGACAGCGGCACATGGACCGCCATCTGGTCACCGTCGAAGTCCGCATTGTAGGCGGTGCAGACCAGCGGGTGGATCCGGATGGCCTCGCCCTCGATCAGGATCGGCTCGAACGCCTGGATCGAAAGCCGGTGGAGCGTCGGCGCGCGGTTGAGCAGCACCGGGTGGCCCTTGGTGACCTCCTCGAGGATGTCCCAGACCTCCGGCGACTTCTTCTCGATCATCTTGCGCGCCCCGCGCACGGTGTGCACGAAGCCGAGTTCCTTCAGCCGGCGGATGATGAATGGCTCGAAGAGGACAAGCGCCATCTTCTTCGGCAGCCCGCACTGGTTGAGCTTGAGCTCGGGGCCGATGACGATGACGGAGCGGCCGGAGTAATCGACGCGCTTGCCGAGCAGGTTCTGGCGGAACCGCCCCTGCTTGCCCTTGAGCATGTCGGAAAGCGACTTCAGGGGCCGGTTGCCAGCGCCGGTGACCGGCCGGCCGTGGCGGCCGTTGTCGAACAGCGCGTCCACCGCCTCCTGCAGCATCCGCTTTTCGTTGTGGATGATCACATCCGGCGTCTTCAGCTGCATCAGGTTCCGCAGCCGGTTGTTCCGGTTGATCACGCGACGGTAGAGATCGTTCAGATCGGACGTCGCGAACCGGCCGCCCTCGAGCGGCACCAGCGGGCGCAGGTCCGGCGGGATGACGGGAAGCACCTCGAGGACCATCCATTCCGGACGGCTCTTCGAGTGGATGAAGCCCTGGATGACCTTCAGCCGCTTGGAGAGCTTCTTCTTGATCTGCTTCGACTTCGTCGCGCGCATCTGCTCCTGCAGCTCGGCCACGGTCGCCTCCATGTCGAGTTTCACCAGCGAGTCGCGCACGGCCTCCGCGCCCATCTTGGCCACGAAGGAGTCATCACCGTATTCGTCGAGCGCCTGGCGGTACTCGGTGTCGGTGAGCAGCTGGCGGGGCTCGAGCGGCGTCTTGCCCGGATCCACCACCATGTAGTTCTCGTAATAGATCACCCGCTCGAGCGAACGGGCGGTCATGTCGAGCAGCAGCCCGAGCCGGCTCGGCATCGACTTCAGGAACCAGATGTGCGCGACCGGCACGGCGAGCTCGATGTGGCCCATCCGCTCGCGGCGCACCCGGGCGATCGTCACCTCGACGCCGCAGCGATCGCAGACGACATCCTTGTATTTGATTCGCTTGTACTTGCCGCAGGCGCACTCGTAGTCCCGCACCGGGCCGAAGATCTTCTGGCAGAAGAGCCCGCCCGGCTCGGGCTTGAACGTCCGGTAGTTGATGGTCTCGGGATTCTTGACCTCACCCTTCGACCATTTGCGGATGACGTCGGGCGAGGCGACCGTGATGGACACGCAGTCGAACGCGCTTTCCTCGAGGCCCAGGGCCTCGCGGGCTTCGGTCCGGGTGGTGGCGGCGGTCTCGTTGGGTTGAATCATTGTGGTGTCTCCCTGATGTTGTCGGAAAGGTGAACAGGACGGGCCGGGTTCAGGAGCCGTAGCTCAGCGCGTCGCGTTTCTGGAGCTTGATGTCGAGGCCGAGCGACTGGATTTCCTTGATCAGCACGTTGAAGGATTCCGGCGTGCCGGCCTGCAGCGTGTTGTCGCCCTTGACCAGCGACTCGTAGATCTTGGTCCGGCCCTGCACGTCGTCGGACTTGACGGTGAGCAGTTCCTGCAGCGTGTGCGCCGCGCCATAGGCCTCGAGCGCCCACACCTCCATTTCGCCGAAGCGCTGGCCGCCGTACTGCGCCTTTCCGCCCAGCGGCTGCTGGGTGACGAGCGAATACGGGCCCACCGCCCGCGCGTGAATCTTGTGCGAGACGAGGTGGTTCAGCTTCATCATGTAGATGTAGCCGACGACCACTTCCTGATCGATCTTCTCGCCGGTGCGGCCGTCGAGGAGCGGACTCTTGCCGGTGGACGGAAGCTTGGCGTCGCGGAGATATTCCCGGACCTTCTTTTCCGTGATTCCGTCGAAGACGGGGGTTGCCACCTTGATCCCGAGCTTCTTGCAGGCCCACCCGAGATGGGTCTCGAGCACCTGGCCCACGTTCATGCGCGAGGGCACGCCGAGCGGGTTGAGGCAGATTTCAACCGGGGTGCCATCGGGCAGGAATGGCATGTCCTCCTCGGGCACGATCTTGGCGACCACGCCCTTGTTGCCGTGGCGGCCCGCCATCTTGTCGCCGACCTCGAGCTTCTGCTTGGTCGCGATGTAGACCTTGACCTGTTTGATGGCACCGTCGGCCGAGCCTTCGCCCGCCTCGATCGAGCCGATCTTCCGCTCCCGGTCGGTCTCGAGCTCGTCGAACTTCGTCTGGTACGACCCGATGATCTCCATGATCTTGATCCGGACCGGGGAGGGATCGATCTGGATGTGCTTCGAGACCGCCGCCAGCTTGCGCAGCAGCGTCTTCGTGATCTTCCGGTTCGCGGGGATGATGATTTCACCCGTCTCGCCGTTGATGACATCGAGCGGAATCTTCTCGCCGAGCAGGATGTTCGAGAGCGCCTCCGTCAGGCCCTCACGCAGCTTGTCCATCTGCGTCTTGTAGTCCTCCTGGATCTGCTTCGCCTGGCGGCGGCGATCCGAGGGCGAAAGCTTCTCCTGCTCGTTGTCGATGCGGGAGGAAACCTTCACGTCCATGATGATGCCGGTGACGCCGGACGGGACGATCAGCGAGGTGTCCTTAACGTCCGCCGCCTTCTCACCGAAGATGGCGCGGAGCAGCTTCTCCTCCGGCGCGAGCTCGGTCTCGGACTTCGGGGTGATCTTGCCGACGAGGATGTCGCCCGGCTTCACCTCGGCGCCGACCCGGATGACGCCGTTGTGGTCGAGGTTCTTCAGCGCCTCCTCGCCCACGTTCGGGATGTCGCGCGTGATTTCCTCGGGCCCGAGCTTGGTGTCGCGGGCCGTGACCTCGAATTCCTGGATGTGGATCGAGGTGAAGATGTCCTCACGCAGCACCTTTTCGGAGATGAGGATCGCGTCCTCGAAGTTGTAGCCGTTCCACGGCATGAAGGCGACGAGCACATTGCGACCGAGCGCCATCTCGCCCTGGTCGGTCGAGGGGCCGTCGGCGATGATCTGGCCGGCCTTGATCTTCTGGCCGAGCTTCACGATCGGCTTCTGGTTGAAGCAGGTGCCGGCGTTCGAGCGCATGAACTTCCGCAGCTCGTAAACCACGGTGTGGTTCTTCGGGTCGCTCTTGAGGTTGCGCGGCAGCTCGCCGTCCTTCGTCACCACGATCCGCTTGGCATCGACCGAGGCCACAATCCCCGCCTCCTCGGCCACCACCACGATCTTGGAATCGCGCGCGACGCGCTCCTCGATCCCGGTGCCGACGAAGGGCGACTCGGCCTGGAGCAGCGGCACACCCTGCCGCTGCATGTTCGCGCCCATCAGCGCGCGATTGGCATCGTCGTGCTCGAGGAACGGAATCATCCCCGCGGCGATCGAGATGACCTGCTTCGGGGAGACGTCCATCATGTGGACCTCGCCGGCCGACACCTCGAGGAAGTTGCCGTCCTGGCGGACGGTGACCTTGCCGACAAAGTGACCCTTGTCGTCGATTTCGGCGTTCGCCTGGGCAATGACCTTGCCCTCCTCCTGGTCGGCGGTGAGGTACTCGATCTTGTCGGTGACGCGGCCGTCCTTCGCCACGCGATACGGCGTCTCGATGAAGCCGAATTCGTTGACGCGGGCGTAGGTGGAAAGCGAGTTGATCAGCCCGATGTTCGGGCCTTCCGGGGTCTCGATCGGGCAGATCCGGCCGTAGTGGGACGGATGCACGTCGCGCACCTCGAAGCCGGCGCGTTCGCGGTTGAGCCCGCCGGGCCCGAGCGCGGAGAGCCGGCGCTTGTGCGTGACCTCGGCCAGCGGGTTGATCTGGTCCATGAACTGCGACAGCTGGGACCGGGCGAAGAAGTCACGGATGACGGTAGTGAGCGCCTTCGGGTTGATCAGCTTCTGCGGCGTGATCGAGTCGACGCTCTGATCGTACATGGTCATCCGCTCGCGGACGAGCCGCTCGGTGCGGCTGAGTCCGACGCGGCACTGGTTGGCGAGCAGTTCGCCGACGGTGCGGACGCGGCGGGACCCGAGGTGATCGATGTCGTCGACCACCCCGACGCCGCGCTTGAGGCGGACGAGATACTTGGTGGCGGCGACGATGTCGGCGCTCTCGAGGATCCGCTGCTCGAGCCCGGCCTTGAGCCCGAGCTTCTGGTTGACCTTGTAACGGCCGACGCGGCCCAGGTCGTAGCGCTTCGGATCAAAGAAGAGCCGCTTGAGCAGCGCCTTCGCATTCGCGGTGGTCGGCGGCTCGCCGGGACGGAGCCGCTTGTAGATTTCCTTCAGCGCCTCCTCCTCGTTGCGGGTCGGGTCCTTCTTCAGCGCGCGAATGATGGCGCCCTCGTCGATCGAGGTGTCGATGACGCGCAGGATCGAGATCTCGTGCTTCTCGAAGGTGCGGACGATCGCCTTGGTCAGCGGCTCGAAGGCGCGCGCGAGGACGACGCCCTTCTGGGCATCAATCGCATCCTCGACCAGCACCAGGGTCGACACGTTCTCCATGTCGAGCGCCTTGGAAACCTTGAGATCCTTGATCTCGTAGAACAGGTTCAGCAGGTCGATGTCGGAGCTGTAGCCGATGGCGCGGAGCAGCGTCGTGATCAGGAATTTCCGGCGCCGGCGGCGGCGATCGAGATAGACGTAAAGGAGGTCGTTGTTGTCGAACTGCACCTCCAGCCAGGTGCCGCGATCCGGGATGATCCGGAACGAATGCAGCGGCTTGCCGTTCGGGTGCGGGGTGACCTCGAAGGCGATGCCGGGGGAACGGTGCAGCTGCGAGACGACGACCCGCTCGGCACCGTTGATGATGAACGAGCCGCGCTCGGTCACCATCGGGATCTCGCCCATGTAGATGTCCTCGTCCTTGATGAAATCCTCCTCGCGGAGCCGCAGCTTCACGTAGAGCGGCACTGAATACGTGATGCCCTCGCGCAGGCATTCGAGCTCGGTGTTCTTGGGATCGCCGAGGTTGTAGGAGACGTACTCGAGCGTCAGCCGCTCGTCATAGGACAGGATGGGGAACACCTCGCGGAAGACCGCCTCGAGGCCCTGGGGCTTGCGCTGTTTCTCGGGAATTCCCTTCTGCAGGAAGTCGAGGTACGACGTGATCTGAATCTCGATGAGATTCGGCGGCTGAATGACTTCGCGGAGTTTGCCGAAGTTGATGCGTTCGGAGTGGTTGCGGTCGGCCATGGGTTTTCCCGGTAGGATTAAGTGACGAAAGAGAAAAGCGCGGCAGAGCCCTCAGATGCGCGCTTGGGACGCTGGAAAAGCAGACTGTAGGAACAATGAGAGAAAAGGCAAAGGACAGGCCGCTGCAGGCGCGGCCTGTCCCGATGAAATCGGAGGATGTGCGAGCAGGATCGCCAATGCCATTAGCAGGTCACCACGCAGAGCGGGAAGGACCCGCCGGAACGGTCCGGCGGGGTCGGGCAAGAATCTGCAACCTGCTGCATGTGTGCCGCCCGCGGAAGCGGGCCGTGGTGACCGGTGGGTTTACTTCAGCTCGACCTTGGCGCCAGCCGCCTCGAGCTTCTTCTTGAGCTCCTCGGCTTCGGCCTTCGGAGCGTTCTCCTTGACGTTCTTGGGGGCGCCTTCGACGAGATCCTTGGCCTCCTTGAGCCCGAGACCGGTGATGGCCCGGACCTCCTTGATGACGCCGATCTTGTTCGCGCCGGCCTCCTTGAGGACGACGGTGAACTCGGTCTGCGCCTCGGCGGCGGGAGCCGCGGCAGCGGCGGCGGGAGCGGCGGCGACCGCGACCGGAGCGGCGGCGGAAACGCCCCACTTGGTCTCGAGGTCCTTGACGAGCCCGGCGATTTCGAGAACCGACTGGCTGGACAGCCACTCGATGACTTGGTCTTTCGTGATGTTGCTCATGATAATCTCCTGATCCGGGCTAGCGGCGGCAGACAGCCGGCCGTTTAAGAGACGTGTCTCCTAGCACGAAACGTTGGATGTTTTGGCTTTCAGGGGCGCTCCCCAATTCGGGGGTCGCCATTGAAAAATTGGTGGATGACGGGTGTGGGTGGCGGGATGCGGAAGGAAAGACGGACCGATGCCCGGGAAGTTTTACTTTCCCTCGGCGGCACGGACCTTGGCCTGGAGCACGCTGACCAGACCGCTCGGCGCCGCATTGAGGACGCGGACGAACATGCTCGCCGGCTGGTTGAGGAGCCCGAGGAGCTGCCCGCGGAGGGCGTCCATCGAAGGCAGATCGGCCAGGGCGTCGAGTTCGCTCGCGGTCAGGAGCTTGCTGTTGAGCACGCCCGACTTGATCTCGAGCTTCTTCTTGTCCTTGAAAAAGTCCTTCAGGACCTTGGCGACGCCCGGGGAATTCTTCCCGCCCACGATGATGGCGGTGGGACCGGTCAGCGCGCTGTCGAATGCCGGCAGCCCCAGCGTCTTGGCCGCAACGCGCAGCGAGCTGTTCTTGACGACGTGATACTCCGCCTTCTCGGCCGCCAGCCGCTTCCGCAGATCGGCCGTATCGGCGACGGAAACGCCGGTGAAGTTGGCGAGGATGACGTAGTCGCTCTTCTTGAGGTGAGTCTCGACCTCGGAAATCAGGTATTGTTTTTCGGCTCTCATGGTCGGCTCCTCAGTATTTGCTGAATTCGGTGGACGCGATTTTGACGCTCGGGCTCATGCTGGAGGAAAGCGTCACGCTCCGGATGAACGTGCTGCCCTTGAACGTGGCCGGCTTCGCCTTGCCGACCGCCTCGAGCACCGTCGCGGCATTCTCCAGGATCTGCGCCGGCGTGAACGAACGCTTGCCAACGCCAATCCCGATGTTGGCCGTCTTGTCCATCTTGAACTCCACCCGGCCGGCCTTCACGGCCTTGATGCCGCCGGCGACGTCGTCGGTCACCGTGCCCGCCTTCGGGTTGGGCATCAGACCCTTTGGGCCGAGCACCCGGGCCAGCGTGCGGACCTGCTTCATGGCCTCGGTGGTCGCAATCGCGACATCGAAGTCCAGCCAGCCCCCGTTGATTTTCTGCATCATGTCCTGCAGCCCGGCAAAGTCCGCGCCGGCGGCGAGCGCCTTTTCCGCGTCGTCGGTGAAGACGAGCACCCGGACCTTCTTGCCGGAACCGTTGGGCAGCGGCGTCGTGCCGCGCACGTTCTGCTCGCCCGACGTGGCGTCCACGCCGAGCCGGAAGGACAGTTCGACCGTCTCGTCGAACTTGGTCTTGGGAAACTTCGCGAGGACTTCGACCGCATCTTTCAGCGGGTATTCCTTCGTGAGATCAGCGGCCTTGAGGGCGCTTTGATATCTTTTGCTGTGCTTTTTGGCCATGGATGTCTCCTTGCGGTGCAAACGCGCCGGGTGGCGCTCCCGCGATGAGGGTGGATGAACTGAAAATCAGTCGACGACCTCGATGCCCATGTTGCGGGCGGTGCCGGCGATGACCTTGATGCCGGCCTCGGGCGTGGTCGCGTTGAGGTCGGCCTTCTTCAGATTATAGATCTCGAGCAGCTGCTTGGTTGTGACCTTGCCCACCTTGTCCTGGTTGGGACGGCCCGAACCGCTGGCGATGTTGGCCGCCTTCTTCAGCAGCACCGACGCCGGCGGCGACTTCAGGATGAAGGTGAAGCTCTTGTCGGTGAAGACGGTGATCACCACCGGCAGGATCATGCCGTTCTGGTCCTTCGTCCGGGCATTGAATTCCTTGCAGAATGCCATGATGTTGACGCCCTGGGCGCCGAGCGCGGGGCCGACCGGCGGCGCCGGATTGGCCGCGCCGGCCGGTAGCTGGAGGCGGATGTAACCTTGGATCTTCTTTGCCATGGGAGCGAGTGGTGTTGGTTCTTAAAATTCGGATGCGATTGCCGGCGAAGCCTCGCTTCACTCGGTCAGCCGCTGGACCTGCCAGTATTCGAGCTCCACCGGCGTGAACCGGCCGAAGATCGAGACCGAGACCTTGAGTTTGCCCCGATCCGGATCGATCTCGTCGATCCGGCCGGTGAGCGACGCGAAGGCACCGTCGGTGATCTTCACCTCCTCGCCCACGGCGTACTGCACCTTCGGGACCTCCTTGCCGCTGGCGGCCTCGATTCGGGCGTGGATTTCGTCGATTTCACTCTGGCGCAACGCCGCCGGGCGGTCGCCGCCGACGAAGCCGATGACGCCCGTCGTCTCCTTCACGAAGTACCAGGGCTTGTTGATCAGCTTGCCGTCCTCGTCGTACAGCTTGGCCTGGATGAACACATAGCCCGGATACAGCTTCCGGACCTTGGTCGACTTCTTGCCGCCCTTGACCTCCGAGACGACCTCGGTGGGCAGCAGGATCTCGAAGATGTACTCGTCGAGCTCCTCCGCCTTCTTGAATTTCTCAATGTACATCTTCACCTTGTTCTCCTGGCCGGAGAGTGTGTGAAGGGCGAACCATTGGGCGCCGGGCGGCGCGGAGGTTTGGGCGGACATGGCGGAAGGCGTCAGTTCACCAGATCGGTGAAGAGGATCACGACCTGGGTGAGCGAGAAGTCGCTGATGGCGGTGAACAACCCGACGATGGCGGCGGCAATGATCACGACGATGGTCGAGTCGCGCAGCTCGGATCGGGTCGGCCAGGTGGCCTTCTGGAGCTCACCGACCATTTCCCCGAGGAAGATGCGAGTGCTGCGAAACGGATTTTTCATGCTGGAAGATGGCAGGGGCGGAGGGACTCGAACCCCCAACCGACGGTTTTGGAGACCGCTACTCTACCAATTGAGCTACACCCCTGTATGTGGTCCTTTAGACGACGCAGCCGAGGCCCCGTCTGCAGGACCTCGGCGGTCGGCGTAAACCGGTTGGATAAAACTTATTCGGTGATCTCCGTAACCCGGCCGGCACCGATGGTGCGGCCGCCTTCGCGGATGGCGAATTTCTGGGTCTTCTCCATCGCGATCGGCACGATCAGCTCGATGTCCACCGTGATGTTGTCGCCCGGCATGATCATCTCGACCCCCTTGGGCAGGTTGACAACGCCGGTCACATCCGTGGTCCGGAAATAGAACTGCGGCCGATAGCCATTGAAGAACGGCGTGTGACGGCCGCCCTCATCCTTGGAGAGGACGTAGATCTCAGCCTGCGCCTTCCGGTGCGGCGTGATCGACTTCGGGGCGGCCAGCACCTGGCCGCGCTCGATGCCGTCCTTGTCGACGCCGCGAAGCAGCAGGCCGACGTTGTCGCCCGCCTGGCCGCTGTCGAGCAGCTTGCGGAACATCTCGATGCCGGTCACCACCGTCGTGGCGGTGTCGCGCAGCCCGACAATTTCAACCGTGTCGTTGAGCTTGACGACGCCACGCTCGATCCGGCCCGTCGCGACGGTGCCGCGGCCAGTGATCGAGAAGACGTCTTCCACCGACATCAGGAAGGGCTTGTCCATCTCGCGGACCGGCTCGGCGATTTCGGAGTCGATCGCCTCCATCAGTTCCTGGATGGCCTTCTCGCCTTCCGGCTTGCCTTCGAGCGCGGCGGTGGCGGAACCGCGGATGATCTTCGCGTTCTTCCCGTCGAACTGGTACTTGGTGAGCAGATCCCGAATTTCCTCCTCGACGAGGTCGAGCAGGTCCTTGTCGTCGATCAGGTCGACCTTGTTCAGGAAAACGACGATCTTCGGCACGCCAACCTGGCGGGCGAGCAGCACGTGCTCCTTCGTCTGCGGCATCGGGCCGTCAGCCGCCGAGACCACGAGGATCGCGCCGTCCATCTGCGCCGCGCCCGTGATCATGTTCTTCACGAAGTCGGCGTGGCCGGGGCAGTCGACGTGCGCGTAGTGGCGCTTGTCGGACTCGTACTCGACGTGGGCCACCGCAATGGTCACGGTCTTGGTTGCATCACGCACCGTGCCACCCTTCGCAATGTCCGAATAGGACTTCACCTCCGCGAGCCCCTTGCGGGACTGGGTCGCGAGGATCGAAGCGGTCAGCGTGGTCTTGCCATGATCGATGTGGCCGATCGTGCCGACGTTGACGTGCGGTTTCTTGCGTTCGAATGAGGCTTTAGCCATGGGAAACGAATGTTTGGGTGATGATGAAATTTGACCTCTGGTTTAGCGTCGTAGAAGCCTGAACCGACGTATCTTCTAACACTGGAGCCCAGAAACGGATTTGAACCGTCGACCTCCCCCTTACCAAGGGGGTGCTCTGCCAACTGAGCTATCTGGGCAGACTAAGGGAGTGCCAAAAAACGAAAAGAGCCGGTGAAAGTGCGGCCGCCAAAGAGCACCGTCAACAGCAAATTGGCACGTTTTCCCAAAAAACTAGGGGCCGATTGTGATCCGATAAAACCCCGGTCCCAACCGCTCGCCCAACCGGTATGTGTGCATGAGGTAATCCTGGAAATGCCGGTCGACTTCCTCGACCCGCGACCCCTCCGTCAGCCGCAAGGGACCGACCAGCCCGGCGGGGTCGACCAAGGCGAGGAATTGCGGCGGCTGCCAGAGCTTCTGCGTCGCGGGTGCCGCCTCCACCGGCAGCACCTCCGCCAGGACCCGCTCGCCGTTACCCGCCGCCACCACCTCCAGGAATCCGCCGCGTGGCGGCAGCGGCACGACTTCGCGTTTCTCCCTTCCAAATCCGGCCAGGGAGGAATCCGCCCCGTCCGCCAGCAGCGCATCCAGCGGCGTGGCCGTCCCCATCGGCGTCCCATTCAGCGCCACGACCGCCGGCAGCGCGGCGCCCAGCCGCAGCCCCGATTCCGGGAAACTCAGCCGGGTGGGCTCGACGTCAAAGACCCCCCGGCCGGGCTCCGGCCGCGGTACATCCTTCAACTTGGCATTCAGCTCGGTGGGGAGAAACAGGGGCGCCAGATCGTGAATCCGGGTCGCCTCGCGCAAGGCCGCATTGCTGTCCCTCACGTCCGCGACGGCCAGCCCGGCGGCCGGCTCCGGTGGTTGAAGGGTGGTTGGCGGCGGAACGCGAAAGAGCAGCAGCAGCAGCGAAACCACCCCCACCGCTCCTGCAGCAGCAGCCAGCCAGCGTGTCCTTCCTCCCATCGCGTTCATCGGCCCGTCGCGCCCCGCGAACCCGGCGCCACCGGCTCCGCCGCCGCCAAGTGGGTCGTGAAGCCCGCCTCATGGGCCGCACTCACGATGTCCGTCACGATCGACATCGGCACGCCTTCGCTCGCCTGGATCTGCAGCGAAGGTTCCCGGACGGTCCGGGCCTGATCCGCCAGCCAGACCTTGAGCTGCGGCAGGTCGCGCAACCCGTCGCCGGCGAAAATCTGGCCGGCATTCACCACCCGCACATAATGCGTGGTGGCGCGAGCGCCCGCGCGGGCTCCCGCCATTTCCGGCAGCCGGAAGTCCACCCCCACCCCCGGCCCGAGCACGAACTGCGAGCCATGCAGGGTGAAGAGCAGCACGATCAGCCCGACGTTCACGAAAAACAGCGCATCGAACGAACGCGGTTCCGGCCGCAGCCGGGCTGCCAGATCCAGGGGTCGGGTGATCATGCCGTTTCGCGGGTCGCCGACGGCTGACCGGGATGCACACCCCGGTATTCGGTCAGCAGGTATTTCATGATTTCATTCCCGGACCACTCCACGTCGCGCACGATGGCACGCACGCGGCCGCTGAGGAAGTGATAGGCCAGGTGGGCCGGAATCGCCAGCATGAGGCTGCCTGCGGTCGAGAGCAGCGCCTGCCACATTCCGGCCGACAGCACGCTGGCCGTCGCATAATCGCCTCCCTGCTCGAATTCCGAGAACACGGTGACCATGCCGAGCAACGTGCCCAGGAGCCCGACCAGCGGGGCCACCTGCGCGATCGCCGCGATCGAGCCGAGCCGCCGCTCCAGCGCCGGCAACTCGACCACCGCCGCCTCCTGCACATGGAAACGCATCGCCTCGCCCGTGTCATCCGCATGCAGCAGCGCGGCCTTGACCACCGCGGCCACCGGCCCCGGCGTCTCCTCGCAGACCGTCAGCGCCTCCACCAGCCGGCGTTTGGCCAGGATGTTCTTGATCCCGTCGAGGAAGGACTTGGCCCGGATCTGCCCGCGGTGGAGGTACAGCGTGCGTTCGATGAAGAGCATCAGCCCGATGAGGGCGAGCGCCAGCAGCACCCAGATCATGGGCCCGCCGCGGGCGAAAAGAGCGTAGTGAAAGCCAGCCATGGGAAAATCAGCCGTCTCCCGCCCGGGCCGCCTCGCCGGCAGCGGGTGGGTTCATCACCAAGGGAATAAACGCGGCGGTCTTCATTGGCCCACGGGTACGCCCAGCCGCTGCAGGCCCGCCCGGGCGAGCCCCTCGCCGTACCCGAGCTTCTTCTCGCGCAACACCGTGTACGCCGCCTTCGCCTCCTCGAGCTTCCCCTGCTGCTCGAGCAGTTCACCCAGGCTCAGCAGCGTCCGCGCCAGCCAGTACCGCCGCTTGGCGTCCGGCTCGATCACCCGGGTCTCATCGATCAGGAACGACTGCACGACGTCACGCCACCACACCCGCGCCGCCTCGTCCAGCCGGCCCCGCCGCGCCAGCAGCGCCCCCAGGTTGTAACCGGCCTCGACCCGCACATCCAGCGGCGCATCCACGCGGTCACGCAGTTCTCCGAACTTCGACTGCGCCACCTCCGCGTGCGCCGGATCCGAGGAGGACTGCGCGTTGTGGCACTCCGCCAGCGCCAGCTGCGCATACACTACGTCCGGCCGTTGCGGATACGTGTTGACGAGGTATTCGTAAGCCTGCTGGGCCTGGGGAAACTGGTTCAGCTTCCGGAACAGGTCGCCCTGCTTAAGCCGGGCCGCGAAAATCAGGTCGTGGCCCGCCGCCGCGGGATCCATCACCAGCTGCTCGATCCGCCGGTTCGCCTCCTGCAGCTGCCCGAGCTGCTCCGAGAGCCGGGCGAGTTCGAAGAGCGCAAAAGGCACCAGGTCGCTCTTCCGGCCGCCGGCCGAGTCGGTCAGCCCCGTCAGCCGCAGCTGCGCCTCGTGCAGCTTCCCCTGTGCCTCGTAATGCGCCGCCTCGATCAGGTAGGAATGCAGCGCCGCATCGGTCCCACCATACTCCGCCCGCAACCGCTGCAGCGTCTCCAGCGCCGCGGCCTCCCGCTCGAGCCCGAATTCCGCCCGGGCCCGCAGCAGGATCGCCGTGCTCGCGATCTGCGCCTTCAGCTCCGGCACGACTTCGCCCAGCGTCCCCAGCAGCCGGTCGACCAGGGCGAGCGTCTGCGCGAATTGCCGGACATCGTACGCCAGCCGCGCCTGCAGCCACGCCATCCGTGCCCGCAGCTCCGGCTTCAGCCCCGCTGCCGCCGGCGTGGCGGTTTCCAGCAGCTGGTTCAGCCGGGCATACGCCTCGCCCGACTTGCCCTGGATCTGCAACCCGCGCGCCAGGCTCCATTCCGCCTGCCAGCGGCTGTCCAGATCGAACGCCGCGTCCGCGGCCAGCTCGTCGATCAGCTTCGCGGCGCCGCCCGATCCGGATCGAATCTCCGCCAGCACCCATTGGTACATCAGATCCCCGGCATCGCGGCCTCCCAGATCCGCCGGCCGATCCCGCAGCACCGCGGCATAGGCATCCGCCGAGTTGCGATAGTAAACCCGGCCCGCCCCCGCGCTCATCTCCGTCCGCTCCGCCTGCATCCCGGCGCGGAACGAGGCCTCCGCCTCGAGCACGCCGAGGTTGAGCCGAGCCCGGCTGACCAGCGGGCCGCTGCCGGCCGCCGACGCCAGCGCCTCCCGGGCCTTCCGCGCGTTTTCCGCCGCCAGCAGATACCGCCGCTGTTCCCAGGCCGACTGGGTCAGCACGCCAAAAGCGTGCACCCGCAGCGGTGAACCGGGAAAATCCCGCACGAACGTGTTCGCATCATCTTCCGCCTGCGCAAAATTCTTCTCCCCCAGCGCGAGCTCCGCCCGGTAGAAGAGCAGGCTGTCCCGAATCGGATGCGCCGGCTGCGCGTTGATGAGCCCGTTCAACAGCGCCCGGAACTGCCCGCGCGCCGGCTCCGCCCCGGACGCCTCGGCCAGCAGGTGCAGCGCCTGGCGCTGCCGTTCGGGCTTGCTGCCACTCTGGAGCAGCTGCGTCAACGCCGCGCGGCCCACGGGGTTCTTCCCGCGATCGGCAATCAACCCCAGCAGCAGGTTGAACTCGTCGCGCCAGCCCCGCTCCTGCGGCGGCAAGCCCAGCAGCACCTCGCGCGCGAGGAACTCGGTGGCCTCCGCCGAGCGGCCGCGGAGGTTCAGCTTCACCGCATACTGCCGCGCGAATTCATAGCCCTGCGTCCGGCCCTGCCACTGCTCGTAATTCCTCCGGATCTGCTCGATCGGCTCGCCCCCGGAGTCGCCCATCAGCCGCAGCCGCACCTCCTCGCCCGCCAGCTGGAAACGCGCCCGGGCCAGCAGCGTCGGCGCCGCCTCCTCCGCCTTCCGATAAAGTTCGTTCGCCCGCCTGAAATCGCCGGCCTCCGCCGTGTCCCAAAGCGCCGCCTCCAGAAACCAGTACCACGGCAGTTCGTCCTCCGGCAGCCCCGCCGGATCGATCGCGTCGAACGAAGCCTGCGCCAGCGGACGTTTCCGCAGCTGGAGCGCAGCCAGCCCATTGCGCAGCTGCCACTCCGGCCCGTGCGGCTCGGGGATCGCCGCCAGCACCGGCTCCGCCTCGGCCGCGCGATTCGCATCCAGCAGCACCGTCGCCAGCGCGAGCGCCACGGAGCGGGCGTCCGCCCCCGGCGCGGCCAGCAGTTCACGGTAAATATCGGCCGCCTGCGAGAGCAGCCCGAGCTCATGCGCCCGCTCCGCCGCCTCGAGCTGCAGCGCCATCCCCTCGACCGGAGCCGTCGCTCGCTCCGCCAGCAACGGCGCCGGCGGCTGTGCGGCCGGCTGACCGCGACCATTGCCGGCCGCCGCCACCGCCAGCAGCGCCGCCACTGCCCGACCGGTCCACCTGGATCGATTGCGCCTCACAAGAGGGCTAGGTTGCGGGGCACCCTCGAAACAATCAATCGCCTTGTAAATAGTTCGGTCTCGCACGGCTGGACTGATGGCGACAGATTGCCGGCCGGTTTCGTTCCACCCCTTCAATCCATGACTCCTGTTCTCATCGTGCTCGGCATCCTGTTCGCGCTCGTGGTCATCCTCGGCCTCTGGGGCGTCGGCATCTACAACCGGCTGGTCGATCTGCGCAACCGGTTCAAGAACGCGTTCTCCCAAATCGACGTCCAGCTCAAGCGGCGCTACGACCTCATTCCCAACCTGGTCGAGACCGCCAAGGGCTACCTCAAGCACGAGCGCGAAACGCTCGAGGCCGTGATCAAGGCCCGCAACATCGCACTCGCCGCCTCGCAGTCCGCCGCCGCCAATCCCGCCGACGCCGGCGCCATAAAGGGCCTGATGTCCGCGGAGGCCGGCCTGGGCGGCGCGCTCTCCCGGCTGATGGTCGTGGCCGAGCAATACCCCGATCTGAAGGCGAACCAGAACATGATGCAGCTCACCGAGGAGCTGACCTCGACCGAGAACAAGATCGCCTTCGCCCGGCAGGCCTACAACGACAGCGTCATGGTCTACAACACCTCGCGCGAGACGTTCCCCAACGTGATCTTCGCGGGCATGTTCAACTTCCAGCCCGCCGAGCTGTTCCAGATCGAGGACACCGCCGAGCGCACCGCCCCCAAGGTCAGCTTCACGTGATGACCGGAAAGTAGCGGGTAGCGAGTAGCGAGCAGCGAGCATTCAATCGGACGACATCCACGGCTCCGGCCACTTCTCTACTACTCACTACACCGGAGAATTCACATTCCGCCATGCACCGTCACCACACCCTGCAGGCATCCGGAAAATAGTAGCGGCGGTTTTCAACCGGCGGGCGCCAGTCGGAGACTGGCGCTACGTGGTCGAAGCTGCTTCCGAACGCGTGAATTATCCCCTACCCGCTACTCGCTACTGATTCAGCCTACCGCTACCCGCTACTCGCTACTCGCTACTCGCTACCCGCTACTGATTTCAGCCTACTCGCTACTCGCTACCCGCTACTCGCTACTGATCCTACTCGCTACTGAATATCCCCCGATGGATTTCTTCGAAGCCCAGGCCCGCGCGAAGAAGCGTTCCTCCCGACTGATCTGGCTGTTCATCTTCGCCGTGCTCGGCACGATCGTCGCGAGCTATGGCGCCGCCTGGCTGATCGCCGGCCAGGTCGGCGACTACCAGGTCGACTCCGACCGCGCTGGCTTCCATTACCGGACGGCTTCGGCCGGGCCCCGACCAGCCTGGGATCCCCGGCTCTTCGCCGGCGTCTCGCTCGCCACCCTCGGCGTCGTCGGGATCGCCGCGCTCGTCAAATGGACGCAGTTCTCCCGCGGCGGTGCCGCCGTGGCGGAGAGCGTCGGCGCACGTCACGTCGCTCCGAATACGACCGATCTCGCGGAACGCCGGCTGCTCAATGTCGTCGAGGAGATGGCCATCGCCTCGGGCGTCCCCGTTCCGGCCGTCTATGTCCTGGACGAGGAGCCCGCGATCAACGCCTTCGCCGCCGGGCTCACGACGAGCGACGCCGTCGTCGCCGTGACCCGCGGCACTTTGGAGAAACTCAGCCGCGACGAACTCCAGGGCGTCGTCGGCCATGAGTTCAGCCATGTGCTGAACGGCGACATGCGGCTCAACGTCCGGCTCTCGGCGCTGATCTTCGGGATCCTGGTGCTCGGGCTCGCCGGCCGCGGGATTCTCATGGGGCTCCGCCACACCCGGCGGCCCCGCGGCAAGAACGCGGGCGGCGCGATCGCCTTCCTCCTGGCCATCGGGGTCGCGCTGCTGCTCATCGGCTACATCGGCTACTTCTTCGGCCGGATCATCCAGGCGGCCGTGTCCCGCCAGCGCGAATACCTGGCCGACGCCTCGGCCGTCCAGTTCACGCGCAACCCCGCCGGAATTGCCGGCGCGCTGAAGAAGATCGGCGGCTACGCGCTCGGCTCGCGCATCATCCGGACGAAGAGCGAAACGCTCGGCCACTTCTTCTTCGCCCAGGGGTTCCGCGCCTCGTTCGGCGGGCTCTGGGCCACCCACCCGCCGCTCGAGGAGCGGATCCGCGCGATCGAGCCCGGGTTCGACGGAAAAATGTTCGAGCCGCCCCAGGTGGTCGACGTCACCCGCGAGAGTTTCCAGACCGCCGGCTTTGGCGGCGGCCAGCGCTTCTCCCCCGACGAGGCCGCCCGCCGGGCGTTTGCAGTCCCGGCGGCCGTGCCGCCAGTCCCGCCTCCGCCGCCGCGGATTCCCTTTGCCCCGGGAGCCGTCATCGCGGCGATCGGAAGTCTCTCCGCCGAACAGATCGATCGGGCAAAGCATCTGCTGGAGCAGATTCCAGTCGCATTGCGGGATGCCGTCCGTGATCCGGCCGGCGCCCCGATCGTCGTGTTCGGGCTCCTGCTGGATGCCGATCCCGGGATCCGCGCGCGGCAGCGCCAGCTCGTGTCGGCCCGGGCCGGCGCGGCGGCACTGGCCGCGCTCGAGCAATTGGAGCCGTCGCTCCGCGCCCTCGAAGCCGGGCAGAGGCTGCCGCTGCTCCAGCTCGCGCTCCCGGCGCTGCGCGGAATCCAGCCAGGGGAACTCGGGATTTTCTTGGAAACCCTCGACGAACTCGTGCACGCCGATGCCCAGGTTTCCACGTTCGAATTCGCGCTGCAGAAACTGCTGGTGCATACCCTTGCGCTGGGACGCGACCCCGGCCGGGCGATCGCGAGCCTCCACTCCTTCGCGGCCGTCGTGCCCGAGATCTCGCTCGTGCTGTCGGCGCTCGCGAAGGCGGCCACTCAGAATGCCGACTCGGCGGTCCGGGCGTTCGCGATTGGCGCGAGCCAGTTGAAGCTGATTCAGGAGCGGCTGGCGTATCGGGCCGAGGTCGATTTCGTGGCGCTCGATGCCGCGCTGGCGAAGCTGGCAACCGCCAGTTTCCCGATCAAACAGCGCACACTGACGGCCGCCGCGCATGTCGTCAGCGCCGACGGCCAGGTGCTCGTGACCGAATATGAGCTCCTCCGGGCGGTGTCCGCGGCGCTGGACTGCCCGATGCCGCCCGTTGCCGTGAGTCGAGTCTTACCGCGAACGGACGCCAGGTGAGGCCAACCGCGAAGAAATGCGGAGATTCGCGAAGAGTTCCGGAGTCGGGCGAAGGCATCTGACCGCGACCTGATCGCGCCCTCGGGTCGGCCCACTTGAGCGGAGAAATGCGCAAGCCAGCCGGACTCAGTCCGCTTTCCTGCCTTTCTTCATTTTCCCCGGCTGCGGCTGCCCGTTGTCGACGGTCGTGAACGGCGGCCGCTCGAAGGTCATCCGATCACCGGTCACACGCGGGTCCCTGGCATCGGTCAACTGCTGCATCAGTTGCGCCGAAAGCTCGCCCTTCACCCGGGTGTAGGCCGGATCGGCGGCAACGTTCTTGATTTGATCGGGATCCTTGCGGAGGTCGTAGAGTTCCTCGGCCGGACGTTTGCCGAAGGCATGCTCATAAGCCCAGCGCCATTGGGGGTCCGCGCGATGCGCAATCAGCCAGGCTTTGGTCGGACTCGCATCCATGTCGGCAAAGCCGATCCGCGTGTCTTCCTGCAGCGCGCCGCTCGTGAAGGATTCCGGTTTGAGCGCGGCCTGCGCATCGCCCATGGGCATCCGGTCCGGCATGAAGTTGCGGATGTAGACAAAGTCCTTCGTGCGCAGCGCACGCATCGGATAAGGCAGGTTTCCCTCGCGGGCGACGTCCACGTGCCGTTCGCGGCCAGTGACCACCCACGTGCGGTTTGCCTCGATCTGGCCGCTGCGACCGGACGTCAGCAACGGAAGGATCGATCGGCCGTACAACCCGCCGGGTGGTTTCACCCCGCCGATTTCCATGAACGTCGGAGCGAGATCGGGCAGGCAGACGAAGTCATCAACGACCCGTCCGCCCCTGCCACCGGGCACCCGTGCGAAGAGCGACACCGCCGTCCCATGGTCGTAGAGATTGCACTTGCCCGAGGGTACGCCCGGCATGCCGTGGTCGCCGCTCACAATGATGAGCGTGCGATCGAGTTCGCCAGCGGCCTCCAGGCGATCGCGCACGACGCCGAGGTAAGCATCAACGGCCTGCACTTCGCCCAAGTAATCCGCGACATCCTCGCGCACCTCGGGGACGTCAGGCAGGAAGGCCGGCATCCGGCCCTTCAGCTGATCGGGCTCAATGCCCCAGAGCGCCTTGCCCGATCCTTTGATCCATTTTCGGTGGGTATTGGTGACTCCGAGGAAATAATGCCACGGCTCGCCCGGCTTCCGTGCGGCCAGGAAGTCGTCGAAGTTGCCGCGGATCTGCCCGAGGATTTCATCGCGCGCCGCCGCGACGCTCATGCCGCGGGCGACGCGGGCGGTGGCCTCTTCGGAGAAATTGTTCGGGGCGTTGCCAGCGCGTTGAAAGGCGTAACGCTGGCCCCCGAAGGGCGCATCGACCGGCGTCCCGGGGCTCCAGACCTTGTAGCTCTTGCCGATGTGGTAGCCGGCATCGCGCAGCATCAGCGGGTACGATGGAATCGAGTCGTCCCAAACCGCGCCACGGAGAATGGCGCCGCGCCCGGTGTTGAAGAAATACCGGCCGGAGAGCAAAGAGCTGCGGCAAGGCGTGCAGACGGAGCGTTCACAAACGCGTTCCGGAAGACCACCCCCTCGCGCGCCAGCCGATCGAAGTGGGGGGTCCTTACCGCGTCGTTGATCGATGGCCGGCCATCGACCTTCGCGTAGGCGCCGGCGTACCGGCCCATGTCATCGGCGAAGAGGAAAAGGATGTTCCAGCGCGGTGCGTTGGCATCGGCCGCGGCCTCGAGGCGGGCGGCAATGACAAGTGCGAGGGTGAGGATGCTCGTAAAGCGGGGCAACGGCTGATGTCGCGTCATCATGAAGGAGGATAGGAAACGAGCGGCCTTACACGAGCATGCACCGCAGGAATTGCTTGGAGCGGGTCGCTGGACCGCCAGACTCGTCGTTCCATATCGCCCTTCACCATGCCTTCCACCGTCCCCGGACTTCCTCCTCCCAGCGCTGGCCAGCCCTGTCCCTGCAGCAGCGGACGCCCCTTCGAGGCCTGCTGCGGGCCACTGCTCAACGGCACGCAACGACCCGGAACGGCCGAAGCGCTGATGCGTTCGCGTTTCACGGCCCATGTCGCGCGCGACTATGCGTACCTGCATCGGACGCACCTCCCCACCGCCCACCGGCCTTATGAAGGTGAGGACAACGATGCGAGCCCGCTGGCATGGTCCCGACTCGTCATCCATTCGCATCAACCCGGCCGTGATGCCGATCATGCCTTTGTCGATTTCACCGCGTACTTTCGGGACGACGCCGGCGAGCACCCCATGGAGGAACGATCGGAATTCGTGCGTGAAAACGGCCAATGGCTCTATGCCCGGACGGTGCGGAGCGGCCCGGCTCCCGTGCGTTCGTCCGCGCCGAAGGTGGGGCGAAACGACCCCTGCCCCTGCGGCAGCGGCAAGAAGTACAAGCACTGCTGCCTGAAAGCGGCAAAGTGATCGTCGGCTCCCCTCCAGCAAGCGCACGCGGCCGCTTAAGCAATGACCCGCCGGATTTCGTCCTCCAGCAAGCTAACGCCGCCGCTTTGGCCCGAAACCACTCATGTACCACGATCGTGTTATATGAGTGGTTTTCCCGAGTCTCACGCCAGACCGGTTTACGCCGGCCGCAGGTCAGGTTCCGGGTGACCGAACCACTCATGTGCCATGATCGTGGCATATGAGTGGTTATTCCCGGCCTGACGACCGGCCAGGGGGAACACCGGCCCAACCCGGGCCCCAACTCGGAGACCTGCCATCCCGCAACCACACCGGGGATTCTCCCATCCCCACAATCGCACCGCGATTGGGGAACGCGGCCCTGAGCACTCGGTCTGTCGCGAACAGCCGGGGGCATGGAGCCTCCGTTTCATAACAAGGGAGGAATTAACATGCTGAAATGGGCACTCATCTCCGCCATCATCGCCATCATTGCCGCGGCCTTGGGATTTTCGGGCATCGCCGGAGCTGCCGCCGGCATCGCGCAGTTCCTGTTTTATGCGTTCCTGGTGATCTTTATCATCACGCTCATCGCCGGAATCGTGGCTGGACGGAAGCTCAAGTCGACTGTGGGCGGGAATGATCCCGCGGGCGATCGGCACAGGTAGGATTGCTGCTTCGGCCCGTGCCGGACGGACGCAGCAAGACTGTTCCTGCATCGGATTTCGCCGGTCGGAGACGCGGCGCTACGGCGGGCCGGCCCTCGGGTGGGTTCGGAGTGCATTGGCGCGTGGCCGCCTGGGGTAGCGCCGGTTTCCAACCGGCGAAAAGGCGTTCCGAATCGCATTTTCAGCAAGATGCGCAGCCGGGTTCGGCGAGAGGCCGCTGCCACTGGCGGTGATGGCACGGCTGCTACTACGACCCTGCCACCGCTACCGCTCCGCCGGCACGCGGGACCTTTGGTGGCGTTGCCAGCGGCAACTCCAGCCAGAAACGGCTGCCGGACACGCCGTCGGATTCCACGCCGACCGAGCCATTCATCCGCTCCACCGCCTTGCGGACGATGGCGAGCCCAATCCCCGTGCCCTCGTATCGGATACCCTGATGCACCCGCTCGAACATCGCGAAGAGCCGGGAGTGCTGCTCGGGCGGGATCCCGATTCCGTTGTCCTGGAACGAGAGCCGGGCGCGGTCGCCCCGGATTTCCGCCGACACCCGGACGTGCGGATGCACCCCCGGCGCCACAAACTTCACTGCGTTCGTCAACAGGTTCGACACCACCTGCAGCAGCGAGGGTTCGTGCCCAATCACCACCGGCAGGTCACCTGCAATCTCGATCGTGGCCCGCTCGGGCCGCAGCTCCGGATACTGCTGCACAACCTCGCTGATCAGCTTGTGCGGCGCGACCGGCTCGAATGACAGCTCGCGCCGGCTGATGCGCGTATAAGTGAGCAGGTCCCGGATCAGCCGATCCATCCGGGCGCTGTTGCGCAGGATCCGGGTCAGCATCTCCTTTGCCTCCTCGTCCAACCGCGCACCGTGATCCTCCAGCATCGCCTCGGAGTACCCCCGCATCGCCCTGACCGGCGCACGGAGATCGTGCGAGACGCTGTAGGAAAACTCCTCCATCTGCGCCACCGCCTGACGCAACGAGGCCGTGCGCTCCTGCACCAGGGTCTCGAGTTCGGCGGCGGTGCGACGTCGCTCGATCGCAAACACCACCTGGCTCGCCATGGCCTCCGCCGGCCGGAAATCAGCCGCCGCAAACCGACCGGGCCGATCGAAGAACAGCATGAACTGCCCCCGCAGCCGCTGCTGGTAGATTAGCGGCACGAAGGCGAGCGCCTGGATGTTTTCGTTCTCGATCGCCTCGCGAATCGCCGGCGTGAGATGCGCCTGCGCGACATCGTCGATCCAGAGCGGCTCGGGTTCCTGATTCGATTCCGTCCACGGCGAATGACCTTCCAATGCGGCGCGAAACTCCGCGGACAGCCCGCGCCAAGCCCGAAAACGCATCACTCCGGCATCATCCAGCAGCAATACCGCCGCCCGCGACAGCTCCTGGCTGCGGCACAGCGCGGTGAGCGCCGCCTCGTAAATCTCCGGCAGCGCCTCCGCCCGATTCACGGTCGCCACCAATTCGAAGAGGCTGTGCTGCTGCGCCGCTGCGCGCTGGCGCTGCGTGATGTCGCGCGCAATCTTGGAAACGCCGACGACATTGCCGGCCTGATCCCAAAGCGGCGAGACGGTCAGTGAAACGGATACCGCCCGGCCATCCTTGCGCACGCGCACGGTTTCAAAGTCCGCAATCCGCACGCCGAGCCGGATTTGCTCCAGGATATAGTCTTCCTCGCCATGCCGCTCGGGCGGCAACAGCCGCAGAATCGACCGCCCGATCATCTCCTGGCCCCGATAACCAAAGATTCGCTCCGCACTCTCGTTCCAGCTGGTGATGACACCGCTGAGGTCCATGCTGAGGATCGCGTCGCTCGATGACTGCACGATCGCAGCAAGCCGTCGCGCGGCTTGATCCAACTCCCGCAGTTTCACCAGTTCGGCCTGCAGGGCCTTCGTCAGCTTTTCATTCTCCCGCTCGCGTTCGTGCAGCCGCCGTGCCGTCGTGAGCATCGTCTGCGCCACGAAATTGGTCTCCGCCAGCTCGCTCGACCGTTCGACCGGAACGCCGCCGCGGCCAATGGTGAGCGTGTCGGCGACGAGCCCCTCGACCCCGCGGACCAGCGCGCGTCCAATCCAAATCGCCATCAGCACGGCTATGGTCAGCAGCAGCGCCGAGCCCGCTCCGCCGACCATCGCCATCCGCCGAACGCTCGCGTGCAGCTCGGCCAGCGGCGCCCCCATGGCAACGCTCCATCCGGATGCCGATGCCCGGCTGAAGGCGGCCAGCACATGCAGGCCTTCCAGGGTCACGCTTTCCTGCACGCCCTCGGTCCGGTTGGCGGTCGCCGCGACAATGTCCGGCGTCGCCTGCCCCCCGACCATCCGCGCTCCCGAAGGATGACGAGCAACGATGGTCCCGGAACGATCGAGGATTGTCGTGACCATTCCGGGTGCGACCCGCGCCAGATCGAGTTTTTCCGCCAGCGCCTCCGGCGTCATCATCAGATGCAGGATGTAGCGGGGCGACCCGGCCAGGAAGACTGGTTCCGAGACCTGGATCACCGGCCCGCTATCCAGAGGCGAGAAACCAAGATCCGACACGAATGGGTCGCCGCGAGTCACGGTCGCAACGAGGTCGGGGCTCAATGACATCCGCGGCAGCGGTGTCCCCCCGGAAAGCCGGGTGTTCACGAGCTGCTGTCCGTCCAGGGTGCTCAGCACGATCCAGCGCTGATCCCCGCTGGCCAGCAGCCTGGCGCTGGCGGCAAAGCCCTCCAGATCGCCGGTCTGTAGGCTTCGCGCCACGGCCAGCCCCTCGAGATAGACTTCGCTACGGCCAATCTGCTGATCGACCAGTGAGGCGATCGCGCGGGTGTTGGCGAGCAGGTGCCGTGCAACCGAATCCCGCTCTTCGCGCACCCCGTGTGAAATCAGCAGGATCACCAGCACGGCGGCCGGTCCGCCAATCGCCAGCACCATGAGCGCGAGCCGGCCGCGGACGGAATTCCGCAGGAAGTCGACGATCGAATGGAGGCTCTTCTCAAGACGCGTCGGCACTCGAGGCTCGTGAGATTGCACCTGCCAGAGCGTGCCGTTCCGCGTCGGGCGTACAATCGAAAGGCGCATGGGAGAAATTCCGATTGTGGGGCAGGACGAACCATGATCCGGAGCCCCCGATTGCTCCCCGGGCTGTGGGATGAGGAATCGAGCCACGTGGCCGAACTCCCCTGTCCTGACGGCAGGACGGTTAAATTGGGCCCCGCATGTGCCCGATCCACGACCATTTTCCGAATGAAACCGCGGCCCGGACTCGCCCCGGAACCCGGGGAACGGCCCGGAAGGTATCGGGTCGGTCGTTTTCCCTCCATGAAATGGCCTTCGAATCTTGGAATCGGAATGGGATTCATGGAGGGCCGTGCTCCGTCACGGCCACAGAGAACGGTCAGCGGCGTAGAATGATCCTCCCATCGGTTTTGTGGACGACACGGAGGTCGTCCCTCCATGAAATGGCCTTCGAATCTTGGAATCGGAATGGGATTCATGGAGGGCCGTGCTCCGTCACGGCCACAGAGAACGGTCAGCGGCGCAGAATGACTTTCCGGTAAACCATCAATCCATCACTCCAATGAAACATCGCCACGATAGCGAAAAGGACCTCCCGCGCGCGCGGAAAAAGGATAAATCACGAAACCCCGATCCCATTACAGGCGCTCCCGGTTCGCATCCGGTCGGCACCGGGCTCGGTGCGGCGATCGGTGGCGCAGCCGCCACCGGCGCGCTGGCCGGCACCGCCGCCGGACCGGCTGGCACGGCCCTTGGCGCCGCCGTCGGCGCCGTCGTCGGCGGGCTCGCCGGCAAGGGCCTGGCCGAAAAGGTGGATCCGACCCGCGAGGATGCGTATTGGCAGGAGCACCACAGCCGGCAGGCCTGGGCTCGTGGCCGGCCCTACGCCGATTTCCGGCCCGCCTACCAGGCCGGCTACGAAGGCTACAGCGAGCATGGCACCGCCGGCCGCACGTTCGAGGATGCCGAGCCCGAGCTGCGCGCACGCTATGAGCGCACCTTGCCCGCACCGAATGTGCCCTGGACCGAGGCACGGCCGGCGTCGCAGGCCGCCTGGAAGAAGTTCGAACGTCCCAACGCGCCGGAATCCCAGGTGGACACCTACGGCAATCCGCGACCGATGTAAGCCGGAGCATTCCGGGCGCAGCAAGCTGAGTGACCTTCATGGAGGGACGCCCTCCGTGGCGTCCTCAACCCCGATGGGAGTATCATCTTGCGTAGCGGATCGATCTCAGTGGCCGTGACGGAGCACGGCCCTCCATGTACGCAAGTCCCACTTCCCGGTCTGAATGACATTCGTGGAGGGACGCCCTCCGTGGCGTCCGCAAGCCGCATGGGAAAATCATTCTGCGCAGCGGATCGATCTCAGTGGCCGTGACGGAGCCCGGCCCTCCATGAATCCGTTTGTTATTCCAATACACATCATGAAAAAGCGTCGTTCAACGACGCACCCGTAGGGGCGCAGCCTCGTCTGCGCCCCTACGAATCCGAGCGGTGCGCCGCAGCACCGGGCTTGTCGCCACGTCAGATTCTTCCAAGGTGCAGGCATGGATCACGTCCCGCGATTGCTGCGCCGCCTGTCCTCCTGCGCGATCATGGCAGGGCTTCTGGCCGCGGCAGCGCGTGGCAGCGACGTGGAGTTCGTCCGCGTCTGGCCCGGATGGCGCGAGGCCAGCTCATTCGAGCGGATCGGCGAGTATTTCGGCCGGCCGGAGAATAACCGGCGTGAGGTCGTCCTCCGCTCGCAGCGCGCAGAACGCGAGGGATACTATTTCCTGGTCCGGGTGAAGAGCCCGGAGCCTGTGCCTGCAGCGCAATTTGAATTGCAGGTGATCCGGCCCGATGCCCCTCAGCCGAAACGCTTCACCTTCCCCGTCGCGGTGCCCGCGAAACAAACCGTGTTCCAGCTTGGGCTCACCGGCCCGGACTGGCCCGGAGGCAAGATTGCCAGCCCGATCGCGTGGCGCCTCGCACTGGTTTCAGGTGATGGCCGGCTGCTCGCCGAGCAAAAGAGCTTCCTGTGGGAGAAGCCGGCGAAATGACTGCGCGCGCCACCTCCCTACCCGGCTGGTCGGATTGGCAGCCGGTGGCAGGGATGTCCGCCATCTCGGCCGATGTCCTCGCGGAGACCCTCGATGGTGGGCAGGCCTTTCGCTGGAATCGGGTTGAGGCAGGCGCGAATCATTCGACGGCCGCGGCTCCGATCTGGGAGGGACTCTGGGCGGACAACATCGTCCGGCTCCGGATTGATGCCAACGACCACGTCGAGTGGTCCGCGCCGGATTCGATTCATACCCAGATCGGCCGCAATCTCGGAAACTATCTGGGCCTGGACCGCGATTTTGCCGTGCTGGCGGACACGCTGCCGTGGCGCAGCGATCCGCACCTCGCACGCTGTCTCGTTTCGTTCTCCGGTTTGCGCATCCTCCGGCAGCCGCTGGGCGAAACGCTGCTCGGCTTTCTCTGCAGCGCGACCAAGCAGATTGTGCAGATCAAGCAGATGATCGCACTGCTGGCCCGTCGACATGGCGCGCCCATCCTTCCTGCGATGGCGCCGCACGCTGACGGCGGCGCGAGTGCGGCTCTGGCTTACCACAGGTTGCCGACCTGGCCGGAGCTCGCGACCGTTCCGGAACGGGAGCTCCGCCACTGCCTGCTGGGGTTCCGCGCCCGGTTCATAGCGGAGACATCAAGGTTCCTGGCGCGCCATCGCGGCTGGCTCGATGAAACCGCGGCTATGCCCTACCCGGCCGCGAAAGCACGGCTTTGCGAACTTCCCGGCGTCGGCGGGAAGGTTGCGGACTGCGTGCTGCTCTTCGGCGCCGGACGGCTCGAGGCGTTTCCGGTCGACGTCTGGATCCTGAAGACCATGGCCAGGCGCTATGAGCTCGAAGGCTGGAAGCCGGCCCAACTCGCCGCATTTGGCCGGGTCCATTTCGGCCCGCTCGCGGGACTCGCGCAACAATACCTGTTCGCCTGGGAGCGCCGGCACGGAAAGACCGAGCCCATCTGAGCGCATGAGTCGCGACTTCCTGGACGGCAGGGCTCCGCCCCGGCCGCGAGGACGATGCGCTGCGCGGAATGAGTTTCTGATTCCGCTTGCGGGCGACGACCTCCGTGTCGTCCGTAAACCCAATGTGACATTCATCGTGTGCAGCTCATCGATCCCAATGGCCGTGACGGAGCACGGCCCTCCATGTACCCATTCCTGATCCATTGATGCTCGTCTCTCATTCAGAATGACCTTCATGGAAGGACAGGCTCCGGAGGTCTGGCTCCGGAGGTCTCCCCTCCAGGATTCGGTTTTCGAATCGAAAGATCAGAATTGGCTTTCGAATCACGGGATCAGAATCGATCCCGACTTCACCCGGCAATCGCAGCAGCCGGCACCGGTTTCTCGCGTTTCAGCAGCCGCCACGGGAAGAAGTACACAGCGTAGATCACCGTATAGACAAGGAACCCGTCCAGCCGGAGGAAGTTGGCGGCGAAGAAAAAGAAGATCAGCAAGTGCATCCGGATCACGCCCCGGTAGGGCAGCGACATTCCGTTCTTGACGGACTTCCGTCGTGTGATGGCCAGTGGCGTGACGGAGGTGTCGGCCTGCCGCGGCGATGAACCGAAAAGGTGCCGCTCGGCCAGGAAGGCGGCCGGCAGGAATACCCAATAACGGGCGAAAATCTCGCGATACATCGCCAGGTCGGGCCAGTCCCGGGGGCCGGATTCGCTGATCGGAAAGAACATGGCGAGGAAGATCGAATGTCCGAAATGGAATCCACCGAAATGCACCGTGAAGAATGCGACCCCCAGCAAGGTCCCCAGGAAGAATAGCCCCACCGTCGCCACTTTTGGCACCAGCCCCGCCGTGTCGGATCGGTCCGCCGCGATTCCCTGGCAAAGTTCGCGCAGCGGCCCGCTCAGGATCCAGAGAATCAGCGTGTAACCGACCACCACGCTCGACAGCCACAGGCTCCAAACCAAATCGGTCGTTTCCCAATGAAACCAGTACGCCAGCGACAACCCGATCGCGAAAGCCGCGAGATCGTACCCCACGCCGTCCCACCGCCGCCCGTCGCCGGCCGGCGGATTCATGGGCGAATCCTGCGCGGCGGAATCGGGCATTGCCGGCAAGGGCTTATTTGGCCCGCTGGATCAACTCGATTTCGTAGCCCTCAGGCGCATCGATGAAGCCGATCACCGAGCCGCTGCTGGTGGGCGTGGGCCCGTCGCTGAGTTTGAATCCCTTCTTCTCGAGCTGACGGGAGAATTCCGCCAGATCATCGACCTCGAATGCCAGGTGCATGAGGTCGGGCTGGACCTGCACCGCCGGGCTGTTCGGGAGCTGGCAAATCTCGATTTCCTCGTCGCTGTTCGGCGTGGCAAGGAAGACAATCTGCGCCCCCCGCGGCGACACACTGCGCCGCGCCACCTTCAGTTCGAGCGCGTCCTGGTAAAACTTCACCGTCCGCTCGAGATCGTTCACACGCATCCGGGTATGCAGAAGTTTTTTGACCATGGCCGAACGTTGCATGGTCCGCTTCCCCGGATCAAGCCGCCATGGCCCGGCATGAGGAGGCCCCCTGAGTCTGGCTTCAACGTGGAAGCGGCGTCCCGCCGCTTGCCCATGCATTCTCCCTCTCTGTCTCCACGTCGGGACGCCAGACCTTTCTACCCATCTTGCCGAAAACGTGAATCGGAACGCATTTCGCCGGTTGAAAACCGGCGCTACCCCAGGCAGCCGCACGCACCAATGATCTCCGAACCCACTTTGGGCCGGCCGGCCGGCCGCAGCGCCGCGTCTCCGACCGGCGAAAGGTAATTCGAATTGCGCTATCTTTCATCCCCTTCGACATGCGCGCTGCGCCCTCTCTGGCGCGGCCCGGCACGATGTGCAGAGAGGATTGGCGGGACGCCGTGGCCGCTTTAGAACCACCGCTCACGCGCCGCCACCGGCCCCGCTCGCCGATTCCGGCGAGAGGCTGCTGCGGAACATCGCCTTCAGGTAATCGCGATTCATCCGCGCGATGAAATCATGCGAGATCAGCTTCGGGCACGCCGCACTGCATTCGTAGTAATTGGTGCAGTTGCCGAACCCGAGTTCGTCCATCGTCCGTACCATGGCCAGGACCCGCCGATCGCGCTCGGCCTGCCCCTGCGGCAGCAGCCCGAGATGCGAGACCTTGGCCGCCACGAAGAGCATGGCGCTGGCGTTCTTGCACGCCGCCACGCACGCGCCGCAGCTGATGCATGACGCCGCATCCATCGCGAGATCGGCGTCGGGCTTGGGCACGGGAGTCGCGTTTGCATCCGGCGCCGAGCCCGTCCGCGCCGTGATGAACCCGCCCGCCGCCTGGATCTTGTCGAAGGCCGAGCGATCCGTGATGAGATCCTTGATGACGGGAAATGCCCGGGCCCGGAACGGCTCCACCGTGACGACATCGCCATCGCGGAAGCTGCGGACGTAAAGCTGGCAGGTCGCGATCCCGGTGCCCGGTCCGTGCGGCTTGCCGTTGATCGTGCAGGAGCAGGTGCCGCAGATCCCCTCCCGGCAGTCGTGCGCAAATGCGATCGGCTCCTCGCCCTTGATCGTGAGCTCGTCATTCACGACGTCGAGCATCTCGAGGAACGACATGGCCGGGTTGAGGTTGGCCGACCGGTACTCCACGAATGCGCCCGGCTCGTTGGGACCGGCTTGGCGCCAGACACGCAGGGTCAGGGAAATGGGTTGGGTGGTGTTTTCAGCAACCATGGTCGGGAAGAGGTTCGGAAATGGGCGGGAACTTCGCGGCGCGTCTCGTGGGATTCGAATCGGTCGCGATCACTTGTAGCTGCGGGTGCTCGGCTTCACGAACTCGTAGGCGAGCGGCTCGACATTGCGCAGCGGCTTCTGGCCCGCGCCCTGGTATTCCCAGGCGGCGGCGTGCATGAAGGCCTCGTCGTCCCGCTTGCACTCGCCGTCGGGATGCTGGTGCTCCTCGCGGAAATGGCCGCCGCAGCTCTCCTCCCGCGTCAGGGCGTCGAGACAGAGCAGTTCGCCCAGCTCGAGGAAATCCGCCACCCGGCCCGCCTGCTCCAGCGACTGGTTGAGCGAGTCGGCCGAGCCCGGCACGCGCACGTTCTGCCAGAACTCCTCGCGCAGCGCCGGAATCTGCTGCAGCGCCTGCTCGAGCCCGGCCCGGTTGCGGGCCATCCCGCAGAATTCCCAGAGGATCTTCCCCAGCCGCTTGTGAAAATGGCTCACCGGCTCGCGCCCGCGGTTCTCCAGCAGCCGCCTCGTAATCGCCGTGACATTCGCCTCGGCCTCGCCGAAGGCGGCGCCCTCCACGCTCGGTCGGGACCCGGGCCGCTGGGTGGCGAGGTAGTCGCCAATCGTGTACGGAATCACGAAATAGCCGTCGGCCAGTCCCTGCATCAGCGCGGAGGCGCCGAGCCGGTTCGCGCCATGGTCCGAGAAGTTGGCCTCGCCGAGGACAAAGAGCCCGGGGACGTTCGACATCAGGTTGTAGTCCACCCACAGCCCGCCCATGGTGTAGTGCACGGCCGGGAAGATCCGCATCGGCACCTGGTAGGCGTTCTCCGCCGTGATCTCGTGGTAGATGTCGAAGAGGTTGCCATAGCGCTCGCGCACCCCGGCCTCGCCCAGCCGCGAGATCGCGTCGGAGAAATCAAGATACACCCCGAGCCCGCTCGTGCCGACGCCACGGCCCTCGTCGCAGACGCGCTTGGCCGCCCGGGAGGCGATGTCCCGCGGACAGAGGTTGCCAAAGGCCGGATACATCCGCTCGAGATAGTAGTCGCGCTGATCCTCCGGGATCTCGTTCGGGTTCTTCAGCCGGTCCGCCGCCTGCTTCGGCACCCAGATTCGGCCGTCGTTGCGGAGCGATTCCGACATCAGCGTCAGCTTCGACTGGTAGTCGCCGCTCACGGGGATGCAGGTGGGATGGATCTGGGTGTAGCACGGGTTTGCGAAGCACGCGCCGCGCTTGTAGGCCCGCCAGATGGCGGTGGCATTCGAGCCGCGCGCGTAGGTCGAGAGGTTGAAGACGTTGCCGTAGCCGCCGGTCGCCAGGACGACGGAATCGGCCGCGTGCCGCTGGATCTCGCCGGTGACGAGGTTGCGGACGATGATCCCCTTGGCCTGGCCGTCGACGATCACCAGGTCGAGCATCTCGCTCTGGGGGAAAAGCTGCACCGTGCCGGCCCCGACCGTCCGCATCAGCGCCGAATAGGCCCCAAGCAGCAGCTGCTGGCCGGTTTGCCCGCGGGCGTAGAACGTGCGCGACACCTGCGCCCCGCCAAATGAGCGGTTCGCCAGCAGCCCGCCATATTCGCGCGCGAAGGGCACGCCCTGCGCCACGCACTGGTCGATGATGTTGACCGAAACCTCCGCCAGCCGGTGCACGTTGGCCTCGCGGGAACGGTAGTCCCCGCCCTTGATCGTGTCATAAAAAAGCCGGTACACGCTGTCGCCGTCGTTCTGGTAGTTCTTGGCCGCGTTGATGCCACCCTGCGCCGCGATCGAATGCGCCCGCCGCGGGCTGTCGTGGAAGACGAAGCACTTCACCCGGTAGCCGAGGTCCGCCAGCGACGACGCGGCCGAGGATCCCGCCAGGCCCGCGCCCACGACGATGACCTCGTACTTCCGCTTGTTGGCGGGGTTCACGAGCTTGATCTCGGACTTGTGCTTGCGCCACTTGTCGGCGAGCGGGCCGGAGGGGACTTTCGATTCGAGCTTGGCCATGGACGGGAAGGGACTGCAGGGCTGGAAGGAGGGAAACGTCAGGAGCGGCGCGGGAGTCTCGGCGGGTGGCGGGCGGTCTTTTCCGGGTTTGCGCCGCTCACCGGGCGGCGGCCGCGGCCACCGCTGTCGTGCGGGGCTCGAGCTTGCCCAGGAGTACGGCGCCGGGAATCGCCAGGTTGCCGACGAAATACACGATACAGAAGAGCAGGGCGAACCCCCGCAGTCCCGCGGACCAGCGGCCGGAACGCAGCCCGAGCGTCTGGAACAGGCTGTCGAACCCGTGCAGCAGGTGGAAGCTGAGCAGCCCCACCGCGATGATGTAGAACGCCGACACGACCGGATTCTGGAAGCCCAGGATCACCATGCTGTGGACATCCGCCACCGTCGCACCGGCATCGACCACGGGAAATCCCGCGACCCGGTACTCCTGCTGCAGGGTGTAGGCCGGGAGGTTCTCCTTGAAGGTGCCCGGCTGCGCGGCGCCGATGGTGAAATGCGCCAGATGATAGAGCAGGAACGCGAGCACGACATAGCCCGTGATCCGCATCGTGCGTGAGGACAGCGTCGCCCGGATCGTGTGCTTGATGGCATACGGCTCGCCGCCCCGCGCCGCCTGGTTCTCCAACGTGAGCACCGTCGCCGCCCAGATGTGCACCACCACGCTCACCAGCAGCCCAATCCGTGCGACCCAGAGCAAGGGCCCCAGCCGGTGGAGGAACTCCGCATAGCCGTTCAGGTGATCGGGATCCTGAAACACCTGGAGGTTGCCCACCAGGTGGCCAACGACGAAGCCGATGAGGATCAGGCCCGTCAGCGCCATCAGGATTTTGCGGCCAATGGACGAGCGGAAGAGTAAGCCGACGAAGTTCATCAATAAGGGTCGCGAGGGGGTACAGACGCAAAACCGCGCGAAAACTCTTGGAGCCCGATCCGGATGTAAAGGCGCGCGGCCGGATCGCCACGATTATTAGCGAGCCTTACCTTTTTGAGAAGGTTAGAGCTTCTGTTGAGCTGCCAGCGGCTTCAGCAGCGCGAATTTTCCGCTCGCGGCCGGTGCGATGAACCGCCGCCGAAACGCATTCACCCGGGCGCCGCCACCGACCACGCGGGCCAGCGCCTCCTCGACCTCGCGGTGATTGGCCCCGTGCTCCGCCACGTAGTGGAAATCCCAGCGGCTCTCGCCTGTTTGCACCAGCGAGTAATGCCAGCACGCAAAATTGTCCGGCAGCCCCACATCGATCTCGGCCGGCGACAGGATCGAACCATCCGGCCGGAAATGGAGATTGGCCTCGCGGCCGAGTACCCGGAAACCGGTCGGAAATGCCCGCACGATGTCGCCGGTATGATAACGCAGCAGCGGCATCGCCTCGCGCCCGCGCGTCGTCACGTAGATCTGGAAAATGTCCGGCGCCCCTGCGCGCGGCGATGTGCCGTTCGCGCCGGCCGGCCGCCACGGGACGAGTTCGATGAAGGCGTTTTCGTCGATGACGCGCGAATTGTCCCGGAAGGCCTCGCCCACGAAAAGATAGCCCGCTTCGGTCGAGCCGTAGAGATCGACCTGCGGCGCGGGGAACACCTCCGCAATCCGCCGGCCATGCTGCACGCTGGCCTTGCCATAGGTCAGGATCACCGCCTTCAGGCTCGGCACGCGTACGCCCCGTCGGGCCGCCGCGCGCGCGAGCAACGACAGGTACACCGGCTCGCCCTCGAGCACATCGGGCTTCGTCGCCTGCAACTCCAGCACAATCCGGTCCCACTCGCTCTCCGGAAACGCGAACGGATCGCTCGAGAGATTCAGATAAACCGTGCCGTCGAAATAACGATGCGGGAACGGATGATCCTCGTACGGACACAGGTTGCTGGAGCAACCCACCGGAGCCAGCACGCACTTGCGATGCGGCCGGTCCAGCAGCGGCCGCAGTATTGGCGAGGCCCGGTACGCCCGCTCGGTCTGCGCCGCCCACCAGCCCTCCTCCATCACCACGGTCATCGGAGCCTGGGTGGTCCCGCCCGTGTGTTCATACTCGAACCGCTTCTCCTGGAAACCCCGCTCCACTTCCGCGTAATCCGCAAAGAACGCCCGGTGCCCGCGGGCAACGATCTCCTGCTTCGAGAGCAGCGGAATCTCCCGGAAACACGACCAGTGCAAAGGCTCGTCGTGCAAGGGGAAGCGCTCGCCGTACAGCGGGCTCCGCGCGTAAATCTTCCGCACTTCCTGCTCCAGCGGCGCCGGGAGGAAGTCGTCAGTGACCGGACCGAGCGACGCCGGCGAGTTGGCAAGTGCGGAACAGGACATCAGTGGGACTCCGCGCAGGAAACCGGGCAAATTCCCGATGTCAAATGACCGGTCGCCGGGTTTCCCGCCACAATGGCTCGAAGAAGCCCAGCGCATTCAGCACCAGCCCGTGGGTGATCCCTCCGTTCCGAGCCAGCGCGAGCACTTCCGGCACCGGCAGGACGGTCACCTCCATCTCCTCGTCCGCATCCCAAGCGAGGTCGTGGGACCGTGTCGCGGATTCCACCAGGACAAAATGGCTGCGGTTCGACTGCAGCGCTGGGTTCGGATGCACGCTCCCAATCAGCCGCGCCTGCCCTCCGGTGTATCCGGTTTCCTCGCGCAGCTCCCGCAGCCCGGCCGCCACCGGATCCTCCCCCGGCTCGATCACGCCCCCGGGAATTTCCAGGCTGAACTCGCCCAGCCCATAGCGAAACTGCCGGACCAGCACGAGGCGATCGTCCGGGGTGTGCGCCACGACATTGACCCAGTCCGGCGCCCGGATCACCGAGAACTCCCGGGTCAGCGCGCGGACGGGATGCCGATAGGTGACCGCAAGCAGCTCGAAGATGCGCGTCCGGGCCTGGAGGCGCTCGTCCAGCCGCTCCCAGCGGCTGGGATCGCGGGAGGGGGAATTCATCCGTCCAAAAAAATGCCTCCCGACCCGGAGGGCGAGAGGCATCAGGACCGGTAAACCGGAAAATGCTTATTTCTTCGGCAGCTTCAGCTTCTGGCCGACCCGCAGTCCGCTCCAGTTGACCCCGGGGTTCACGGCCTGGAGGTCGCCGACGGGAACACCGTGGGCGCTCGCGATCTTCATCCCGGTGTCGCCCGACTTTACAATGTATTCGTCCGGGCCCGCCACTGCCGGCGCACTGCCCTTCTTGCCCGCCGCTGCCGCCGCTGGCCGCTTGGCCGACTCCTCCAGCTTCGTGATCGAGGTGCGGAGGCTGCTGAGCTCGGTGCTCACCAGGTTGAACGCATCCTGCGTCGACCGGGTCAGCGATTGGATGTCCTTGGCCGCCTTCTCCGCGGATGCAGCCGCCGAACTCGAGCTCGACTCGACCGCATCGATCCGGCCGAGCTTCGTTTCCTGCTCCGTCAAGGTGCGATTGACCTTCGAAAGGCTGATGGCCGCGTAGCCGCTGAGCAGCAACGCAATGACGCCCACGATGATCCCGCCGACGGGGAGCAGGCTGTTGTTTTCGCGAGAAATAGTGTCCATGGAGGTGGAGAAGAGATCGCGAGAACAGCGCCAATCGGGGGGCGACGCAAGAAGAGAGTGGCCCGGCCGTCAATCGGGCTGCCGCCGGAAGATCGGCTGGGGATGGGCCCCGGAGGGCTGTATCCGGCATGGAACGGACGTTGACACGGGCCGGCCCGGCGCAACGTTCGACCGTTGTCCGGGGTGTAGCTTAGCCTGGTAGAGCGCCTGGTTTGGGACCAGGAGGTCGCGAGTTCGAATCTCGCCGCCCCGACCATTTTGAAAAGAGTGCCGAACTTGGACGGCGTTCGCTTAATTCGGTTCATAACTCCGTTGGTGCCAGCACCGTAAACACGGCGGCAAAATTAAACGAATTCCGCGTTGGTTCGGATGTGCCATAAGAAAACTACGCGGAACGCGCGTCGCGTAGGGGCTTCCGCAGGGATCGTTTAACGCGGTGCCGGTTGAAAAATTCCAGCGGATCTGGCACTCTCTTGCTCGAACAAATCAACCAGGGCCGAGGCCAGGTGGATCGCCCGCAAACCCAAGGAGGTTTCGATGCAAGCGATCCAACGTCAGTCTGCTAATCATCCGCCCGTCGTAGTTCCCGTCGCGATCTACACGCGCGTTTCCACACTCCATCAGGTCGGCGGCCGGTTCGACTCCTGCGAGAGTCAGGCGGCGATCTGCCGGGATTTCATCCGCAAACACGCGCACGAGGGCTGGCACGAAGTCGCGTGCTACACCGATGCCGCCTACTCCGGCGGCTCGATGAACCGGCCCGGCATTCAGGCGCTCAAGCGCCAGATCGCCGCGGGCGAAATCAAGGTCGTCGTTATCTTCAAACTCGAGCGCGTGCTGCGCAGCACGGACGAATGGGGACCGTTCCGGGCGTTCCTGAGCCAGCACGGGTGCCGGCTCGTGAGCACGACGGAGGATCTGTCCGAGGAAACGCCCTCGGGCCGGCTCAAAAACAACCTGCTCGTCAGCGTCGCGGAATACGAGCGGCTGAACACGGCGGAAAAAGTCCGCGCCAAGCTCGCCGAACTGGCGAAGCGCGGCATTTGGAACTGCGGCCTCGTGCCCTACGGCTATCGCTACGATGCCACGGCAAAGGCACTGCACCCTCATCCTATCGAGGCGGACATTGTGCGGCGCATTTACGCCGACGCGGCGCGGCTCGTTTCCCTTACCGAACTCGCCAACGCCCTCAACGAGGAAGGTCGTCGCACGCGGGATCGCGTTTTTCAGCGGCGTGATGGCACCCGCGAGAACGTCGGCGGCAAACGGTTCAAGAGCGACGCCCTCCGCAACTTGATCAGAAACCCGATCTATGCCGGCCGCATCCGGTTTCACGGGCAGGAATACCCCGGCCAACACGAGGCGATCGTCACCGCGGACATCTGGGAGCGATCCAATGCCGCGGTAACGAAGTCGCTGCAGCCCGCCCGATGCTGGCTGAAGACTTCCGACAAGAACGGCCATCTGCTCAAAGGCCTCGCCTTCTGCGTGCACTGCGGCCGGGCCATGATCCCCAATGCCTGCGGCAAACGCGATCTTCAGGGCAAATACTATCGCTATTACACGTGCGGGCGCGTCCACAAAGAAAAGGCCGATTGCCCGGTGCGGCACGTCTCCGCCGATCTCCTCGAATTGACCGTGATCGAATTCCTCGGCGCGCTGGCACGACACCCCGAGGTGGTGCGCGAGACGCTGGCCAGCGCGAGCACCCGCGGACAGGCGGATCGAACGGAACTGCGCGCTCGTCTCGCCGGAATCGATCCCGAGTTGGCGCAACTGCACAAACGGCTGGGCCATGTGATCGAGGTGATCGCGGCCGGCGGGGCCGACGTCCTGGGCGATGAACTGCGCACGAAGGCCGCCGCGCTCAAGGACGACAAGCAACGGCTGCTGGTGGAACGCGAAAAAATCCGTCAGGCGCTCCTGCTGAGCGAACAGGATCGGTTCGACGCGGAACGGCTGCTGGCCGCCCTCGCCCGATTCCGCGCGGTTTTTTCCAACCTGACGCCGGCCGAACAAAAGGACCTCGTGGCCCTGTGCGTGGAGTGCGTCGAACTGCGCGCGAGCCCGGCCGGCGATGAGCGGCCGGGCCTGCGCCAGTATGTCGTGCGGCTGAAGCTCCACGTGACGCGGCTCGTCGAAAGCATGGAAGAAAAGATCGTGGTCGAGCGGAACGAATCGCACGAGCCGCCGCCCGCGCAGCGCGCGCTCACGCTGGAACCCCGCGTCGTATTCCGCTCGTGGGGCCGGTCGCCCTCCGCGGTCATCGTGGCGCCGTTTCGGGAGGAATTCCGGGCGGCGAAGCCGGCGGCCGACGCTCATGATGAACCACCGACGGTCGTCCATCCGATCCATCGCGCGCTGGCCTGGCAGCGGAAATTGGCGGCGAACCCGGACGTGACGCAAAGCGCGCTGGCGCGCCGCGAACGCGTGACCGGCGCCACGCTGACGTATCACCTGAAGCTGCTTTCGCTCGTGCCGGAGATCCAAGCGTTTCTTCTCCGGCTCAAGACGGCGCCAGAGTTTCGGCGATTCAGCCTGCGGAAAATGATGGTGCTCGCCGAACTGTCGGCGGATGCCCAGCGGCGGCGGTTTGCCGCGATGCGGCCGAATGCCGCACCCGGGACCCCATGAAAACATGCGACGCCATCGGCCGCCGACAACGTGTGTCGGCGGCCGTGCCGCCGCTCGTGTTTCACGGCACGCCGGACGACTTCGAGTGTTTTGAAATCTTTGGGCTCGGCGTTCACTTCACGGTTGACCGCGCCGTCGCGGAAAAATTTGCCGGTGGGCGGGAGGGGCGGATTGTGGCGGCGCGGCTGCTCGTTCGCCGGCCGCTGCGCGTGCCCGACCTCGCCACGTGGGGCGTCCACGACGTGGTGGCCAATACCCTGGATCGCGGCGGCCTCGACCCGCGACAGGCGGCCGCGCTGCACGCTTCAATATCGAACGCGACCTACGACGACCGGGACTTGCACGCGGCGCTCGCCGTGCACGGCTTCGACAGCCTCGTCTACGACAACCGCGTGGAAGGCGGCGGCGATTCCTACGTCGTGTTTCGCAAAGAACAGATTCGCGTCGTCGCGCGGTTCCGGCCCGGCGCGTGATCAGTTTGCGCCGGGATCGGAACGGAGCCGACAGCAAACCGCCCGGGTATTTCCGGAGGCGGTCAGGACACCGGCCGTGCCTCGGGCAGGTCCAGTTCGCGCCGCGCAGGATTGCGCGTCATGTTCTGCTGGTTGCCGTCAGGTCCGCAGGGTAATTCCAATTCGCAAAACACCTGTCATCGGGATTGGAAATCGATTCGAGGGCTTCGCGTTCTGTCGGAACCAATCCGGCGTCCGGCGGCAATACTTCAATCACGCTGTGACCTGACGAGAACGGACACCGAGCACAACGCTCATCGACTCGGGTTAACGACGGTGTGGTTGAAGTGCAATGAAGCGGAGGCGTTATCCTGTGGGCCAATCCGACCAATAGGATTTTTCCAAATGCAAGTGCATGGGGCGGGGCGACCAGCCGTAGACGTTGGTGCTCGCGCCAAAGGATGCCGGCCGACATCCGTCCGGACGCGCCTTAAAGCTGCGGCGTGATGTTTCCGATGTGCACGATCAGAACCGCGCGCGCCCACGGAAACTTGGCCTTCGCAGCATCAAACTCGGGACCGGATCTCTGCATCTCGGCGCGCCCCACAATGGAACAGCCTTTGCCGGAACTGCGGATGCCCTGCACCTGACGGGTGCCGCACAGCAGTTCGACCCGCGAGTCGAGTTGGAGATTGGCCTCGGTCCGATTCATGCCACCGACGGGAATTCGCAAGATGGGACCGTCGATACCAAGTTGCCGGATGTAATCGCCCCACGTGGCGACGACGTGCGGTGCTCCGTCTGGCCCAACGGTGGCGATGGCCACCCACTCGGATTTTTCCACGACCTCTCGGCAAATCCCCTCGATCTGGTTCATTGTTTTGCTCTCTTTTGATTCATCTGGCTTGTTCGAACGCGGCGCTCACGAAGGCGCGCCCCGAAAAATTCGTGAATGCACTTTGGGGAAGCAGTCTCACCTGTGAAGTAGATGCTCTCCTGTTGGCGAAAGCGGCAGGGCAGCACAAACAAAACGTTCACTCGGGTGGCGATTTTGTCACTGCGGGCGTTGGGCGAAAAAAAGGCGCCGCTGGCTTGATGGTCCATTCGTCGGCCCTTCGCGTCGCGCGGGTGTGGGCGTCACGCTCTACTGCCCTCCGTCAGATCCGCCGGGTAATTCCAATTCGCAAAACACCTGTCATCGGGATTGGAAATCGAAAAATTTCGCACGGCGTGTCGCCGAAAGCAGATCGTAGCAAAATCCTGCGCTGCACGCCGGGAGCCGGCGAGCGCGTCCGCGGCGAACGCGTGACAGCGTTTGGGATAGATAGCGACGAGCGGTTCCAGACGCCCGTTGAGTCTTGGTACCACGCCAGTCAACTGGTCGCAACGAGCCCGCAGCTTCCGCAAAAACGCGGTGGTCATATGCGGCAAGTCCACAGCCAATGCCAGGAGCCGCGGCGACGTGCATTCGCGCAAACCGCGTTCGATCCCGCTCAACGGACCCAAGCCGGGCTCCAGATCGAACAGCACCGGGCACTTCAGTGCCGAGTAATCCCGATCCACCCGCCCCGAGATGAAAACTTCCTCGACGCCAAGCGCGCGGACTTTTTCCACGGCGAGTTGGATCAAGGGGTTGCCGTCGAAGTTCACCCAGGCTTTGTCGCGGCCCATACGCCGAGATTCGCCCCCCGCTAATATGACGGCGCTCAAGCGCATCTCAATCTTCGCGCGCCAGCACGCCATCGTTTAGTATCTGGCAGCGCAAGCCGCCGCGGCCTTTGAGCCATTGCTCGACGCGCTCGTCGCCGAAGGCGTGGTTCATCCAATAGCACGGACGGCATTCCTCGACGCCGGCAAAGCGTACGCCTTGCAGCTCGAATTCGCGCCCGACCAGCGCGTTCAAGTCCGCGCCAACCACGAACACGTTGCGGCGGGTGGCCGCCGGCAGGGCATCGGGCAGGACCAAATCGCGCCGCAGCGCGTCGAACACCTCCAGCGAGAAAAACGTGATCTGCCCCTTGTAGTCCTCCTTGAAGTCGAAGAAGCGGTCGCCGACGATGCCGCGGCCGGCCACGCACTCGACGCGATCCACCTCGACGATGGGATGTTCGCCGGGCGGGCCGCCGTGGTGGCCGAAATAGTTGTGGCCCGGCGAGACGAAGAGATGGTGAATGCGTATCATGCTGACAGCGGCGCGCGGGTGGCCGCGACGCGGTAGATTTCGGCGCAACGCCGGCAGGCGCCTTGAGTCACCGTCCACGCCGGAAACTCCGTCCGGATCGCCGCGACGGTGGCCGCGGTGGGCGCGCTCGTATCCGCCCACGCGAAGGTCGTGAAGCCGCACAGCGGGCACGGCGCGCCGGGGGCCGGCCCGGGCGCCGGTGCGAGACCGCGCGGGTTGGCGGCGAGCGCGAGCAGTTCGGCATGACGCGGCTGCCGGCCGCGCCACAAAGAATCGAACACCTCGTCGCGCCTAGCCACCGGCCAGAACGAAAACGCGCGGTCGAAGGCGGCCCAGTGGCGCTCGCGGCTGTCGGCCGGGGCGCGCGCGGAGGCCGCGAGCCGGCCGTCGATCGAGACGGCCCACAGCAGCCGGTAGCGCTCGCGCGCGAGCCGTTGCTGCCCGGGGTTCGCGTCGGGCAGCAGCGGCTCGGGCGAATAGCCGAAGGCGGGATCGAGCATGTCGTCGAGGTGGGCGAATTCGTGCCGCAGAAAATGCGTGAGTTCGTCCGTTTGCTCGAGGCGCTCGACGCGCAGCGCCACGAGGCCGTTTCGCTCGCCCTCGGCGTTGACGAAGAGTTCCGCCCCTTCGTCGCGTTGCGTGCGTGCGCGCCGAAACGCCAGCACGTCCAGAACCTCGCGCAGCCGCGGGAACTCGTCCACGGGGCTGAGGAGCACCTGCTCCAAGCCCCACTCGCGAAACCAGACGAGGTGCAGGTCGAAGAACGCCGCGTTGCGCGCGTCGGGGTCGAGTATGGCGTAAAGTTTCTCGCGCGCCGCGTGGAAGCGGCGGGCCTGCAGTGGCGGCGGCCCGTCCGGCTGGCGACTGGTGCGGCGGAACACGGCGCCTTCCACGAAATTCTCGTCGTAGCGCAGGTGCATCAAGCTGTGGCGTCGGCCGCATTCGCACCGGGCAGACAGGAATCGAGTCCGCAGGCGGCGCACAGGCGCTCGCCGGCTTCATCCACCGGGCGCAAGGCCAGGTCCTCGCGGCCGGCCGGCACGCCGAAGCGATGGCACTCGGCCACGACGAACGCGTGCGTGAAGTCCGCGAGCGCGGCGAGCGTCGCGTCGGCCGCCGCCCGGGCCAGCCGGCGGGCGAAGGCCGGCGCCCAGCGGCCCAGGTGTTCGCGCAGGAATTTCCGCTGCGCGTCGCGGCAAAGCGCGCAGCGCTCATCGGTCTCGCCGTGGGCCGCCGCGTAGGCTTCCTTGGTCGCGAGCACCGCCATGAATTCGAGTTCCATCCCGAGGTGGTCGGGCCGTTCGGCGGCGTCGTCGGCGACTTCGAGCCCGAAGGCGCGGTAGAACGCCGCCAGGTCGGCGAGCCGGTGCGGCTGGAACAGCGGATCGGCGTCGGGCTCGCCGTAATCGATTTCGTTGAGCGGACAGTTGCCGCGGGCAGCGTGGCCGAAGGCGGCGGTGTAGTCTTGCTGAAACGACGCGAAGCTCGTGCCGTGCAGCCGCACGAGGAGCGCAGCGGCGCCCGCCTTGAGTCCGGCTGGACGCGGCTCGAGCACGCGCACCGCATCGAACACCGCGGCGCGGGTGTCGGCGGCGGTCAGCCAGGGCCAGGTCCCGGCCGCGGGATTGTCGAAGGCGCGGGCGAGAAGCTGGTAGAGCGTGGCGCGGGCGAGGCCGCCGTCGACATCCGCCTGCGCCCCGGGGAGCGCCTCAGATTGAGTTGGCATGTTTGTCGGATCGGACATGCACGGGCTCCTCGACGGTCGTTTCGACGATTTTCGTGCCGTCATGCGCGTAGCCGGCGATGGTGTCGTTGAACATGGCGAACTTCTTGCCGCGGACTTCCGTCTCGAAGATTTTCGGGCCTTCCTTGATTTCGTAGCGCGTGCAGATGCGCTGGTCTTTACCGAAGAGTTGCAGCACGGCCAGCAGCTCGCGATCGGGGCTCGCATAGCGCTCGACGGCCTCGTCCACGCCCGGCCCGAACATCTGGCGCAGGTAAGAACGCGGCACCCAGCGCGGCGGGATGTAATAGCCGTTCGGCTCGGTGCCGAACTGCGGATACAGCGGCAACGCGACCTTCGCGACGTGGACGAGATAATAGAGCGGATTGTAGCGATCCTCCTTCCACGCGCCGTCGGCGCCCATCTGCACGAGCCCTTGCAGGCGGATGTGCCCGACGCAGGCCGCCATGCAGCGGGTCTGCATCGGCAGACCGCCGCCGGCCGGGTCGCGACCCTCGATGCGCGGGAAGCACGCGATACACTTCTCGGTCACACGCGTGGTGCCGCGGTAGAGTGTCTTCTTGTAGGGGCATGCCTCCATGCATTTCCGGTAGCCGCGGCAGCGTTCCTGGTCGACGAGCACGATGCCGTCCTCCGGGCGCTTGTAGATTGCGCTGCGCGGGCAGGCCGCGAGGCACGCGGGATACGAGCAGTGGTTGCAGAGGCGCGCGAGGTAGAAGAACCACGTCTTGTGCTGCGGCAGGGATTCGCCCCCGGCGAAATAGCGGCTCTTCTGGCCTTTTTCGGCGCCGGTGGGGTTGTCCTCGAAACGGTTCGGCGCGGACCACTCCTCGTCGGTCGGCAGATAGCCGAGCGCCTGCTGCGCGCCCTCCGCGCTCACGTTCTTGAGCGCGGCCTCGAAGACCGTCTGGCCCTTGAACTGGCCGTAGGGCGCCTTCAACGGTTGCGGCGCGCCGTTCCAGGTTTGCCCGCCGGGATTGAGTTCCTCGATCAGGCGGAGGAGCTTCACGTCCCAGTGGTGAGGGTAGCCGCCGTAGGGCTTGGTCTCGACGTTATTCCACCACATGTATTCCTGGCCCTTGGAAAACGTCCAAGTGGACTTGCACGCCATCGTGCAGCTCTGGCAGCCGAGGCAGCGGTTGAGGTTGAAGACGAAGGCGAACTGTCGCTCGGGAAACGCCGCCTCGTAGGGGTAAGCCATTTCCCGGCCGAGTTGCCAATTATAGACAGAGCTCATGAGGTGTTAGCGTTGTGGTGCGGTGGCCCACGTGATCGCGCGACCACGGCGCGCGAAGACTTCACCGATCACGTCGCGCACAAATGGCTCGCCCTGCTGGCACCACGCCAAGTGCGCGCCCGTGTAGCGCGGATCGCGGAACAGGGCGAGAACGCGCCAGTGATCGTAGCCGAGCCGCACGAATTCTTCGGCAAAGCACGCCGCCATTTCGGCGGTTGTGTCCTCGGCGGAGCGCAGCGCGACGCCGCGCAACTCCAGCGGATCGGCGAAATCGAATTCGTCCTTGGGCATGGCGTAGAGGCGGTCTCGTCGCAGCGACTCAGGGCTTGCCGCCGGTGGCGGCGAACCCGCCCATGAGGTATTTCTTCATGATGTCGTTTTCGGCGCCCGGCGACATGCCGTCGGTGCCGGGCTTCCACGGACCGCGGCCGCCCAGGCCGCCGTCCTCGGCTTTCGTCACGCTTACGAGGCACTCCTTGGGCACGGTGTTGACGGCGTGGTTGTCGGCCTCGCCGCCAAAGATGAATCCCATGAACGCTTTCGTCTTGTGAAACAACGTGTCGGTTTGGTGCATCGGCATGTGCCAGTTGCGGGTGACCGATTGCTGCGAACCAAAACGGAAGTTCGAAATGTAGCCTTCGTTGGTGAGCGAGAGGCCGTCGGGGCGTGTTTGCTGGGCCTTCACGGTCTTCTCTGTCGCGATGAACGAGCCGTGCTTCATCATCACGACGTGGTAGGGGTAGGCCGAATTGTAGGTGCAGCGCAGCATCAGGCGGCTGACCTTGTAGAAGGGGTCCGAGGGCGTGGCGCCGAGATACGGCCTGTCCGCGGCGTTGGCGTCCACGTAAACGTAGTCGCCATCCTTGATGCCGAGGTCGCCCGCGGCGGCGGGGTTCATGTGCAACTGGTGTTCGCCAACGTTGGGCAGGCGTTTGTCGAGGCGATAGGGATCGCCGAAGTTGGAGTTCCAAATGAGGTGCCAGTCCACGTTGGCCCACGAGGAGTGAACGCTGTGGCGCGATTTCGGCGTGAGGCAGTAAAACTGGTAGCCGTCCTTCCATAGGAAGTTCGCGGTCTTCTTGATCTCGGCCCACGGGAGCTTGACGTTGCGCACGGTGCGCTCGTCCCAGTGCTCGGCGGCGAGCGGGATGCCGTAATCGTTCGGGCGCACGAGCGGGTTGGCGCTGACGATGACGTTGGGCAGGTAGGGCGTCGCCTCCGGGCCTTCGCGATGCACGATGAAATTCTCGCCGCAATCGATCGCGGTCGGATCGTCGCTGTAGCTGTGCATCCGGCCGGTGTCCGTGTGAAACGGATGGGAATCGTGCACCTGCTCGTAGAACGGAATCCGCGGGTAGGTGCGGAACAGCATGAGGCAGCCGCCGGGCGGGCCGTATTTGCCCGCCATGATGTCGTCGAGCTTGTAGCCGGCCGTCGTGGTGCAGGAGTCGAGCAGCCGCTGAAGATAGACCCCGCGCTTGCCCTCGTGCTCGAACTTGAAGTGGTCGACGAAACGCTTGTCGCCCGTGACCTTCCCGAGCGCGGCGGCGATGCCGGCGAGGATGGCGAGGTCGTCCTTCGAGTCGTAGAGCGGTTTGATGCCGCCCTTCCAGATTTGCAGGAAGGGGTTCGAGCAGGAGGCGGTGACTTCCAGATCCTCGAACTCGACCCAGGAATTGGCGGGCAATCCGAAATCGGAGTGCTCGACGGACGCTGTCATCTGCGTGTCCATCGTCACGATCAACTCCACGTTCGGGTTGACGTTCCGGATCATGCCGTAGGCCCACTTGGCGTTGTTGATCAGGTTCACGTTGGTCGTGAAGATCGCCTTGGTCGGCGTGGGCATGTGCGTCTTGCCGGTGAAGACCTTGCGGCCCTCCTTGGGCGTGTTGACGATCAGCGGCAGGTCACCGTGATTCCAATACGCGGGCTCCTCGTCCTTGGTGTAGGCGTGCGCGTGGATGTCGCGCCCGTGCGTTTGGGGATCGAGATTCTGCTCGAACGGATCCTCGGCGATCCAGCCCTTGAAACCGGGACCGGTGAGCTTGCTGCCCTGGAACAGCGCCGCCTTGTAGTTGCCCGCCCAGCCGTGGCAGCCGGCGCCCGGTTTCCCGATGTTGCCGGTGAGCATGATCGGCAGATACGCCGCCCGATTGGCTTCGGTGGCGTGGAACCAGTGATTGATGCCTTCGCCCTGATGGATGGAGATCGGCTTGATGGTCGCGATATCCTTCGCGAGCTGTTCGATCAGATTTTTCGGCGCCGAGGTGATGTCCGCCACGGTGTCGAGATCGTAGTCGCGTAGGTGCACACGATAGAGATTCCATGCGGTGGCGACTTCGACTTCGCTGCCGTCGGCGAGCTTCACTTTGCCCCGGAAGTCGAGTGCGGGATCGATACCGGACTTGGCGAAGGCCGCGCCGACCAGGTCGCGATGCACGGCCTTCGGCGCCTGCGCCGTGGCGTCCCAGATCGTAAAATCGCCGAGCCGCGCGTGCTGCTCGTCGGTAAACCCCTGCACCGTCTTGCTCGGCCCGTCGGCACCGAGCGCGCTGCGGTAGCCGGCGAACACCTCCGCGGCGCGCAGGCGCTTCAGGGTGTCGGTGCGGACGAGCAGCGGGAAATCCGTGAACTGCTTCACGAACGCTTCGTCATACCACTTGTTGTCTATCATCACGCGCGTGACGCCGAGCCAGAGGGCCGCGTCGGTGGCGGGCCGCACGGGAATCCAGTAGTCGGCCTTCGTCGAGGGTGCGCCGTATTCGGGGGCGATGACAACGATCTTGGCGCCGCGCTCCATGCACTCGATGAACCAGTGCGCGTCAGCCATTTTGTTTTCGACGAGGTTCTTGCCGTTCATGACGACCAGCTTCGAGAACCGCAGGTCGTTGAAATCCGTCTCGCTGTTCTGGAGCCCGTGCACCCACGGGTGGCCTGGGGCTTGGTCGCCGTGCCAAGTGTAGTTCGACCACGCGCGGCCGGCCTTCGCCTCCTCGGGTTTCACGCCACGCACATGCACGTCGAGGAGCGCGAGCGAATTGCACAGGCGATACATGCCGTATTTGCCCAGGACGCCGAGCAGCCCCATGCCACCGCGCATCTTGATCGTGCGCGTGCCTGCGCCGCCCATCTCCTGGATCATCTCGGGCACGTAGCCTTGCTGCGCGAGCAGCTTCGCGCCGGCCTCGCCTGAGTAGCGCTGCGCGATGGCGGCCGAGCCGCGCGCAATGTAGTCGAACGCCTGCTCCCACGTGATGCGCTCGAACCGGTCCGTCCCGCGCGCGTCGAATTTGTAGAGCGCCTTGCGCTCGCGCGTCAGCTCCGGAAATCCGGCCTCGGCCCATCGTTTCCAGCCGCTGCGCACGATCGGGTGTTTGAGCCGATACGGCCCGTAGAGGATGCGGTGAAACGTGTAGCCCTTGGCGCAATGCCGGTTGCCCCAGCCGACGGTGGCCTTGTTGCCGTAGAGATCGGCGTAGCTCGCCCCGTCGAACTGCTCGCCGATCCGGACGATGACGCCGTTGCGGACGTGCGCGGTGATGCGGCAATTGTGCGTGTCGTTGGGCGCGCAGACCCACGAGAACGAGCGGTCGTAGGCGTATTGGTTCCGGTAGAGTTTCTCCCAGTCGCGGTTCGGATAGGTGGCGAGCGGGTTGATCCCGGCGTCGATCGTCTGGGCCTGGAGGAACCGCAGGGGCAGCAACTGTGCGGCGGCCAGCCCGGCGCCGGTGAGGCCGCTGCGCCGGAGGAAGTCGCGGCGGGAAAGGTTGGGCGTCGTCATGGGGCGGAAGGGGCGCAGGTGCGGCCGCGGTGCGGAGGGTGGCGGTTCACGGATCGAGTTGGAGCTTGAGCCAGTTGCTGACAACCTTGCGGCCGTTGCGGTCACGGTTCTCGCCGTCCCACACCGCGAAGGCGACGGGCACGGGCTGCCCGGCCACGAATTGCACGTCGTCCGCGTCGGGGGATTTCAACTCGCGCACGAACACGACGCTCCAGTGGCTGTCGCGCCAGATGCCGCGGCCGGCGACGTTCTGGCCGGATGGCGGCTGCGAGGTGAATGTGCCGAAACCGCGCGCGTTGCCGTCCTCCACCGGCGACGCGTATTCGGATCGGGCGAGCAGATTGCCGGCGGCCTCGGCGGTGCGATGGAGTGTGTCCGTCTGAAAATAGAGGTCGGCGTGCATCGAGGCGTAAACCGTGTTCACGTCGGGCCGGGGCTCGCCACGCTCTTGCTGCCAGCCGGCCTTCCACTGCCACACGTTCACGGGATTGTCCTTGTCGCCCATGCCGATGAAGGGCGTGCGGCCAGTCGTCGAGAATTGCAGAGCCACGGCGTCCTGAAAATCCTGCGCGCGCACGGGCGCGCCGTTGGCGATGGGGTCGCGCCAAGTGCAGAGGATCGCGACGCGTGTGCCGTCGTGGACCGCGCTCACGGCCACTGCGGGAATGGAGTTGGTCTCCGGCCAGAGCGGGCTGAGCGGCACGCGCACGGGATCCAGTGTTTCCCAGAACGGACCCGCCGGGTCGGTCGGCAGCGGTTGGGAAAGCCGGCGGGCGCGCACGAGGCCGTCGACCCGGGCAAGAATGTCGTTAATTTCGACGTCCTTTCGACGCAGCGACTGGACGTAGTGCACCAGCGCCCAGCGTTGTTCGGGCGTGACGACTGAATCGTCGTAAGGCGGCATCGGCGTGCCAGCCAGTCCGGTCGCGATGCGCAGATACAGATCGCGCCCCGTGTGCCCGCCGCGAAACGCGCCCGTGTTGAAATCGCGTGGCGGCAGCGACAGGCCCCAGACGTCCTTTAACGCCGGGGCCGCCGGCCCCGTGCCCTCCCCCGTCAGGCCGTGGCACACAAAGCAATTCAGTTTCGAGTAGATCTCCTGGCCCTGCGCGAGCGTGCGCACCGTCACCGGCGGCTCGGGCGGCACGGAGATGGACATGGGCGTCCGGCCCTTGGTGACTGCTTCCTCGAAAAAGTTGATCCGCTTGCCGGCGGCATCGACGGAGGCGCTCAGGTGCTTGACGTATTGCACGACCTCGCGCCGCTCCTGCTCGCTCAGGTAGGTGAAGCTGGGCATCGAACTGCCGGGCATCCCGCGCGTGATCACCTCGAACAAATCGTCGTCGGTGGGCAGGAAGCCCGACGGCGTGGAGCGAATCTTGAAATATCCGGAGTTAAAGTGGCGGGGCTTGGGGTAGAGCCACACGGCGGCCGGACCGTCGCCAGCCCCGTTCGCGCCGTGGCACGCGGCGCAATGTTGCTCGTAAACCGCGCGGCCGATTTGAGCCGGCGCAGTCTCGCTCGCCGCAGCAGTGCCTCCGACTGCGGTTGCCTGCGCCAGCGCCTGCGTCGACATCGCCCACACGACAAATGCGGCGGAGATGAGCGGGACGGTTCTCAAGATCCAGAATCATAGGCCGCAGACGCACCGGTGACCTTGACCGAAGTCAAGGTTTGCAGGGAAAGTGCTTGCGTTCAACGGCACCCGGAGCGTGCCGCACCCGCTCCGAATCGGCTGCGACCCCAACAGTTTTGTCGCGCTGGTCCGGTCAGACGCCTGGAACGTTAGCGTCGAGTGCGGGATGTAAACGGTAACACATGGCACGGGTTTTTCCGGTCGCGGCCAAGACGCCGGCCTCGCGGAGCCGGGCGAGTTTCCGCGTGATGGTCATGCGTCCAAGGCCAAGCGCGAGGCACAAATCTCGCGGCGTGGCTGCGCCGGCGCGGGTGACATAGCGCACGATGTTTTTCTCGGTCTCATCTTCGATCGAATCCGCCGGTTCTCCCGTCGACGCACGACGAGCTTCGGTCTTACGGTGGATAGAAGCAGCGAACCGCTCGTCGCGCTCGTAGTGGATGACGGCGGTGGCGAGTAATTCGCCGATGCGGCGGAGCCGCTCCGGCTCGGGCATTTCGGCGTAACGCCGGAACGAAAGGATCGCCATACGGCCCGCCTATTAGCTTTGGCCGCCAGGGGCGGTGGCGCTCGCCCGGGCGAGCCGGACGGCCTCGTGCAACTTGCGCGCGAGCTCGTGTCGCGGAAGCTCCTTCGCCAGATAGGATGCGACACGGATGTCGCCCTGATCGAGGCCGAGCAGCCGGACGGTTTCGTCGTTCTTGCCGGCACAGAGAATCAAGCCGAGCGGCGACGCCTCACAGTCCGCCCGTTCGTTCTCTTTGAGCCACGCGAGATAAAGCTCCATCTGGCCTTTGTCGGCTGGAGCGAAGCTTCCCAACTTGAGGTCCACGGCGATCAAACGCCGGAGCCGGCGATGATAGAACAACAAATCGAGATAGTGATCCACGCCGCCGACCGTCATCCGTTTCTGCCGTTCGACAAACGCAAACCCGACGCCCAGTTCGAGCAAGAATGCCTCCATGTCGCGAAGTATGGCGGCCTCCAGGTCTTTCTCGGCGTAGGCGTGTTTGAGCTGCAGGAAACCCAACACGTAGGGATCACGGAGCACCAGATCGGGCGACAGTTGGTTCTCGTGACGCAGCGAGGCGAGTTCCTGGCGGACGAGGGCCTCCGGTTTTTTCGAGAGCGCGGTGCGCAGGTAAAGTTGCGACGCGATTTTCGTCCGCAACGTGCGGACGCTCCATCGCTCGGCCCGGCTCATTTCCGCATAAAACTCGCGGGCCAGCGGTTCCTTGAGCGCGAGGATTTCGACAAAATGACTCCAGCCGAGCAGGCTCGACAACTCGATCACGGCATCGAAGTCTGGAAACGTCTCCGCGAACGCGATCATCCGCGCAAGGTTGCGCACACCGAACCCGTCGCCGAACTCCGGCACCAATTTTGCCGACAGTGTCGGCAAAATTTCCGCGCCATAGGTCGCGCGCCTGGCGCCGAGCACTTCGCGGTGAATCCGATCGCCGACCCGCCAGTAGAGCAAGGTGAGCCCGGTGTTGACGACCTGGGCGACGCGTCCCCGCGCGGCGAGAATCAGAACGCGAATGTCGGCGAGCAGCGTTGGCCCGGAGGTTGGAGATTTGTTACTCATGGTCTTCAGCCCAGCTCGACCAAACCGGTCCGGCCCAACGCCAAGTCGATGAGGACGGTGAGGACGGCGCGCCGCCCGTCCGCGTCCAAGCGGATCAGGCACTCGGCGAAGTTCACCGGCGCGCCGGCGGAGAAGTTCTGCAGAATCTTCCACACGGCGGATTCGCCCGAAGAAGCGCCGGCATGACCGCGGGCTCTGCGGCGAAGGACGGCCAGCGCCTGCTCAGTGGACGGAGACACGAGGAAAAGAAGAAGTCCGCTGCGCTACCGCCTGCCCAATGGGCACGCGGAGCACGAGCACTTCACCTGCCCGCGATAAAAGCCGCCTCCGAGATCGCGCCTGTCAACGGTGGAGGCGACGCAGGAGCACGACCTTGACAGGCGCGTAACATAATTACGGCGGCGGGCAGGAGAAGCGTCACGCCTCAGCCGGCGGCCATGCCCATGCCCGCCTTTTGGGCGGGAACCTCGGTGAGCGACCTCCGGTTCTGCCGGTTCATCTCGCGGATGACTTCGCCGACGAACGCCTTGTCGTGGTAATATGGATTCACGCCCTGCAGATTCGAGTCGATGCGCGACCTGATCTCCGGCGGTTGTTTTTCGTAAAACGCCTGGGCACCGGGGAGCTGTTTCATGACCAGCTTCATGTCCTGCTCGAACTTCTGCTGGTCCTTGTAAACGAGCGTGCGCACGGCGCGGTCAGGGTTTTCCTGCACGAGGCGCGAGTAGTGCTCAAAATCGCTCGGGTTGGCGGCGATATGGGCGTCGATTTTCTTTTCGATTTCGGGATTGGAGCGGAACGTCCGCGGGCTTTCGGCCGGCATTTCGGCGACTTTTTCGGATTTGGAACGGATGGCCATGATGGCGTCGGGTTGAGTTCGGCCGCGGAAAGACGTGCGGGCCGGATGGGCACGGGCGGGCGGAATCCCGCCGGAAATCATTTGAGGACGGGATTGGGCAGATCGGGGACCTCGATCCCCCGGATGGCCCGGAGGGCGAGGTCGAACCGCGCGCAGAGTTCCTGCGGTTCGTGGGCCGCGAGGGTGAACGCGATGAGCGCCTTGGCGTCGATCGGCTGGCGCTCGGTGCCGAACTGCTGGTTGATCTTGTCCGCAGCGTCGAAATATACCGCTGCCACGGGCTCGGGGAGAGTAACGGAGAGGGTGATCATAGTTTTACTAATATGCGCGTATGCGAGTATGTCAAGCACAATGCCGCCCGCCGTAGAGGGTCGGGACGGACGGGAGCGGCCGGGCCGGGAGCCGCAGGCCGGAGCCGGCGCGAGGGCGGATGCGAGGGCGCCGACGGAGGGCGGAGGCGGACGGACGGCGCGAGCGGACGCGCCCGACTGTCTGCGGCGCGTGCGGCAGCGAGAGGCAAACGAAACGAGCCACGGGCGAGAGATTGGGTGTCTTTCTCGCCCGTGGCTGGTTTCGGGTGCTGGCAGATCGGCGAAACTTCGCCGCATCGAGCGCCGGGCAGTAGGCGGGCGGTCGCGGTGCGAACCGAGCAAGCTCGGCCGGCGGCGGAGCCAGCGGCGGAGACGACGGACGACGCGAGAGGGAGCCACGCGACGGCTCGCGGTCGGCGTTCTTTTCGAGGGAAAACAGGTCGCGGACCGGCGGCAGCCGAGTCCGCGATGTGTTTTCTTCCTTTTTTTTTCCCAATCCTTACGGCAGCCATGCGATGGCAATGCGGGCGTGGGCGGATAGCGCGCCGGGCCGGGTGCTTCCGCCGGTGAATTCAGCTTCGCGGAGGAAGATCCCGGGCTGCCGTTCAAGGGTTCCGAGCGCGGTGAGAAAGGCAGCCCAGCCGGCCGGAGCGGAAGTCAGCGTCGCGGTGCGCAGGCGCGAAGAAGACGCTGTGTCTTCCCATTGCCACGCGGCCCCGAGCGTTGCGCGCACCGCTGCCAGAGCCGCCGCATCACACGTGGGCAGGGAATTCAGCTGCGCCCGCCATCGGTCACGGGTGGCATCATCGTTGCCGGCGAGCTGACGCTGTTCGGCCTGGAGCCGGGAGAATTCGGAATCGGCGCCGCGATGGAAACGCGGCCCGAACCGCCAGGCGGCAACGAGGCCCGCGAAGAGCAGGACGCTGCTCGCGAGCATCGCGCACTGAAAGCGTGTGACGCGACGTTTCATCGCCATGAACCGGTCAGCCGGAAGGCTCCGGTGCTGTCGGCCTCAAACGGCCCCGACAGTTGCCACGGTTTCGCGCCGAGGCGCGCCGTCCACCCCTGCCCTGTGGCTGGCGACGCGCGCGGACTGATCCAACCGGTGCCGGTGAAGCTCTCCGGCGTCAGCCGAAGGGAGCGCAACACGATCTCCGACGGGATTGTGGCGGACAGTTTTCGCGCGAACGCCGTGACGGGTGGCGTGGGTTGGGCGGTGGCGAGAGTGGCGCGCAAGTCGGCGATTTCCGCGGCGTTGGCCCCGAGGCGGGCGACTTCCGTGCGCAACGCCTGCGTCTGCCGTTGGAGGGCAGTCGCATCCGCCCGCATGACCGAATAGTCATACGCCAGCCGGGCTCCGAGTGCCGTCGATGCCAGCAGGAGGGCTACACTGGCGGCAACCATCACGCGTGGTGCGGTCCACCGTGCTGGCACGGCGAGAAGCTGGGCCGGATGGCGGACCGGCAGCGAGGCCAGGGAGTGGAGGGCGTCAACCAGAGCGAGAATCTGGACCCGATCGCTACATGGTAAGGAAGCAATCGACGGGAGGATGGTTTCATCGGCAATGACGAGGAGCACGCGTGAGCCGCGGTCGGTCTCGACACGCTGTTTGATGAACGCCTCGAGCCTTTGGAGGCGTTGTGGGTCGTTCCAGATGAAGGCGCCGCGGCTTCCGTCGATGCTGTCGCAATACAGACAAACGCGATCGTCGGCGATGGCAGCGATTGTGGTTGAACCAGACTCGGCCAGGTCCGTCGGCAGGGCGTTTAGCCAAGTGACCATCGGCCACACGGCGGTGAGGATGAAACCTCGTTCCTGAAGGCGGGCGATTAGATCAAACAGGCCAGGCTCAGTCTCGTAGTGCAGCAGCGTCGTGAAACCGTCGCCAGCGGGTAGGATCGGTTCGTGGCTCCAAGCGCGCCGGGGATCGCCGAGCGCGGGATGCTGTTCCGCCAAGGCCAGCGTCAGCGTGGCACGGTTGCCGTGGGGGCAGGAAACGAGGGTGGATTCGAGCGCATTGGGTTGAAAAACCAGTCGAATCGTTCGGTCGTCGCCCGACCACGCCGCCGCGAGCGCGTCCGCGGCGGCAGAGAGGTCGGCGAAGACCACGGGGGATGATCGGTGGGGCAACCACCAGCGGTTGCCCCACAACATGACGGTGTTCGGCATGGTTCGGATTAGATGGCCGTCAGGAAGACATACACGTCGGTCACACCGTTGGCCGGGGCAGCATACGCGACGACCCCGCTATCGGACGCGGCGCCTTCCACCGGCGCGAGCTGGGCGCCGTTCATCGACACCGCAAGTTCGTAGGCGTCCTTGGCGGGACACGCGGGGATGACCAGATAAGCGACAACGTAGTTCGCGGATAGATTGGTCAGTCCATCGAGACGGAAGTTGGCGCCAAGAGCGACGGACGGAGCCAGGGCCGGATTGGCGGTGCGCGCCTCGACGCGCGTGACACCGGTCCAGTTGCGCTGCGGTGCGGCGTCGGGCGTCATCACGAACGCGAGCAACGCCTGATTCCACGTGACTTCGTTACCCGTGCCGGTCGAGGCGAACGACTGCGTGCCCATGCGCAACGAGAGCGGACGCTCGATCTTGCCGGCGGCGAGCAGCACCGTGTCGAGCCGGGCCGCATTGCCCTTCGCGACATCGGTCGCGCCGGTGAGGGCGGCGCCCGACGTTGGAATGCCGGTGCCTTCGGTGCGCGGCAGGCTGCCGTTACCACCGGCCATCGCCAGATAGTCGGTCAGGGCGGTCTTGAGGGTATCGACGGTCTTCTCGACCTGCTGGATGCGGGCGTTGCGCAGGGCGTCGAAGCCCTTCGGCAGCAGCAGCCCGACGAGGACGGAGACGATGGCGAGGACGAGAACGAGTTCGAGCAGGGAGTAACCCTGCGAGCGGAGGGATGACGGTTGGTTTTTGTTCATGTGTATTTTTGGTTTCACTGAGCGGAAGATCAGAGCACGCGGGCGATCTGCTCGATGGTCGTGAGGCCATCGGCCGCCGCGGAAAGCCCGTTCTGCCAGAGCGTGGAAAAGGCCTCCCGCTGACGGAGTGCGGCGAGTTCGGCCATCGAGGCGTCGGCCGCGATAAGCGGCAGGAATTTCTCGGCGGGAACGACCTCGTGAATCGCGAGTCGGCCGCGGTAGCCAGCGCCGCGGCACGCCGGGCAGCCAACGGGCTGGCAGAATTGCGCGTCGGGCAGGCGATGCCGTTCGCGCAACCGCTCAAGGTCGCGATGCGGCTCCTTGCACTCCGGGCAGAGCCGGCGGACGAGCCGTTGCGCGGCGACCAGCCGGAGCGAAGCGGCGAGCAGAAAACTTTCGACGCCGAGATCGCGCAGCCGGGGAATCGCGGCGAGCGCGTCGTTCGTGTGCAGCGTCGAGAGGACGAGATGGCCGGTCAGTGCGGCGCGAATCGCGAGCTGCGCCGTCTCGGAATCGCGAGTTTCGCCGACCAGCAGGATGTCGGGGTTCTGCCGCAAAACCGCCCGGAGCGCCGCGGCAAACGTCAGGCCGATCTTTTCGCGGATCTCCGTTTGCCGAATTTTCTCGAACTCGTATTCGACCGGGTCCTCCAACGTATGGATGACCCGCCCGCGGTGATCGAGGGCGTGCAGCGCGGAGTGCAGCGTCGTCGTCTTGCCGGAACCGGTCGGGCCGGTGAGATAGATCAAGCCCGCGGGGCCGGTGAGCGCCGCGCGCAGCGATTCGGCCTGTTTGCCGCCGAAACCGAGCTGCTCCAGCGCCTGGGCGGGCATGGTCTGGTCGAGAAGCCGGATTACGAGGCTCTCGCCGTGAACGGTGGGCAGCGTGCAAAATCGCAAATGGAACCGCCGGCCGTTTTCGTTGAGCACGGCCCGGCCATCCTGGGGCAGGCGCTTTTCTGTGATGTCCATGCCGCCGAAAATTTTTCCGCGAGCGAGCAGCGGATCGCGCAGCGCCACGGGGAGCCGGGCGTGTTCACGCATTTCACCGTCGATGCGAAAGCGCACGAACAGTCCGTCCTCCTTCGGCTCGAAATGGATGTCGCTCGCCCGCTCGGTGGCCGCGGTGCGCAGGATAGCGTGGAGCGTTCGCGTGGCATCGCCACTCGCATCGATCGCGACCGGCGGCGGAGACGCAGGTCGCCGCAGAGTTTTGAGAAAATCGAGCATGATCAGCGCACGAGCCGGGGGGTGAGGAAGATCACGAGCTCCGTGCGGGCGCGGAGTTTGGCCTTGCTGCTGAAAGCGGCGCCGAGCACCGGCACGCGCCCGAGCACGGGTATCCGGCGGAGGGTTTCGCCGGTCTCTTCCGAGATCAGGCCACCGATGATCGCCGTCTCGCCATCGCGCAATCGCACGATAGTTGAGGCCTGCTTGACCTCGGTCACCGGCGCGGTCTGGCGTCCATCGGGACTCGTCACGATCGCCTGGAGCCGCGTGATCGCGGGCAGAACATCGAGCGTGATCATATTGCCTCCGTCGATCTGCGGCGTGACGGCGAGGATCGTGCCGATGGTGATGGTCGAGACCGAAAAGTTTTCCTGCGTCTGGTTAAACGCGTTGGTCACGCCCGGCTGCTGCAACGTGGTTGCCTGCTGCAAGCGGAAGAACGGCCGATCCTCGCCGACCTTGATAAACGCGGTCTGATTGTTGAGCGCGCGCAGCCGCGGCTGCGCGACGGTTTTCACTTCGCCCTGTTGCTTGAGGGCATGGATGACGGCGCTGGCGCGTGCGCCGCCCAACGTGGCCGTGAAGGTGTTGGCGCCGAGCAAGGTTCCGCCGACGCCAGTCAGGTCCACGGGCGAAGCGGCCTGCACCCGCACGCCGTCGACGCTCGTTGCGGCGAGATCCCAATCGACGCCGAGCTTTTGTTCGTCACGCAGGCTCACTTCGACCAGCCGCGCTTCGATTTCCACCTGCTGGGTGATCCGGCGATTGACCAGTTCGATGTAGGCGCGGATCGCTTCGTGCCGCTTCACTGGCGCGGTGATCTGCGCCACGCCGCTAAAACGGTTGAGGACAAGGCTGTCGCCCTCCTTCAACATCGCGCGCAATTCCGTTTCGAGCGTCGTCCAAAACGTGTTCTGGTTCTCCTGGGAAATGGAAACCTGCGTCGCATCGGACACGGTGTTGCCGTTGGCGAGATTCTGCGGATGGGAGAGCGTCTGTATCCCGTTGAAACCGTTTCCGAATCCGCCCCCGCCGCCGGTGGCGCCGCCGAGCGTGATCGACGCGCTGCCCGAGCCGCTGCGGGTGAGCTGCGGGTAGTCGATCGCATAGAGCACGGTCTTCCGCTGGCGGACGACCGTGCCGGCCGCCGTCTCGTCAATGAACAGGCCGCTGGGTTCAACCAGCGCGGCAAGCGCGCTGCGCAAGGTGCCGCCGGGAAAATCGATCGTGATCTCGGTCGTGAGGCCCGGCTCGGCGTGAATCGGGGTCTGGCCGACGCGGCTCAACGCGCGGAGTGCGGCGGGCAGCGGCGTTTTTTCAAACCGTAGCGGGCCGATCGTGCGCTCGAGCGGCGGCGGTTCGGCAGCAATGACGGTGGCGACGGCGAGGGCGAGGCAAAGAATCGGTTTCATGCGAAATGGGTTCAGGGTTTTTCGAGGACAAACGGCGGTGTTTCGCGCGTCGTCTCGCTGCCGAGGAGCGTGCGGGACTGGCCGCGATATTTGAGCGTGGCCGCGGCGATGACGTTGAAGGACTGGACCGCCGGCGCGGCGGGCAGATAGAGCGCATCGCCCGCTTGATTGGCTTGCAGCGTAATCGGCCCGGCGCCGGTGACTTCGACGGAGTTGCCGGTCAGGATGGCGGGACCGCTCAGCAGCGAGAAGGTAACTGGCAGTCCCGAGGAGGCGGTCGCATCGAGGGCGAAGGGCGGCGAGCCGAGCCCGCGATCGGCGGGCCGCGTGAAGGCGATGGACTGGGGAAGTTTGGCGGAGAAGTTCGCCTGCGCGAACTTGTCGCGATCGAGCGTGACCCCCGTCGTGCTCGCGGTGCCGCTGGCATCGCCCGTCCAGTCGATGAATCGGTGCGTGGCGTCGGGCGTCGCCGTAATCGTGACCAGGGTGCCGGCCGGATAGGTGCCGCCCGGGGTTACGCTGCCGCCGGTGGTGGCGGCGGTCGTGAGGACAAAGCTCGTGGCCGCGAAATTCGCGGTGAGGTTGACGTTGCCGTTGACGAGAAACGTCAGCGGGTTCGCGGCGCTGACCATGTCGCCCGTCCAGCCGATGAAACTGTGTGTCGCATCCGGGGTGGCGGTGAGTGTCGCCGTCGAGCCGGCGTTGTAGCTGCCCGCACCGGTGATGCTCCCCGCACCGGCCGGGCTCGCGGTCGCAGCCACCGAATAGGTGCGCAGCGCGAAATTAGCGACGACGGAATAATTCTGCGCGCCGATGGTGAATGTGAGCGGGTTCGTCGTGCCCGTAAAATCCCCGCTCCATCCGCTGAACACATGCGTGGCGTCGGGGGTGGCGGTGAGCTTGACGCTGGAGCCTTCGCGATAGGTGCCACCGCCGGTGACAGCGCCTGTGCCCGCGGGAGCGACGGAAGTGGCGACCGTGCGATCGACACCGAGCACGGTCAGGTAGGCGAACGCGATGCGCGTCGCGCTGAAGGCACCCGGTCCGTATTCGAAGACGAAACTGTATTCTCCAGGTGCGAGGCCGGAAACGGTGGTGGAGCCGCTGGTCGGCGCCGGATAGACGTTGACGCCGTTGTAGCCGGGGGACTGGCCGTGCACCCATTTGAAATTCGCGCCGGTGGAGGTCCACGCGAGCGTAGCGCTTTGATTCGAGTAGATGACCGTCGGGCTGGTGGTCAGCGAACCGTAGAGACCGTCGGTGCTGTTGACGGTGATCGTGGCGGTGCGGGTAATCGGACCGCCCGGACCTTCGGCTACGAGTGTCCATGTGGACTCGCCTGGCGGGAGGCCGCCGACGTTGACCGTAAGGTTGGGGCTGGTCTGGTAGGGGCTCCCGGTGATGCCGTAGCCGGTGACACGCACCGAGGTCGCGTTGGTGGTGAACCACGTGAGCGTCGCGGTGCCGCCCCAATTCATCGTGGGCGGTGAGACGCTCATGGAAGCGGTGACACCGGCGCCCGCGTTGACGTTGACGATGGCGGTGCGAGTGACGGGGCCGCCGTTCCCTTGGGCAGTGAGCGTGAACGTGTGGGTGCCGGCCGAGAGCCCAGTGACGTTTTGTGTTCCGCTTGCCGCCGCACTGGCGAGGCCGGGGCCGCTCACCCAGACGGACGAAGCGTTCGCCGTGCTCCACGTGATCGTGGTCGCGCCTGGCGCAGTGACCGTGGTCGGGCTCGCGTTGATGGAGCCGGAGACATTCGGCACGGCTGCGCTGACAGTGACGATCGCAGTGCGCGTGATCGGACCGCCGGGGCCCTGCGCAGTCATCGTGAAGGTGTGGGTGCCGGCGGCGAGGGCGGTCACGGATTGACTGCCGGAAGCGGCAACGCTGCTGAGTCCGGGGCCGGTGACCGACACGGAGGAGGCATTCGCCGTGTTCCACGTGATGGTCGTGGACGCGGGCTCGATGCCAGTCGTCGGGCTTGCGGTGATGGAGCCGCTGACGGAGGCGAGAGGCGTGACCGTCACGGTCGCGGTTTGAGTGATGGGACCGCCGTTGCCTTGGGCGGTGAGGCTGAACACATGGGTGCCGGCAGTGAGCCCGGTCACCGATTGACTGCCGCTGCTCGCGGTGCTGTTGAGCCCCGGGCCGGTGACCGCAACCGAAGATGCATTGCTCGTGTTCCACGTGATAGTGGTCGAGGCTGGTTCGGTGCCCGTGGTCGGGCTGGCGCTGATGGAACCGGTAACCGATGAAGCCGGAGCAACTGTAACCGTAGCGGTCTGCGTCGCAGGTCCGTTCGGCCCCTGCGCTGTGATCGTGTAATCATAGCTGCCCGCGGCGAGGCCCGTGATACTCTGGCTGCCGCTGGCAGCAGTGCTGTTGAGCCCATTGCCGGTCACGGAAACGGAAGTCGCGTTGGCACTCGACCACGTGATCGTCGAGGAACCCGGGGCGCTCGCGGACGCTGGCGACGCGGTGATCGAAGCGGTCACCGAAGCTGGGGCGGCCACGGTGACGGTCGCAGTTTGCGTGACGGGGCCGCCGTTGCCTTGGGCGGTGATCGTATAGATGTGCGTGCCTTCGGCGAGACCGGTGACGGTTTGCGTTCCGGTCGCGGCCGTGCTGTTGAGCCCGGTTCCGCTGACGGCCACGGAAGTGGCATTGACACTCGACCACGTGATGGTCGTCGAGCCGGGCGCGTTGGTGCTGGTGGGATTGGCGCTGATCGATGCGGACACCGATGCGGGAGCGGCGACCGTCACCGTTTGCGTGATGGTCGAGGAGGTGGCGCCGGCCGCATCGACCGCTTGTGCCGTAAAGGTGATCGTGGCCGGTCCGGTGTCGGATGTCGTATTACTCGAATCACCATCGGTGCCGTTGCCGCCGCCAGCGAAGGCGAAGGCGACGCCGTTTTTCCAGACGTTGACCTGCGTGAGATTCCCGTCGGCGTCATGGCCGTGGGCCGAAACAGTGTAACTCTGTCCGCTGGCCACACTGCCCGGCGTGGTGTTCCACGCGATGGTCGGCGCCTGATTCGCGGTGGCGACGGTGACGGTCTGGGTAATCGTGGCGGACGTGGCGCCGTTTCCATCGACCGCCTGGGCAGTGAAGGTGATCGTAGCCGGTCCGGTGTCGGAACTCGTATTAACCGAATCGCCATCGGTGCCATTGCCCCCACCTGCGAAGGCAAAGGCGACGCCGTTCTTCCAGACGTTGACCTGGGTGAGATTGCCGTCGGCGTCATGGCCGTGGGCCGAAACGGTGTAGCTCTGTCCGCTGGCCACACTGCCGGGCGTGGTGTTCCACGCGATGGTCGGCGCCTGATTCGCAGCGGTGACCGTGACGGTCTGCGTAATCGTGGCGGACGTGGCGCCGTTTCCATCGACCGCCTGGGCGGTGAAGGTGATCGTGGCCGGTCCGGTGTCGGACGTGGTATTGCCCGAATCGCCATCGGTGCCGTTGCCGCCGCCCGCGAACGCGAAGGCAACACCGCTTTTCCAGACGTTGACCTGCGTGAGATTCCCGTCGGCGTCATGGCCGTGGGCCGAGACGGTGTAGCTCTGTCCGCTGGCCACACTGCCGGGCGTGGTGTTCCACGCGATGGTCGGCGGCTGATTCGCGGCGGTGACTGTGACCGTCTGCGTAATCGTGGCGGACGTGGCACCGTTTCCATCGACCGCTTGGGCGGTGAAGGTGATTGTGGCCGGTCCGGTGTCGGAAGTCGCATTACCCGAATCGCCGTCGGTGCCATTGCCGCCGCCAGCGAAGGCAAATCCCACACCGCTTTTCCAGATGTTGACCTGGGTGAGATTCCCGTCGTCGTCGTGGCCATGCGCGGAGACGGTGTAGTTCGCGCCGCTCGCCACGGTTCCCGGTGTCGAGGTCCACGCGATGGTCGGTGCACGGTTCAGTGCCGTGAAAACGGCCGTGACGCTCTTGTCCGAGTCCATTGTCAGCGTCGCGGGATTTGCGGTGCCTGACAGCGCGCCCTGCCACCCGGAAAACGTATAGCCGCTGTCGGGGGTTGCGGTCACGGCGGCAGAGCTGCCCGCGGTGTAGCTGCCTCCGCCGCTGACCGTGCCACTGCCCGAAACGCTGGTCGTCAGCGAATAGGTCGTGGCCGCCTGAACGTCGATGTAGGAGCCGAGTTGGGTGCCAGCCCCGCCGTAACCGACGCCATTGGGCGGGTTGTGCGGAAACATATACCACGAGCTGGGGCCGTCGCCGTAAGTGAAGCTGTCGATGGCGCCGCCATCGGTTAGCCAAAATGACCAGCGTCCGACTTCATTCAGCGTGACCGTGGTCGTCGAAGAGCCATCCGTCCCGCCAAGCCCGTAGTTGTTCGTGTTCGCATAGGTCTGGCCCGAAGGGCTGACGATCCAGGTGCGGCTCCAGATCTCGATGCGCTCGTTGTCGCCGGCATCAACGCGCTCGCGCACGGTGGTGTGCGAAGACCAGACCATTACCGTCGAGCCGAAGGCCGCGTTGTTGGCCGGTTGCGCGCGGAGCGCGACGCAAGGAATCGAGACAAGGAAGAGAAAATGGAATGCGGAAAATCTCATTGCACGGTGACGGTCGCGTTCTCCCACAGGCGGAAGCGGAGCGCTTCGATGCCGGGCCACGCGGTGCCGCGGTTGATGGTGACGAGCCGGCCGCCGAGAATTTCCGGCGTGGTGCTGGCCCCGGAATTCGCCGGCGCAGTGAACGCGTTCGGCGTGTTGTTGAACGACACGAACGCCTGTTCGGTCGGATGATTGTTGTTCACCGTGACGCGGAACTTGGGGAGCACGATCCGGCGAACGACGAACCGATGAGCCTGGGTGAGTCCGCCCGAGCCCTGGTTCCACGCCGCCCGTTGCGCCGCCGTGAGTCGGCCCTGCCAATACGCCGGCAGCGTGGCGGTGCGACTCTCCCAATCGTGGTTCCAGATCGCATCGAACCACGCGGTGTTGTTTTCGTAGGCAGGCAGCGCGAGCTGTTCGCTGCGTGCGATCAGGCTCACGAGCAGGAATCGCTGGCGGCCGGTTTCGTCGGGGGCGGCGAACAGGAGTCGAGGATTGCCGAGCGGATTGCCCGCGAGGTTCGCGAGCTCCGGTTGAGCCGCTGGGGCGACCCCGACCTGCGGCGTGAGTCCACGCAGCCGGCCGATCTTGGCGAACCACGCGCCGTTGTCGGTGGTGGCATACGCGGAGGTGGTTGAACTGGAAAAAACGGTCGGCGTGTCGGCCGCGCCGATCGTGCCGGCGAGCGCCGCGACATTGAGATTCGTCAAATCCGTTTCGTCGAACGAGGCGGTGATCGTGACGGCAATCTCATCGAGCGCGCGTTTTTCGGCGTCGCGCCGGCTTTTTTCGATGATGTCGCGGACCGACGGCGTCAGCGTCGCCGCCAGGACGCCGAGTACGAACAGCACGAGCACAACTTCGAGCAGCGAGAACGCACGCCAGACGCGGCGCCAGTTGGCGCGCAGTAGCGCTGACTTTCGGTCGAGAGCGTAGAAGTGCATGGTCAGCGCGCGTTGACTCCGCCGAGCAGCGAGAACAGCGGCAGGAAGAACGAGAGGGCGATGGTGCCGACGATCGCGGTCAGCACGGTCAGCAGCGTCGGCTCGAGCCAGGCGAGCGCCGTCGCGAGGCGTTCGCGGGCGCAGCGGGCCGCATACTCCTCGATGTGACGGAGCGCGGCGCCGAGTTGGCCGGTGGTTTCGCCCGCCTTGAGCGCCGGGACGATGAATCCCGGAAACGCGTGCTTTTTGGGTAGCGCCGCAAAGAGCGGTTGCCCGACCGCAATGCCGGTCCGCGCGACCGTGAGATCCCGCGCCAGCACGGCATTGCCGGTCAGCTCTGCGCCGGTCGCCAGCGCGGACAGGAGCGGAATGCCGGCTTCGTGTAGCAGTCGGCAATGCGCGGCGAAACGAGCGGTCGCGAGGTGGCGGAGCGTGTCGCCAAAGAGCGGGACTCGGAGCAGCAGCGCGTCGCGCAGCAAGCGAAACCGTCCCGCGCGGGCGAGCACCGCGAGCGCGATTCCGATGAACCCAACAAGCGCAACAAAGAGCGGCCAGTGATGACGCAGTGCACCGCTCGCGGTGATCAATGCGACCGTGATCGCCGGCAGCGTCAGGTGGAGCGTCTCGAAGATTGCCGCGAATTGCGGGACGACTCCGCCCATGAGAAACGCGATCAGCGCCGCGGTGGCGGCAAGCACCACGGCGGGATAGATCATCGCGCGCCGGGCCGTGCGGCGCAGTTCATCGACTTGGGTCAGATGGGCGGCCAGCGCGCGAAGCGCCTCGGGCAATTGCGCCGACTCCTCCCCTGCCGCAATGACGGCGGCAACGTGTGCGGGAAATTGCCGGGTGAAAAACCGGCACGCCACATGGATGGGGCTGCCTTGGGCCACCTCGGTGTGGATGTGCCCGAGCATCGTGCGCAGCGCTCCGGGCGGCGCATCGGCCGCGAGCTGCGCGAGCGCGGTATCCGCGGTGACGCCCGCACGCAACTGCAGTTCAAGCTGATGGAGCACGGCGACAAAGTCGCGCGATGGCAGGGCAAGACCCGTGAGCCGCCGCGAGGGCGGAAGGGGCTCGATCCGGACGGGCCAGAGGGCCTGGACTCGCAATTTTTCGCGTAAAACCAGGGGATCGGGTGCAGCCTCCCGGAGCGACCGGCGGTTTCCCATCCGGTCAACGGCACTGACGGCGAAGACTGGCATGTCAGAGCGGCAGTCGCACGCGGGCGGCTTTGTCCGCGACGGGAAGCCTCAACTGGTGTTCGCCTCGCCGTAAAAACACCGCGTCGGCGGTGATTCGTTCGACGGCGAACGAGTCGATCATTTCGCCGGGCTGAACCAGACGTTCATTGAGGACCGCGCACGGGACGGCGCCCGTGACGATGCCGGTCACATGCAGGGAGATTTCGCGCGCCGATTCGGAGGGAATGGCACGCACCGCGAAGGGATTGGTCGGCTCACCAGACGGAGCCGCGAGTGCGACGGCGGCGAGATCGATAACGCCGTCCGAATTCGGCGTGAGGACGACTTGTGCTGCCGGCAAAGGGATCGCCGGCGGCATCACCGGCATAGCAGGTTTTTCCACGACGGTGGGCTGTGGTGTTGGTGGCGGTGGCGGCGGTGGCGGTGGCGGCGGACTCGTGTTCGGCGGCGCTGGCCGCTGATCGGGCGCGGGTGGCGCCGCGGCGAGTCTGGCAGTCAGGGCATCGTTCTGACTGATCAATGCCTCGATCATCTGGGCCTGCAGCCTGAGCTTCTGCTCCAACGCGGAGTTGGGAGGCGGCTGCGCGGGCGGCGGTGGGTTTGCGGCGACGGGCCGCGGGGCCGGAGCGCTTTTGCGTGGCAGCGGCAGAGGTGCTGCGACGGGCGCGGACTGGCAGCCGGCAAACGAGAGGGCAATCAACGCGAGTAGTGTCTTCATGGGCGTGCGGGGGCGGATGACGCGAGCGATGCGCGGTCCTGGCTCCGGTCGAGTTTTTGAGTGATGTAGAGATAGAATGGTTTTCCCGCGGGAACCCGGAGGTAGAAACCGTCGCGGGCGATCGCTTCGCGCATCGTTTGGGCGTAGTCGCGCAGGACGGCGCCAGTGCCGGCGAGGACAGCGTTGCGCGCAGTGGCGGCGGGCAAGGCGGCTTCGCCCAAAAGTCCGGCGGTGACGCGGGTGTCCTGAAGTGCGGCGGTTGCGGTCGCGAGAAACGTGGCGGCGAACATTTTCAGTTCCCGTTCGTCATCGGTCTTCACGATCCAGCCCCTCAATCCGGCCGAGCCATCGTGCGGTCCCCAGCGACCCGAAGCCGCGTCAAATTCGCGATCGAGGGCGAGGCCGGTGACCGCGAGTTCTGTGCCGTTGTCGCGGTCGGGTGTGCGCCACACGATCCGCCATGTGCCTTCGGCGGCGAGTCGTTCGCGAGCGCGGTCGAGTGCGGCCCGGCCGTGGACTTCCGCGCCCGCGGGGATCACGAGGCGGCCGTCGTGCCAGACGTCTTCGGTGACGAGTCCGATAACCGGTGTCTCGAGCCGGTTGGACTCGAGCGCGGTCACGGTTTCGCACGGAACGAGCCGGCCGAAAGGCGCCACGCGCGCGCCCGGCGTCGACGGTGTAGCGGTTGGCGTCGAAAACAGCGTCAACGGCAGCACGCGAGGGGTTACCGGAATCGGGGCGGAAGTTTTCGGCGGAGGTTCCCCTGCGGTGGATTTCGCCGAAATATCCTTCTTGGGAAACGCGACGCCCTCGCGCGTAAAGGTGCGCGGCAACGCGACGGCCGTGGTGGACGGCAAGGCTGGGAGCGGCGATGTTTCTTGGCGCTGCCGCTGCCAGCGGACGGCGAGCGCGCCAAAGAGCAGCACCGCGCCAACCAGCACGAGGTGTCCGGCAGGGGTCGTAAAGAAGTGACGGTCGATCGTCATGGGCGATGCGGCACGAGCACCGAGAATCTCTCGTTCACGGACAGATTGGTCCGGCCGCCCTGGGGCGATCCGGTCACCGCGATGCAGGCTCGGGTCTGGGCGCGCGGCGGAATCGCACCGGAGGCATCGGAAAACGCCGCGGGAAAAATATCCGTGCCGACCCGGACCGCGAGTTTCCCGGAATCATAGTGAACCGCGGTGTCGCCTGGATTGTGGAACCGGAGCCGGAACACCAGCGCATCCTCCGCCTCGAAGCGGAAGACGTCTTCGATCGTGACCTCGAAGTCGCGATAACGCGTCACGGTGTTCAGCGCCGCGTAAGGGATCGTGGAATTGAGCGCGGGAAATTGCGCGGCAATGCGCTCGTGATGCTTTGCCCGCCCGACCAAGGCGGCGAACTCGTCGGTCGGCAGTGGCCGCCAGCGGAAGGCGGGCCCCACGAGGGGTTCGTCCAAAAATGTGACCGCGCGATCCGGTTCGGCGTCGGTCGTGAAGACGAGAACGTAGACCTTTTCGCGCAACACGACGTTGAGTGCAGCGGTCGCGTCGTCACGGAGCGCTCGCACCGTGAAGAACCGGGCGCCGGATTGATACGAGAGCAGGACGGCGGCGCCGTCTTCTGGTTTTTGTCCGACCTGCGCGCCTTCCAGCGCGGTGAGTTTTTCTGGGAATACGCAGGTCGTCGGTGCGTTCGTCGCGACGTGAATCGTATAGGTCGTCCGGTCGTCGAGCGGATAGGCGCGGATCGCGGCGCTCGCCGCGTGGGCGGCCAGGGTGAAGGAGAGACTCAGTAGGATACGTCGTAGGTCCATACCGCGAGTGGGTAGCGGCCGTTGGCGGCCAGGTTGGGATTGCGCGCGAAGGTGAACCGCGCAGAAAAGGCCGGCGCTTCCGTGAAAGTCTGGCCATTGAGCACGCCGGTGCGGATCAACTGCCCTTCCATCTGAACGAGGACGACGTTCTCCCGCGTCTCGAGCACCGTGGCTTTCAGAATCTCCGCCTTCTGGTGCAGCGATTTTTGGGAGAATTCGCTGGCGGTGGATGCAATTGCAGCGCGCGCTTTGCGCGCGGCATCCGGGAGGAAGAGCTTGTCGAGCAACTCGGGATAATCGATGCCAGCCGGATTGCGTTGAAACAGGGCGAGGCACGCCAGCAGCCCGTGCTGTTCATGGAGTTTTCCCGCCTCCTCGAAGCCGACCAGCGGGCCGACATGGAACGTGCCGCTCGGGTCGAGCACGATGACGCGTTCGCGCGCGCGATAGGCGCGAATGACAAGGAACGGCTGCACCGCACAAAATCCGACGGCGATGATGGCGACGAGACACCACAACCGGGCCGCCATCGCGTGGTCGGCAAAGGCATCCAACGGGTGCCACACGCGCCGTTGCGGCTTGACGGGATCGAGCGGCACATGGGGTGCCGGCGTTTCATGAACCGTGGTCATGGTTTTGGCTAAATGGTGGTCTGCGGTGTCGGGAGCTGTGTCTGCGCGATGGCGGCTGCGGCCTGCCGGTCACCGGCGGGATCGGCGGGAGCGTTCGCCGGTGCGGGTGCAGGAGCGGGCGGAGGAACGGCCGGCGCCGGCGGCGGTGGCAACGGCGGCAATCCCCCGCCGGGCGGTTTGGCGGCGGCGCTGGCCGCGAGCGCGGGCGCGGCGGCGCCGCCGGTTTTCAGCGTTTTCACGAGCCATGCCATTTGGTGGAGCGCGTAGAGCTGGTGCATGGCGGCCGAGCTGCCGCCGGAAAGTGGCGAGCCGGAACAAATCAACGCCTGCATCAGGAACGGCGTCGCAATCGTGCCGAGAATGAGCCACAGCGCCGCGAGCAATCCACCGAGCAGGCTCGCGAACGAGGCGGCATCGATTTCACCGGGCTGGAGCCCGTAGGCCGCGGCGAGGTTTTGGCCGTAGGCGGTGAGCAGGTGGTAGGCGACGAGCTCGGTCACCGCAAATCCTACCGGCCACGCCAGCACGGCGATCGTTTGTTGAACATAGCGCGTCGCGAGCTGCGCCTGCGAAGGCATCATGAAGAGCGCCAGCGCCACCGGCAGAAACAGGTAACAAAGCAGTTTGAGGATGAACTGCAGGACGAGGAATGGCAGTTGCAGCAAGCTCGCGATGAGCACCACGAGCTTCATCGAGCCGAGCAGAAACGCCATGTAGAGCGACTCGCCGATCCGGCGCAGGCTGAACTCCGTGCTGCTGCCGCTCACCGTCTCGCGCAGCCGCGCCGCGGTCTGCATCGGGTGCTGCGTGTAGCCGTCGTTCACCGTGTCGGCGAGCGAGAGGAGAAGTTTTTCCGTGAACTCGAACCAATATGGCAGCGTCGCAATGAGCGCGACGACCACGATGGCGCGGAGAATCGGCGTCGTGAGGCTTTCGAGATCTGCGCGCGCGCGGTTGATTTGGAGGACAAAGCCGGTGACGCAGATGAAGAACAGCACCACGCGCAGCGCGACGGTGAGCGAGAGGATGCTGTCCCGCAGGCCTGGAGCGAAATTCTCCATCAGTTGCGGCCCTCCTGGGGACGCTGCTTGGCCTCGCTGCGGCGAAGCTTCTCGCGCAGTTGCGGGTCGGCCTGCAGGGCCGGTGCGTAGATGGATTTGGTGTCGAGCTTGATGCTTCCTTGAAAAGCATCGACGGGCTGCATGGCCTGCGGCCCGACCGGCGAAATCGTCGTGACAGGCCGGCTCACGGTGTCCGGCGCGCGCCGCGTGTAACGGAGCGCAAGAAATCCGCCCACGGCGATGCCGAGCACCAATGCGACAATGAAGAGAGTCATTCGCTTCATGGCCGGGTGTAGGCCGTCGGAGTCAGCCGCATCGCATTCTGCCACGCATCGACGACAGCGAGCGTTTGCCGTTCTTCCGCGATCTGCCGTTCGAGCAAATCCTGCCGCTCCTTCGCGGCCTGGTTCTCGTTGAGAATATGCTGCGCGATTAGCTTGTCGGCTTCGTCGCGACGCTGCGCATCGACGTGCAGCAGTTGACCGTTGAGCACGGCGAGCTTCGCGTGGAGCTTGTCGACCTCGGCCTGCGTGCCGGCGTTGCGCAATTGTTCCAGCGTGGCGGCAATCTCCGCCTGCACCCCGAGCTGGCGGGCCTCGGTTTCCGCGTGAACCGCCGCGGTGTTGTCGGCCTGGCGTTCGACAGCGGCGTAGCGACGATAGGGAGCCTCCTGGCGGGCGAAGTCGCGTCCCAGCACGGTGCGATCCTCGAGCTTTTTGAAAATGCCCTGAGACGTGCGCTGCAGCGATTCAACCGCGTTGGCGAGCCGTTGCACTGCGGCCAGTGTTTCGCCATACGTCCGCGCCAGATCGCGGGCGCCGAGGTCGCGCAGGACCATGCCTGCCCCGGCCGCCGTCGGATCGCCCATGACATCGCGGATGCGTCGCTGCACTGCGAGTTGGTCCTCCAGTTGTCGCAACTGGCGATTGAGGTTTTCGAGCTGCGCGGCCCACTGCCGGAGGACTTCCAGATGGTTGGCGGCCTGCCCGGCTTGAATCGCCGTGTTGACCGCGGTGTTCACCGGGTCGTTGACGATCCACTGGGCGGACGCGGACGCGGCGAGTAGCAGGAAAAGCGTGAATCGTTTCATGGGTTCTGTGGAGCGGCGGCGGGTTGCGGCGCCCGCTGCTGGTTTTGGATGATCCAATATTGCTCCTTCACGGCCTGTCCGTAGCCGCGCTCGTAGCCGCGCGCCTCCGCCTCCGCGTCGCGTTTCGGCGTGGCGCAACCGGCAAGCATGAGGAGAATGATGAGGACGAGTCGTTCAGGCCGCATGGGAGTTGGGTTGGGAAGAAATGTGCCGGAGAGTGCCGCACTGCGGCGGATGCGCGGTCGGCGCGAAATAGCAGACCGACGAATACCGCTTCTCGGCGGCGAGTTGCTCGGGCAATGGATACTGCTGGATCGCCTCGAGGGCCGATTCCGGCAGGGCGAGGTCGGCTGCCAGATCGGCCAGTTCGGCGCGATCGGTCTGCCGCATGAGGAAAAACAGCTTGGCGTTGCCGACCACCGCGGAGCGCACGCGCGACGCCTTGAAGCGGGCGTATTGCTGCACGATCGACACCGCCCAGCAGTTGAACTTGCGCAATTGTGCGTAACTTTCGGCGACGATTTGTTCGCAGCCGGGGATGTCCAGAAACCGGGCGACCTCCTCGAAAACGACGCGCTTTCGGCAGGAACGCGGCAGGGCGAGGATGTGCTGGCGGGCGAAGCCGGAGATGAGCAAGCCGGCCGCGGCTTTCAACTCCACGGCCTGCTCGGGAATGAACCCGAGCTCGAAGTGGACGATCTTCCGGTGGAGCGAGACGTTGGTGACGCCGTCGAAGAGTTTGCCGTATTGGCCGTCGATCGACCACGCGCGTAGCAAGGTGGCGATCCGGTTGATGTCGTCCTTGGGATGTTCGGGCAGCCGCGCGTAGGCGAGCAGCTCGACCAAGGCGCCGTGCGTAGGGAATTCCTCCGGGGTCAGGAACGCGCACGCGGTCTGCACCACGAATCGTTCGGTCGTCGGATCCTGCGCGAAGCGCGTGACGGTTTCGTCCGGCAGGTCGGCAACAAAGGAGAGCGCTTCGTCATCTTGGGCCGCCCGGCGGTCCCGCAGATCGCAGAACGCCTCCAACGGCGTGGCGCCGGCCGGCATTTGTCGCTCCCGCCAGCGGTGCACCGCGCACGCGAGGCGTCGAATCTCCTCCGCGCGTTCCGGCCGGCGCCGCGCCCAATCCACAAAAAGATCCCGATAGAGTTGGTGCAGGTATTGCGACAACTGCGCCTGCCGGAGCGCGAGTTGCTCGGCCGAGTCCGGCACGCCCACCATGCGCGACAACAGCGCCACCGCGCTCGCGAGGTGCAACTGCGTCAACGGCAGTCCCTGCGTATCGAGATAATTGAGCGTGAGCGGCGCATCCGGATGGACCACAATCGGAGTCTCGCCGAGTGCTTCCGTGAAGTGTTTGTAGGAAAATCCCTCCTCGACGAGCAGCGTGTGGTCGAAGAACGGATCGGTTTGCAGGAGGAGGTTTTCGAGAAAAAACGATTTGCCCGTGCCGGTCATGCCGAAGACGACCGCATGTTGCGGCGAACCGTGGGCCACGGTGCTCACGCCAACCAGGTTGCCGTTGCTTCCGTCGTAGAGTGCCTCGGCCGTGGCCAACGCTCCGGTAAACGTCGCGGAAAGCGGCAGCAGATCGGCAAGGTAATGGTCCTCCGCGTAGTGCTCGCGATGGACGTAGGAAGAGTGCGTCCAGCCGGGCCACGAGGCGAAGAAGAGCTTTTTCGCCGTCGTGGGCAGCGCGCATTCGAGGTAATTGGCGCCGTCCATCCCGTGGATCGCCTGCTGCACGGCACGCACGCGATCCCGCAAAATCTCGGGGCTGCGCGCCCACACTCGGATGATGTAAGTGACCGTAAAGGGCCGGACGAATCCACCCGCGAGGTTTTCGATTTTGTGCTCCTTCTTCCGCAAGGCCACCAGGAGGGAGTGGCGCCGGGCGCCGGCGTATTCGCCGGCGATGCGCTCGACCGCTTTTTCCTCGCGGCGAATTTCGCCCGCGGCGGCGCCGGGCGTTACGACGACGGTAATCGCGTAGTCGATGAACGGGAGCCCGGTCAGGTGCGTGACGATCCCGGGGCGGGTCCGTTGCGGCCAGCGGTCGAGAGTCAGGATCGCGTGATAGTAGCCATCCAGCAGGAAGCCCCCATCGGCGCGGGCGACGCCTTCGCTTAGAAAGCAGTTTTCCTGAATCGTGCGCGCCGGATCGAACAGGGCGACGGGATCGTAGTGGTCGCGCTGGACCAGACTCGGGTTCAGAAGTTTCTGGCAAAAGGCGCAATGCGCGACGTCGTCCATCGGCTGCACCCGCGTTTCGGCCCCGAAGATTCCACGCACGGCCGCGACGAATTCATCGAACTGCGCCGCCATCGTCGCCAGCAGGCTTTCGTAGTGGCTGCGCACTCCCGCGCGGGTGTGGAACGCGCCCGAGTAGACGGGAATTTCCCGTGAGACAAAGATAGCGAGCCGTTCGCGCCGGAGTTCGCCATTCTGCATGCACGGCCAGTAGCGGACCACGCGCTCGTTGCGGGCTGCCCGCACCGCCGGGTGGGTGGCACGCTGGGTCGCGCCGTCGTAGGCGCGAACCTCGGGCCGGTAATCGGGGTCGCACAACCACTGCACCTGCATCCTCCACCCCGGGCCGAGCAGCGCCAGCAGCGCGCGCGCCTGATCCTGATGGAGATTAAGGCGCGCATTGCTGGCGCCGCGCAGATCCGGCGGCTCCAGCCAGATCCCCTTGGCCGTCAGACCGCCTCGTTCGGGCGAGCCAAAGACCAGCAATCCATTGACGAACCGGCCGTCCGGCGCCCGGTCGTGAGTTCGGCCGAGACTGCCCGCGTCTTGGCTTCGCGTAAGATCCCCCATTCCGAGAATATCCTCGAACTTGTCGCGAGGGTAGCCCCGCGGCCTTCCCTGCTTGAGCAGCACGGCCCAGGCAAGCGTGACACCCAGCGGAATCCCGGCGAATAAGCCGGCGATGATCCACGGCACCTGCAGCAGCAACGCCAGCAATCCGAAAAGCCCAATGCTGCCGATTGCCGCGACGACCACCGGCAGATAAAAATTGCCGTCGAGGCCAAAGGCGCGGCCCGGCGAGTCATCGCTGGAGTTCGTATCAGTGAGCCGAAGGTCCATGTCAGAAGTGCGGGGTCACAACCGAATCCTGCAGGCCAAAAATGCTGAACAAGGCGGCCATGATCGCCGCCGCGGCCGCGATAATGATGCCGGCGATGATGCCGGTCTTTCCGTCGGGATCGCCCTTGGAGATCGCGTTCGCGCCCGCCCAGATTTTGACCACACCCCAGAGGAACCCGAACAGGAAGAGCACGCCGAGGGCGAGGCCGACGTTTTCCCGCAATTGGGTCAGTTGCGCGAACAGCGCGGGCGGGAGGAGTCTCATTCCTTGCGGCATACTCGCATAGTCGCATAGTATTATTGCCCTTGTCAAACACGAAGTATGCGAATATGCGTCCGACATGGAAAAGAAACGCCAGTTCACCCCGGAATCGGCCGACGAGCGCGTCGGATTCTCCTTCTACGAGGAGGACCTGAAAGCCCTGGGCGGTCTGCTCGGCGCACTGCGCGCCCGGCGGATCCGCGTCCCGCGCACCTATCTGGTGCGCGCGCTCGTCCATGTCGTCTCCGAGGACGAGATGTTCGCGCACGCCGTGGCCCGCTACCGGCAGGAGCAGGCCGGCAAGGCCGGCCCGGCGGGCGAGGTCGAACAACACCTCGCCTTTAATCTGCTCAGTGAGGACGTCGACAAGCTGGGCCGCATCGGGGACAAGCTCTCGGAACAGGGCTTCCGCAGTGTGCGGTCGTTCATCATCCGTTCGCTCATTCACGCGCCGTGGGAGCTGGATTCATTGGCTCGCCTTGTGGGGAAATTCCAGAACGAGCACCCCGACCCGCGTTCGCGGGAAGCGCGGGCGCGCAAGCAACGTGGCTGACGCTGGCGAAATCGAACGTCTGCGCGGACTCGAGGCCCATCTCCGCGCGCGCATCCGCGGGCAGGATCACGCGATCCCCCGAATTGCCGCGGCGTTCTGCCGCGGCGCGCTTGGCCTCGCCTCACCCGACCGGCCCCGCGGTTCGCTTCTGTTTGTGGGTCCGACCGGAACGGGGAAAACCGAGACGGCCGCGTGTGCCACGGAGTTCGTGTTTGGCGCCGGCCATCTTGTGCCATTCGACATGTCGGAGTATCAGGATCAGGCGGCGATCAACAAACTGCTCGGCGCGGGCCGCGACGATCCGGGACTACTCGGCCGGGCATTGGAGATGTCTCCTGGCGGAACGTTCCTTTTCGACGAGTTGGAGAAAGCTCATCCGCTCGTGCTGGATTTGTTTTTGCAGATTCTTTGGGAGGGCCGAATCACGGTGGCAACCGGGAGGCAGTTTCGGCTCACTGATTACTTTGTGGTGTTCACGTCGAATGTCGGTTCGATCGAGGCGATGCGGATGGAGCGGTTGAGTTTCGCGAGCGTCGAGCAGGCCGTGCTGCGCCGGGTTGAGCAGTCGCTGCGACCCGAACTCGTTGGGCGGATCGATGAGCGGATCGTATTCGGTCGCCTCAGCCCCGACGTGCAGCGGGAAATCTGCGAATTGGAGGTCGCCAGGGAGACGGCGCGATTGCGCGGACTCGGCTACGACCTTGAAATCTCCCGCGAGGCGATGGAGTTTCTCGCGCGCGAAGGATACGATCCTCACCACGGGGCGCGGCCCATGCGCCGGACGGCCGAACGTTTTCTGCAACAAGCGGTGATGCGGAGCCTGTTTGCTTACGGGTGCGTTCGTGGTCGCGTCGTAGTGGAATCGTGGAACGCTGCGCTCAGGATTGTTGCGACTTAAAACCGACCAATTTTTCAAACTCGCGCGAGGCTCTTAAAGAACCTCGGCGCGGCAGAGCGAGGTCCTCACGCTTTTCCCAGCGGTTTTTTCAAAACCCTTGATTCAAATCAAAGCGGAGATAGGAAAAACGTGCTTCAAAGAAGCACCTCGTTCAAGCAGCCATGATCCCCCCGTGTTCAAAGGATCCGCCATGCGCCGAGCAGTCGCGCTGGTTTATGCGAGAGGTGCATTCGCATGAATCCTCGCTGCGCTCCTATCTGCAGGGAACATTTCCGGCGATACGCGACGTGGACGATGTCTTACAGGAGTCGTACCTGCGTGTCTGGAAAGCGTGGCTGGCCAGGCCGATCACATCAGGCAAGGCCTTCTTATTCCGGGTGGCTCGCAATATCGTATTCAACACCATACGTAGGGAACGGCGTTCGCCGATCATGGCGGTAACTGATCTGGCCGAGTTGTTTGTCTTAGATAGTAGGCCGGATGCGGCCGAGAATGCCACTTCCGCCCAGGAATTGGAATTGCTGGTGGAAGCGGTGGACTCGCTTCCGGCACGCTGTCGTGAAATCTTTATCCTCCGTCGCTTGCAGGGTGTTTCTCAAAAGGGTATCGCCTTGCGACTCGGTTTGTCCGAGCAAACTGTCCAGGTGCAGGCTGGACGGGGCTTGCGCCGATGTGCGGAATTCATGCGCCGCCGTATGAACCTGCCATGAACGCGATCGGTCCTCGAAACGATTTCCGGCGTCCGGGCGGCACCAGTTCTACCGTTGCTGCCATCGACGAAGTGGCCTCGACTTGGGTGCTCCGACGTGACGCGGGTTTGGACGGTGCCAGCGAACGTGAGTTCGCCGAATGGTTGGCCGCCGATTCGCGGCATGTGGAGGCATTTTCACGACTAGCCGGCACGTGGGCCGTATTCGGTCGCGCGAAACAAAAAGGGGCGGCTGAAGCCATCGTTACCCAATTGGAGATTCGCGGGCGAAAACGGCAAACGCGCCGTCGCCATCTCGCGACCGCCACTGGCGCTGTCGCCCTCGGGATGCTGCTTTTTCAATTTTGGCCGCAAACGGTGTCTCGTCCGTCGCCGATCTTGCCTCCCGCGGCGACGACGGCGAGTGAATCGATTCAGAAGCTACCTGATGGCTCGGTCGTCGAGCTCAACACCGGCGCCAGGATTTCCGTGCAGTTTGAAACCGGAGTTCGCCGGGTGCGGTTGTTGGAAGGAGAGGCTCACTTCAGGGTCGAAAAGGACGCGGACCGGCCATTCCTAGTGCAAGCTGGCGTAGTTGAAGTGCGGGCCGTTGGCACGGCGTTCACGGTGCAACTGAAGCCCTCCGCCGTGGAAGTCATCGTCACGGAAGGCCGTGTCGCATTGGATCGCGCTGCGGTTCCTGCCCCAGCATTGGCTGCGCCACCTGCGGCAGAGTCGATCTTGGTAGCATCCGGCAATCGCGCCTTGGTCGACATCACTCCAGAGTCCAGCCCTGCACCCCAGATCAGTTCGATGACGGAGGCGGAAATCGCTGCGCGTCTGGCTTGGCGAGTTCCGCGGCTGGAATTTGGGGGAATGGATTTGGCCCATGCCGTCGCGTTGATGAATCGCCACAATCGAATGCAAATTATTCTGGGCGACCCTTCCATCGGAACTCTCCGAGTTAGCGGCGTGTTCCGTTCTGACAACCCCGAGGGCTTCGTTAGTATTCTAGAACAGACTTTCGGGCTGCGGGCCGAGCAGAAATCCGCATACGAATTGAGGTTAACTTTGCCATTGCCGGAGTAATTCCTGCACTGCGCGAATAATGCGACGGATTTCGCAGCGTCGGTGAAAAGCGATTGTTTCGCCATTCGTCGGTGAGTGCTCGACGCGGTGCAGGAAGAATTTCGTAACAGATTTCGTCAGGCGTGGTGTCTGAATAGCTGATGGGGGACTGAAGGAGGTGAATTGCCTGCCCCAACACCCCATCCAACTACCGACACCCAAATGCACGCGATCACCCCGCCGGCGAACTTTCCCTACTCGCAGGAGCTGCGCCCCCTCCTACGTTTGTTGCGCGCAGGGGCGATCGCGGTCGTTTTCTTGTCGTCGTGTGGCCTCTTGGCTGAAACCCCGCTGAAGTCGCAACCGCTGCTGACGGAGAGCAGCGATGCTCCAAAACACTTCAACCTTCGTGCAGATACCGCATCGAGAGCACTGAAGCAGTTTTCAGAGCAAGCAGGCGTACAGGTGCTTTTCCCGACCGATCTGGTTGAAGGCATTCGCACCAATGCCGTTCAGGGTGAACTTCCACCTTTGCAGGCGTTGGAACGAATGGTAGCCGGCACGGCGCTTGTCGTCGTGAAGGACAGCAAGACGGGTGCGCTGGGGGTCAGACGGGAATCGCCACCTGCAACGGAGAGAAACAATCCGAAGCGGACCTCGACGCGCCGTCGGAGCGCGCGGATGACTGACGAGGAGGCTGAAAGCAGGACCGCCAAGTCGCTGCCATCGGAGCGCCGGAACCTAGGGAACCAGCCGGACGAAATCGTCAACCTTTCGCCGTTTCAAGTGAATGCATCCTCCGACATGGGGTACGAAGCGACCGAAACCCTAGCCGGTAGCCGCCTGAACACTCCGCTCAAGGATGTGGCGACGCAAATCAACGTCATGACGTCCGAGTTTCTCGAAGACCTGGCGATCACGACGCTGGACGATGCGATGCAATATTCCCTCAACACCGAGAATCGCTTCGAGGATCTTGATGTGAGCGATCCCGCCGGTCTCGGAAGTTCGGATACCACCAACGTGATCGGTGGCGGCGAGGGGCGCACGCGCAGTCTGGCGGCGCCGAACAAGTCGCACGACTTCTTCGACACCTTTGTCCGGATGGACTCCTACAACACCGAACGGTTCACCTTTGCGAGCGGACCCAATGCCATCCTGTTTGGAAATTCGGGCCCTGCCGGCACGATCGACACCACATTCAAGCGGGCGCAACCCGCCCGGCGGTTCGCCGAGGTTTCGAATCGGTTGAGCAGTACCGGCAGCGTTCGTTTTACCGCCGACTTCAACCAGCCGATTATCAGGAACCGGCTCGCGCTGCGGATCGCGGGGCTGAACGATCGTGACAAGAGCTGGCGGAAACCCGCCTTCTACAACCAGGAGCGCATCTACGCCGCAATCTCTGCTGCACCGTACAAGACGGTGAAGCTTCGCGCCTATTACGAGCGGGCGCAATTCTACCAGTGGCCGGCAAAGAACACGTTGGTCCAGGATCACGTGACTCCATGGATCGAGGCGGGACGGCCTGCTTATAATAACCACATCAGCGTTGGAGAATTGCCGTCACCAGCGGTGGTTCCCGGTACGATAACGCTGCAAAGACCCCAGGCGCCCCTACGTCCGATTATCGTGTATGATGGCACAGGACTGCAGCCAGGCCCCGTTGGGCCTTGGATGAACACCGTCATTAGCAAAGGCTATGAGCAATTGACGCCCGCGCCCGACAGATTCGAGCGCAGCATCATCGACCAGGGTTTATACCCCTATGACGTCAACTACTCCGGAAATCTGGCCCAGGCCCGTTTCGATTCATGGGTGCGCGGGGCGATCGTTGAGGCCAACCCATGGAGGAACCTCTTTGTCGAGGCGGGGATCAACCAGGAGCAGGTCCGACACCGCGGCATCGATTTTCTCGATGGCCGCGTTCAGGAGCTTAACGTGGACGCGAACCTTTTCTTAGACGATCGTGTGACGCCCAATCCCAATTTTGGTCGATATTACTTCGAGGATGGATACGCGGGGGTTAACAATACGTCGCGCAAGGGATTTGGCACGAAGGATCAAAGGCGGGCTTCGGCATCCTATGATCTGGACTTTCAAAATCATGAGGGATGGACGAGATGGCTGGGCCGGCACCGTGCGGCCGTCCTCGTGGAGCATGTGGAGAGCATCAACACGATTGCGCAGTCGCTGCTCCAAGTGGTCGGGACCGATAACTCGTTCATCAACCGTTCGAGCAACGCCAATCTCCAGACAAGTCGGCTGGCCGCATTCCGCTACTATATCGATCCGAGACACATGGCAGCTATACTGCCGTTCGATCCGAACGTGGATGGTCAGATCACACAGCCGGGCTGGGTCGATGCCAGCGGTAAGCAGGTTTACCTAGCTTCGTGGGATCCCTCGGTACCGACGAACAACTTTCGCGCAAACCGAACGCAGGTCGATTCGCTCGCATTTGTCACGCAGAGTTACTTTCTGAACCGACGGATTGCCGTTTCCTACGGGCGACGGCGGGACGACGTCGATATTCAACAGACTCCTTCGCTTCAATCAGGCCCGGTCGATTGGGACTTCTTCCGACTGGTCCGAAGCGGGCTCCCTTGGACAACCGTGAAGAGCGAGACGCCGAGAAATGAAATCAAGAGTGTCGTCCTGCATCCGGTGAGTTGGCTCTCCCTGTCGTATGCGCAGTCGTCCACCCAGCAGGTCCGCGCCGAGGTCCGGCGCAACCTCGATGGCTCGGTGGCCAAGCTCGGCGCGGGTGTCGGGAAGGACTACGGGATAACGCTGCGCTGGAAGAATCTGGTCAGCCTTCGCATTGGTAAGTACGAGAACTCCGCCATCGGTGCGCCGTCTTCCCTGCGGAACGCCACGCCCACTCCCACGGTCACTGCACTGGGCAATCAAATCATCCCGACCGTGGCGGCGCTGGAACGTACGGTCCAAATGACGTCCCCGAATTTCGATCCCAACGATCCAACACGCGTGGATCCCGCCTTGCTGAGTGCCAAATATGCTCCCTTTCAGCAGGCGGTGGCCGACATCCTGCGAAACGGAAACGCCGCGGGGGCCAGCATCACGAACGTCTACGACGTGCTTTCGGACCGGGACGCCGAGGGCTATGAGGTGACGATCATCGGAAACCCGACGCCGAACTGGCGGATTTCGATTACCGGCAGCAAGAACACCGCGGCCGAGGCGAATATTGGCGGTCAGTATCTTGCTTTTATCAAGGAGCGATTGCCGATCTGGGGATCGCCCCAATATATCGATCAGCCGATCCCGCAAACGGCACCGGTCGGGAATACAATCCGTCAGGTGTTGGCGGTTGCGGTCCAGAACTGGAACTATCTACGGATGTCCGAGGGAATTCTAAGCAACAACCAGCGCAAGTACCGGGCTACGGCTACGACTCGCTATGCATTCAATCGCGGGCGCCTCAAAGGATCCTTTCTAGGGGCCAACTATCTGTGGCGCAGCCCAGCCGCTGTCGCCTATCGAAGGGTCACCATTACGGACAACCCGTTCGTGGTGCCAGGCGTCGTGGAAAGCGCCATCGAGGTCAACAATCCGACCGACCCAATCCGCGGTGGGCCCATCACGAGCTTCGACGTCTTTCTCGGTCATCAGCACCGGCTGTTCAAAAACAGGGTGCAGTGGCGGACGCAGCTAAACATCCGCAACGCCCTCAACCGTGATGACCTGTTGGTTCAGCGCGCGATGTCCACCGGCCAAGGTGCCATTTTTACGCCCCAACAGCCGCGTTCGTTCATTCTGACAAACACCTTCAGCTTCTGAGGCCGGCTTCCTCGCGACCGCGGCAACCGAGCGACCTGGTGATTCCGGGGCGGAGTCACCTGTTTCGCAGATACCTCAGTCGAACCAATTAAATCAACCCGTCCGTCATGAAATACCCCGCCATAACTCATATCGTGTCTCGATTCATCCTCATACCATTGTTTGCGATTGTACCGGCATCGGCGCAGAGTCTGGCGCGTCGCGATGTCGCGTCCGATCTCGCCAGCGAAAGGCGTGAAGATGTCGTGGAACTCAGCCCGTTCGTCGTGCAGCCCGATAACGGGTGGGTGGCGTCGTCTTCGCTGGTCGGAAATAGAACGAACAAGGACATTTCGGACCTGCCGCTTAGTATCGACGCCATCACCAGCGAATTCATGCAAGATCTCGGCGCGTACACGCTGGACGATGCGGCCCGGTTTGTACCCGGCGCGATCGTCACAGATCGCATCGATGGATGGTTGAACGACAACACCAGTGCCGTGTCCTATCGCGGTATGCAGGGCAATGGCGACAATTCGGCGCGCAACTTCTTCATGTGGTACGGGCCCACCGACAATTACAACATCGAGCGAATCGATTTCAACAAGGGCTCAAACTCACTGATGTTTGGCGACGCTTCGCCGGCAGGCCAGGCTGCGACCTACACCAAGCGCGCCCAGTTCCGCAGCTTCACCAAACTCACGGGCCTGTACGGCAGCTTCGAGAGCCACCGCGCGATGCTCGATGTTAATCGCAGGTTGAACGACGAGGTCGCCGTGCGACTGAACTACGTTGATCGAGCGGACGGCGTCTACATCGAGAATACTGGTTACACGTTGCGCGCCATGCACGGGGCGGTGACTGTTCAGCCGTTCAAACAGACGCAAATCCGGATCGAAGGCGAGCGCGGGTTCTTCGATCGAACTCGGGGCAACAACCAGATTCTCGTCCGGGAGAACAGCGCACCGGGCCTCGGTCTCAACCGGACCAACACGTGGTATTACACCAGCGATGGCGCGATCTTCAATCGAACCCGCAACTTTACTTCGATTCATCCAAATCCGAGCGCGCGGGATGCCGCCCAACCCAGTGGCCTCACTTTGTCGAATCTCGAGGGGATGACCGTTGTCGTGCCGCTTTTCACCAGCGGCGCTGCGACTTCCGGGGTCGCGATCCCGACTGATCGGGCGAAGGCGCTGCCCGGCCCCTCCCGCTCGCTCTCCATCAGCGGGCCGTATGCCGACAGAATATATCGGCCCTACGGCAACGTCAGCGTCTGGCTGCTGCAGAATGTGAACAAACTCACGATGGAGGTCGCATACAACAACCAGCTCAGCCGCCAGTATCGCAACGACGACGGGAACTTCACGATCGTGATGGATGCCAATGGGCGTCCGTTCTACGACCGTGGCATTTCGAACAAGGATTTCAGCAATCGCGTGGAAATCGTCAGGGGAACCCTGTCGTACCCTTTCGACCTGGGGAAATGGGGCACGCAGTACGTCGTGGCCACGGCCTATACACAAGAGGACCTCCGCCGGCAATTCATCTACAGCCTGGGCAATGTCGCCGTTACGGAAGGCGGGGCCGCTGACGCCAATCTCGTCAATAACAAGATCGTCTTCCGGGCCTATCTTGATGATCCGGCATTTGGCAGCGCGGCCTTCTGGCAGCGCCTCACTCCCGCGGCTTTGCCATCCGTTCCGGGTTTCCGTGCGGAATTCTTCGATGACAGCATAAACTCGCCAATTCAGATCTTCAGTTCCAAGGCATATTCCCTCTCCTCAGCGGGCACGTATCTGCGGGGCCGACTCCATTCGTTGCTTGGCGTGCGGTATGACAGCTTCAAGCGCAAGAGCCTTACTGGGGTGTCACCGCGCGACAGTTTCGGTCGGGCGATCTTCCGCGGATACCCCGATGAAGCGCCATCCGAATACTGGTTCGACCCGGAAAGCGATTTGGACAACACCTGTTATAGCGCCGGGCTCGCCTATAATCTGGCGAGAAGCACCAACCTTTACGGTAATTATTCCACATCCTTCCGCTGGCAGGGCGATCGCCTTTTCACGGGGGAAATTCCCGGCCCGGTGCTTGGCCGCAGTTATGAATTCGGTCTCAAGGGGCGTCTCCTCGACAACAAACTGTTCTTTACCCTTGCGGCATACCGCACCGACCGCGAAAACGCCATCTTTGTGTGGTCGGGAGGTCCGACAGACGAGAACCTGGTCAATCTCTTCAATCCGAACAACCTTTCACCGGGCGATCCGGGCTACTTCTCGCTTCGGCCGAATCTGAACAACGAGTCGCACAAGACGCTAGCCAGCGAACGAGCACAGGGAGTGGACGCCACCCTCCAGTTCCAGCGGATTGGCGGTGTGCAGGCGCGATTAACCGTGTCCTATACCGAGGTTAGCGGACTCCGCGATTTCACCGCCTATAAGACATTTCTCGAGGCCGCGGTCGAGCGTACGAATGCCGCCCTTGCCCCCGGCGGCGATCCCGCAATGGCCGAAATTCAGGCTGACATCACCAGTGCCCAGAATGTCGTGCGTGCGAACGAAGGCTCCGCCCCGATCCTCGGAAACCGCAGCACGCCGTGGGCGGCCAACTGGCTGTTCGACTACGAATTCGACCGCGGGACGTTCCTGCAAGGGACTCGAATCGGCATTCATGGCAACTGGCGCGACCGATATAACATGAGTAACCTCGGTGGAGTGATATATCGGGGCTCCGCCTCACACCCGGTGGGCTTATATGCAATCCATCGGCGCAGGATTCTCGACTGGCCCGCTTCGTTGCGCCTGGGTGTAAGGAACGTCGTCGATTTGGAAGCCCTTGGGGAAAGCCGCCGCCGCTCCGCCGTCATTGCCCGGACGCCCGATGGCAACACGATCAATCAGTACCGCTATGTCAACCCGCGCTCGTGGGACTTCACAATGACGCTCGAGTTTTAGAGTACTGCGGACGGCCCTGAAACGAATACCCCGATGTACGTAATGAAACGCGCGGCTCTGCCGTTCGCAGTTACGATTCTCGTGCTTGCGCTCGTCCGCTGTGCTGCCTCAGCCGCGGCGTCGCCGATGAAAGCGCCGATTCGCAAGTTCGATGTGTATGAAGTGCTGCTGCGAGGCGAAGTGAGCGCACGAAACCCATTCGATGCGGTTGTTACGGCTGAGTTTGTTCCGCCGTCGGGCAGGGCCCAGACGGTGCATGCCTTTTACGATGGCGCCGATCTCTGGCGGGCCCGTGTTTATGTCAGTGAGACGGGCGAGTGGCGGTGGTCGTCACGATGCACGATTGACAGGCGACTCGACGGTCAATCCGGCAGCTTCACCGCCAGCGGCAGCTCCAAGTCGAGGGGCCGGTTGCTGCCGCATTCGCGGAATTCGCGGCAGTGGATGACCGAGGACGGGCGCTGGTTCCTGAATCTGAGTGACACGGCTTATTTCTTACTCAGTCCGCATGATGCAAGTGGCGCGAAAGTTTCGGACGATGACGTCAAGGAGTACGTTCGCGACGCGAGCAATCATGGCATAACGTCACTGCGCTGCTTTTCGATGATTGGCCCCAAGGGATTTCTGGAGGGCGGTTCCGGCTTCATGCAAAGCTGGCGGGATGCGATATTCGAGAATGATGAGCTGAATCGATTACGCCTGGATCACTTCCAGGTCGCGGACAGACGGTTGCGATGGCTGCTGGACGATCATCCTGAAATCTACGTGCAATTTATCCTGTTTCCTCGCGGTTCGCGCTGGCGGCAGGACGATCAGCTCTGGAACAAGTTCACGCTGGCGCAAAAGGAGCAAGTGATGCGCTATATGATCGCCCGCTATGCCGCCTATCCGCAGCTCTTCTGGCTGATCGTCAACGATGCTCACTACGCCCCAGACAGGATTGTATTGCCCGGTCAAGCGGATATGCCCGGTGCATTCAAAGCAGCGGCGTATCCGAACAACATCGCTTTAGCACGCGAGGTGGGCTCATACTTCCGCCAGCATGATCCCTGGCAACATCCTCTCTCGACCGGGGCGGCGCGGCAGGTTGATTTCATTTACGGGAATGAGCCCTGGGCAACCTATATCCATCTGGAAGACGCCCACGACCTCGGCGCGACGCGGTATGAAGAGTACCATCGTTTCGGCAAGCCAGTATTCCTGGGCGAGGACCGCTATGAGCAGAGCCAGTCCGACCGTGATCCCAGGGACATGAACTATTTTCAACGCCGGCTCTTTTGGTCGTGGCTGCTGGCGGGCGGATCCGCCAACTACGGCGGCCGGTGGTGGGTAGTGCATCCTTATTCCCAAACCGGTCGCAGAGCGACACGCCCTCCTCGCGGTGGTCAAGGAACCGAGTATACAGCACGGCTGACTGGCTTGGATTCCGTGCGGTTCATCCGCGACTATTTCACCGTTCGCGGCATTGAGCTTAGCGAGTTCGAGCCGGCTCCAGCCCTCGTGCAGGATTCCGGCGGAGCCAAAGCGATCCGCGCGCCCAAACTCATGCGCCGGGGAGACGACGAGTTTCTCATCTACCACCCCAACGCAGCGGCCGATGGCCGCGATGCTTGCGTGGACGCAGCAACGACGCCGAGCGTAGTGGTCAACTTGAACGCAGTGTCCGGCACTTTCGCCGTCGAGTGGTACCGTGTCACCGACGGCACCGCCAAGAATGACGGGGTCGTCGAAGCTGGCGGTTTTCGAACGCTTCGCTCACCCTGGCATGGGGAGGACTGTGTTGTCCGGCTGCGACGAGGATGAAGCAACCCTTCCTACTTCTGCGACCGCAGGAACGCAACCAGGTCCCGCACCTCTTCGTCGCTCAGTCCTGCCACCAATCCCTCCGGCATGATGGAGACGGGAACGACTTCCCGTCTCACGATGTCCCCGGACTTCACCACAAACGGCGTGGCGTCCAATCCGACGTATGTGTGGGCGTTGTTCCCTTCCAGCAGTTGAAAGACCATGCGCGTCTGGCCATCCGTGGTCTCGAGGAGAAGCGATTCGAACTCCGGAGCGACGTTGAGGTTGGGCTGCAGCAGCGACTCCAGGATATAGGTCGGGGTTCGCACGGAGCCAATGGCGGAAAGGTTCGGCCCCGCGGCATTCCCCAGCCCATCGACCCGATGACAGGTCGCACACGAACCGCGCCGCGGGTGCAGGAAGACTTCACGCCCGCGGACGAGGTCCGCCTTCCCTGGAACTTGCTGCAGATATTTCTCCCACGCGGCAATGTCCGCCGCCGGAGGCCGCCCCGATGGAACATTCGGGCCGATTCGGTCCGGCCCGGCGAATCGCACGGCACGGGCGAGCACGGGATCGCCGTCCGATTCGATCCCTTTGAGCGCCACTTGATCTTCGGCGTTCACCGGCAGGTGCATGAGAGCCGCCGCTCGCACGATTGACGCCTGGCGGTTGTCGAATGCGACGCGCCGCAGCGCCGCCACGCGGTTTTCGTCCTGCAACTCGCCAAGCACCTGTGTGACCCATTCCTTGAAGGCGTCGTCACCCTCGGCCAGCAGCGGCTCGAGTTCGCGCGCGAGCACGTTGCGAGCGCGATTGGGCAGGATTTCCAAGGCCATCCGCTTGAGCCGTGGCGGCGTATCGTGATCGGCAAGATGCTGTTTGAGGCGTTTGACAAAATCGGGTTCGCGCAGCTTTTCGGAATCCAGACGACTGAGAGCGGTGAGGGCGCCGTAGAACAACGCGGGCGTGTTGCCTGGATCGGTCAGAAGTCGCTCCACTTCTCCCCGAAAGGCCGGCAATCGCTCGTCGCTGAGCCATTTCAACGCGAGCAACCGGGTGGTGGCATCGGTATCCGCAAGGGCAGCCCGCAGCACGCTGTTCTTGAAGGGCACGTTCGATTTGCGCACCGCGAGCATGAAACCCTGCCGTTGCCGGGCGTGTTGCAGCGGCACGCGGCTCAGTTCCTCCAGTAGTTTCGGCTCACGCGACAGCCGCGTAATGCTCGCCGAAAAGAGCCATGCCTGCTCGAAGGATCCGGCGGCGCCGAGCCACGCCACCGCCGTCTTCATGTCGGGCGCGGCGCATTCCAGCCGTTCCACCACCCCAGGCGCAGCGCTGGTGACAGCACGGTGGGGCTCGGGCCGCGGTTGGGCGGCCTTCGCCGCCACGCGCCAAACGCGACCGAACCCGTGCAACCAGTAGTCACGCTTCACCCAGTCGGAGACAAACAACGCGCCATCCTGCGCCACCGCGAGGCCCACGGGCCGGAAGTCCACCCCGCCTTGCACGAGCACCTCCCTTTTTCCCGGAGCTGTTCCCAGGTTGGGTTGGTAACTCTCCACCGTGTGATCGGACCACGAGGTTAGAAGGAGTTTTCCGTACTGCCTCGTCAGAGGCACGAAATCCCCCGCGTTGGCGCCGCGCCCGGACGCAGCCTTCGGACGTCCATCCGCTCCGGGTTGATACCACGTGATCATGCCGGGTGCTTCCCCCGTGGCGGCGAACATGGGCAGGGTTCCCGGCAGTTCTCCATTCCAACTGATAAAGGGATGCAGGCCGCTGCGTCCGTAGCGAAACTGGTAGCCGTAGTCGCCGCCCTCGATGATAAGCTGCAGCCGGCACGGCGGGCGCGAGTCCGGGTCGTTGTCCGTGGCGAAGACGTTGCCGCTGCCGTCCACGCACACGCCGAAGGGATTCCAGAATCCGGTCGCAACGCGGCGCACCTCGCCACCCTCCAGGTTCACATGAAAAATGTTTCCTCCCTCACCCTGATCGCTGATCCGGCTGCCGTCGCTGCCCAGGAGAGTATAGGCGGCGCCCATATTACTGCCCATGCCGAAGTACAGCCCTCCCTTGCGATCGAACGCGAGGCCGCTGAGGCCGTCGTGCGGGTAACGATTTTCCGTTTCGAAGAAGACGAGCTTGCGGTCCACCTGGTCGGCTTTGCCGTCGTGATTCACGTCGCGCAAACGCAGGACTTCGTCGCGCGTTGCCACGTAGATCGAGCCGTCCGGCGCCGTGGCGATATCCATGGTCAAATCCGAGCCCTCAAAGAACACGATCGCTGCATCCGCCCTGTGGTCGCCGTCCGTGTCTTGCAGCCACAGAATTCGATCGTGGACCGGTCCCACATAGTTCGGACGCCGGAAGTGCGTGTGGCTTTCAATCACCAGCAGGCGACCCTCGACATCGACGGTCATGCCGATCGGATGTTTGATCAGCGGCTCCTGCGCGAACAACTCCACCCGGAGGGCGGGATCCCGCACGGAGGGCAATGCCATCGGCGATTCCGCCGCACGAATCGGTGCGAAGAGTGCCAGAGCGGCGAGAGCAGGAAACGATTCAAAGGGGTGGTGCATGAAGACCACTGCTGCCAGAATTCCGCCATGACGTCCGGCCAGCGTGTGCCCAGCTTGAACGAGCGAAGGAATGGAGACTGCGGTTTCGCAACGAGTGGATGCCGCAATCATACTCGCCCGCGTGAACGTTTTGCTTTCAATTCCCACCAGTGAAGAAAATTGAACGGTGCAGCCCCATGCCCTGAGTCAGGGAGTCGCTCCGGAGACTCGCGTCATGTCCCGTCACGTCGCCATTTTCACCGACCATTCAAAGCGTTTTCTCGCGGACACGTGCGAACCATTGGTGGCTGCTCGCGACCGCGGCGAAGTGCGGCTCGAAGCCCTGGTCCGGGGCAACTATCCTGGACGAGCATTGCCACGCGGGATGTTGCCTGGCGTGTGTTCGGTTGGCTTCTGGGACGCCCTGCATCCCCAGAAATGGGGCCTCGATTGGCATCGCAACGAAGGCATTGAGATTACTTTTTTGGAGCGGGGATCGTTGTCCTTCGGCATCGCGGCCGAGAACATGGAACTTACGCCGGGATCGTTGACCGTGACTCGCCCCTGGCAGCCTCATCGCGTCGGGAATCCGCATATCGGCCCAAGCCGGTTGCACTGGTTGATCCTCGATGTCGGCGTGCGCCGTCCCAATCAGCCGTGGCGCTGGCCTTCGTGGCTGGTGCTTGCTCCCGATGATTTGCGCCGATTGACGGAAATGCTGCGACACAATGAGCATAGCGTCTGGCCCGCGGTTCCAGAGATGCGGCGGTGCTGGGAGGCGATCGGGCGAGCGGTCGAAGAGGACGTCGCAGGTTCCTCCGATTCGCGGCTCCGGGTCCGGATCAACGAGCTCTTCCTGATGCTCGCGGAAACCCTCACGCGGTGCAAACCGAAGCTCGATCCGTCTCTCACCAGCGCGGAGCGCACCGTCGGCTTGTTTCTCACCGAACTTCGCCAGAACGAAGCCCAGCGGAACCACGCCTGGACCCTCGAGGAAATGGCGGCGCGCTGCGGACTCGGTGTTACCCACTTCGTGAGGCTGTGCCACGACATCACCAACCGGACACCCGCCCGCTACCGCCGTTGGTGCCGAATCGGCGCCGCGCGTGATCTGCTCCAGCAGGAGCCGCGGCTCTCGATCACCGACATCGCTCTGTCGTGCGGTTTTTCCACGGCCCAGTATTTTGCGACCGCCTTTCGGCGGGAAGTTGGGATGTCCCCGGCAGACTTTCGCGACGCGCAACGTTGATGCGGGACAGGCGACCGCTGGTCCTTGACGCCACGCCTCGGGAACACGATTCAGGCGCCGGCGGTTCGAATTCCTTCAGTGGCAAAAATCGAAAGCAATCGGCGCATGAAAACCGCTACACTGGCCGGCACCATGGCGACAATCAGCATTGGGATAAACCTGGAGTTCGTCCGACATGCCGACAAGAACTTCGAATGGGGCGTCCGCAAGGCGGCCGAGCTCGGCTACGAGTACGTGGAGCCCATGGTGCACTGGGGGCGCGAACTGTTGAGCGAGGCCGGCTATTTCCACAGCGTGTCAATGCTCGACGATCCCTATCGCGTGCGCCGGGCGTGCGCCGATGCCGGCGTCAAGCTGTCCGGGCTAAGCACGCACACTCCCTTGTGCAAGCCCGAGATCAGCGTCGAGTATTTGAAACAAGCGATCCGATTTGCGGCGGAGTGCGGCGCTCCGGTGGTGAACACCGATGAGGGGCCGAAGCCCGGCTGGACGACAATCGAAGAGGATCACTGCCTGATGCGCTACACGTTGGGCGAGGCTGCCCGCGTCGCGGAACCCCGCGGCATCCTGATCGGCCTCGAGCCCCATCAGCAATACTCGAAGCATCCGGACGGGCTGGATCGCATTTACGCCCTGGTGAAGTCGCCTGCGATTGGGATTAATTTCGACACCGGCAACAGCTTTCTCTGCGGACACGATCCCTACGCTTGGCTGGCACAGGTGGGCAACCGGCTCGTCCACCTGCATGCCAAGGATATTTCAACCGCTCAATCCAGCACCGAGCGCGGGAAGGTCACGGGCACGCCCGTCGGTTGCGCGTGCGGCGAAGGGGTGATCGATTGGGCGCGCGTCATCGAAATCTGCACACGTTGCACTCGTGACATCGTGCTCAGCGTCGAGTGCGGCACAATCGAGCAGGCGGAGCGCTCCGTCCGCCACCTTCGTGGATTGCTCGCGGAGGTCTCGCGGAGGTCTCGCGGAGGTCTCGCGGAGGTCGACACAATGTGACGGAGCTTGACTTTCGAAAGTGACCGGAACTGGCATTTCAAGTCACGCACCTCATTGAGTCCGCCTCCAGCAGCACTTGGTAAACTTGTCGGCACGGATTATTCCCGCTGGTTTGCGGAGGACGTGCAGCCGCACGAGCCGGCATTGCGGGCTTATCTCCGCGGACGCTTTCCCGGGCTGAGGGACGTGGACGATCTCCTGCAAGAGACGTACGCACGGTTGCTCCGCGCACACGCGGCGGGCAAGGTCTCGGAAGTGCGACCCTACCTCTTCGTAATCGCACGCAATGCGGCCTTCGACGTTGTCCGGCGCAACCAGGTTGTGGCGATCGACAGTATAGGGGATATGAACTCCTTGTTCGTGGTAGAGGAGAGGCCCGATGCGGCCGAAGCCGTCTCCCATGCCCAGGAAATCGAAATACTGCACGAGGCCATCGCCGCGTTGCCGCCCCGTTGCCGGGAAATCCTCCGACTGCGCCGATTCGAGGGGCTGTCGCATCGTCAGATCAGCGAAAAGCTCGGCATTTCCACCCACACGATCGATGCGCATCTGTGCGTTGCGGTATATCACTGCCGCCGATTCCTGCTGGAGCGTGGCGTGTCGCGCGAGCGCTTAGGGAACGTTCATCCAAGCCGGCCGCCTGTGGTGCGCGAATAAACTTTCATGCCTTCGAATAGTTCCGACCACGAGAAATCCGTGCACGGTGCGACCGAATTGGAGCAGGCTGCACTTGCGTGGTTTGCCCGCCGCAACCGGGGGCTGACGCCGGAGGAGGAGCCGGAATTCGAG
>WYBX01000113.1 GCA_011525695.1 Verrucomicrobiia bacterium
CGGCCAGGAGCGCCGGCGCCCGCGGCTCCGGGCGGGCGAGAGTGACACGATACAGGCACCTGTTGTCCTCCTTGCCCCCGACGACCTGGGCCACCGTGCCGAACTGCCGCAGCCGCCCGGCCTCCATGATCGCGATGTGCGTGCAGTATTCGTGCAGGTCCGCAAGGATGTGCGAGCTGACGACGAGGGCCTTGCCCTGGTCCCGGAGGCTCCCCAGCATCTTCCGAAACTGCACCCGCCCGGCCGGGTCCAGCCCCGCCGCCGGCTCGTCGAGCAGGACAAGCGTCGGGTCGGCCAGCAGCGTGCGGGCCACCGTCAGCCGCTGGCGCATTCCGCGCGATAGTGTCTTTATCTTGGCATCTCTCCGGTCCGAAAGCCAGAGCTGGTCCAGCCAGAAGTCGATCCGCTCCTCGATCATGTCCCCGCGGAGCCGGTAGGCCTTGCCGATGAACCGGAGAAAATCGGCGACCTTCAGCTCCTCGTAGATCGGCGGCGTGTCCGGCGCGAAGCCGATCCGCGCCGTGCCCAGCACGTTGCCCGGCTCGATCTCCTCGCCGAGGACGCGCACGCGGCCGGCCGCCATCGGGATCAGCCCGGCCATCGCCTTGAGGCTGGTCGTCTTCCCCGCGCCGTTCGGACCGATGAAGCCGAGCAGATCGCCGGCCGCCAGACCGAGCGAAAAGTCATGCAGGGCGACGGTCTCGCCGTACTCCACGCGGACCCCGGTTGCTTCGAGAACGATGGCCAATCAGCTTTTCCCCGCGGCGCCGCCGGCGCCGGCACGTCTGGGTCTACGGATTTCACGCCGGCGGGGCAGTGTAACCGGGCGGGAATCGCCCGTGAAACCCACGCTCCATCCGCGCCGGCCCGCGCCCGGCCGTCCGCTCCCGCGCAGCGCCCACGCTCGACTTCGCCGCGCCCCAGTCCGAGTTCAGCGGATAACCCAAGCCCCGATCCGAACAACGATCCCGCAATGACCCTCGCCCTTCAGCGGCTGTCACGCGGTCGTGGCGTTTCCCATTGTCCGCGGAGTGCCGGCGTCTCGCCCGCACAAACCGCTTTCCCGCGGAAACGAGACGACCGATTGAAAAACCGTCCAATCGATTAGACCTGATGGGCGACGGACTTTCATCGAAATGCCCCCGCCCGTCCGCCGCGACGAGATAGCAGGCAGCGCTCACCGCTCAATCGCCAGAGTGCCTCCGATTCGACACATCCACGCTCCCGACAGAATGCGCCCTCGTAGGGTGGGCACTGCCCACCCTTCCCCCAAATCCTCACCGCGACCCGGCGGCCACCGCCCCTCACGTTTGTGTCATTCTCGCCCGTGCTGGGTTGGTCGCGAAATTCCGCGAGAGACCGGGGGCGAAATGCTTCGGGCCGACGCCTGATCGCCCGTAGCCAGGGTGTGGAGCGAAGTTGCACCCTTGACGGAGTGGTCAACGCCGACACCCCCCGGAAAACTACAGGCCGGACGCCCGATCGTCAGTAGCCGGGGGTGGAGCGGAGCGACACTCCCGGAATACGGGGCCATTGTGTCTCGCAGCCTGAAAGGCTGCTCGTGGTCGTGACGAAGGCAGGTCAGCGGCGGTTCCGTTGGTTCCGCTGTGCGGGACAATTCTCGAAAAGCCGCGCCCGCCTTGATCAGCCGCCGGCGCAACCGGTCAGAGCCGCTGGCGCTAACCTGCGTACCAAACGCGAGAATGTGTACGGCGTGGGATGACATCTGCACGGCGAATGACGCTTCACCGCACTCCGACCCAAGGCTCGCGCGCTGGCATCCGAAAGCGCCACCCGCAACTACCGATTTGAAGCCCGCGTGTATAGTTCGCAGTTCCTTGGAATTCCGTTGTGAGAGACTTTGCTGGATTTTCCACCCCCCAACCGCCCCCGTTTTGATGAGGGCGGCCGGGGGGTGGAAAATGCTGAGGGGGTTGTGTCGGACGGAGCGAGGAGTACACGATGGGAAGGCAATCTGGATTGACGGTGGAGCAGCGCACCGAGGCCGTCTTGTCGCTGCTGCGGCGGGAGGAGCCGGTGGCAAAGATCGCGCGGCGTTATGGCATTTCGGAGCCGACGCTGTATCGCTACCGGGACGTGTTCCTGGAGGCCGGCAAGGCGGGTTTGGCGTCGAATGGCGGAGCGCATGATTCCAATCGGCGTGAAGTTGCGGAGCTGCAGAAGCAACTGGAGCAGCGCGACCAGGTGATCGGCGAGATCACCATCGCCAATCGCATCCTAAAAAAACTTTCGGGCCAGTGCCCCTGAACGAGCAGACTCGGGTACTGGTCGTTGCGGGCCGGAAGGAAGCGCCGCAGGCACGGCTGACCCACATCCTGCAATGGCTGAGCATTCAGACATCGAGTTGGTATCACACGGCGACACCGCCCGCTCAGCGCAAGCGTCCCGGTCCCGCGCCGCGCCCGGTCGCCGAGGCGATCGAGCAGGTCATTGTGAACATGGCCACGAAGAATCCCTGGTATGGTTACAAGCGGATCGCGGTGATGTGCCGCCGGGCCGGGCACACCGTCACGAATCGGCAGTGCTACACCGTGATGAAGCGGCATGGCCTGCTGCGCAAGGCGCTGCCGCGCGAGGCCGAGTTGTACCAGGCTGCGAAGCTGTTCGAGCTGCTGCCGACCGGGCCGAACGAATTGTGGCAGATGGACGTGACCTACGTGCACATCCCCGGATTCGGCTGGTGGTATGCCGTGACGGTGATCGACTATTACTCGCGCTATCTGCTGGCCCTGCACCTGACGCCGAGCTACAGCGCGATGGCCGCGACCGAGGCCCTGGCCGTCGCGCGGGCCGAGGCCGAAAGACTGTGCGGACCGCTGAAGCGGCCGCCCTTCCTGGTGACCGACAACGGCTCGAGCTTCATCGCCCGGCGGTTCGTGGCCTTTACGAAGGACGACTACCGGCAGGTGCGGATCCGCTATCGCACGCCGACGCAGCTGGGCCTGCTGGAACGGTTCCACCGGACGCTGAAGGAAGAGGAAGTGTACTGGCGGCTCTACGACAGCCCGGCCCAGGCGCGAACATGTTTGGCCGAGTTCCGCGAGCGTTACAACCGCGTTCGGCCGCATTGGGCACTCGTGCCGGAATCCGGCGGCGACCCCGTCACCCCGGAAGACGTGTATCTCAGCCGCGTCACGCCGCAACTGCCACGCTGGCAAGGCTGGGCCAAGGCCGCCAAGGAGAAGCTGGATCGATTAACTCAGGCCGCGGCGTAGCGGCCCCGGAGCCTCTCACAAAATACCGTCCGAAGATTCCAGTTGAACTGTGAGCCAAGACAC
>WYBX01000114.1 GCA_011525695.1 Verrucomicrobiia bacterium
AGCCCTTGCCATCACGTGTTGGCACTCGCTTGGCGCTTACCAACCCGGCGGGGATGGGCCGTCCGCATGCCCGTCGCACCCCTATGGCCGCCCCTCAACATTGGTTCCGGCTTCGCCGGGTTGGGCGGATCGTTCTGAAAGGTGCGCACCGAGAGTTGGGCAGGCGACAGCCTCCTTAGCGAAAATGCCTCGGGCATTTTCATTTAACAGCATGTCGGATGATTCGCCCTCACGTTCCGTGTCTTCAAGTCGAGCCGCCGCAATGCCGACCGGCTGTTAAGGCGCAGTTTTCCGTAAGGGAATCCGGCGGTCCGGCTGTCGTACTGGGCACGGGGACTTCCACTCAAGATCGAGTGACGAGGTCGGTTACTCGTGGCCAGCAAACATCCATACATCTCGAGCAAGTGGCCGCCGCTGGCGGCATGGCGGGTGATCGCATTCACCTGGCTCATGATCCTGCCCATAGGCGCAGGCCTCCATGCCGCACCAGCGAAGGTGGCCTTCGATCTTCCGGCCGATTCCCTGGAGAAATCCGTGAAGCGGTTCGCAGTGCAATCGGGTCTCGAGGTGATCATCCCAAGCGATGAACTCGCCGACGTCCGAACCCGTGCCGTGAACGGCGAAATGACCTCGCGAGAGGCGCTCGACGCGATGCTCGCCGGCACCGGAGTGCAGGTCTTCGAGGATCCGAGGACGGGAGCCTTTGCACTCCGAAAGGAGACCTCCGACCCAAACGGATCAAGGGCGGCACCGGCAAAGCCCGGCCGCCGCCCGGACGTTCCCAGCACTCCAACCACGCATCTCGCTCGAGAACCTGACAATACCATGAAACGAAAGACACCCATCAGCCTCCTGCTTGGCCTGCTCACCCTCGGGCTTGCGGGGGAAAACCCGGCGCTCGCCGCCGATGCGGCTTCCGGAAGCACCGCCAGCCAGTCCGGCACCGGCACGGTCCGCGGCCAGGTCAGCAACCAGGCCACCGGCAGCAATCTGGAAAGCGCCACGGTCCGGATCATCGAACTCAATCGGGTCATCCATACCGAGGGTGACGGTACGTTTGAGGCCTCCGGGCTCGCGCCGGGCAGTTACACGCTCGCCGTTTCCTATCCCGGGCTGGATCCGAAGCGCGAGACGGTGACGGTCCAGGCGGGCCAGACTGCCCGGCTGAAAGTCGAGCTCAACTCCGACATCTATGTGCTGCCGGAAATGGTCGTGGCCGGCCAGCGGGAGGGCAATGCCGCCGCGATCGCCGAACAGCGCGTCGCGACCAACGTGAAGAATGTTATCACGGCCGATGCCTTCGGCGACATCACGAAGGCCAACATCGCGAACATCCTGCGCCGGATCCCGGGAGTCACCGGCATCACCGACGACGAGATCGACACGAGCGTCATCATGGTGCGCGGCATGGAGGCCTATCTGACGAGCGTCGACGTCGATGGCACGAAGGTGCCAAGCACGTTCACGGGCAGCCGCCGGCAGAACGTCAACGCCATCCCCGCCGACCTCGTCGAGAAGATCGAAGTGGTGAAGGCGACGACCGCGGACGAGGATGCGGATTCCCTCGGCGGCCGGGTCAAGCTGACCACCAAGAGCGCCTTTGACCTGGGCGAGCGGCGGATCGACCTCCGGCTCGGTGGCTCCTACAATGGAACCTGGGGCAAGAAGGTCACCCCGGACGGCAAGGACTACATCCCGCTCAGCGCGTCCCTCCTTTATTCCAACACCTTTGATGTTGGCGGAAAGCCGGACAGCCTGGGCATCCTCGCCAGCGTCAATTTCGATCGGTTCCTGGACGCACGTGCCAATACGGACTTCCCGCTGGTCAACGAGGAGCTCGACGATCCCGATGAAGACGAGCCGTTCTACGCCGTGTTCGAGAACGCCAGCGCCGAGTTGCACGAGCAAATCCGGAAGGGCGCCAACCTGCGCGTCGATTACCGGCTGGGTGACAATACCGTGCTGGGCGTGCGCGGCACGTTCACGAGTTATCAGGACGACCTTGTCCGCTCGCGGAACCAGATCGATGGCGGCGAGGTGGACACCGCGCTCTCCGATCCGGACTTCTATTACACCGTGGTCGAGGATGCGGTTTATGCGGCGCAGAAATACCAGCGCGAGCGCACCACCGACACGACGACGTTCCGGTTCAACGGCGTGACCACGCTCGACTCCTCGAAGCTCAGCTATGACTTTACCTACTCGAAGGGCGACCAGATCGACTGGCGGAACACCGCCGACTTCGTCTCGAACGAGGAATTCACCTACGCACTCGATCGGCGGAGCAACAAGGAATATCCGGCCATCATCACGCTCTCGGGCCAGGATCCTTTCCAGGATCGCTTCGAGGACACCGACAGCACCGATCTGGAGCGCCGCCGGCAGAAGAACGTCACCAAGGTCTGGAGCAGCCGGGTCGATTACACCAAGGATTTTGACTGGCAGCTGCCCTTCCGGCTGAAGACGGGCGTTCGTTATCGCGAGGAGTACCGGGTCGAGGACCAGGATCGGTTCCTGGCCGAGGTGAACGGCGATCTGGGTGACGATCTGAGCGGCTTCCTGGACACCAACTGGAATGTGGGTGGCGCAGAGGATCGCTATCCGGTCGGGGCGCTGCCGAGTTTTGATCGCTTGCTGGGCAACAATGTCCAGTGGGTGGGCGGCGCCGACCCGCGCACGCAGTGGACCTATGATCCGGATGTCCTCGAAATCGACAACACCAACACCATCCGCCAATCGCTCCTGAACGATCGCAAGCTGAGTGAACTCCTTTACGCCGGCTATGTGCAGGGCGAGCTGAAATGGAACAAGCTCGATGTGGTCGGCGGCGTCCGTTTCGAAAGCACCGACCTGTCGACGGTCGCGGGCATCCGGAACCGCGGCGTGTCCGATCCGCTGCTCGCCCACAGCGGCCGGTTCCGCACGACGGCCTCGTACGACGACTGGTTCCCCAGCGTCCATCTCACCTACAACATTACCGACAACTTGCTCGTCCGTGCCGCCTGGAGCACCACGATCGGGCGGCCCGACGTGGATGAACTGTCGGACTCCACCGATATCAACCTGGGCAGCCGATCGATCACGATGGGGAATTCGAACCTGCAGCCCCAGTATTCGGACAACTATGACGTCAGTCTTGAGTACTATTTCAAGGAGATGGGGGTGATTTCGGTCGGGGTCTTCCAGAAGGACATCAAAGACTACATTGCCGAGGTCCAGACGACGATCAGCGCGGTCGAGGCGGCCGAGTTGGGCGCACCGCTGGCGAACCCGCTCCCGACGGATCCCACCTGGCGGCTGAATTCCACCGTCAACAGCGGCGATGCGGACGTGAAGGGGCTGGAGTTCGCCTACAGCCAGCAGCTCTCGTTCCTCCCGGGCGCATTCCGCGGGCTCGGCGTGTTTGCCAACTACACCTGGATCTCCTCGGAGGGCCGGCGGCAGGCCGGCGGAGTCACGCCATTGCAGAACTTCATCCCGCGCACCGGCAACGTGGGCCTCAGCTACACCTATGGCCGCTGGGATGCCCGAATGCAGGTTGGCTATAATTCCTCGTTCCTGGACAACCTGGCCGACGACCGGTACTGGGACCAGTACAAGGGCGAGCGCTATCAACTCGACCTCAACGGCCGCTACAAGGTGACCCGGAACCTCGCGATCTTCGCGAACCTCAGCAACCTCACCTCCGAGAACTACGGGGAATACCGGGGGAGCGAGAGTCCCGAACGCCGCGAAGGCACGACGGGTTACTCGTTCATTGCCACCGCCGGCATCAACCTGACGTTCTAACGAGGCGCCACCTCTGGCCAATGAGGATGCAGCCTGTCTCGGAGAGGTCCGTGGCAAGCGCAGGCTGCATCCCGACGCCTCGTTAAGGTCCGCTGCGCGGAGCCATTCAATGTGGCAGCGGCGTCCCGCCAAACCTCACTACACATCTCGCCGGTTATCACCACAGCGAGGCGCAGCGCGCATTCGACAGGGGGAAAGAGAATGCAAATCGAATTGAATTTCGCCGGTCGGAGACGCGGCGCTACATCGGGCCGGCCCTCCGGTGGTTTCGGAGATCATTGGCGCGTGCGGCGGCCTGGAGTAGCGCCGGTTTTCAACCGGCGAAAAGCGTTCCGAATCACATTTTCAGCAAAATGTGCGGTGAGGTTTGGCGTCCCGCCGCTGAAGCATGGCAGGGACGGCTCTCCCTCTCACATTTCACGCGATTCGTGAATGTTCGGGCCAACCTCGCGCCATTTTCGGATGATCCTATGAATCCTTCCGCGCCACGCAGCCATTCGGGATGAAATGTCTTACACTATGAATCTGAAAACCAGGATCACTTCCTCCCTGCTGGCCGCCCTCCTGTGCACGGCCGGCGTCGCGGCGGCCGAATCCCGCCCGGCCGCCGCCCCCGATCTGACAGGCCTCGTTGGCCATTGGGCTTTCGACGACGGCGCCGGCCGCGACCTCTCGGGAAATGGCAACGATGCCGAATTGGGGAAAACTCGGATTCATCCGGTGGGCGCGGGAAGCGCCGTGATCCAGTTCCTGCCCGAAACGGGCCCCGTCCGGATTCCGGTCAAACCCGGTTCGCCGCTCGCGATCAGCCGGGGGACCATCGCGTTCTGGCTCAATGTCGGCTGGACCCATTCGAATTTTCTCTCCTTCGACAACGGCGCAGTCGAACTCAACATCTATCGTGGCGACTTTCAGGTCCGGTTCCGCGGCGAGAAGAGATTCGTTTATCGTGATCTGACCCTCGACCAGCACTGGCCCGATTACGATCTGCGTGAGTGGGCGTTTTACGGCCACCCCCGGGCCGCCGTCGGCGACAACCAATGGCATCATTTTGCCGTGGCCTATGACGATCAGGGCAAGCGCATCATCGGATGGCGCGATGGTGAACTCATCGCCGTCGTCGACCTTTCGAAAGTCGCGGTCGAGCCGCTGAAACGCGAGGGATTGAAGGCCATCGTCCTCGGCGACGACTTTGCGGGCTTCATGGATGACCTGCGGATCTACGACCGCGTGCTGCCTGATTCGGAAATCCGCGCGATTCACGGCGCGAGCCGGGAGGTCTTCGCCGGCCGGCAGGACATGAGCCCGGCCACCAGGAAGAAGCAGCCCTACGCATTCAAGGATGCCGACCGTACGCTCTATCAGGCATGGCTGCAGTTCAGCCGATCCGCCGGGAAACAGCGCGGTGGAGAGATCCTTGGGACCATCTTTGCGGAGGGAGCAAATTCCACGATCCGGACCGCCGCTGGCGAGCTCGCGAGCGGCTTGGAATCGATGCTCAGCGCCCGGCCGGCCATCACGGAAGACGCCGGCGCCAAGCCGGGAATTGTTCTTGGCACCGCCGAAACCTCGGAGTGGATCCGCGAACGAGCCGGATCGCTTGGCCTGGGCCGGCTCGAGGAGGGCGGGTTCGTGATCAAGGCATTGGAGGAAGACGGAGTCACCCGGCTCGTGATTGCCGGGGCGCAGCCCGCGGGAGTCATATTCGGAACCTTCGACCTTCTGCGCCGGCTCCAGCTTGGCGAGAAACCGGACAAGCTCGACCGCCTGGAGAATCCGCGGATTCCGCTGCGGATGGTGTCGCACTGGTCTTACTTTCGGGGACTCCCCGGCGACCGGTGGCGTGGCGGAGGTCGCGACGACTCGATCTTCAGCTGGGAGGAGTTGCGGACCGGCGACACGAAGCGGATTCGCGACTGGGTCCGGCTGCTGGCGTCCGCGGGCTGGAACGCGATCAATCCAACCGAGTTCAACTGGGATTACCGGGACAATTTCCTGGATCACCTCGACGAGGTGGCGGTGCTCGCCGGGATCCTGCGCGACTACGGCATGAAGCTGTATTGGACTCCCAGTTACCTGCTCGCGCTGGACCCCGAAACGGCGAACCGGCTCTACGCTCGCGTCCCGGATTTCGGCGGCTACGTCATGAAGATTGGCTCCGAGAAGCAGAACGGCGATCCGCGGCCGCCCATGGTCAACCGGATGGCGGATACCCTGAAGCCTTACGGTGGGCTGCTGCTCCTCCGCGGCTTTGTCTACGGCAATTATCGCTATGGGCCGGTGGAGTACCGCCACCTGATTCCCCACGATCTGTTCACGCCCGAGGACGGGAAATACCGGGACAATGTCGTCATTGTCCCGAAGGGCAGCGCCGGCGACTGGGATCTCTCGGCGCCGATCCCCGCCATGGACGGGGCCATGCCGCGGACGCTTTCCGGCACGGAGCTCGTCATCGACAAGGACTTTCCCAGCTCCTGGGTGGAGAAGTGGAAGTGGTGGCTGGATCAGGACACCCACCGCAATGGGCCCGGCAGCTTCAACAAGGATCGCATCCACTGCATCCTGGGCATTGCCATGATCAGCCCGGCCCCGGCTTGGACGGAGTCGCCGCTGAACATGGTGAACTACTATGGGCTCGCCCGGATCGCCTGGAACCCGGATCGGTCGCTCGACCAGATCTACCGGGAATGGATCGTCCAGACCTTTGGCACCGATCCGGAGGTCGTCGATGTCGTCAGCCGGATCCTGTACCTTTCCGACGATGTGGCCCGGAAGCTTTACATGTACCGCGGCTACCGAGGCATCTGGATCGACGCCGGTGACGAGAAACTCGTCGAGAACAAGACACCGTACTCGATCAATCGTGACGGCATCGGCCCGTCGTCACCGGAACTTCAGGAGCGCCTGCTCCGCCAGTACGCGCCGGGACTCCGCGCGGTTTACGGGGATCCGGTTCGCGGCGAGGAATTCCTCTCCGCCTTCCATTTCAGGCCCCTGGATCACCGGCTGACGATCGGTCGCACCTTGATTGAGGATGTCTTTGGCGGGATGGAAGAGGCCGTGGAAATGGCCGGACAGATGGCGGCACTCTGGCAAACGCTGGAAGGGCGCGTCGATCCGCGGCAGTTCGAGGCCACCCGCACCGCCCTGAATGGCTTCGTGAAGGACGCGGCGAAGACCCGCGATAAGATAGCCGCGGGTTTCGAGGAACATTTGGGACAAAAGCGGGCGGACATCCTGCCCCGGCTCACCCGCGCGGGCCTGGCGGCAAGCGGCACCTACAATGTCCGGCATTTTGGCGCGCGAGGCGATGGTGGCGGCAACGACGCACCTGCCATCAACGAGGCGATTGCAGCCGCAAACGCCGCGGGCGGCGGCACGGTCTTCATCCCCTCGGGCATCTATGCCAGTGGCTCCATCCATCTGAAGAGCAACGTGACCCTGGCCCTCGACGCCGGGGCCGTCGTCAAGGCGGTGGCCGGGTTGATGGATTCATGGGAGCCTAATCCGAATGATCAGGGGCTGATGGATCCCGCCTATTATCACTGGCAGGCGTCACTGCTCTGGGGCGAAAATCTCGAGAACGTCAGGATTCTCGGCCCGGGCACGCTCGACGGCTCGGCGCTGACCCGGAGCAGCAAGGTGCCGAAGGGCATCGGCGACAAGGCGATCGCCCTGAAGCTTTGCCGGAAGGTCGAGATTCGAAACCTCAACATCCGCGAGGGCGGCCATTATGCGATCCTGGCCACCGGCTGCGAGGATGTGCGGATCGACAACGTCACGATCAAGACCAGCCGCGATGGGATCAATCTCTCGCAATGCACCAATGTCGAGGTGGCGCACTGCCACATCGATTCCGTGCGCTATGAGGACGGCCGGCCGGCGGGTGGCGATGATGCGATCAAGTTTGGCAGCGATCTTTCCCTGGGGGCGGCGCGGCCCAGTCGGAACATCCTCATCCGTGACACGTTCCTGGCCGCCGGCTGCAACGGGCTGCAGTTCGGATCGGAGACGATCGGCGAGTTTCGCGATTACCGGTTCGAAAACATCCGGATCGTCCAGGCCGGCAAGGCCGGCATCTCGATCACCTCCAACGATGGCAGCGTGATCGACGGCCTGCAGTATAAGAACATCACGATGGCCCGGACCCTGATGCCCATCTTCATCAAGCTCTCCGATGTCGCCCGTGTGCCGGCCGGCACCTACCGGCGCGGTGCGATTCGCAACGTGAGCTTCGAGAACATCACCGCCAGCGACGTGTATTCGGACATTCGCGATGACGAGATGACGTCGCTGATCTGGGGAAAGCCGGGAAGCCCGATTGAGAACATCTCGTTCAAGGATGTCTCGATCACGGCCAAGGGCGGCCATCCCGTGGCCGACGGCGAGCTCCAGCCGGTGGAGAATGATGAAAGATTCCCGAAGGATGCCGGTCCCGTTCCCGCCCATGCCTGGTACCTGCGCCACGTCAGCAATGTCAGCTTCAGCAATAGCCGGTTCGGAGTCGAAGTTTCGGACGGCCGGCCGGCGCTGGTGCTGGATGATGCCGCCAGCGTCACACTGAGGCAGGTGGAGCTGCCGCTGGGATCCGAAACCAGCTCGCGAATGGAGGTCCGGAACACGGCCGCGAACCTGGTGATCGACGACTGCCGGGGGCTGCCGGACGTCAGCGACACCGTGAGCAATCGGCATTATTGAAGGCTGCCAGTGGCAGCGGCGTCCCGCCATACCTCACTACACATCCTGCCGGGCCGCGCCAGAGGAGGGCGCAGTGCGCGCGTCTCGCCACTGAACGACGTTTCAGAGTGCACTGCCACGGCGGGGCGGAGTGGCCACATGGCTATCGGGGGCCGATATCTGGAGAAAATTGCGTTTTCAAATCACTCCGCCTTCGGAAGTAAGTCGGGGCTCGGGCTGGATGCTTGCGAGAGCTTGGTCCAACTGGTCCGATGGGTTCCTTTCCATGCTTCGATCTTGGTTCCTTTTCGTGCTCACCCTGTTCGCCGCGGGTGCGTTGTCCGCCGCCCACCCGGGCCAGTTGGTCCGGCTCGGCTTTCTGAAGGGCGAGGTCATCCTCGCTCCCGAAATCAGCGATTTCATCGATGCGGCGGTGGTGGATTATGGCTACCAATATGGTGCCGGGCTTCGCGCCGACGGCACCGTAGCCGCCTGGGGCAGTTCCTATTACCAGGACATCCGGCCGCCCGCCGGCCTGCGCGACGTGGTGAAGATTGACGGGGGAAACCCAATCGTGATTGCCCTCAAGGCGGATGGCACGGTCGCCACGTGGCCGGACATGCGCGTGAACGACTACAGTTTCCAGCCGCCCTTGGGGTTGGATGATGTCGTCGACGTCGGCGCGGGGTACAGCCGCTGCTATGCGCTCAAGCGCGACGGATCGCTGGTTGGCTGGGGTGAATACGGCACGGTGCCGTCCGGGCTGGCCGGGGTGCAGGCGATTTCCATCGGCAAGGGTGGGTACAATCTAGCCCTGAAGCGGGATGGCTCGGTGATCGGCTGGTTTGCGGGCAACTGGGGCCAGACAGTGACCGTTCCCGCCAACCTCGGCGACGTGGTCGCGGTTTCCGCGGGGTACGCACACGGGCTCGCCCTCCGCCGCGACGGCACGGTAGCGGCATGGGGGAACAGCGCGGATGTGCAGCCGCCGGCGGGACTCCGGGAGGTCGTGCAGGTGCTCGCGGTGCAGGACTTCAGCTATGCCCTGCGCACGGACGGCTCGGTGGTGGCTTGGGGACGCGGATATTTCGGCACCGCTCCGCTGGTGCCGGAGGGACTGGTTGCAGCCAGTCGGCTCGCGGGAGGGAGAAATGACGTGGTGGCCATTGTCGGCGGGCGTGCACTCGACGCGGCGCAGGCCATCACGCTGCCGGCCGGGTATGATCTCTCGCTTGACGCCACGTCGTCTCCGCCGGTTGGAGCCGTGTACCAGTGGTGGCATGACGGGATGCCGCTGGCCGGCGCGACGGCGCGGACCCTGACCATCGATGCCGCGCAACCGGATGCCTCGGGCCGCTACGAGGCGACCATCACGGATGCCACGACCACCCGGACCAGCGCCCCGGCGACAGTGGAAATCACCACCGGCCCGGGCGACGCGAGTTACCTCGCCAATCTCTCCACGCGGGGTCGGATTTCGCCCGAGCGGCCGCTGATTGTCGGCCTGGTGCTCGCCCCGGGCGCCACCGCGCGCGAGCTCTACCTTCGCGGAGTCGGGCCATCGCTCGTGGACTACGGCGTTGCAGGTGTCGCGGCGGATCCGCTGCTCCAGGTGTTTCATGGCGAGCGGATGATCGGAGCCAATGACGACTGGGTGGCACGAACGCCGGCCGGTTCGACTTATCCCTCCGAGGATTATCAGGCGGTGGGCGCATTCGCGCTGCCGGCTGGGAGCAAGGATGCGGCGATGCGGGCTTCGTTTCTTCCGGACCGTTACACGGCAGTGGTGCGGCCGGCTTCGGGGGGCGGCGGAGTCGCGCTGGCAGAGTGCTACGACTACACGTTCGTCCAGGAATATGCCGGGCTTGCCTATGGCGGCACCATGACGGGGCGGCTCGTCAACCTCGCGACCCGGGGCGAAGTCGGTGCGGGCGAACATGTCCTTGTCGCCGGGTTCGTGGTGCGCGGCGTCGGACCGCAGCGGGTGCTCCTTCGTGGCATCGGGCCAACGCTTTCAAGTTTTGGGGTGCCAGACGCGGTGGCGGGTCCGCGGCTGCAACTTTTTCGGGGCAGCCAGGTGCTGGCGGAGAACAGCGGCTGGGATCAACCGGCAACCCGCGCGGAGATCGTTGCCGTTGCGGCAGCCACGGGTGCATTTTCCCTGCCCGATGGTTCGGCCGACGCCGCCATGGTGTACCACCTGCAGCCCGGCAGCTACACGCTCCAACTGTCCGCCGCGGCCCCTGGAACCGGGCTGATCGAAATCTACGAGGCTGACGAGTAGCCGGCGGGAAACATCAGGCCGGCGCCGAGGCCTTCATGGCCGCTTGAAATTGACTCACTCGGCCTGATACTCACCCGCCTCCGCATTTCCCGTCGCTCTTCTCGAAAACATCCACCCAGCCAAAGCTGGAACCCCGTTTGGATCCGCCCAGCCACCACGTTGGACCCTTGAGTTCGGCATAGAATGCCTTCCGGTCGGCGTCGCTTGAGAGCCGCTGAAATTGGGACGCTGTGGAATCGCTCATTTTCTCCACGCGTTTGGCGCCTCGGCAAACGAGAAGGTGAAGAGTTCCATAGGGTGAAGGGGAGATTTTGCTTGTTGGCGGGAGCTTCTGTGCGATTAGTAAATCAGGCTCTGCTTCAACCGAAGCCTGACGTTTTGCGTCAGAGATTCATGTAGGTTGAGCGGGGCCTTTGTTTTTGGCTCGTTTGGTCAGCTCCTTGCGGTCACACCGCCATAAAAGTTGGAATAGAATCTCCCGGACGAGTCGGATTCGTCGCAAAAGATCAGGTATTCCTTTTCCGGCGTCACGCGGAATGCCTCAAGGAATCGGTTGAGTTTGGAACAGACGTCCGCCTCGGTCAGGATCCTTCTTGTTCATGGGGCCCCAACGCTCCCGTCGTTCAGTCCCCGTTGTCGTTTCCGGTGTCGTGCATGTGGCCGGACAGGTACGAGTCGTAGGCGGCGAGATCGAGCAGCCCGTTGCCGCTCAGCCCAATCACGATGACGCGCTTGCGGTTCTCCTCGCGGCAGCGGACGGCCTCGTCGACGGCCGCGGCAATCGCGTGCGACGATTCCGGCGCCGGCACGATCCCCTCGCTGCGGGCAAAAAGCACCGCGGACTTGAAGACCTTGAGCTGCGGATACGCCATCGCCTCGATCAATCCGAGCTTCAGGCAGTGGCTCACCATCGGCGCCATTCCATGATAGCGCAGCCCGCCGGCATGGATGCTCGGTGGCATGAAGGCATGGCCGAGCGTATACATCATCATCAGCGGCGTCGTTTCCGCCGTGTCGCCGAAATCATACCGCAACTCGCCCTCGGTCAGCGTGGGACAGGACGCCGGCTCGACGGCGACGATCCGGGTCTTCTTTCCCTCCTTGATTTTTCTCCGGACAAAGGGGAACGCCAGCCCGGCAAAGTTGCTGCCCCCGCCCGCGCAGCCGAAGATCACGTCGGGTTCCTCACCCGCGAGTTCCATCTGCCGGATCGCCTCCTCGCCGATGATCGACTGGTGCAGGCACACATGGTTGAGCACACTCCCCAGTGCGTACTTGGTTCCCGGATGCTTCACGGTGTCCTCGATTGCCTCGCTGATCGCCATGCCCAGGCTGCCGTTGCAGTTGGGATCCGCCGCCAGCGCCTTCCGGCCGAACTCGGTCTCCTGGCTCGGGCTCGCATGGACGGTCGCCCCGTAGGTCTGCATCAGCAGCTTGCGGTAGGGCTTCTGGTTGAAGCTCACCTTCACCATGTAGATGTTGCACTCGAGACCGAAGACGCTGCACGCAAACGCCAGCGAGGCGCCCCACTGGCCCGCCCCCGTCTCGGTCGCGAGCCGCTTCGTGCCGGCGATCTTGTTGTAATACGCCTGCGGAACCGCGGTGTTGGGTTTGTGGCTGCCTCCCGGACTCACCCCCTCGTATTTGTAGTAAATATGGGCGGGCGTCTGCAGCGCCCGCTCCAGCCGCGCGGCGCGCAGCAGCGGAGTGGGGCGGTAGAGCGCATAGACATCGCGGACCTCGCGCGGAATCTCGACGTGCCGCTCGGGCGTCATTTCCTGCTCCACCAGCGACTCGGGAAAGAGCGCCGTCATCAGGTCCGGCGTCACCGGCTGCCGGGTGCCGGGATGCAGCGGCGGCGGGAGCGGCTCGGGGAAGTCCGCATTCAGGTTGTACCATTGGGCCGGCATCTCGTCGGCCCGAAGCAGGAACTGGAGTGGCTGGCTCATGAAGAACATCCGGTCAGCGGCGAAAGCCGCGCGCCGGGAAATTCATCCTCGATAGCCCGCGGCCGGTTTGCAACCGCTCCGTGTGATTTCACTCCCAGCCAGATCGATGTTACGATCGTAACACCAATTTGGCTCCACCGCTCGAAAGCCGGCACCGGCCGATTCGGCGGGCGGCAGCGTGCCGGGCGTCCCGGAGCGAGGGTGGAATTTCCGCGTCACCGGGCTGGCCTTCAGCCCGATCGGCCGGTCTACGGCTCGATCGGCGAGGGCACCGGATGCGGCGGCCGCGGTTCCTCGGTACGATACACCAGCGCCCGCTGGGCGGTGGCGTCGGCCCGCAGCCACATGCTCCCCCCGGTGGCGGGCTCGTCGATGACGCGGACGATCTCTGCCATCGCCGTCGCCCCGGGCTCGAGTTCCAGCAGTCGGTTCGGAGCCTGTCGAAACCACTCCAGATCCAGGAAGTTTTCCGTCCGCTGGGGAAAATAGGCCAGGTAGAGCATGTCGTGCTCCACGAGATCATTGAAGAAATGCGTGCCGAGCGAGACGTCGGGAATCAACCGTTCGTGCATCGCGACCACTTCGCAGATCACGGATGCATGGCTGATCTCGGTGAATGAAATCGGGATTCCCAGCGCGGGGCTGGACGTGCCCCAGCGACCCGGCCCGATGAGCATCAGCCCGCGATCCTGCTTCGGCTGCGCGCGGTTGAGCCGGCCGATCAACCGAGCGACCGCGTAACGCTCCCGCTCGCGCAGCGCGGCGTAGGCGTCCTGCACCACGTAGATGATCCGGCTCAGCCGCTGCTCGCGACTCACGCCAATGACGGCACCATGGGCCTCGAGGATCCGCGTCGGCGTCCCTGTCACGGTGGGCGCGACCCCCGTGGTTTCGCGCCGCACCTGGAACGTGCGGCATTGCAGCAGATGGATTCGATACGAGCCGTCAGGCAGAAAGTTGAGGGTGAACTCGATGTCGACCGGGTGTTCGTAGGCGACCTCGAGCAGCGCGAGCATCCGCCGCAGATCCGCGGCTACCGGCGTCTCCGTCAGCAGCCGATCGAAGGTCACGCAGGGGTACCCCTCGGCCTCCGTGGGCGTGAGATAATGGTCGAGCGGAAAATCCGGCTGCTCGCAGATCACTTCTGCCAGCGGCAGCGACACGAACTTGTTCTCCCGCAGATCGAGGCAGTCCATCCGCCGCTGCGAATGATCCCGCACCTCCTCGAAGCTGGCCTCCGGCCGGCGGGCGGGAGCGTTCAGCGCCACCAGCCGGGTGTAATCGTCGTCGGAACGATCGACCGCGCGGGTGCCGAGCCCGAAGACGAGCCGCAGGACGCCGGCGCGTGGGTCGATGTCGGGATGCCAGACAAACGGGTTGTAGGAAAGTCCCACCCCCGCCGCCTGCGGATAATAATAACGGCCGTGCTCCGCCCCCGACACCCGCATGATCAGCAGGGCCATCCGCTCCTCGCTGTCCATCAGTCCCCGGCGCCGCCGGTAATGCAGCGCCTCCTTGTCGAGCACGCTGGCGTAGACGCGGCGGACGGCATCGAGCAGCGCCGCCATCCGATCCTCGCGCGAACCGCGGTTGGAGACAAAGACACTCTCGTACTTGCCGGAAAAGGCATTGCCGCGCGCATCCTCCAGGATCGAACTCGAGCGCACGATGTAGGGCGATTCGCCGAAGTAATCGAGCATGCCGCGAAACTGCTCGTTGACGTGTGGCGGGAAGTGGCCGGACAGGATCCGCTTCCGGCCCTCCTCGAGCCCCCTTAGGAAGGTGGCCGAATGCTTCTGCTGCTCACGCAGCCACCAGACGTCATTCTGCACGAGAAAGGTGATGAAGACCTCCGCGCCGACGAAGAACGAGTCATGCGCCTCGAGCCGGCCCGCGAGTCCCGGGTCGCGCTCGCGCAGAATCGCGCGGGCCACGAGCATGCCGAGGGTCTTTCCGCCGACCGACCCGATGCCGATCATCCGATCGCGGACGGCAAGGAAATCCTCGAGGAGCAGGAAGCGCTCGACCAGCGGTGCGATGCCCGAGCGGTGCACCCGCAGCGCTTCGTGGACCCGCCGCGTGATTTCCGCCCGCCGCTCGGGCGTGCAGCGCTCCTCACGGCATTCCTGCGCCACCTGGGCAGCCTCGTGGAACAGCCGCCGCCAGTAACCCGCCCGGCGGTCGCTCTGCAGCCGCGGCCACTGGGTCCGGGACAGAATCTGCGCCAGCACCGCGCTGTCCTTGACCGGCAGGAAGGCGCCGCCCTGCCGCACATGGATCGTGTTCATCGCCTCCCGCGAGCGGTGCTGCACCTTTACCGGCCGCACGTACAGCCGCAGATCGAGCCGGAAGACATCGAGCAGGAACTGGGTCGTCTCCCGGATCGGCTCGAGCGCGTAGACCGAGTGCCGGTCGCGGTACAGCCCGAAATAGGTGACGGTGTCCAGATCCCGGAGACGCGGGCAGGTAAGGGCGAAGAAATTGCCGAGGCTCTGATCCGAGATCCACTGGTCGGCCAGGTGCGAGAGGCAGTCGAAGACGTAGTGCGCCCCGGTGCCGGCCCGTTCGATCGCACCGTGAATCCGCCGCACGAAGCTTTCAAAGCCGGCGGTGCGATCGACCACGCAGATTTCCGCCCCTTCGCCCTCGTCAATCAGCGGCACATGCTCGGCAAACCGGAAATAGACCAGCCGCCGGCCCGCCGCCCGCGCCGCCGCCGCATAGGGAATCACGAGTTCCTGGTACTCCTCGATCGAGTCGACCTCCCAGACGATGTTGTCGCCCGGTTCGATGCCGCGCAGGACCTCATCGAGGCCCGGGAGCCCGGTCGTCACATGTACTCGGCTGGCGCGCATGATGACGGGCCCATATTCTTCACGCCCTTCAGGAAAGACGAGCGCTTCTCGGTGCCGTTGGCGGTCGCGGCAAAGGGGGGCCACGGCGTCCCCCCGTGGGAGGGCATGAGATGATTGCGGCTTGTGCGAGCATGGCCCGTCTCCTCCGGCGGTCACGCCATGTTCAAAGCACGCCTTGATCGAGCATCGCATCCGCAACCTTCGTGAACCCGGCGATGTTGCCGCCGAGCACGTAATTGCCGGGCGCGCCATACTCCTCGGCCGTGGCGCGGCAGTTGGCATGGATGTTCACCATGATTTCGTGCAGCCGGCGATCCACCTCCTCGCGGGACCAGTTCAAGCGCATCGCATTCTGCGTCATCTCGAGCCCGGATGTGGCGACGCCACCGGCATTCGCCGCCTTGCCCGGCCCGTAGAAGATCTTCGCCTGCAGGAAGGCATCGACCGCTTCGGGCGTCGAGGGCATGTTCGCTCCCTCGGAGACGAGCTGGCAGCCGTTCTTCAAGAGCGTCGCGGCATCGTCGCCATCGATTTCATTCTGGGTCGCGCTCGGGAACGCACAGCCGCACGGCACCGACCATGGCCGCTGCCCGGCCAGGAAAGTCGCACCGAATTTTTCGGCATATTCGCGGATCCGTCCGCGCCGCGTGTTCTTCAACTGCATCACCCACGCGAGCTTTTCCGCATCAATCCCGGCAGGATCATGGATCGAGCCCTCGGAATCCGACAGGGTGACGGGCTTTGCGCCCAGTTGGAGCAGCTTCTCGACCGTGTACTGCGCGACATTGCCCGAACCGGAGACGGTGCAGACCTTCCCGGTAAGCGAATCGCCTCGGGTCTTGAGCATCTCCTCCGCAAAATAGACCGCACCGTAGCCGGTGGCCTCGGGCCGGATGAGCGAACCGCCCCATTTCAGGCCCTTGCCGGTGAACACGCCCGAGAACTCGTTGCGCAGCCGCTTGTATTGTCCGAAAAGGAAACCCACCTCGCGACCGCCGACCCCGATGTCGCCGGCGGGCACATCCGTTTCCGGCCCGATGTGGCGGTGCAGCTCGCTCATGAAGCTCTGGCAGAACCGCATCACCTCGTGGTCCGACTTGCCCTTCGGATCAAAATCGGAGCCGCCCTTGCCGCCACCCATCGGCAGCGTCGTGAGCGCATTCTTGAACGTCTGCTCGAAGCCGAGGAACCTTAGGATGCTGAGATTGACGCTGGGATGGAATCGCAGTCCGCCCTTGTACGGGCCGATCGCGCTGTTGAACTGGACCCGAAAGCCGCGATTCACCTGCACTCGGCCGGCGTCATCCTGCCAGGCCACCCGGAACATAATCTGCCGCTCCGGCTCGACGATCCGCTCGAGAATCCGCGCATCCCGGTATTTGCGGTGGCGATCGACGACGACGCTCAGCGACTCGAGCACCTCGCGCGCCGCCTGCAGGAATTCGGATTCGCCGGCATTCCGGCGGGCCACCACGTCAAGCACTTCGGAAATATATGTATTCATGAAAGTTAGCGGCAATTGGCACAGAGGCTGGCAGTCAAACCCAGCCCGTTTCAAAAGACACGAGTCAAAACTGTGCCGATCTTGCGACACATGGCGCAAGGCTTAACCGCCACCGCTGTGCGCCGGCCGCCACCAGTGGCGGAAAGGTGCCGCCGTCGACCGGGGCTCGCGTTGCCGATCCGCTTTGAATCGGAAGAACGAAATGGCGTCAGATTTCACGAGCCGCCATGGAAAATGCGGGCTAGTGTTGCGCGCGTCGCGGCTCGACCCGCCCGACCCATGGGATGCCGAGCGCCCCGGATCGGAACTCGATCTCGAGCCGCCCTCCAGGCGTGGCCCGATGATAAATTGCGCTCGCGACCTCGATGTCACGTGGCACCCGTGTCGGCGCGTGTGCTGGCGGTTGCAGCACCAAATGATAGTGCGTCTGCCGTCGGCCGCGCCTCCCACGCGTGATTCGCGTATGCTTGGACTCGACACCGGCCTCGACCATCTCGGCTGGCGACCTGTCCAACGCGATATTCACATCGGATACCGCCTGGATCGAGGACAGGGGTACGCCAAGCAGCAGGAGAATCAGGCTTTCAGTCAGGACCCGGTGCGCGCGCGATGATCCACGCAGAAGCCACCAAGACAGCCCGAAGAGGAGCACGAACACACCCACCGCCGCGCCCAGTCCCGTCGAAATTACCGGCTCCCACTCGAAGTACTGCGGATGCCGTCGCGTCGCGATCTCGATCAAGCCGGGCGTGCCATATAATGCTACCGACCACGCGATCGACTCCACCAGAAGCGCGCGCCAGAAAAACCCGTCTCTCAGCACGTGCAACGACTCCGCTGGCACCGCCTGCAGCGCTTCGCGCAACCGTGCGAGCTGCGCGAGCTCCTTGTCGGTTGGCGGATGGTTTCCTGTCCGCGTAACCCAAAGCATTTCCCCATCGGTGCGGATGGCCTTGGTTGTCGCCGTGAAGAGCTCGAGTATGGCGGCCCGCGCGCCGGCGTCCTCCTGCAGCACCGGAGCGAGCGCGGGATGATCGCAGGCAATGTACAATCGCCCATCAAAAGCCGGATCGCCGGTCTGCACCTCATGCGTGAATCCAACCGCCTTGAAAAGCCGATCCAGCCGGCCCTCGGATGAAAGCCGGAACCTAACCGGATGCCTGAAGGTGACTCCGAACGCCGTGGCGACGACCCGGTTCTTGTGTTTCGATTCGACGTACTGCCACTCGAGGTCGCCGTGATGGCGCAATTCGCCCTTCGCACCCCACCGCCAGAAGAATCGCGCCACACCGACGACAGTGGCGACCAGCAGGCGGAGGATTACCCACATGAGAAATTCATGGTGCGGTGGCCTGTGATCGTCACGCTGAAATACAGGCCTCCCGACACCTTGCGGTTTTTTTGCTGCGCGACACGACGCCTCTGAATCTTATCGGCCCCGCATGCCCTCCAAACCGATTCCCGGCTCCACCGGCGAGGTCCTCACCACGCTGCCGTCGCCCTATCTGCCGCATGCCGCCACGGGACTTCTCTATCTCCCGCGGTTCCTGGCGAAATGCCGCTACGTGAAGGAGCACGGGGCGCTCCCACCCAGCTACGCCCGGAACTTCAAACGCGGGCTCGACCGGTTCCTCTGCTTTCACCTCGGCATCGATCCTGACGCGGTCGAGACCATCGTTCGCGACTGCATCGAGTCTGGTGCTGACGATGCGGAGCGAGATCGCCGGCTCCTGGCACTCTTTCCCGCCGATGTCCGAGCGGCGAAATGGAACCGGGAACTCGTGCAGAAGGGGATGACCCCGGCCGGCCGCGATTTTCTGAAATCCGCGCTCACCGCCATGGGCTGCGCCGACCGGTTTGATGACATCAAGAGCGTGCCCGACTTGATCGAATTCGACGAAGGTCGGATTGAATAGCCTTTCTGAAGCCGTTGGCAGGTGGAGTACCCAGGCCCGTTCCGCTGGAGGCTGGCAGAAAGGCCGCAAAGTGGCGGCTTTCCAAAAAACTGGAAACTCTCCGTGACCTCAGCGAACTCTGTGCTAGCATTTTTTCCCTTCGAATTATGGTCAAAGGCCAGAAAGTCGTCTGCATCAACGACACCTTCACCCCCGCGGTTCGCACGCTCTACCAGCAGCTGCCGGTGAAGGACAATATCTACACGGTGCGGGAGGTTTTCCTTGGCCGGGAGAAGATCGTAAAAGGCGGTGATTCCGCGACCGTCGGACTTCTGTTGGAAGAGCTTAAGAACCCCAAGGACCCCTTCCACCAGGGCGAGCAGGAGCTCGGATTCTCCTCCGAGCGATTTGCCCCGTTGAACGAGCTGCCCGACGAGCAGGTTGAAGCGGAGGAAGTTGTTGGTGTTGGAGCTTGGGCCCCGGTCTGAGCCGTTCGTTCGGCTCAGGAATGGTGTCCGCAAGTCGCAGCGGCGGAAACCCCTCCCCGATGGGAGTCGGGGCGGTGCGGAAGCAGCCGACAGGCTCCGGCACGGAATGATTATTCGATCGTCAGGACCACTTCATGGCTCGTGACCGGGTCCGCCGCGGAGCCGCGATCCGCGGGGAGCGCCAGGAAACGGATCACGGTCCGGCCCTTGCGCAGCAGGAGAAAGCGGATGTTCGTCCGCGAAGTTTCGAGCGACGGGCTGATCTCGCTCAATTGCTTCACGAAACGGGTGTCGGCCGACATGATGACCCAGTCATATTCGCCTGGGATCGCTGGCAGCGAGAGGGTCAGCTCGTAGCCCAGCTTTGCCTGGGCAGTGGTTCGCTTCGCCTCCTGGTCCAGTGTGAGGCTAGCAGCGCCAATCGGCTCCGGAGTCTTCGGCGTGCTCTCACAACCCGCGACTGCCAGCATCATGGAAATTAACAAGCAGCGAATGCCGGGGTTGGGGCTCATTCATCGCCACTGTAGGTGCATTTCGTGGAAAAAACAGCCGCGATCGCATGAGGCGGGCAATGCGCTCGGCCTCGCCGGTCGGAGACGCGGCGCTTCGGCCGAGCGGCCCCAATGCGGGTTTGGAGATCATTGGTGCGTGCGGCCGCCTGGGGGTAGCGCCGGTTTTCAACCGGCGAAATGTGTTCCGATTCACATTTTGCGCAAGATGTGTGGAGAGGTATGGCGTCTCGCCGCTGGATACAATTTCAGAGCGCTTCGCCACGTAGGGACGGTGTCCGAAATGCGAATGAGCCTTCCAGCCGATGCTGCAAGAGAGCGTCTCGAGCTTCACTCCACGACGATGTTCCGCGTGCGGAGGGTGGTGCCGGTTTCGCGCTCGTAATTGGCAATCGCCCGGCGCTCGTCGGCCAGCGCGCGGAAATAGCGCGTTTCGACGTCGATCAGGCTTTCCTGGAACTGGAGGACGAAGAAGGTCGTGGTCGTGCCGGCGGTGAACCGCTTCTGCTCGGCCTCGAGCGCCTGGTTCGCGAGATCGCGTGCCGCGCGGGTGGCGGCCACCCGTGCCCGGGTGGTCTCGAGCTGGCCGGCCGCCGTGGCAATCGCGAGCGCGATGTCGGCCTCGATCCGGGCAAGATCCGCCTCACCCTGGCGGAGGCTGAGCCGGGCAGCCCGTGCGCGTCCGCGGCCCTCGGCAAAGAAGATCGGCACGGAGACCACGACACCGGCCGAATATGCCTGGTTGTCGCGGTTGCGAACCTGCGCCCGCGCCGCTCCGAAATCGGGATCGGTCCCCGAGTAGCCGTAGCTGCCGACGAAATCCAGTTGTGGCAGCAGTTGGTTCCGGGCCAGCGCGGCATCATAGCGCCGCTTGTCCACGCCGAGTCGTGCCGCCTGGTAGTCGGGCCGCAGTTCGTAGGCGAGCTTGAGATCCTGCGCCGGGTTGATCGCAATCGGCGTCGCTGGCGGCAGCGGTTCCACCTCCACCGATGCGCCATCCGGGGCAAAGGCGGTCTCGCCCACCAGCAACCGGAGCTGGTTCTCGATGTCGCGCACATTCCGCTCGGCAAAGAGGATCTGTTCCTCGCGGTTGGCCACGCGTGCGCGCGCCTGTACGACTTCCGCGTCGGAGGTGCTTCCGATCTCGTTGCGGCGGACGTTTTGCTCGTAAAGCTGCATGGCGAGGTCGCGCGACATCCGTGCGATTCGCAGCGAGTCCTGCGCCTGCACCAGGTTGTTGTAGACCAGGATCACGCTGGTGACCGTGTCGATCACCGTCTGGCGGTGCTGCCAGTCGGCGATACCCCGATCCGCCTTCGCCACCCGCAACCCGTAAAGCCCGGAACTGAAACCGAAGCCGCGCAGGAGAGGTTGCGTGACCGTGACTCCGGCGAAGGTGACGAACCGGTCTGAGAACGCATTGAACGTTCCCCGCTGGCTGGTGGCGGAACCGCCGAGACTGTAGGTCATACCCCAGGGCGTGTAGCCGTTGAGCGTGAGCGAATAATCATCGGTCTTGGTCAGCTGGGTCGCCAGTGGATTGAGGCTTCCGGGACTTTCATCTTCCCTCGTCGTGCGGCTGAACGTGAGTGCAGGATCAAAGGCCCCGTACTGCGCCAGCACCTGGGCGCGTGCGATGTCGCCGGAAAAGGCGCTGACCTTCATCTGCTGGTTGCGCTGCAGCGCCTGCCGGATCGCCTCATCGAGCGTGAGCGGCGCGGCGGATCCGGCGGCCCCCAGCAACATTGAGCCGATTGCCACGCAGCCCAGCAGCCAGCCTTTGTGGGAGCGGGCATATCGGAGGGGCATTCCGGCGATGGGCCCTTGGCGGGAATAAGGAACGGTGGTCATTCGGAGAATTTTGGAGCCGGCATGGCGGCCGCCGGCCGGGGCGAGAGGTTGCTGCACGTCCGGCCCACCCCGCCGAGGGAGAAGATGGCCACTTTGCTCATGAGACCACCATCCCGTCCTGAAGCCGGACCACGCGTGTTCCGTAACTCGCATTCTCGTTGGAATGGGTGACCTGGATGATCGTCACGCCATCCTCTTGGTTGAGTTTCCGAAACAGCTCCATGATCTCGCGGCCTTGATCCGAGTGCAGGTTGCCCGTCGGCTCGTCGGCGAGGATCAACCCTGGTTTGGCAACGAGGGCGCGCGCGACGCCGACCAGTTGCTGCTGCCCGCCGGAGAGTTGGTTCGGATAGAGATCCCGCTTGGCGACGATGTGAAAGCGATCAAGGGCGTCGCAAACAATGCTCTCCCGCTCCCTCTTGGGGACGTCCCGATACGAAAGGGGGATTTCGAGGTTTTCGTAGACCGTGAGATCGTCGAGGAGGTGGTAGTTCTGGAAGACAAACCCGATGTTCTTCTTCTGCAGGTCGAACCGGCGCTTCTTGTCCAGCATGTGAACTGGCTGACCCAGCAGGTGATATTCCCCCTGCCACGCCGCATCGTGCAGCCCGAGGATGTGAAGGAGCGTCGATTTGCCGGAGCCCGAGGGCCCCATGATCGACAAGAAGTCACCTTCTTTGACCTCGAGGGTGATGTTGCGAAGCGCGTAATAGGGACCGCCCTTTAACGGATAAACGCGGTCGACTTGCCGGAGTGAGATCATGCTGTGAGTGAATGGCGGTGCCTCAAACGGCGCGGCTGGGCCCAGAGGAGGCATGTTCGGGGGTCCTTTAGCAACGTGTATGCCGCTCCCGCGCTTTGATCTTAAGATGCTGAGGAATAATGACTAAAAATTAATGGTGCTTGGAGCCAATCAAGAGCTGGGATCAGTGGCGTCCATTTGCGGAATGTGACTTTCCCAAAAATGGGAAAATCTGGACGCTTCCTCAAATTGACCTGTCCCTTGCAGCTTTCGCTTGGTCGGAAGCCGAATTGACCTGTCCCTTTCGGCCGCGACTCACCATCGACCTGTCCCTTTCGCGCGGGGCGGCCCGCAGTTCATTATTAACCTGTCCCTAACGGGGCGCCCGAATTGACCTGTCCCTTAATCGGCTCGAAGTGCGACCAACGGGTTGATCCGGGATGCGCGCAGCGAGGGGAGCAGGCAAGCCAGCGTGGCCACAACTCCGAACAGCGCAGTCACCGCGCCGTAAACCAGCGGATCCAACGGCTCGACATCAAAAAGCAGCGTGCGGATCAACCGCGCGGCCCCGGCTGCCGCCGCCAGCCCGATCACGAGCCCGCCGGCGACGAGTCCCAGTCCATGGCGCATGATGAGACCAATGACCTGCCCCGATTGCGCGCCCAGCGCCATCCGGATGCCGATCTCGTTCGTCCGCTGGGTCACCGAGTACGCCAAGACGGAATACAACCCGACCGCTGCAAGCACGAGGGCAACGCCCGCAAACGCCGCCGTCAGGACCGCGACGATCCGCTGCGCCCCAAGGCTGTTGCGAACGCTCGATTCCATCGTCGAGAAGAACGAAATCGGCTGCTCCTTGTCCACCGCCGCCACCGCGGTGCGGATAATCCCCTGCAGCGCCTCGGAATTCCCCCGCGTGCGGGCAACAACCGCCATTCCGCCCCGCGGTAGTTGCCGCATCGGATAGTAGATTTCGTCCGGAGCCGGAGCGTTCAATCCGCGGCTCTTCACGTCCCGGATTACGCCGACAATCTCCATCCTGAGATCGGCATCGCGTCCCCGCAGGAGGACCTGACCCAAGGCGGACCCGCCGGGGAAGAGCCGCTTGGCAAACGACTCGTTGATGATGGCAGCGCCGGGAGCACCCTCACGATCATCCGCATTGAACGCCCGCCCCTCTACCAGGGGAATCCCGAGCAGCTTGAAATAGTCGTCACTTACGATGGCCAAGCCGGCGAGCGGCCGTTGCGCCAGCGGGAGAATCGGCCGGCCGGCCACGCTGTACGGAGAAACCGGATTGAAACCCGAGAGCGGAAGGCCGATGGCGGCGGCAGCATGCTCGACCTGCGGGTGGGCCTGCAATTGCTCGATCACGGCTTGGAAAAACCGCGACTGCTCGGCTCCGGTCGGATACCGCGTCGCCGGCACGCCGACGAAGGCCGCGGCCACACCTCCCGGCTCGAAACCCGGCGCCGCGCCCTGGAGCCGCAGGAAGCTCAGCAGCAGCAGGCTCGAGCCCACCAGGAGCACGACTGACAAGGCGACCTCAGCCACGATCAGCCCGGCGCGGAAGCGCCCGCCCCGTGCACCTGATGAACCGCGAACCGCATCCTTCAGCACCTCCGCGAGCTGTGTCTTCGAGGCTTGGATTGCCGGGGCCAGCCCGACCAGCACGGCGCACGCGAGTGTCACCCCGGCGGAAAAAAGCAGCGCCCGCCAATCAAGCGTCAAAGCCGTGTTCGGAGGTAGCTGGGTGGCAAAACTGCTTTCAACGGCCGCCAGTGCCCAGAGACTCAACAGGATTCCGACAACGCCTGCTGCGGCCGAGAACAGCAGGCTCTCGACCAGGAACTGGCGCACGATCGCACGCCGCGTCGCACCCAGCGACTGCCGGACGGCAATCTCCTTCGTCCGTGCCACCAGCCGGCCGAGAAACAGCGAGGCCACGTTGGCGCACGCGATCAAGAGCACGCAACTCACCGCCGCGAGCAGCGTGTAAAACGTCGGCCGCAGACCGCTGACCAGCGTTTCCGTGAACATCCGCGCCTCGCTGGTGTTGTTGGCATCGAGCTTGGCGCCAAAGGCCTCCGCGTACCCGCGGCTAATCGCCGCCAGCTCGGCGTTGGCCTGCTCCACGGAGACCCCCGGTCGAAGTCGTGCCAATGGCTGCGCATAGCTGGCCCCGTTCTGCACCTGCTCGGCGGTCAGCCCGCCAACCTCGAAGACCCGCGGCGCCAGCACCTGCGTTTGTGCAAACGGATTGGAGAGCCGCGCCGGCATGATTCCGACCACCTGCCACGATTCTCCGTTGAGCTGGATCGATTCGCCTACCAGTGACTCGCGCCCGCCAAACCGGGTCTGCCACAGCTCGTGGCTCAGGATGACCACCCGCGGGCCATTCGGCAGATCCTCCTCCGGACTGAAGTTCCGGCCGTGCGCCGGAAGGACCCCGAGAGTCGGAAGAAACCCCGGATCGACCCGCAGGCCGGCGAGCTGCTCGGGGTCGCCATTGCCAGTCAGCGTGAAGTTGTCAAAAGAGCTGATTCCAATCGAGGAGAAGGATCGGGTCTGGCGGGCAATCTCCACATACCGTGGCCAGGAAACGGCCGGGGCATTGAAATTGAGACTGGGATTGTTCGTCCAAACCGCGATCAACGAGGACGGATTCGGCAGCGAAACGGGATTCAGGATCAGCCGATCGAAAACAGAGAATAGCGCCGTGTTCGCGGCAATGCCGACGGCAATGGTGAGGACTGCGACGAGCGTGAAACCGGGGGTCTTCAGCAGGGCGCGGAGAGCGGATTTGAAATCGGACATGATGAGCCCGGGGTGGGGCAACGCCGCTTTGCAAACCACGTGCCAGCGAGGGGAACACCTGCGCAACTGCCGCATCCTCCGAGGCTTCAAACCCTGCCCGCCTGGCCCGGTCCGGCAGCCTGCCCAAAAGCGGTACGTTGCCGTCCCAATATCGGGATAAAATCAGAGTTTCAGTCCGATCGGCAGCGTGTCGCCCAAGGCCCTGGCCTGATCGTCGGCTTCGAGTGCCACGACCTCGCTCACCATCCGGCACCAGCGTTCGGGTGCGTTGGCGGCCTGCAAGGCAACGAAGGTCCGCTGGCGCATCTCGGGATCGAGATCCCGCGTCCGATCGCCAGTCATGCGGGCGAGCTGAACTGCGGCAAAGGCGGCGCCATCGACGGTGCGGAGATCCTTGGCGAGCAGGAGGGCCAGCCACTCCTCCGCCTGTGCCGGATCCACGGTGCGATGCCCGCTGCCAAAGATCGGTACTCGCGCCCCCGCCCGGCCAAGCGCCCAGGCCCATGGACCCGAAGCCGAAACCCCCGGCGCCCGCAGCCGGGTGGCAATCCAGTTTCCGAATACCGCCTTCTGCGCCGGTTCCAGGTGCTCGAGCGCCGCCGCCGTCCGCACCATCTCGTCGAGCCCCTCCGGCTGGAGCCCCTTCGGCTTGGGGGCATTCTTGCCCGGCTGCGGTGGAATCCTTCTCGCCAGGTGCGGCTCCAGGGTGCGCCAGAGCGCCCGATGGTGCTCCTCCCCCAGCCCTCCCGCAATCCGCCGCCACATCACCCAGAATTCATTCCAGACCGAGATGTCGCCATGGAAATTCACGTTCTCGGCGAGGAGCTGCGATGTCTGTTCGCAGCGCCATTCATCCAGCGGATAGCCAAACCCCGGCCGGAGCCCGTAACCCAGCAGTCGGTAGAACAGTCGCTCATGCACCGCCGACCGCCGGCGTTTCCGCGCCCCGGCGAAGAGCGTGCCCCACAGTTCGCGCAGCAGGGGCATGCTCCAGCTTTCGCGCGGCCCCAGCGCTTCCTCGAGCGTCTGGCCCAGTTTCCTGACCTCGCGCGGATCCACCGTCCGGGCGGCGGGCCCGTACACCCGATCGACCAGCTCGCGCACCTTCCCGAAATTCGCCGGCATCGATTCCGTCACCGTGCTCCGGCCGGAGACCGCGGTTCCGCGCAACTCGAACTCGAGCCGCCAACGCTGATCGGTTTCGTTGGATACGCACCACAACTCCAGCGTGCCGAGTTCGGTCAGGACCGATCGGAGGTGCACCGGGACGGTGGTGGCCCTTGCCTGCGTGCCGCGCAGCAGGGTGTGCAGCGGCGGCAGCGCGTGAAATGCCTCCGTCATCTCCACGATGTCACCGGGCCGATCGACGCGGTCCGCCGTCGTGGCGAAGAGCGGGAACTGCACGGGCTGGCCGACCAGAAGGTTGAAAGGCCTCCCGGTGAGGTCGATGGAGTGTCCCTCCTCATGCCCGCGCGGAACCACGCAGACGGCCCGGGCGGCCTCGGCCTCTGTTGCGGGGGTCACCCCGATGTACAATGCCTGCCCGGTCCCTCCGCTGATCTTCCGGCCGAGTCCGCGTCGGGCGAGCCCGTACGCCGCGGCCCCGCGGGCCACGGCGAGGTCCAGGGAATCGTGATGCAGCAATGCAAGCCGCGGCGACTCGGGCCACCAGGAACTCACGACCTCCACCAGCCGCTGGGCGAGGCGCGAGGAGTTGAAGACGCCGCCATTGAGCAGGATGGCATCCGGTCGCGGCAGCCCGGCCGGCCCAACGGTTCCCACCTCGGGCAGCGTTCCGTCCGATGGCGCGGATTCGGGGCCAAGGGCGGAAAACCCACTGGCGGCGTGCGCGGCGAGGAAGCCGGCAAGGTGTCGCGTGATGGCGGGATCCGTTGCATAGGGCAGCCCGAGTTCCTGCAACGCGCCGCGGGCGGTGCGGCGGGGTAAATCGGCGGCCGTCCCGGCGGGAAAGAACCCTTCGACGATCAGTTCCTCCACCTCCTCCCGTGTCAGCTCCGTCGCAAGCGTCGCGCCGATCAGCCGGCTGCCTGTTCCCGCGATCGCCAGCGGCAGCCGGTCGGGCCCGCCGGGAGCCAGCAGCGATTCCTTGGCCGCGCGGGCCGCCTGAACGAGCTGGGTCCACTGCGTCGCATCCAGCCTCCGGCCGCCCTTCGTCAGCCGCTCCTCCGCGCGTCGTGCGAGGGCGTTGTCCATGTTGTCACCCCCGAGCATCAGGTGCTCGCCGACGGCAATCCGCCGCAGCACCGGACCGTCATCGCCGACCGCGACCGCAATGAGCGTGAAATCGGTCGTGCCCCCGCCGACGTCGATTACGAGCACGAGCCGCACGCCGGCCAGCGCATCACCGAGATCCCTGCGATGCCGCGATGTGAAGTCGTAGAACGCCGCCTGGGGTTCCTCGAGCAGCCGGAATTTCTCGAGCCCGGCCTGTCGCACGGCGCCGACGGTGAGCGAGCGGGCCACTTCATCGAAGGAAGCCGGCACGGTGATCACCACTTCCTGATTCGCCAGCCGGGCCTCGGGATGGGCGGCGTCCCAGGCCTTGGCGAGGTGCTCGAGCAGCAGTCCGGAAGCCTGCAAGGGCGACACCTTGGCAACCTCGGCCGGGGCCCCCCACGGAAGAATCGCGGCCGTCCGATCGACGGCCGGATGGCACAGCCAGCTCTTGGCCGAGGCCACGAGCCGCGCTGGGACCTGCGCCCCCTGCCAGCGGGCAAATTCCCCAACCACGACGGGGGACGATTCGCCCCAGGGCAGTTGCAGGGTGCCCGCCGCGAGCTCGGGTCCGGCGGGGATGTACAGGCACGAGGGCAGCAGTGGCTGCGAGCCGACCCGGCCCGGCCGCTGCAACTGCGGGATCGGAAAGTCCGCAATCGAGGGCTCGGCCGAGCCCGATACCTGCGCCTGGGCGACGGCGCAGTTGCTCGTGCCCAGGTCAATGCCGACGACGTAGGTGGCGCTCATGCCTTCATCCGCACGTTCAATTCCAGTTTCCACCTGCCCGGGCCGCCCTTCTCAAGGCAGCGCAATTCGAGCACGCCGGTTTCCGTTACCGCCGCCTGCAGGTGGACAGGTACCAGCCGGCCCGGGACGCCCTTCTCCGCGGGCAACAGGGTCTCGATGGGGGCGACTTCGTCGAATTCGTCGCTGCTCGCCGGGTCGTCGATCACCTGGCCGACGACATCCTCGCGGCGCACCGAACTTGAGAAGAATCGGAACCGGGTGGGTTCACCGACCACCAGCCCGAATTCCTGCGGCGGCACATCTGCCGCGGTGCCTTCCTCCATCCCCAGCGGGGCAACGCACAAGGCCCGTACGGGCGGCTCGATTCCCGGCACCGCCGGCATCGCCGCCTCGACGCCGACGTAGTAGGCGCGTCCCGTCCCGCCGCGGATTCGCAGCCCGTGGCCCTGCCGGGCCCAGCCATAGTAGGCGGCGCCGCGGGCAACCGCGAGATCGAGCTCGGCTCCGGCGAGTTCCTTCGCGGCAGCGCCGCCATCGGCCTCGAGCCATCCATTCAGGACCTCGATCACCCGCTGCCGCAGAGCTTCAGACTTGAATACGCCGCCGTTGAAAAGGACCGCCGTCGGATGCACGAACGCAGTGCCCTGGAGTCGGAACGGGAGATCCTGGGCGGCTGCCAGCGCACCGGCCTGCCGGGTCAGGAACGCTGCGAGGTGCCGGGTGATCCCGGCGTCCTGCGCATACGGCAGCGCCATCTGCGCGAGCCCGGTGCTGCGCGCGGTTCGCGGGAGACTGCCAACTGGGCCGAGCGGGAAAAAGCCATCGAGCAGCACGCCGGCAAGCGCTTCGCGGGCCAGCGCCGTCTTGACGCTGCCGCCAATCAAGGAGGCGCCGCGGCCGGGAATCACCACCGGGGCGCGAGCGAGCTTCGGGTCGGCCAGCATCGACTCCTTGGCCTGACGGCAGGCATGGGTCAGGGCATTGAACTGCCAGGCGTCGAGTTTCCGGCCATCGGACGCCAGCTGCTGGCCCACGCGATGCGCGAGCGCGAGATCCATGTTGTCGCCACCGAGCAGGATGTGATTGCCCACGGCGATCCGCCTGAGGTCGAGTTCCCCGTCGCGCTCTGCCACGGCAATGAGCGAGAAGTCGCTGGTGCCACCACCGACGTCGACCACCAGCACGACATCGCCGGGTTGGACGTGGCTGCGGAACTGTTCGCCCATCTGCTCGGCCCAGGCATAGAAGGCCGCCTGCGGTTCCTCCAGCAGCGTGGGGTGGGGCAGCCCGGCCTCCCGGGCGGCGGCGAGCGTGAGATCGCGGGCGGCGGCATCGAAGGAGGCCGGCACGGTCAGGACGATTTCCTGCCGGTCCAGCGGGGTATCCGGAAACTGGTGATCCCAGGCGGAGCGCAGGTGCCCCAGGCAGCGCCGGGCAGCTTCCACCGGCGAAATCTGGCTGACGTCTGCCGGCGCCTCCCACGGCAGGATGGCGGCCTGGCGATCGACGCCCGGATGCGACAGCCAGCTCTTGGCGGAGGCGACCAGCCGGGTCGGAACCTTGCCGCCATGGGTGCGGGCGAATTCTCCCACGACGCAGCCGGCGGCTGACTGGTCCCAAGGCAGCCCGAGGGCGGAAATCGGGAACTCCCCGGCATGCGGCAGGTAGAGAAACGAGGGCAGCAGCGGCCTGGGTTCCACGATTCCCGGGCTGGTGACCTGCGGAATGGGCAGGATCGCCTGGTCGCGGCCGCGGGATGCCGGGCGATCCAGATCAAAATAGGAGACCGCGGAATTGGTGGTGCCGAGATCGATGCCGACGGAAAAGCGGGCCATGGAGACGAGAACGGAGGGACTACAGGACTCAGGAATTGCGGGCCGGGAAACCCGCGGCCGGTCGCGGGATTCGGCGCGCGGAGGAGGTTCCGATCAGAGCTCGACTTCGGCCGGAGCGATGACGCGCGGGTCCATCGCGTCGGCGAGCGCAGGCAGCCGGACGGAACTGGCGACCCAGCCATGATGCTTCAGCGCGCCACGAAACGGTGGAGTTCCGGTGACATTGCCCGTGAGTCGAATCCGCTCGGCGCTGAAGCCCGCCGGCACGGTGACGGTGGCGCCCTCGGTGTCATTGAGCGCGGGCTCGAGGGTGAGATACTGCTGGAGCACCTTCCGACTGCCGGCGTGAACGACGCGGGCGGCCGCGCCAATTTCCGGATCGGAGAAGGCGGTGACATCCTCCTGCAGGAAATCGACCAGCCGGCCCTCCCGTTGGAGGAGGGAAAGCAGGGCGAGCCCGGCGGCGTGGACCTTTTCCGGCGGCGCAGCTTGCGGCTCCGCACCGCCAGCGGGCGTCAGGGCAGCCACCTGGCCTGCAAGCGGCGGATTGAAAAGGACCCGCCAGGCGAGCCCGATGCGGGCGAAAAAGGAGGGAACAGGATGCGGCGTCGGCATGGGAGTGTGCAGGTAGACTCAAGGACGCCGGCGAGCAAATCGGGGAACGGAAATCCTGCCGCCAGGAATTTCATGACCAATCCGGCCGGACTGGTTGGCGGTTGGCGAACCAACGGCCGGATTCGCGCACTATGGCGCGATGAAGCTCACCGACGAACCCGCCCTCCTCGTGCTCAACCAGTTGTTCCAGGTTTGCCGGGCCAGCGCGGATGGTTTCGAGACGGCGGCGGCAAATGCCACTGAACTGGAGCTTGCGAAGCTCTTTCGGGACTTCGCCGGTCAGCGGCGCTCGTTCGCCGATGCCCTCGAGGAACGGATTCGCACGCTGCGCTCGGAGCCGGTCGATGCCGCCAGTGCTGGCGCCGCGCTGCACCGCGACTGGATGGAACTGAAGGCGACCGCGGCCAGGACGCCGTCACATGCCTTGCTCGAGGAAATCGAGCGCGGCGAGGATGTGGCCGTGAAGGCGTATGGCGACGCGCTGAAGCAGCGGGACGTTGACGAGATTACCCGCCGGTTGGTCCAGGAACAGTACGAGCTGGTGCAGGCGGCGCACGATCGGATCAGGCAGATGCGGGACAGTCCGGAATACGCCCATCGCTAACGAGGCGCTGCCTCAGGTCGGCGACCGTTTGCTTTTCTTCATCCGCGGCTTAAAGGGAAGGGAAACTCGTCGCCACCGGGCTCGGATTGAACTCCGGTGTAGGCCGGTTCATTGCCCTGACATGAAATCGACTCCATTCCCCCAGATCCTGGCCTTCGTTGCGGTCTTTGCACTCGCCTGCGCCGGCACCACCGGGCTCACCGTCTGGGCAGCCGATGCGAAGACGGCGGAAAAGAAATCGGCCGCGACCCCGAAGGCCAAGGCAGGGCCCAAGACTCCCCTTCGGCTCCAGGTCGACAGCCGGCCGATCAACCGTGATGCCGCGGACCGGGTCAGCTATGCCGCGATCATCGGCAAGACGGCCGCCAGCGTGGTCTATGTGCACTCCAGCCGCACGGTTCCAGGCCGCGACCTGGCCCCATTCTTCGACGACCCGATGTTCCGGCGGTTCTTCGAGATTCCGGGAGCTCCGGGCGGCAGTGGTCGCGAGGGCGGCAGCGGATCCCGCAGGGGCGGCCGCCTTCCGGACCAGACGCAGCAGGGTCTCGGCTCGGGCGTCGTGATTTCCGCCGACGGATACATCCTCACGAACAACCATGTGATTGAAGGGGCGGACGACGTGCGCGTCTCGATTGGAGAATCGAACAAACGCTACGATGCGAAGGTGGTGGGCCGCGATGCGCTTGCGGACATCGCGGTCCTCAAGATCGAAGCCACCGGGCTAGCGCCGGCGGTGCTGGGCGACAGCGACCAGCTGATGGTGGGCGATGTCGTGCTGGCGATCGGGAATCCCTTTGGCGTCGGCCAGTCGGTCAGCCGCGGGATTGTCAGCGCCCTCAGCCGCGGGGTCGGCATCGGTCCCTTCGAGGATTTCATCCAGACGGACGCGGCGATCAATCCCGGCAACTCCGGTGGAGCGCTGCTCGACACGGATGGCCGGGTGGTGGGGATCAACACGGCGATTCTGAGCCGCAGCGGCGGCTTCAACGGGGTGGGTTTCGCCATTCCGATCAATCTCGTCCGCAGCATTGCCGAGCAGATTGTGAACACCGGCCGGGTTGAGCGCGGATTCCTCGGCGTCGCCCCGCAGGATCTCACGGAGGAGCTGAGCGCCCAGTTCAAGGCGGAGCGCGGGGCACTGATCACGGAGGTGACCGAGGACAGCCCGGCGGAGAAGGCGGGGCTGAAGTCGGGCGATGTGATTTTGAAAGTGAACGCGACCGAGATCCGTGATGCCCGCCACCTCCTCCTCACCATCAGCCAGATTGCACCGGATTCCCGGGTGACGATCGAATACCTGCGTGACGGCAAACGGGGCCATGCCAATGCCACGCTCACCCGCAGGGACGACTCGGCGCTCACCCGCGGCAATTTCACGTCGCCAGGCAAGGATGAAGGCGTCCTCAACGGCGTGACGGTCGGCGACCTCACACCCCAGTTGCGGGACCAGCTCGGGATTGCGCCGCGGATCAAGGGGGCGCTGATCACGGATGTCGATCCCGACAGCCCGTCCGGCAAACAGGGGCTGCGGGTCGGCGATGTGATCCTGGAACTAGACCGGCGGGAGGTGACGGATGCCGAAAGTGCCGTGAAGCTTAGCGAGGAGATCGAGGGTCCGAAGGTGCTCGTTCTGATTCACCGCAACGGCCGAAACCAGTTCCTGACGATCGACGAGTCCAAGGAGTGACGACCGCCCGCGGATTTGGGCGGAGGGATGGCGCAGCGCCAGTCCCCGGCACGTGGATGGCGATGGGATGCCCATATTTGGAAGCTGAATGCTGTCAGGCCGCCGGATTGCCGCCCTGCACCCTTTGATCTCGACTGCGCGGACGTGGCCGCCGGGCACGATTTTCCACAGGTTATTCACAAACACACCCACTCGACGGTGGGATATTCCCGACAGCGGTTCGCTTGACCGCAAAGCCATCGGAAAAAGTGTGTTTCCGCCGGGATTCTTACCGGTGAAGGATTTCCCGGGACCCATGTCAGCCCCCCGGGCTGCGCCATATATTCCCATTTGTTGCTCTCATGGATATTGCTTCTGGTTCCCACAAGAGGGTCGACGGAGCTCTCGACGCGCGGCGAAACTCACGTGCTCCAGCCTGGCGAATCTCCCCGTCGGGGGGGATCGCGGGGGTCGAAGCTGGCGGGGCTGTGTTGGAAACGCAGCGCCGTGCCTTGGCCGAAATGCAGGTCGAACTGGAAGGAGCCATCCGCCGTTATGCCGACCTCTACGACAATCTGCCGATCGCGTTGGTGACGCTCACCACCAAGGGCCGGATTGTGGAAGCAAATGCGACCGCGCTGCAGTGGCTGAGACGGGAACGAGCGCAGCTGATCGGATCCTATTTCAATGGATTCCTGGATCCCTTTGATGCCGGACGGCTGGCGGCGCATCTCGAGTCGGCGCCCTCCCGGTCTGCCGCCGGCTCCATGATTGAGCTCACGCTGCGGCTGGCAGACGGGCTGATGATGACGGTGCAGCTTTCGAGCCGCGTCGAACCTGCCGGTGCGGATGGCGGGAGCTTGATCCATACCGCCATCACAAACATCTCCAAGCTGAGACAGGCCCACCGTGTGCTGGATGACATCAGCCGGGAGCAGGAGAACGTGAGCCAGTCGATCGCGCAGGATCTACGGGCGCCTGTCATCACGATTAGCGATCATGCCCGGAACCTGCTGGAGGAACACAGGGCCGACCTCACGATCGCGGTGAGGGAAGCAATCGAGCGAATGGAGGGTGCGGCATGTCGGCTCGAGTCAGCGGCCCAGCATCTCCTGGAGTACTGTCTGCTGGGCACGGCGGAGGTCGCCGCGGATCCGGTGAGCGTGGACGATGTCATCCAGATGGTGATGATGGAGCACCGGGCGCTGATTCACCGGCGGCATGCCGACGTGCAGGTTGCACGGCCGCTGCCGTGTGTCCGGGGTTCCCGGTTGATCCTTGGCCAGGTTTTCTCGCATGTGCTGAAGCAGGCAATCAACTGCGCGGGTGAGGGAGACCTGCCGCGGGTCGGCATATCGGCGGTGGTCAACGAGCGGAAGGCGAATATCCGGATTACGGGCAGCGGCAGACAACTGGCGGCGGATTCGGAGCGGGTATTTTCCATTTACGATCAGGGACCGGACGGAGCCGGCGGCGTGTGTCTGGCCGTCGTGCGCCGGGCAGTCGAGCGGATGCAGGGGCGCGTCTGGATCGAATCGCCGCCGGGCGGCGGCACCTGTTTCTGTCTCGAACTGATGGCGGTGGGTTGAAGGCGGCAGATCGGGTGCAACCCCGGGCGTACCGTTGCGTCATGAGGACGATGCGTGTGCGGATTCAACTCATCTTGTTCCTTTCGCTGGCGCTGGCCGGTGCCACGGCGCTGGCTTGGCACCAATGGCGTGAACTCACTGAGTTGCGCGCAGTGGGGCTGGCGGGAGGCGACCAGTCGGGGTTGCAGGCGGAAATCGCTGCGCTGCAGGCGCGCAACCGGGCACTACAGGACGAGCTGGCGGCCGCCCTGGCCGGCCGCGACGCCGCCGCGACCGCGGGGGTGCCCGGGGACTCGGGCTCGGAGGAGGGGATGAGCAACGCCGTGGCCCTCCTGGAAAGGCTGGCGGGAATAGCCGCAGCGGATGGGCCGGGTGGTTCGCGGCGCGATGAGGACTTGGAACTTTTGGCGGCGATGGCCGACCTGCCTGAATTCCAGCGGATGCTGGCGCTGCAGCAGCGCGGTCGCGTCGAGGAAAAGTATGCCGACCTTTTCAGGAAGTTGAAGCTGACGCCCGGCGAGCTTGCACGACTGCAGACATTGCTTGGGGATCGGCAGGGCGCGTTTGCCGATGCCATGATGGCGGCACGGGCCCAGGGGCTCACGGGTCACGAGGCCCGCGAGTTGGCGGGAAAGGTCGCGCGCACGACCCAGAAGGAGATCACCGAAAGCATCAAGAGCCTCCTGGGGCCGGAGCAGTTCAATCGACTGCAGTCCTACGAACGGACGGCGCCGCAGCGCACCGCGGTTGATCAGCTGGCGGATCGCTTGAGTTACACGACGGACCCGTTGACCCCGCGACAACAGGAGCGTCTCGTGCAAACGCTCGCCAATACCGACGTTCGCAAGGCCACCCGGACCGTCAATGCCGCGGCGCGGGCTGCGGGCGAGCCGGTGACAAAGACAAAGGCGACGGAGTCGATCGCAGCGTTGCCGGGGAGTGTGGCGGGATTGGGGATCGACAATGGCCGATCGGTGGCAATCACGAGTGATGCGATCGAGCGGGCGGGAGCGTTCCTGTCGCCATCGCAGGTCGCAGCGCTCAAGCGGATGCAGCAGGAGCAGCAGGCCCAGCAGGCGATCGGCAACCTCCTAAGGACCGGAACTGTCGTGGCGCCGGCGAAGGAACCGAAGCTGCCGAAGGTGCAAAAGCCGGGTGGGTGAGGCTGGTATCGGGATTGGATTCTTGGTTCATAGCGGCCGTGCCGGAGGGCCCAGGCTGGGTTGGATCGCGCCGTTGGCGCTCGTGGAATGATGCCGTACGGTTGGCCCTCGTGGAAGCGGCGTCCCGCCGCTGGAAAGCGTTTCAGAATGCATTGCCACGGCCGGACGTCGTGGCCAGTTGGCTACCGGTGTTCAGTTCGTCTTCGAACCCTGGAATCTGAATTCGGATCGTAGGGGCGCAGCCCTTGTCTGCGCCCGCACAATGCGGTGCCGGCGCCCCGATCGTGCGGGTGACCTTGCCTCCAGCCGGCTCTGGGGCTAAACCCGTGGCACTATGATCGACGCAATCAAGAAGACGCTGCTGGCCGGAGTGGGCGCGGCGGTTATCACGAAGGAAAAGGTCGAGGCGGCGCTGGACGACTTCGTCAAGCAGGGCAAGGTCAGCTCGACGGAGGCGCGGGCGATGGCGGACAAGATCGCAGCTGTCGGACGGCGCGAGTTCGAATCCCTCAGCCGTGAGCTGAACGACCGGTTTCGCGAAGCCTTCGCCGGGACGGAGAAGCGGTACCAGGATCGGCTGACGGCGCTCGAGGAGCGGGTGGCGGCGCTCGAGGAGAAGGCGCGCAAGTCCCGGGCCCGGCGTGCGGCGAAGCCGGCGGATTCGGCGTGAGACCGTTCGACGTCCTGAGCCACGCCGTTCGCGCGAAGGAAATCCTCGCGGTGCTGGCGCGGCACGGCTTCGGCGAGCTGCTCAGCCAGATTGATCTGCCCGCCGGGTTCTGGACGCGGCTGCTGCCGCAGCCCGGGCCGCGGCGCAGTATCGCGGAACGAATCCGGCTGGCGGCGGAGGAGCTGGGGCCGACGTTCGTGAAGCTTGGGCAGTTGCTTTCGATGCGGCCCGATGTCGTGCCGCACGAGATCATCCTCGAATTGCGGAAGCTGCAGGACAGCGTGCAGCCGCTGCCCTTCGGGGAGTTGCAGCCGGTGCTGGCGGATTCGCTGGAGTGCGAGCCGGGAACGGTGTTTGCGGAATTCGAGGAGACTGCAGTCGCCTCAGCCTCACTCGCCCAGGTGTATTTCGCCCGGCTGCATTCCGGGGAGGATGTGGCGGTCAAGATCCAGAAGCCGGACCTCCATCGTGTAATCGAGACCGACTTCGATCTTGCGGAATGGCTCGCCGGCCAGCTGCACCAGCGCGTGCCGGGGCTGCAGGGAATCGATCTGCCCGTCGTGCTGGCGGAATCCCGCGCCGCCGTGGTGCGGGAGCTCGATTTCCGGCACGAGGCGGCGAACCAGGAGTATTTCAACACGCTGAACTCGCATCCGGAGCGCGTGTTTTCCCCGCGCGTTTTTCGGGACTTCTCCAGTGAGCGGGTGCTGGTGATGGAGCGGGTTGCAGGCGTACCGGTGAGCCAGGCGCAGGGATTGCCGCCGGAGCGGCGGCAGGAGCTCGCCGCGCACGGGGCCGAATCGATCGTCCGCCAGGTTTTCCTGGCCGGCTTTTTTCACGGCGATCCCCATTCCGGAAACATCTTCGTGGCCGCGGACGGCCGGCTTTGTTTTCTCGACTGGGGACTCGCCGGCCACCTGACGCGGCGGCTGCGGCACGCTCTGGCGGATTTCTGGATCGCCGCCGTGGACCAGGATACGGAGCGGATTGTCCAGATTGCGGCGGACCTCGCGCCGGTCGACGCCCGGCCCGATCTGCGCGCGATGGAGAAGGAGGTCACGCTGGCGCTGCGGGAGGAGTTGAATTTTGCGATCGGCCGGCAGGCCGTTGGCAGGGCGATGCTGCGTCTCCTGTTCATCTTCGGGCAGCATGGGATCACGCTTTCGCGCGATTATGCGTTGATGGCGAAGGCGGTGCTTTCGATCGAGGAGGTCGGCCGGATGTTGGATCCGCAGTTCGATTTGCGGCGGCACACCGAGCCGGTGCTGCGCGAGCTGCAGCGTGAACGCTCCAGTCCGCGGCTGCTGGCGCGGCGGACGGCCGACATGCTGCGGCACACCCTCATCGGGCTGCAGGATTTGCCCTTCGAGCTGCGCCGGCTCGTGCGCCGGCTGGAGCACGACAGCCTCGCGATCAACCTCCATCATCGCGGACTGGAACAGCACGAGGAAGCGGTGAAGAGCGCGGCCAACCGGATCGCGCTGGGCGTGATCATCGGTTCGCTGGTCATTGGGTCATCGCTGATCGTCACCACCGGGATCCAGCCGCACCTTTTCGGTTTTCCGGCCCTGGGCATCATCGGCTATCTGCTTTCGGCGATTCTCGCGTTCTACGTGGTGTGGGACATCATCCGGCACGGCCGGCACAAGTGAGCCGGGCAGGCCGTCCCGGCCACAACGTTCCGGACCTCGTGCATGGAGGGCCGTGCTTCGGCAGGGCCATGAAGACCGCTCCCGCTGCGCAGAATGAAACTTCTATCGGGTTTGCGGACGACGCGGAGGTCTCCCTCCAGCTGACGCGAAATCATCGGTGACGTTCTGCTTAGTTAAGAAACGGATCCGTGAAGACCGCCTCGGCCAGCTGCCCGTTGTCGTGCGAGGTGACGGCGAAGCCGACGTAAACGGTCGATTCCATAGCGATGTCAAAGATCGCCACTTGGGTCCAGGCACTGCCGTCGGCCGATTCGAAGGCTATGATTTGGCTGCCGGTCCGGACCAGCCGCACCCAATGTGGTGCAGTGACCCACCAGTTGCCGGGCTGGGCGACCGTGGCGCCGCCGGTCGCCGTGCGAGCCTGGGTGGACATGCCGTTTGCCGGGGTGAGGAAGGCGAAGGCATTGCGGGCATTGGCGGCGAGCGATTCGCGAATCATGACCCCCGCCTTTGCCCAAGCATGCGTGTTGGACAGTGAGGAGACCTGGGCCTCGACCACGCAGTCGCCTGCGAGCTGCTGGTAGACGAAGCGAAACGCATCCGCCCCTTCCCAGATGTCACTGCCGGAGCCGCGCACGGTGAGGGTGTTGCCGCCAGCCTCGTTCGATCCGGCGACGCCGACGGCTCCGATATCGGACTCCGACCACGCGCCGGAGTCTCCGCTGGTGGCCGTCGTCGCCGAGGCGACGTTCGAAAATTCCGACGTGGCCCCGTCGGCGATGGCTCGAACGCGGTAGTAATAGGTCGTGCCGGAGGCACGATCGACGTCGGAGTAGCTCGTGACGTCGGGTCCAGCCAAAATCACCGGGACAAAGTCGATCTGATCCAGCGACCGCTCGATCTGGTAACCGGTTTCGTTGGCGGCATTGTCGGTCCAGTTGAGATCGATCTGGGAGGAGGAGACGGCCGCGGCGACGAGCGCACTGGGCGCATTGACGGTCGCCGGTGGAGGCGGCGGCGGGCTGGCATCACCCGCGGTGGCGATGGCATCGAAGTTCGCCGTGCAGACCACCCCGTCGGCATGACTGGTCACGGCCAATCCCACATAGATCGTCGGTGGCATCGCGATGGTTTCAGCACCGACTTGGATCCACGCACTGCCATCGGTCGATTCGTAGGCGGTGAACGCGGCGCCCTCACGGACCAGCCGCACCCATTTGGGCAGGCTGCTTCCGGTGCCGCCCGACGTGGAGGAACTGGAGGCTCCCGCCGCGGTGCGGCGTTGGAACGCCGTGCCATTTCCCGCGGAGACGCACATGAAGGCGTGGGCCGAGCCCGCACCCAGCGTTTCCCGGAACATCACGCCCGCCTTGGCCCAGCCATGGGTGTTGGCAAGGCTCGTCACGCGCGCGGTGATCGATCCATCGCCGGTCCATAGCTGGTACCGATAGTGAAATTCGTCGGCGCCATCCCAGATGTCCGCACCGGATCCGGATACCACGGCGCCGTCGCCCGACCCGCTGGAAGCGCCAGCGGCGGATACGGCACCGACGTCGGCGGACAACCAGCTGCCGGAGGGTGGTGGCGCTTCCGCGGCGGTGGTGGTGGCGCTGGCGACTGGGGAGAATTCCGAGACGGTGCCGCCCTGCGTCGCGCGCAGCCGGAAGTAATGGGTGGTTGAAGCGGCGAGGCCACTCACACTGGCGCTGGTGACATTGGCACCGAGGTTCAGCACGGTGGTGAAGGTCGCGTTGTCCGTGGAGCGCTGCAGTTCGAAGCCCGTCTCGTTGTCCGAGTTGTCGAACCAGGAGAGGCTGACGGTGCTTGACGACACGGCAGTCGCCTGGAGGCCGCTCGGGGCGGCGGGCGCGACCGGCGGTGGCGGCGGCGTGCCCGAGGCGAGTGCGGCGGCTAGATTCAGCCGGCCCCCGGAAACGGTGCGACCACCCAGGGCGGGCAGGGGATCGACGCTGCCCAGGAGTCGCTGGATGATTTGCCGGGGGGTGTTGCCCGGAAAACGGGTCCAGAGCAACGCGGCGGCACCGGCCGCGTGCGGCGCCGCCATCGAGGTGCCCTCGTGATAGCGATAGCCGCGATCCGTGTCGGCCCAGGTCGAGAACACGGGCGAGCCCGGAGCGCCGAGATCGACCGATTGCGCGCCGTAGTTCGAATAGCCGGCGCGATCATCCGTGCGGTTGGTCGCGGCCACCGTGATGATGTTGTCGAAGTCGTAACTCGCCGGATACAGCGGCATCCGGTCGTTGTCGCTATTGTCATTGCCGGCTGCGGCGGCGACCAGGATGCCGGCTTCACGCAACGCGGCGAAGGCGTCGCGCAGCGCCTGCGAATCGAAGGCATAGCCGCCCCAGCTGGCGGTCACGATTCGCGCGCCATGGACCCGGGCGTAATCGAGGGCACGGACGGCATCGGACACGCTGTAGGCCGCGTTGGCATCGATGAACTTGCAGGCCATCAACCGCACGCGCCAGGCAACGCCGGCCACGCCGGTGGCATTGTTCCCCCGGGCGCCCACGATGCCGGCGACATGCGTGCCGTGGCCCCAGTCGTCCTGCGGATCTCCGCTGCCGTTCAGGACGTTGATGCCATGGACGTCGTCGACGTAGCCGTTGGCGTCATCGTCCACGCCGTTGGTGCGCCGATCACGGCCCTGCGAGTCCAGCCCGCTCTCGCCCGGATTGACCCACATGTTGGGGGTGAGATCCTCGTGGGTATAGCGGATGCCGCTGTCGACGACGGCGACGATGATGTCCGGCGCGTCAGGCTGCAGATCCCAGCCGGCCTCCGCCATGATGTCGGCGCCGGCGACGCCGCCATAGATTCCAGTATTGTGCAGGTTCCACTGGTCCTGGTTCTGGTAGTTGAAATCGTTTGGGACCAGGAGCGGCTGCAGAAGATAGTCGGGCTCGGCGTACTCGACGAGGCCGCTCTTCCGATACGCGGCCAGCGCCGCGGCGACCGATTGTCCGCGGGGCAGCGAGGTGCGTTCGAGCCGGTGGCGATGGCCAAGGGCTTTGGTGGCGGCGCCCATCCGGCGGTGGAATTGCTGCAGCGCCGCGGGAGTTACGTCATTGCGCGGTCGAATGATGATGCGATCCTTGCGATAGGGTGCGGGGGCGGCGATGCCCGGCTGGAGGGATTGGGTTTGGGCCGGAAGGCAGGCCGTCAGACTGCAAAGCAGGAAGGCATGGCGGCCACGGATCAGGAAGCGCCGAGCCCGGGCGAGAAGAAAATCCATGTCCGATTAAAGCAGACGGGCCGGCCGCCGGGAGGGAGGTGGGCGCCCCACCTCGGGAAGCATGCCCTTGGGACCGGAGATTGCCCGGGATCGTCGCCGGGCGAGGGCCGAATCCGGCGCAAGCCATCAATCTTCGCGGCGTGAGAAATATCGATGCGTCCCCACCGCCACCCCCAGGGTGATGCAGGTGCCGATGAGCGTGAACCAGGGCCAGAAAATCTCGCCGCCAAAGACCTCGAGCCAGCCAGCGCGCAGCGCGGGAAGCTTGGGCGGCCAGTAGATCAGGTTCATCACCACGACCGAGGCGATCATCCCGGCCATAACTGCGCGGGCGCCGAGCTGCCGCCGGAAAAGCGCGATCAGCAGCGCTCCCAGCAGGGCACCGCTGGTGAGCCCGCGGAGCGAGAATGCTGCATTCAGCACGAAACTCACCTCCCGGGTCAGCCAGGCGACGAAGACCAGGGCGCCGGCCCAGAACACCGTGGAATACCGGCTGAACCGCAGGAAGAATCCCTCGTCGCGACCGGTCAGCGCCTGCTTCAAGAAGTCCATGGTGGAAACCGAGGCCAGCGCGGAAAGGGCGGAGCTGATCGAGGACATCGCCGCGGCGAGGATGGCCACGATCAGGAGGCCGCGGAGCACCGGCGGCACCTCGGTGATCATGAAGATGGGAAAGATGAAGTCGTTGGCGGCGATTCCGGCGCGGGACTCCGGCAGCGGGATCTGAAACGGGTGATGTTGGTAGAAGACCCACAGCAGCACCCCCGCCAGCAGGAAGACGAGGAACAGCGGGAAAATGAGGACGGCGCTGAACACGAGAGCCTTTCGGCCGGCTGGGATCGAACCCGCTGTCAGGACGCGCTGGACGATCAGTTGCTCCGCGCCATGGGTGGCCATGACCATGACCGTGCCGCCAATGACGCCCATCCAGATGTTGAACGGCGCCGAGAAGGTGAAGTTGGTGTTCAGCCAGGTGAGTTTTCCGGCGGCACCGGCCTCAGCGAGGACCGCGCCCCAGCCGCCCTCAATCAGCGTGGGAATGTAAGCCAGCGTGTAGATGCCGCCGGCCACGAAGAGCAGCAATTGGACGGCATCGGTCCAGACGACCGCCTTCACTCCACCGATGCAGGTGTAGATCAGCGAGAGCCCGACAAAGAGCAGGATGGCGCCAAGGATGGGATCGACGACGCCGCCGAGCCCGCAAACCCGGTCGCCCAGCATCAACCGGACGGGAATACAGGCTACGTAGACCCGAACGCCGGCCGACATCGTTTCCAGCATCAGAAAAAAGGCGCCGGCGAGCTGCCTCGGAGCGCGTCCGAGATGCTGCTCGAGCAGCTGGTACGGCGAGTAGATTTCGCCCTTCAGGTAATGCGGCACCATCACCGCGGCGAGCACCACGCGGGCGATGACGTAGCCCACGATCATCTGAATGAAGAGGATGTTGCTGCCGTACGCGATTGCGGGCACGCCGATGATCGTCAGCGCGCTCGTCTCCGTCGCGACAATCGATGCGCCGATGCCCCACCAGGGGATGTTGCGGCTCCCGAGGAAATAGTCGCGGGTACTGCGCTGATCGCGGCCGAGCCAGATGCCGAGCGCAGTGATGCCCACCAGATAGCCGACGATCACGATCCAGTCGGCGGGGGTGAGGTGGCCTGGCATTGGAGGGCGGTGGTGAGGGGTCGAGTGCGGCCTTGAGGTCGAAAAGTCGCGAACGCCGCGTCAAGTCTCAAGGCGGGAGGGTGGCGGATTTCCGGGAGCGTGATGGTTTTTCCGTGTGTTTGGCCGGTGCGGTCGGCTATTCCTGCGCGCATGAAGTTCGTGGTTGTCGGGGCCGGGGCCTGGGGTACGGCATTCGCGCTGCATCTGGTGCGGGCCGGACATGGCGTTGTGCTGATACCCCGACGGGCGGAACAGGCGCAGGCGATGGCCGAGCAGCGCGAAAACCGCGCCTATCTCGGCGGAATCTCGCTCCCGGAAAGCCTGGTGATTTCGGCCGAACTCGGACCGGCACTGGCCGAGGCTGAAATTGTGATGCTCGCCTGTCCGGCCCAGGCGTTGCGTGAAACCTGCCAGCGGATCCGGCAGGCGCTGCCGGCCGTGTCCCGCGTCCGGCTGGTTCTGAGCCTGGCGAAGGGGCTGGAGCTTGGCACACATCTGCGGCCCTCGCAGGTCATGGGGGAGATCCTTCCGCAAGTGGCGGTTGGTTCGCTGACCGGGCCGACCAATGCGCTCGAAGTGGCGCGCGGCCAGCCGGCGGCGATGGTGATGAGCGTGGCTGCGGCCGAGCCGATGGTGGGCGAGGTGCAGAGCGCACTCAGCACGGCGACGCTGCGGGTGTATACCGGTGACGATCTGGCCGGGGTCGAAATCGGCGGGTGCTTGAAGAACATCTACGCCATCGCGGCGGGATGCAGCGACGGGCTGCGGTTGGGCGACAACACCAAGGCGGCGCTGCTGACCCGGGCGCTGGCCGAAATGGTCCGGGTCGGCGTGGCCCTGGGGGCCCGGGCAGAGACGTTTTACGGGCTCAGCGGATTTGGCGATCTGATCGCGACCTGTTATGGAGATTGGAGTCGCAATCGGGAGTTTGGGCAACGGATTGGCGAAGGGCACGCGGTGGCGGAACTCCTGGACCACCGCAAGACCGTGGTGGAGGGCCACCGGACGACGCAGGCGTTTGCAGAACTTTGCGTGGAAAGCGGGATCGATGCGCCCATCCTGCTGGAGACCCACGCGATCCTTTTCGAGGGTCGGAAGCCGTCGGCGGCATTGGCGGCCCTGATGACCCGCGGGCTGAAGCGCGAGAGCGGAACGCCGCGATAGGAGGCTCCGACGTCCCAGGTTATCTGAAACTGCGCGCTGTTTCGCGCCCTTCGCGGTTCCCAACCGATCCGTTCTGGCTCAGCCGGCTTTCTTCTTTTTCTTCTGGAAGTCCTTGTGGCCCTGCTTCTGGGTATCTGCCATCACGCCAACGAGATTTGCCGCCTCGTCGTTGTCGCCGGCTTTCACGGCCGCTTCGGCTTTGCCGACAATGCGGATGAACTCCTTCATCCTCGCCTGGTAATCCGCCAGGAACTTCTCCTGCTCGGCCGCCGGAATATCCGCCTTTTTCGCCGGAACGAGCTTCAATGCCGCCTCGGCGTTTTCGCGGATGACGGCGAGACGTGCCAGCGTGTCCTCGTTCTTGGCCGGATCTGCGATCTGGCGTCGCACGGCGCGGAAAGCGCCGCCGATTTTCTCCATGTGGCTGCCGAGTTCTGTCTGAGGTTCGTCGGCGGCGGACAGGAAGTGGATGGACGGCAGCGCTACGAGCGCAACCAGGACGGAGAGCAGTGACTGGCGGAGTTTCATGGGGGATGAAAGGAAGGTGGGAAGCGGATATCGGCCAGCAGGAATCGACAAGGTGGGGCCGGACTGCAACGGCATTTTGCTGTTTCCCAGAGTGCCCCGTGCGATTCCATGTCGCAGCTGCGACCTCGAATCGCACGGCTGCGGCCGCTACTGCAGCGAGGCCAGCGCGGCGTCGATCGGTAGGGTGTGACGCCGACGCTCGAGGAAGATACTCACGTCGCGATAGCCGAGCGCCTGAAGTTGCCGGAGGGCGATGACATAACCGTCACCGACCCGCTGGGGGGTGTGGGCATCGGCGCCGATTACAACGGGTATCCCGCGTTCATGCATCAGCTGGAGCATCCGGTTTCCGGGATTCATTTCCGGGAATGCCTTGTTGATGCCGGAGGTGTTCAGCTCCATCGCCACGCCGGTCTTTGCGATCCGGTCCAGGGCGCGGAGTATGAACGGTTCGATCCGGTCGAGCTGCCATTCGCGCGGCGAGTCGTTCTTCACGAGGTCGGGATGCGCAAGGGTGTCATAGAGCCCGGTTTCCGCCGCTTCGGCCAGATGGCTGAAGTAGGTTTGCTGGTAATCGAACCAGTCGCCGCGAAAAAAGCGGGTCCGATAATCGGGCACCTGCGTATGCACGGAACCGAGGACGTGGTGGAGCGGTGCTCGGGCGTGCAGGCTTTCGAGCCAGGGTTCGACGCCGGGGTAGTAGTCGCTTTCGAGCCCGAGCCGCACGTCGACCCGGCCGGAAAATTGCTCCCGAGTGGATCCCACCAGTTGAACGTAAGTATCGTATTCCTCCGGCGCCATCCGCACCGCGTGGGATATCCGGTCCGGCAGCGGACAGTGGCAGGTGAAGATGATCCCCTTCAGCCCGCGCCGAATCGCCGCCTCCGCGTATTCGGCCGGCTCACCTTCGGCGTGATTGCAGAGGGGAGTATGGCAGTGGGATTCATAGAGGATCGGTGCAGGTGCCTGGGCCATCGGAAACGGGAGAGCATTTGCGGGATTCGCTGGAGCGCAAATCCCGTGTGAACGAATGGCACGCGTGCGCCGGGAAGGCGCGCACCGGTGCCTCGCGACGAATTTCCTATGTCTCGTTCTTCGTAATCGTTCTCGTTCTCTCTCCGGCGAGGCGATCGAGACCATTACCAAACACAGCATCATGATATTTGCGCATATTGGAGGGCCGGGCTCCGCCCCGGCCGCATCGTTCCGAACTTCGTACATGGAGGGCCGTGCTCCGTCACGGCCATGAAGATCGATCGGCTGCGCAGAATGATTTTCCCATCGGGTCTGAGGACGACGCGGAGGTCGTCCCTCCAGAAGATGCGCAACTTGGGTTGAGAACCACGAACGAGAACGATTCGATTGCGGCTCCTGCGTTACAGGATCTCCGGATTTCCCGGTTAAATGGATTCACCCGGCTCGCCGCCGGACTGCTTCGCCTCCTCGGCCTTCAGCCGCTCGAGTTCGAGCGGATGTTCCTCGAGCATCTCCTTCTCGGACATCCGACCGGTCAGCCAGGCAAGGTTCATCGGGTAGACATCCGGGTTGAAAATCACGAAGTAGAAGTGCCAGACGATGATGGCGAGCGTCGCCAGGATCGCCTCGTAGAAGTGCACGGTCCTGGAAATGTCGAAGCCGAGCTTGGTGAAGAGCCCCATCGAGGTGTTCTCAAACCACAGGATGACGCCCGTGACGCCCATCAGCACCGTGCCCCAGACGAGCGCCCAGTATTCCGCCTTTTCGATATAGCTGAATCGACCGAAGGCGGGCTTGGTCGGCGCCAGGCCCACGTTGTACTTGAACACGTGCCAGGGATCCGTGAGGTCGCGCCATTTCGGGAGCAGGGCAAGGAAGAGCGAGCGGCCGGAGCGAGTGAAGGCCAGGTAGCCGATGTGCCAGGCTCCACCGGCGAGCATCACCACGCCGGCAATCCGGTGGATGAGGCTGCGCCACTCGAAGGCATGTTCACTAAGATTGCCAATCGCCACCACCCACCAGGCCTCGGGATAGCGCAACATGAACCCGGTGACCACGAGCAGGACAAAACTGATTACCAGGATGCCATGCTGCACGCGCTCGTTGGCCGTCATCCGCAGGTAGAGCCGGTGCGCGACGTGTTCCTCCTCGATCAGCCCCTTCTGAATCGCGAGCTTCCGCCGAATCTTCTTCACGAAGTCCAGCAGGTTGTGGACGAACATCCCGCCCACCACGACGACGATGAGCAGCACGTACAGGCTGGATACGATGTAAAGCACTGGGTGGTTGCCGTCGTCGCCGGCCTTGGCTTCCGGGCTGACATGAACCTTGCCCACGGCGAACCGGGTGTTGGCCCCGGGGTGACACTGGCCGCAGGTCTGGACCAGGTTGTCCTTGTGGACGGTGGAGGTCGGATCGTCCTGCGACTTGATGGCGTGCGAGCTGTGGCAGCTGGCGCAGTTCACCACTTCGACGGAGCCGCCACGGACGGCGAGTCCGTGATAACTGTCGGCGAACGTCTGAAAGGTATGGGAGGCGATTCCGTATTTTTTGGTCAGCTTCAGCGAAGCGTGGCAGTCGGCGCAGACCTGCTGGGCGACATTGGCCTTGTGGACCGGCGAGGCGGGATCGGTGTGCTTGCGGATGTCGTGTTCGCCGTGGCAGTCGATGCAGGCTGCGGAGTCGAGGTTGCCCTTGCGCAGCGCGGCGGCATGGGCACTGACATCGAACTCCTGGGCGATTTGCTCGTGGCACTTGGCACACGTGGCGCCGACGTGAAGCTTGTTCATCCGCGCATCGGCCACCATCGCGCGGTTCATCTCGTGGGCACCATGGCAGTCGACGCAGTTCGCGGCTCCGGGCTTGCCCGCGGCCAGCGCGGCGCCGTGGACGCTCTGGTCAAATGACGCGACGAAGTTGTCGCCGCGCAGCGCCTGGCCGGCGACGCTTTCCTGGCCGACGTGGCAGGATTCGCATTGCTGGGTCTGTGCGAGTTTTTGCTCGAGGGTCGCAGCCGTGTTAAGGATCGGGACCACATCCTGCCGATGGCAGGTGAGGCAGTCGGGGGCATTGGGCTGCTTGTTCGCGAACGCCAATCCGTGGGCGGAGGCGTTGAAATGCTCCCGCTCCAGTTCGTGACACTTCCCGCAGCCCTGGGGTTGAAGTCCGTCGGCAAAGGGAAACAGCGGTGCCTTCACCGCGGTGATCTCATGCTTGCCGTGGCAGGCCACGCAGGACGTGTCGTCGGCGACGGGAATTTCCTCGGCGGCCAGCCGCCGGTGGAAGGGGTGGGACTTGCCCGGATTCTCGTGGCACCCGGCGCAATCGACCGGCGTCAGCGGCTGCTTGTGCGGCAGCGCCTCACCATCGAAATCCTCATGGCAGTCGATGCAATCGAGGCTGCCGTGGACGGACGCTGCGGCGGCAGCTCCATTGACGAATAACGAAAGCGTCTGGCCGGCCTTCGACATTGTGAGCTCGGTGTCGGAATGGCATTCGAGGCACGCAGCCGTGGAATTTGGTGCCGGGGCAGGGGCGGGTTCGTCGGCCGCCCGGAGCGCGCCGGCGACGAGTGCGAGCAAGCTCGCGATGCACCAGCGCCATTCCTTACCGGCGGGCATCCGGCGGAAACCGGTCATTGGCAGGATGGAGGGATGCTGGGCGGACCTTGTCATGGCGTGCGCGCGCGTGCGCCGGGCCAGTGTATTCACTGCGGCAGGCGGGCTCTTCGCATCGGTTGACGAAAACTCGGCACATATTGTCGGAGCAGTTGACACGCTTATCGCGCACCGATTCGGAACCATCGCTTCGGGCCGAAAGCGACGCGGGATGCCTCTGGTGGGCATGCGCTCCGGGGGGAGCCGGAACACGGTCGAACAAGAAATGCGGAGCATCCGGCAATGAAGGGGTAGTGAGCCCGAGCCCGTTTCGCCACCCTTGGCCGCGACAGAGGTTACCCCGCCCGATGCCCCAAACCCGATCGCCGTTGGCGGCCGCTTTGCCGGCCCCATGCCCCGAGCTTCCGCCTTCGGAGGCAGCGACGGCGCGCGTACTCGCGGAGTTTGAACAGCGACTGGCGCGGATTGAGGCGCATCTGGGAATCGCGGGCGCGGGATCTCCGCACTCGGTGACCGGTGGCGCGGTCCCACCCGCGGCACTTCAGCCGGTTGATCTGGAAGCGGTCCGTCCGCCGCCGGACCTGGAGTTCGAGGTGGGCCAGAACTGGTTTTCGCTTGCGGGGATCCTGGTGCTGACGATGGGAATCGGGTTTGTCCTGTCGCTGCCTTTCGCTGCGCTCCCGGCCGCGGTGCCCGGCGCGGTCGGGCTTGGACTTGGCGCCGGGTTGCTGATGCTGGCGCATGCCTGGCGGCGCAGCTTTACGCTGGTGGCGGGGTACCTGCGCGGGGCCGCGATGGTGCTCCTTTACATCGCAGTGCTCCGGTTGCTCTTCCCCGTTCCGCGAGCGGTGTTGGATCCCGGCGGCCTGGCGGGCCAGGCCGCACTGATCCTCACCCTGGCCGGCTTTCTGGTGCTGGCCCTGACGCGAAACTCCGCCTGGCTGGCCACGCTGGCGTTCGCGCTCGGGTTTCTTTCGGCGCTGGTGATCGGAAACGCGGGTTTTGCCCTTCCCCTGATCATGGTCCTGGCGATTGCGGGCGTGACAGTCAGCCAGCGGCGCCGCTGGCCGGCGTTCGGACTGGCACTCCTGCCGATGAGCTACACGGCGCTGCTGCTATGGGTGATCGGGAATCCCCTCGATGGAGGCCCGTTGCGCTTCGCCACCAGGCCGCTCCTGGCGCCGGCGCTGTTCCCGGGGCTGGTCGTCACCTATGCGGCCGCGATGCTCTTCCGCGGCGACCGGCAATCCGAGAGCGGGACGACCAACACCGCCGCCCTGCTCAATTGCGCGCTCGGCTATGCCGGATTCGTGGTGCACACCGCGGCGGCCTTTCCCAAGGCCTTCGCCCCGATCCATGGTGCGGCGTCCGTGTTGTTCCTGGGCCTAGCAATCACTTTCTGGGTGCACGAGCGCAGCCGCGTGGCGACGTTCCTGTATGCGATGACGGGTTACGTGGCGCTCAGCCTGGCAATCATGAAGGCGTCCGAAATGCCGGCGGTTTTCGTGTGGCTGTCGTTGCAGAGCCTGGTGGTGGTGGCGACGGCGATCTGGTTCCGCTCCCGGTTCATCGTGGTTGCCAATTTTGTGATCTTTGCCGCGATCGTCCTTGGCTACATCGTGGTGGTGGAACGGGAGAACGGGATCAGCGTGGGATTTGGGATCGTGGCGCTCCTTACGGCCCGGTTGCTGAACTGGCAGAAGGATCGGCTGGAACTGCGCACCGAGGTGATGCGCAATGTCTATCTGGGCGGCGCCTTCGCGATCTTCCCGTATGCGCTCTATCACCTGCTGCCGCTGAAGTACGTCGCGCTCGGCTGGATCGCACTCGCACTGCTTTATTATGGGCTGAATCTGATCGTGCGGAATCCGAAGTACCGCTGGATGGCCCACGCCACGCTGGGATTGACGACGGCGTACCTGGCGTTGGCTGGCTCGGGTCAACTCGAGCCGGTTCACCGGATCGTATCATTCCTGGCACTCGGCACGGTGCTTCTGGCCGTCTCCCTGGCCTTCACCTGGGCGCGGGTCCGCCGCCGGGCAGCCGCGAAGCCGGACTAGGCGCCACTGCAGCCGCAAGCGCAGTCGCCAATCGGATCGTCCGGAACGGCGTCCAGCGGGCCTTCGCTGCCGCCGCCCAGCCGATCGGCCAAGGCGCAAAGCATCGCATAATAATCGTCCCGGCTCAGGCCGAGCGCGGCGGCGCCAAACGCTTCGGCATCATCCGCGGCCGCAAAGTCACCATAGTTGACCGAGACCAGATGATAGAGAACGAGCGCCGGGACTGACGGCAAATCAAGCATGTAGACCGGGTGGACGTGGAGCGTGAAGCCGTCCTCCGGGCTCTCGCCCTTGGCGGCCGCATAGGCGAACTCGCCCGGCCGGAGATGCGCGGAATCAAAGGTGATCTCACACGGGTAGCGGACAAAGGCCCGATCCTTCAGCAGCCGCTGCAACTCTGCCCAACCGATGGTCGGCCCGTATTTGGCGCGGACTTCGGCGCCTTTGGCGGCAACGTGGGCGGTGAGTGACTGTCGGGCGTCGTCGGCGGTGAGTTGGGTGGCCATGGTATCGGGAGGAGAAACTGGTGCGATTGCGGCGGCAGGGCGCCTTGATTCAATGAGCCGTTGGCGTAGGAATCCGGTCCGGTTTGGACGGGAACGCGGCCGGGATTTCCTGCTCGTCGCCCTGAATCTCGGGCCGGCCCTCGTTGGCCTTGGCGAGCCTCCCCTGCAGGATGGGGACGGCCATTCGGAGGAAAATCGTATAGCACAGCAGCCCGAACGCCCAGATGCCAAAGCATACGAGCGTCTCATTGAGCGACGGCGTGTACTCGATGACTTCGCCGAGCGGCGTGGGAATGAAGCCCGGCACGACGAGCCCCATCCCCTTCTCGATCCAGATGCCGAGAATCGCCATCACACAGGTCAGGTTGAGCCATTTCAGGCTCCGACTGAGCGGCAGACAGAGCAGCACCATGGCCGTGACATTCAGCCCGATCGCCGTCCAGATCCATGGCACCAGTGCGTGATGGCCGTGCAGGCCGATGAAAAGATACTTGGCGGAGGCGACATGGTGGTTGCCCGAATAGAACTCCTTGAACACCTCGTTGATGAGCAGGAAGACGTTGATCAGCATCGAGACCTGCACGATCGAGCGCAACGTGAGCAGCGCCTTGTCGGTGATTCGGTAATGGGTGACGTGCCGGATGACCTGGAGCGCGAGGATGATCAGGGCCGGGCCGGCCGTGAAGGCCGATGCCAGGAAGCGGGGGCCGACAATCGCGGAATTCCAGAAGGGCCGCCCGCCGAGGCCGACATACAGGAAGGCGGTCACGGTATGAATCGACACCGCCCAGAAGATCGCGATGAAGACGAACGGAATATAGAACCACCTGGCCGGCTTCCGATCGTGATAGCGGCAATAGAGCAGGTAGCCGCAGATGTGCACGTTCAGGAGCAGGTAGCCGTTCAGCACGAGCACGTCCCAGCTGAGCATCGAGGCCGGAAAGTTGAACTGGCCGATCACGGGGATCAGGTGCCAGAACCGATCCGGCCGGCCCAGGTCGACCGTGACAAACGCGAGGCACATGATGATCGCGGCCACGGCGAGCAGTTCGCCGAAGATCACGAGATCATGGAGTTCCTCGTTGTCATAGATGTACACGGGGATGACCATCATCACCGCGGCGGCGGCGACGCCGACCAGAAAGGTGAAGTTGGCGATGTAGACACCCCAGGAGACCTCATCGCCCATTCCGGTGACCACCAGGCCGTCCACCAGCTGCCGGCTGTAGGCGTGCAAGCCGACGAGCGACACGATCGTCAGCACGCCCATCCAGGCGTAATAACGCCAGTCGCCGACGAAAGCGATCCGGCCGCACCGCCAGAGAAAGCGAAGGTAATTGCGCGTGGCGGCGATCATTTGTCGAAGTAGTAAAAGAACCGCGGTGAAGTCCCCATTTCCTCCTTGAGCTGGATGAAGACCCGCTTCTCGCGCAGGATGTAGGAGACCTCGCTGTTGGGATCGAGGATGTTGCCGAACTTGCGTGCACCGACCGGGCAGACCTCGAGGCAGGCGGGATAGCGGCCGGCCCGGGTGCGCTGGATGCAGAAGTGGCACTTCTCCATCACGCCCAGCTTGCGCGGCCGGTTCCCGAGGTAGGACATGTCGGGGTTGATCCGCTCGGCCGGCAGCCCGGGCTTGGCGAAGTTGAAGCGGCGCGCCCAATAGGGGCAGGCGGCCTCGCAATAGCGGCAGCCGATGCACCAGTCGTAATCGATCACCGTGATACCGTCGGACTCCTGCCAGGTGGCGTGCACCGGGCAGACCTTGACGCAGGCCGGGTTCCGGCACTGCTGGCATTGCACCGGCAAGTAGAAGAAGCCCTTTTCCGGCACCTGATCGGCCGTGTACTTGTGCTCGGCCTTCTCGACATCGAGCGAGCCATGGGGAAGCTTCAGGACGCGGATGTATTGGATTTCCGGATCGCGGGAGAGATTGTTCTCGGCCACGCAGGCGTGAACGCATTTGCGGCAGCCGATGCAGCGGGTGAGGTTGAGGCAGTAGACGAACTCCACGCCGTCCATCGGCCTGAGATCACGGACGTGCGGGCGAATCCCATACTGCCGTTCGACCTCCTTTTCTATCCGGGCCAGCACGCGCGTCATTTCCTCCGGCGTGAGTTCCTTGTAGTATTTCTGCAGGAACTGCTCTGTGGAGGTGAAATCGTCGAGTTCCCGAAGCGGTGACAGGCTGGCGGCCAGCGCGGTCAGGCCGGAGAGGGCGGCGGTCGACCGCAGGAAGCTCCGACGCGAAAGGGCGCGATCGGATGTCTTGTCGGACGGAACGGGCGGGGGAGTGGCCATTTCAGTGGGTTGGTTCCCGGCTGGGATCCGTCCGCGGGCCGCGCAGTGGACTTGGCGGCGGGGCGGGGGTGCGCGAGGGGATCCGCGGCGCGTGTGGATTGTGGCAGTTCACGCAATCGAGCCGGTGGGCGGGGCCGCGGCTGCGGTCCCAATAGCCGCTGATCCGGCCGTGGGCGCCCGCCTCCCAGTCGCCGTAGGTCGGGCCATGGCAGCTGCCACACAGCACGCTGCTTTCGGCAAAGGACAGCTCGCGCCCGTCGCGGGTGTGGAGCACGAGCAGATTCGACTCATTGTGGCAGTTGAAACAATGGTTGTTCCGCTGATGGGAGCCATGGCCCATCTTGATGGTCTCGTGTTCCTCCGGGATGATGATGTTCAGGTCGGCGTCATAGCGGATCGGTGGCGGCTCGTTCTTCTCGTGGCAGGCGTAGCAGTCGAAGTCGGAAAGGTCCTCCTTGGCCCTGGCCAGGTCCGCATAGCTTTGGCGCCAGGGCGCAGTGTCAAGGAAGGCCTCGTCAACCAGCGGGTTGGCCGGACGGGAGGGCCGGCCCCAGAGATTGGCGAGGAACAACCCCGCCATGAGCGCAAAGATTCCCGTTAATGCGGCGAGGACACCGTTCGTCCAGGCCCGGCGATTGCCCGGCGCCAGAGGCGTATCGGTTGGCATGACGTCGAGGCGCTGCCGCCGCTTACTTCTTCAACGATCGAACGTGGGCGATCAGTGCCGTGATCTCGGCATCGGAAAGTTCCGGGATGGCCTTCATCCGGGTCTTCCCGTTTTCGTCGGTGACGCCGACCTTCATCGCCTTGGCGGCTTCCTCGTCCGTGAACTTGGCCTGGACGGCGCTGTCGGTGAGATCCCGGATCTTGAGTTTCTTGCCCATCTTGGTTGCGCCCTGGCCATCGTCACCATGACATTTTGCACAGTGCTGGGTCCAGTTGGCGGCGGCATCGGCGGCGTAAGCGGCAGCCGTGGCGAGGAACGCTACGAATACAATCGGCCGGAGGGTGGATTTCATGGGGGAGAGGGGGAAAGCGCCAGCGGAGCGAACGCCCCGGCGGCGCGGCACTATGGCCGAAAGCAACGCGCACCCGCTCGCCGCATCTTGCCGGCAAGTCCGCGTTTCTTGGCTTTCCTCCCATGGCGCACCGCTAGTCTATTAGCAAAATGATGGACCTTCGCTGGAGGCCGCCCCCCCTGCCGGGGCCGCCGGACGTCGGCGTTCGAGCCGCCCTGAGTCGCCGCCGGGCGCGCGGGCGGACGGGTTTGCCCGATTTTACCTCTGAAAATGCGTATGTCGGGTTGCGATACGAAGTCCCGGGCCCGGCGGCTAAGGCCGGCCGGCCGGCTCGAATCCCAGCCAAGCCCTGCGCACACCTGGGCAATGGATGCGCAGTCAGTGCCGGATCGATTCGGCATACTCGCCGCCACCCTGCAGCCATTCACCACTTCTCAGACACCCCGGAAACACTCAAATCCTCGCACCATGATCGCCCGCCTACGTCGGATTAAATCCACCCTCATATTCGGAGGTACAGCTGCCTGGGGGCTGCTGCTTGTCTCCTGCGTGATGGTCTCACGCACCACCATGATGGCCCCGCCGCAGATACCGGGCGCCACCTTCGTCGGCTCGGCCGATTGCGCCCAGTGCCACGAGGGCATCACCAGCAATTTCCACGATGCGACCCACGCCAACCTGATGGCGGAGGGCGAGAATGCCAAGAACGTGGGCTGTGAATCCTGCCACGGTCCGGGCAGCATCCATTCGCAGCAGGGCGGCGGCGCCGGCTCCATCGTCAATCCCGCCAAGAATCCCGAGACGTGCTTCCAGTGCCATCTGGACAAGCGCAGCGAATTCGCGATGCCGTATTCACATCCCATCGACAAGGTGGGCTGCAGCGACTGCCACGAGTCGCACCAGGGTGATGCGGTCGTCGGCGGAGGCACGAATCTCCAGGGCTCGAACGAGAGCTGTCTGAAGTGCCATGACGCCATCCGCGGACCGTATGTGTTCGAGCACGAGGCGATGCGGGACGGGTGCACCAGCTGCCACAATCCGCACGGCACGGTGAACGCCAAGATGCTCAAGGCCCGGAACGCGGCCGCCTGCCTCCAGTGCCACAACCAGCAGCAGACCGTCAGCGGCCAGATCATGATCGGCAGCCGCGAGCACACGAGCTTCCTCACCAGCGGCGGCACCTGCTGGACCGCAGGCTGCCACGAAGCGGTGCACGGTTCCCACGTGAACTCATCGCTCCGCTACTAATCGCCCAGCCAACCTTTAAAACCACGACTGCCATGCAACGCTCAAGAATTTGCACCCTGTTGGCGACCCTCCTCGCCCCCGTGGCGCTGCTCGCCCAGAACGTCACCAGCAGCGGCACGCTCTCCAGTTCCATTGGAGGAGTCCTGCTCGACGGCGACCGGCCCGCGTTCCAGCAACTCACCCAGACCAAGAAGGGTGGCTTCATCGGGCTCGACGAGTTCCAACTCACCAGCGAGGGTGAGTCCTCCGTCTTCAAGTTCGAGGCCCGGCTGATGCCCTCGGACGACTCCTACCGGCTCGTCGCCCGCTTCGACAAGTCCGAGAAATACTATATCGAGGGCGGCTACGATCAGTTCCGCGTCTGGTACGACGGCTCCAGCACCCGACTGCCCGATGGTTCCTCGTTCGTGATGTTCGACGAGGATCTCAGCCTCAAGCGCAGCAAGCTCTGGCTCGAGGCCGGCTACTACACGCCCAACCAGACGCTGTTGAAGTTCCGGCTGGAGCAGGGCATCCGCGACGGTTCGAAGAGCTCCACCAAATGGGGTGACTCCAGCCTGGCGGGCCGCAACATCGTTCCCTCGTTCTATAATATCGACGAGGAGACCACCACCCTCACAGTCGACATCGGCAACGAATCGCAGGAAGAGGTGAAATGGAACGTCGGCGGCCGCTATCACGAAGCCAAGCTCAACAACGCGCACTGGTTCCGGCGCCGCCCCTTCGAGAGCGCCGACCGGCAGGTCACCTCCAAGGACGGTACCACGACCGATATCTTCGCCGTCCACGGCTTCTATATGCGCAAGCTCAATGAGAAGCTGACGGTTTCGGCCGGCGCCCTGCGGACTGATCTCGATACGAACCTGGTCAGCAGCCGGATCTATGGACAGAGCTACGACGCAGTCTACGATCCCGCCTTCCTCCGCCGGCAGCAGCGCGACCATGGGTTCTTCGGACTGCACGGCGACGGTGAGGTCAACCAGACCGTCCTCAATGTGAACGCCGTCTATGTCCCGCGGCCGCACTGGTCCATCCGTCCGTCACTGCGTTTTGAGAACCTGAGCCAGGAGATGATGGCCGAATTCACCGAGACGGAGGTCGGCGCCGCCAACACCGGGTTCCTGATGGCCGAACACCATGGCGAGACGGTGGCCGACAAGGAGTACGATGAATTCACCGGCAACCTCGAGGCCCGCTATACCGGGTTGAAGAACATGGTTTTCAGCGCCACCGGCGAATGGATCCATGGGACGGGCACGCTCGACGAGAAGTATATCGATCTCCACAGCATGGAAGCCGATCCGGAGCGCCTTTCCGATGACAGCCGCGACAGCCAGAAGCTTGCCCTGGATGCGAAATGGTATGTGAAGCCCGGTCTCTCGCTCTTCGCCCAATACTATTACCAGGTTAAAATCAATGACTACGACGCGACGTTGGACAACACCGTCGGTTCCTATCCGTCGTACCTGTCCGATCAGGACTTCGAGACGAACGACATCAACGTCCGGCTGTCTTGGAAGCCCTTCTCCCAGCTGAGCCTGATCAGCCGCTACGACCTGCAGAAGTCCACCATCACCACGATTGCCGTCGGCCTGGGCAAGCAGGAAAGCCTTTCGATGGACACGCACATTCTCAGCCAGAATGTGACCTGGACGCCCAACAGCCGCCTGTACCTGACCGCCAGCGCCAACTTCAACTTCGACCGGATGGAGATGCCGGAGAACGTCTTCGCCCGGATCAAGCATGCCGACAACAACGCGGTGAGCGGGTCCCTGTCGGGTGGTTACACTGTGTCGAAGAAGGATGATTTGTACGTCGACTACTCGATGTTCCGCTCCTCCAACTTCATCGACTACTCGGCGCTTTCGCTGCCCTTCGGTTCCAGCGTGAAGCAGAATGTGGCGTCCATCACCTGGGTCCGCCGGATGAGCGAGAACCTGAGCTACACCACCAAGTACAGCCTGGTGACGAACCGGGACGACGGCACGGGCGGGATCAACAACTTCGACGCGCACGTCCTCTACGCCCGGGTGCAATACCGGTTCTGATCTGCCAAGTGCTGCGCACTCGATGACAAGGGATGCGCAGCACGAACCCGACAAACCCGATACATTGACGACGCTTTAATCGAATTTCCGTGAACCGCTCGCGCCCACGTTTACGTGGAAACGGGCGCAAGCGGAGTTTGAAAATAGTTACCCCGATAAATGCCGGCCGCGGACATGTGGGTGTCCGCGGCCGGTCCGTTTTTGCAGATGGCGCAGTGCCGGCCGCGGCATTCGGCGGACTCGATGGTTCCCGCGGATTGCGGATTGCATCGTGCTCCCGGTTCGGACGGAATCGCCGCTCCTGGCGAGGGTCCGGGCTTCGCACCCCCCAGCGCGCCTCGCTTGCCATGAACATCACTTTTCCAGGCTTCGTCGACTTGCAGGTGAACGGATTCGCTGGCGTGGACTATAATGCGCCATCCCTGTCCGCCGAGGCGGCACGGCGCTCGCTGGATGCGATGCAGGCGACGGGCGTCACCCGCTGCCTGCCCACGTTGATCACGTCGTCGCTCGAGCGGTTCGCAGCCGGTGCAAGGCCGCTGCTGGAATGTTCCCACCCGATTGTTGCCGGTCTGCACATGGAGGGCCCCTACATCTCGCCGGTGGATGGCTTTCGCGGCGCGCATCCGTTGGCGCAGGTGCGGGACGCCTCCATCGAGGATTTCAAGCGGCGGCAGGAGGCCGCCGGCGGAAAAATTGTGCTGGTGACGCTGGCACCGGAGGTGCCGGGTGCGATTGCGCTGATTGAATATCTGCTGGGCGAGAATATCTGCGTGGCGCTTGGGCATACCGCAGCCACGCGGGAGCAGATTCGCGATGCGATAGCCGCCGGCGCATCGCTGTCGACCCATCTGGGAAATGGCTGCGCGCAGATGCTGCATCGGCACAACAATATCATCTGGGAGCAGCTCGCGGCGGACGATTTGTGTGCCAGCTTCATAGCGGATGGCCATCACCTCCCGGATTCGGTGCTGCGCAGTTTCATTCGGGCCAAGGGGCTCAAGGCTTCGCTGCTCGTGACGGATGCGATGGCGGCGGCGGCAGCGCCACCGGGGCGGTACTGGCTGGGCGATCTCGAGGTGGAACTCGGCGCGAATGGCCGGGTGAGCCAGCCCGAGACGGCGAATCTGGCCGGCGCGGCGCTCACGATGCCCATGGCGGTCGCGCACACAGCCCGGGTGTGTGGACTTCCGATTGAACAGGTGCTCCCTCTCGGAACAACCCAACCCGCTCATTACCTCGGAATCGAGCCGGCGGGTGTGGTCAGCGCCGATTGGGACTCCACGCGCGGAACCCTGACGATTTCGAAGGTGGGGCTGTAGGCGGGGATCGGCCGCCATTCAGCCGGTTCGGACCCCTGGTGCCCGATTATCGCTTGCGCGCGCCGGATTTCCCCGGCTCCCGTTTGCGCCCGGGCGTTGCGGATTGAGGGCGCGGATTGGATTCTTCCGTGGCCGAGCGGGTTTGCACTGCCGATTCGGCCGGATCCTGCACTTTCGTGCGTGAGTGAATGGGTTGCGCCGGTTCATCGGCATTGGGCCGGGACTCGGTCCCGGAGACCGGGCGCGATTCAAACTCGGCCTTCAGCTGGCTCTCAGCTTCCAGCCAGATCGACTCATCCTCTCCCGACGGGCAGTTACGCTGGCGCCAGAGTTCCTCGGCCCGCCGGGAAATCTGCTCCCGGGTGACTCCGCCGCGCGACAGGGTGCCAGCCGTCGGAGTCGGCTGGTTATTGGCCTCAACCGGTTTATCAGGCTTCATCGCAGCCTGATCGTAGCGTGTCCGCCGCGAGAGTTCCGCAGGGCCGCCTGCCGGCCCGCCGGATCAGCCAAACCCCCGGCAGGAGCCTGGCCAGTCAGCCCCGGCTCATTTCAGCGCCCGCACCTTCAGGTTGCGAAACGAGCACTCGTCCCGGTGGTACGTCAGCATGATGTGTCCCGTCAGCTTGGTTCCAAAATCGGGGAAACGCTTGAATTTGCTTTCCGCCAGTCCCGCCTGGACCTCCGGACTGCCCAGTTCGTAGCCCAGAACCTTCGTCCCGTTCAGCCAGTGTTCGACCTGATTGCCGCGAACGACGATGCGGGATGCGTTCCATTGCCCGACCGGCTTGAGCGGCTTGTCGGCGGCGGGTGCAAGCACATCGTAGAACGCCGCGGTCTGCCGCTTGCCCCCAAGCCGGCCGTCGGGATGGCCGGCATCATCGATCATCTGGTACTCGTGCCCGGGCGCGCCCGGCCGATCCTCGGTCACGAAATATTTGACGCCATTGTTTCCGGCCGGGGACATCCGCCATTCCCAGCTGAATTCGAAATCGTCGAATTTCTGCCGGGTGATGAGTTCGCCACCCTTGACGCCCGCCACCGTGCGCAGAAGCCCGTCCTTGACCTCCCAACCTGCCGCGGGAAGCGACGCTTGCCGGTAACCACGCCACTGATCGAGCGAGGTGCCGTCGAACAGGAGCTGCCAGCCGGCATTTCGCTCCTCGGCCGTCAGGGCATTCTCTGCCGCAAACGCCGGGGCAAGAGCCAGGATCGCCAACGCGAAGGATCCAAGGAAAGGAAATGGTTTCATGGGCCGGGACAGCATTCAGATTTGGAGTCGGGATTCGAGTCTTACCGGTAAAGCCAGTACCGCCGGCTCTGTTCCTGGTAGATCCGGGCCTGCTCGCGCCAAGTCCGGATCCAGCCGGCAATGTCCACATTCCGGCCCTTGGCGACCAGGTCATTGAAGAACGCAGTCGAGCCGACGTGGATGAGAAACGTGCGCTTCTGGGCTGGAGTGGCAGCCGCGAACGGGTTTCGCGGTTCCAGCTGGCACGCCAGCTTCATCAGGTAAAAACTGAGGTCCGTCGGCTGCCAGGCGTCGTAATCGTTGATTTCGATGAAGAGTCCGGTGGTTGGTTGTCCGTTCCGCTCGTTGGGAACGCTCACGCGTCTCACCTGCAGCCCCGGCAGCGGCAGGGCGCGGAGCTCCCGTTCGATGATCTCGTCGCGAATCGACAGATGCTTGAGTCCACGAAAAGGATACTGCTTTCCGATCCCGTGGCGGAAGCCGCCCAGGATACAGCCGAGCCCCGTCATGGCATAGCCCTGCACGGCTCCGAAGTCCTGGATCATGGTAGAGGTCGGCACCCAGGGGAGCCCCGTTTCCGGCCAGCGCATGCTGCGACTCCAGCCGCGCATCGGAATCACCGTCAGCCGCGCCCGGCTGCGAACAGCATCGGACACGGCGATCCCGCCGGGCGGCAGCGATGACTTCGCCATCAACGCCAGCTCACCCATGGTCAGCCCGTGGACATACGGCACCCGGAAGCGGCCGACGTCGGTCATCAGGTTCGGATCGAGCAACGGACCGTCGACCTTGTAGCCCCCCAGCGGATTGGGACGATCCAGGACGATGACCTCCTTGCCGGCCTCGAAGCAGGCTTCCATCGCGGTCTTCATCGCGCCGATGTAGGTGTAACTCCGGGTGCCCACGTCCTGCAGATCGATGACGAATGCATCGATCGGCTTCAGCTGCTCGGGTGTCGGTCGGAACCGCCGCTTCTCGTTGTACAGCGAATACACCATCAACCCGGTCTGCGGATCCCGGTGATCGGAGAACGTCTTTTCGGCGGAAAGATTGTTGTGGATGCCATGTTCCACCGCATAGAGGGCGACCAGGTGCACCCCCGGCGCCCGCCGCAGCACCTCGAGGGTGGAGACGCCGCGGCGGTTGACCCCCGCCGGATGAGTCAGCAGGCCCAGCCGCTTCCCCTTGACCGCGGCAAATCCGTCGGCCTCGAGGACGTCGATCCCCAACATGACGCGCGGCGTCGTTTCCTGGCGGGGCAACGCGAGCGGCGAGGTGAAGATGGGTGCTGCCGCCGCGGACCCATTCGGGGCTGGTGACGGCGGTTGGGTGGAACTGCAGCCAAGCAGCGCGAGCACCGGCACCAGTAATGAAAAGGGAAGGGTCAGGGGAATCGAACGGAGCGCGCCGAGCATTGCGGCCAGCCTTGGGGACGTGGCCAACACGGGTCCAGCCTGTTCGCCTGGCAGCCCGTCAGACTTACCGTCGTGTGCCGCAGCCATTCATGCCGCTTTTCCGGCAACTTGGCGGAGCGGTCAGCTGCGAAGCCCGAAAGGCTGCGCAGTCGGTATCTCCCATTCGATTTGCGAACGCTCACGGCACCGGCGTCGGGCCTTCGGGTTTGTCGCGCGCTGGCGATGCCGCCGCGCCGCGAACGCCGATATAATGCACGATGTCGAGCGTCGCACCGAAAAAGAGCCCGGCCACAAGTCCGCCCATCAGCAGGCAGACAACGCCCTGGCCAATGGCAGTGCTCATGTCCATGTGCCCGAAGACCTCTCCCACGCCCATGTTTGTCCAGCCGGCCGGTAGCTGCGCCCCATGCATTGGAAATCCCAGGATGCGCAGCACGCGCCGGCCGATCATGAAGGTCGCTCCGTAGATCGGGATCGCCGTGAACGGATTGGTCACGAGTTGGAGGGCGCCGAGTATCATGAGGTTGGCGCGGACCAGAATCGCCAGGACGAGCGCGAGCGGAAGCTGGACCCCCATGATCGGCTGAAACGCGAGGACCGAGCCGAAATAGAAGGCGCGCCGGACCTCGTCCCGGCGAAACGACCACAGGTAGGCCTCCCGGCGGGCAAAGGCCGCAAAACGTCCGACAAATGGGTAATTGTGAAACACCGCCCGCCGCGGCATGAAACGCAGCCACTGCTTGGCCCGGCGGATCCGACGATGGCGATGATGGTGCGACACGTCCGAGGGCGCAGCCGGATGGCTCACAATTCGCGAGCAACTGCCCGGGTCAGGTTCTGCCGGGCAAGATGAAGGGCCGACTGGAGCGGCATACCCGGTGGCGAAATCGCGGTCACCTTCAGCCCGGGTGGAGCCTGCGTGGTGGCGGACTGGCCGGCAAACACATGCACCGGCTTGCCCAGGGCGAGCGCCCGCGCCGCCACTGCCCCGGGACCCTTGCCGCTGAGCGAGCTGTCATCGAACCGGCCCTCGCCCGTCAGCACCAGATCGGCCGCGGCCAGCCGCGTTTCGAGATCCAGCCAGCTGGAAACCAGCTCGAATCCCGGCAGCAACCGCGCCCCCGCAGCCGCCATCAGCCCAAAGGCAATGCCGCCCGCAGCGCCGGCACCCGGCGTCTCCATCAATGTATCCGGCTTGCCAGCATGTCCGCAGAGCATGAGCGCCAGCCGGGCGCACTCGTGATCCAGCCGCGCCAGGTCGCCGGGACGCAGTCCCTTTTGCGGCCCATAGACGGCCGCCGCGCCATTGGGACCGAGCAGGGGGTTGGTCACATCGCAGGCAATCCGGATGGGCGGCAGCCCGGTCGGAATCCGCCCGGAGATTTCGGCGACGTGGCGCCAGTCGGCCGGGATGGGCGGGTCGACCACCTGCCGATCCGCAGTGCGGAATTCCAATCCCAGTGCCGCAAGGGCACCGAGCCCGAGATCACTCGTGGCGCTGCCGCCAACACCGAGCACGATCCCAATGGCACCGAGATCCGCTGCGGTCCGAATCAGCTCACCGGTCCCAAACGAGGAGGTCTTCCAGGGATCGCGTTCCCCGGGTTCCAGCAATGCCAGCCCGGAGGCCGACGCCATTTCCACCACTGCCACGACCGGGGAGCCCCGCCGCGCGGTCCCTTCCGCCGATGCTGCAGGAGTGGGGAAAAGCAGCTGGGCCCGGGCCGCCACCGGGATCTTGTCCAGCGGCACAAACCCGATGGGCGCCTGCACGAAGTCGCCCAGCGGATCCGCCACCGATGAGGCGATCGTGTGGCCGCCGGCCGCGCTGGTCAGAATCTCGCAGAATCCCTCGCCGCCATCGGCCAGCGGGCACAGGTCGAGCGTCCAGTCCGCGTGCTGATCCTGCAGCGCATGCGCGGCTGCTTCACAGGCTTCCCGGGCCGTGAGGGAGTCCTTGAACTTGTCGAAGGCGAGAAGAACACGCATCGGGCCCAACCTGCCCCGGACCACCCGGGGTTAAAAGTAGAAAAGCGGGAGCGGGCGCCCCCTCAAAGGTCCTCCACCCGGGCGAAGCGCGGGACCAGCCTGCCGTCCGGGCCGGCCACCCATTCGCTGAACATCGCGGCCGGCCGGACCCAGAGCCCGCCCTCGCCATAAAGCGGCTCGTACACGACTAGCGGCTCCAACGACTCCGAATGTCGCGCCAGCCCGATCACGCGATACTCGTGTCCCTTGAAATGGCGATAGCGGCCGGGGCGCGGCTCAACGGGCAGGGGCGGAAGTGGCGACGGCATGCGGCGTTTCTACCCGCGCGGCGCCCGGTGGTGCAATCCGTCGGCCGGCGGCAATTTACCGAGCCAGCGTTGTGTGCCGATCGACACAGAACGCTGGCTCAGGTCTTCGGAAACTTCACCCACTTCGCACCGGCCTTGCCGCTTTTCACCGCGCTCTCGATGAACGCCATCCCGGCAATGCCATCCTCAATGGTGGGGAAATCATAGCCCGCCTTCGGTGGCTTGCGGCCGGCAATGGAGTCCGCGATGGCCGCGGCCACATCGCGATAGATGTTCGCGAAACACTCGATGAAGCCTTCCGGGTGGGCAAATGGCAGCCGCGTCGCCCCCTGGGCAGCCGGGCTGAGATAGCCATTGCCCCGGCGATACACGACTTGCGGGGCGTCGGCCCGCTTGAAGATGAGCTCGTTGGGATTCTCCTGGAACCACTGCAGCGAGCCCTTCGTGCCAAAGACCCGGATGTTCAGGTTGTTCTCCTCGCCGCTCGAGATTTGCGAGGCATAGAGGACACCCTTCACGCCCTGGGAAAGCCGCAGCAGGCAGTTGCCATCGTCGTCCAGCGGCCGGCCGGGAATGAAGGTCGACAGCTCGGCGCAGATTTCCTCCACCTCTAGCCCGGTGATGTAGCGCGCCAGGTTGTGGGCGTGGGTGCCGATGTCGCCCATGCAATTGGAGGCGCCGGAGATCGAGGGATCCATCCGCCAGTTCGAAATCTGTCCGGTGGTGCCGGACTCGAGCGCGGTGATGGCGTAGCCCTGCGGGTATTCCACCACCACCTTCATCAACTTGCCCAGTTTCCCGCTGCGGACCCACTCGCGGGCCTCCTTCACCATCGGGTAGCCGGTGTAATTGTGCGTCAGCGCGAAAATCCGGCCCGACTTCCGCACGACTTCGCGAAGCTTCACCGCTTCCTTGAGCGTCCGGCAGACCGGCTTGTCGCAGATCACGTGAAAACCGGCCTCGAGGAAGGTCTTTGTGACGTCGAAATGCGTGTTGTTCCGGGTGACGATCGACACGAAGTCGATCCGCTGATCGGCGGGCAGCGCCGCCTCGCGTCGGGCCATCTCCTCATACGTGCCGTAGACGCGCGCCGGATCGAGGAACAGATCCTCGCCGGACAGCTTGGATTTCTTCGGGTCCGAGGAGAAGCAGCCGGCGACGAGTTCGATTTCGCCGTCGAGCCGGGCGGCCATGCGGTGCACGGCGCCGATGAAGGCACCCCGGCCACCGCCGATCATGCCCATGCGGAGTTTGCGATTGAGTTTCATGGAGGTGGTGTGAAAGCAGGGGTTGTTGAGCTGGGCGCACACTTGCTGCGCCCTGTTACTGATATCGATCCGAATCTTTCATCCTTGCGACGACAACATCGTTCCCGTCCTCGTAATCGCTGATGCGTGCGGGATTTGATGGAGAACGAGAACGATTACGAGGAACGAGAACGAGGCGAAGCAGCGACGCTTAAATGGAGAAAACCATCATGCTCGCTACTCGCTACTCGATGCTCGCTACGGTTTGGACTACAGCGCAACCGGCCGGCCCGTGGCGGCCGACTTGTAGGCGCCATCGATGATCTTCATCAGCGAGACCGCCTGATCCGGCGTGTTGAGCGGTTTTTCCTTCCCTTCCAGCGTGCGGACGAAATTCATCGCGGAGCGCACCCGGCCCATCGGTGCATCCGGAGGAACGGTGATCGAACGGTTCACGGGCCGGCCGCGCTCGTGGGTGTAAAGTTCGCACGCATCAATCGCGGTGTCATCAATGCCATCCAGCCCGAAGAGCCGCTGCACCAGCCCGCCTGCCTTGGAACCCTGGAATGTCACGGACACCTCCTCGCGCTTGTTCATCTCCGCCCACGACACCTGGAAGGCGAGCGACTGCCCGGTCTTGAACGTGACAAAACCGTGCGCGGCCGATTCGACATCGGTGACCCCCTTGGCGACATCCGGAATCCCCCAGGGCCCCTTGAAGGTCTTGTCGGTGATGAAATCGCGGTGGGTCCGGGCCAGCACATGGGCCGGCTCGGGATAGCCCATGAAATGGAGCCCAAGATCGATCATGTGCAGCAGGTCGATCAGCGGACCGCCGCCGGAGAGCGCCTTGTTGGTGAACCACCCGCCAAATCCGGGAATCCCGGTGCGGCGAATCCATCTCGCCTGGCAGCTGTTGATCGTGCCAACCGAGCCGTCCTTGATGTACTCCATCATCGCGTAGCTCTCGGGCCGTGCCCGGTTGTTGAAATTGAACATCAGCGTCCGCTTCGCCTTTTCCGCCGCCAGCTTCATCAGGGCGGCCTCACGCGCATTAATCGCGGGCGGCTTCTCACAGAACACATGCTTGCCGGCCTTCAGCGCGGCGATGGCCAGCGGCGCGTGAAACTTGTTCGGCACGATGATCGAAACCGCATCCAGCTCCGGCAGCGTGCGCAGCATCTCGGCCACGTCGCCAAACGCTCGCGCAATCCCGTACCTCTCCGCCGCCTTCTGCGCGGCAACCGGGTTGACGTCGGCCAGCCCGAGGATTTCTGCCCCGGCTTCGCGGAAGCCGGTCGCGTGATAGGAGGCCATGCCCCCTGCGCCAATGATGCCAATTTTGATGCTCATGTCGTGAGAGTAGCGAGTAGCGGGTAGTGACTAGCGAGGAGCGGGAGGAGCGGGCAACGCCTGGTGCCCGCCGCGGGCGGGAAGCGTGGCCATCCCGGCCGGCGCGCCGCGGACCCTATTGTTTCTCGAACGCGGCGTCGAAGACGACGTTGCTCGACGGGAAGTCGACCTTGCGGACGAAGGCGGCGGCCTCGGTCGCCCCGTGCACGCGATCCATCCGCATGTCCTCCCATTCGACGCTGAGCGGGCCCCGATAGCCAATGTCATTCAGCGCGACGATGATGTCCTCGAACCGGATGTCGCCGTGGCCGAGCGAGCGGAAGTCCCAGAACCGCCGGGCCTCGCCGAAGCTCACATGGCCGCCGAAGACGCCGACCGTGCCGTCGCCGTGACCCCACCAGACATCCTTCATGTGCACGTGATAGATTCGGTCGGCGAAGGTGCGAATGAACTTCACGTAATCGACGCCCTGATACCCGAGATGCGAGGGATCGTAGTTGAACCCGAACCGCCGGTGATCCTTCACCGCGGCGACCGCCCGCTGGGCGCTGGCAATGTCGAACGCAATCTCGGTCGGGTGCACCTCCAGCGCGAAGTTGACGTTGACCTTGTCGAAAGCCTCCAGGATCGGTCCGAAGCGCTTCGCGAAATCCGCGTAGCCGACGTCCCAGTACGCCTGGGAAGTGGGCGGGAAGGCATAAAGCGAGTGCCAGATGCTCGAGCCCGTGAAGCCGTTGACGACCGCCGGGAAGTCGTCCTTCGAACCGCGGCCGGGCCGCGCATCGAAGAATGCCCGGGCGGCCTTGGCGGCGAGGGCGAGCTTGCGGGCCGCGCGCTTGCGGACGCCCTCGGGGTCGCCGTTGCCCCAGACATCGGGCGGCAGAATCGATTGGTGGCGTTCGTCGATTCGATCGCAGACGGCCTGGCCGACGAGATGGCTCGAGATCGCCTGGCAGGACAGCCCGTGATCCTTGAGCAGGGCCCATTTCTCGTGGACGTACTTCTTGCTCGAGGCCGCGGCATCCACGTCGAAGTGATCGCCCCAGCAGGCCAGCTCCACGCCATCGTAGCCCATCTTTTTCACAAGGGGGGCGAGTTGCTCGAGGGGAAGATCGGCCCACTGGCCGGTGAACAGGGTGACGGGTCTCGGCATGGCGGTGAAGAGTCGGGAGTTGCGGTGTAACGGAACGGCCGCGCGAGGCGGGAATGATGATATCGCCGCGGTGGGCGGCGCCGGGCAAGCGGAAAGGTGGGGTGGCGCCGCAATTGGCCCGCGGAGGCGCACGGTTCTTCGTGTTCCCGTGCCAACCTTTGCCGGTGGGCAAAGCGGCGCCGGCTCCTGCACGTTACTCGGATCGTGTGACCGCGACCACAAAGCGCCAACAGCCATTCCGCGACCCCGAAGCGCCAACGGCGCGGGCCATTTCCAGCCTGGGGCAGCGCCCCAGGCCTGAAGTTTGGCTGCGACTAGTTACGTTAGCAGCGAATGAGCTTGCTCTAAGTCTAGTCATATGACTAGTACCGAGCATGGGCTATCCGACCAAGGTGCAGTGTATTGAGCGCAAAGACAGCGCT